>DATMGU010000115.1:0-15247 GCA_035555315.1 Allostellaceae bacterium
GGCGACCAGATCAACCAGGCGATCCAGCAGCTCGACAAGGTGACGCAGCAGAATGCGAGCGCCTCGGAGCAGATGTCGGCGACCTCGGAGGAGCTGGCGGCGCAATCCGAGCAGCTGCAGGCGAGCATCGCGTATTTCCGGGTCGACGCGGCGGGCGGCGGGACGGCCGTGGCGGCGCGGCACCGGCCGGCCAGCCCGGTCGCCCGGATCGCCGCCCCGAAACGGGTTGGTACAGCACCCAGGTCGATAAGAACCGCTGCTAAACCGATCGCGGCCCGCAACGGCCACGCGAACGGCTTCGCCCTCAACCTCGCCAATGGCGCCGGCGATGCCCATGACGCCGAATTCGAGAAATATTGAGCGACCGGCGGTCAGGGGTCGGGGGCGGACATGACGGCGGGCACTCTCGACCATCTGAGCCAGCGCGACTTCCGACGTCTGGCGACGTTCATCCACGACTACAGCGGCATCAAGATGCCCGAGACCAAGAAGACCATGGTCGAGGGCCGGTTGCGCAAGCGCGTCGCGGCGACCGGTACCGCGCATCTCACGGATTACTGCCGGCATCTGTTCGATGAAGGCGGCCTGGCCGCCGAAACCATTCACCTGATCGACGTCGTCACCACGAACAAGACGGAGTTCTTCCGCGAGCCGGAGCATTTCCGCTTCCTCGCCGATGTGGCGCTGCCCCAGCTCGTCGCCGACCGCCGCGCCGGTCCGCACACTATAATCAAGGTATGGAGCACGGCGAGTTCGATCGGTGCTGAGCCCTATACCTTGGCCATGGTGCTCGCCGACGCCAGCCAGCGGCTCTGCGGCTTCCGGATCAACATCGTGGCCACCGACATCTCGACGCGCGTGCTCGAGACGGCGACCACGGCGATCTATCCGGAAGCGATGATCGAACCCGTCCCGTTCGACATGCGCAAGCGCTATCTGCTGCGCTCGAAGCAGGCCTCGCGCGGTTTGGTGCGCATCGTCCCCGAGCTTCGCCGGCTGGTTCAGTTCGGTCGGCTGAACCTTATGGATGCTTCCTATCCGATCGACCGCGATATGGACGTCGTCTTTTGCCGGAACATGCTGATCTATTTCGACAAGCCGACGCAGCAGGCGGTTCTGACGCGGTTGTGCGACCATTTGCGGCCCGGCGGCTATTTGTTCCTGGGGCATTCGGAGTCGCTGGCGGGGTTCGGCTTGCCGTTGAAGCCGGTCGGCACCACGGCGTTCCGGCGCGAGTAGCGTCTCGATGACCCGCAAGATCCGTGTCCTCATCGTCGACGACTCCGCTTCGGTCCGCCAGACGCTGACGGAGATTCTCCAATCCGATCCCGAGATCGAGGTCATGGGTACCGCGTCGGACCCGTTCGTCGCGGCACGCCGGATCCAGCAAGAAGTCCCCGACGTCATCACCCTCGATGTCGAAATGCCGCGCATGGATGGCATCACCTTCCTGCGCAAGCTGATGGCCCAGCGCCCGATTCCGGTGGTCGTGTGCTCCTCGCTGGCGGAATCGGGGTCCGAGACGCTGTCGCAGGCCTGGGAGGCGGGCGCGGTCGAGATCATCCTCAAGCCACGGATCGGAACCGCGCAGTTCCTGCAGGAATCGAAGATCCGGATCTGCGACGCGGTGAAAGCCGCGGCACGGGCCCGGCTGAAGCAGCTGCCGGGTCAGATGGCCCGTTCCGACCGGTCGGAAAAGCGGCTGCCCCCGGAAAAGAAGCTGACCGCCGATGCCATCCTGCCACCGCCGATCGCCGGGCATCACGCCATGGCCCGAACCACGGAATCGGTCATTTGCATCGGCGCCTCCACCGGCGGCACCGAATCCCTGAGGGTGGTGCTCGAAGCGTTGCCGGCCGCGAGCCCAGGCATCGTCATCGTGCAGCATATGCCCGAGAAATTCACCGAAGCCTTTGCCCGCCGGCTCGACGGTCTGTGCGACATGGAAGTCAAGGAAGCGGCGGACGGCGATACGGTGATGCGTGGCCGGGTGCTGATCGCACCGGGCAACCGGCACATGCTGCTGCAACGGAGCGGGGCGCGGTATTACGTCTCGGTCAAGGATGGCCCGCTGGTGTCGCGTCACCGCCCCTCGGTCGATGTCCTGTTCCGCTCGGCGGCGCGCTATGCCGGCGCCAACGCCGTCGGCATCATCATGACCGGCATGGGCGACGACGGCGCGCGCGGGTTGCTCGAGATGAAGGAAGCCGGCGCCTTTACCATCGCCCAGGATGAAGCCACCTCGGTGGTCTTCGGCATGCCCAAGGAGGCCATCGCCCTCGGTGCCGCCGACAAGGTCCTGCCGCTTGACCTATTGCCTATGGAAATCATCCGGGCCGGCAACCGGTGAACGCGGCGGCACTCGGTCCGTCGCGCGGCGCCAAGCCGCCGCCCCAGGCTTTTCTGACGCCCGGCACGCTGTATTGCGGTACCGCGCCGGCCTTGGTCAGCACCGTTCTCGGCTCCTGCGTCGCGGTCTGCCTATTCGATCGCCACCATCGGGCGGGTGGGATGAACCATTTCGTCCTGCCGTACAATCCGGCGGGAGAAGACAGTCTGCGCTACGGCGACGTCGCTCTCGAACGGCTCCGCGCGCGGATGCTTCGGTTGGGTTGCGATATCGAAGATCTCCGCGCTAAGGTCTTCGGCGGGGCCGCGGTGCTGCCGTTCGGCGAGGCCGGGGATACCGTCGGCACCAAGAATGTTGCGATCGCGATCGAATGGCTGCGTTGCCAGTCGATCCCGGTGGTAAGCCGGCGGACCGGCGGCAAGAACGGGTTGCTGATCCGATTTCACACCGGATCGGGCAAAGTCCTGGTGCGCAAGATCACGTCGGGGATCGGTGTCGACATCAGCGGGCCGGCGCCGATCTATGATTCGCGCCTCGACCTCGCGGCTGAATAGGTCGAAGGCGAGCTAGAAGAAGATGTCTTCGAGTTCGGCGGGCGCTGGGGCGGGGCCGCGCGGTGGTGGGGCCGCGGCGGCGTTCCGGTGCGATCGCCCCGGGGCATGCCGGTTGAGAATCTTCCGCTCGCGCTCCATCGTATAGCTGCGCGCGATCAGCTCGACCAGACGGTCGGCTTCGGGGGCATTCGCGAGGTCGTAGTCCGGCTTGGGCGCGACGCTCGTAAGGTCGGCGGCGGCCTGTCGCAGCACCTGGCCGATCTCGTGATGAACGTTGGTCCGGGCGACGGTCTCCTGGAGCAGACCGGCCACGACATCGCCATCATGTTCGAGCGTCCCCAAGGCATCCGCGAGGCTTTGCCCGACCGCCGACAGCCCGGACAGCGAATGCGCCATGATATCGGCGACCGACGCGATGTCGGCGGCTCTGCCGTCCTGGTCGCGACCGGACAGGGCGCCGGAGATCGCCACGACCTGGTCGAGATCGGTCATCACGTCGATCGCTTCCGTGGCGATCTCGTTGGCGTATAGCCGAAGTTCCTGGGCGATGATGCCGAGCGGTCGGCCGACATCGCCGAGCCGGCCGCATTTCAAGGTCGTGTTGAGGCCCATGAGGCGGATATCCGCCTCCAGTGATCGCACCGTGCTGATGTGGCTGACGAGGCGGGTCGTCGCTTCCGACACCGATGCCGCGGCCTGATCGGCGTCACGCCGTGCCGAGCGGAAGCCGGTGAGGAGTGTGCCGATATCGCTGACTTCTTCCTCCAGCTCGCCCAGGAAGGTTCCCCGGCGCTCGCCGGACGCGCCGAACGTGTCGCTGCCCAGGCGGGGGATCTCGCGCGCATCGGCCGCCAGCTCTTGCAGCGATTTCAGGATCTGCTGAACCTCGTGATCGAACTGATCCGCCATATCGGTCAATTGAGCGGCTTGAAGCCGGCAGCAGAACCCGATCAGTGCCTCTTGTCCGGCGTGCCCGGCGTCTTGCGCGACGCTTAGCGGGGGCAGGAATTCGTCGAGAAGTCCCAGCGCATAGTCGACATGTTCGATGCGCTGACGGGTGATGTCGCCGATCTGCAGGGCCATGACCGCGTCACCGATCCGCTTGCCGATGCGGTGCGATCCCTGGCCGACGGCGGAGGCGGTCGCGACCGCGCGCTTGCCCCGCGCCGCGATCGCATCGACGCTGCGGCCGAGCCGGAGCGGAATGGCGCGAACAGAAGCGGAGTGGTGCTCATCGAGCGCCGATTGGCTGGCGATCGCCGTCCGCAAATGGCGGCCGACGCCGGCGAGTTCGGCGGCGAACTGGTCCAGGCTGGCCTGCGCCAAGCGCAGCGTCCGGTTGATCTCGGTCGCGAAGCTGATGAAATCGACGCTGCTGTCGCCGATATGCGCGGCGGCGATCTTGGCGTTGGTCGCCAGCATGGCGACGCCCTTGACCGATTTTCCCATGTGAGCGACGCGGTGTTCGATCGCTGACGTCAGCTCCGTCAGCTGCCGAAAGGAACTGACCTCGCCGCTCTGCGCCTGTGCCAGGGCCGACACGCGGGTCGCGATTTGCGACAGATCGTGGGTGGCCTGTCGCAGAGTCTCGCCCCGCAGCTCGCTCGACAGGGTGTCGAAGGTCCGCGTCAGCGTCGTGACCGTCTCGACGGAATTTTCAAGCCGCCCGCCGATATCGACGAAGCGTGCCTCCGTCGAGGTCGAGGCGGCTCTGATTGCGCCAGCTATCTTGTCGAGGTCCTTGCGCGCCCGCATCGTGATGTCCGATCCATCCTTCGTAGCCACATCCATGGCAACGACCAATCTTCATCAGATGGGTAAATTCGCGGTAAATGAGGGGTGCGAATTGGCGCTACGAGCCTACGGGCCGGTCGCTTTCCGAGGCTGCCGACGCCTCGGCATCGAGGCGCGCCCAGATCGCCCGCGCATGGTCGCGAAGGATCAAAGCCTCGTCCCAGCGATCGGACAGTTCGTAGCCGTCTGGTCCGGTCATGGCATATTCGTGCGGCCCCAACTCGCACAGGAAGTTCAGCCGCGCGGTCGCGGGTGCGCGCCGCCGCCAATCGCGGAAACCCTGTTCCCACCAGGCCAGAAACACATCCAGCCATTTCCGGTATTGCGGAAAGCCGAACGGCACCTGGATCTGTTGGCGCGACGCGATGCGACCCTGCAGCGATCCGGCCCGGCGCAGGATCCGTGCGATATGCTCCTGCGCGGCGGCGGAGACTGGATAGTCGAACTCTCGGCCGACCACGTAATGCGACAGGTCGGCGCTGATCACCATCTCCGGCACCGCGTCCAGGAGCTGGAGCATCGCGAACATGTCGTTGGTGACGCTGTTGCGATGCGTCTCGAACTGGATCTCGACCTGTTCCTGCTCGGCCATCTCGATCCAGCGCCTGACCACCGGCACCGTGGCCTCCACGGAGATCGGCATCACCTGGCCGATCACGTTGACGAAGGGGGCGCCGAATTCCCGCGCCATCCGCAGCACCGGCCGGAGCTGCTCGATGGTCTTCGGGAAGGCGGTGAACAGGCAGCCCAGCTGGTATTTCTCGAAGAGTGGCTTGGCCTTGTAGGCGGTTGCCATGTCGGTCGCGCCGAAATCGATCGACATGCCGTCGAAGCCGGCCGTGGCGACCATCTCGAAGCTCTCTTCCAGCGAACGCTCGCGCCCATCCGGCCGGCGCAACTCCATCGCCCAGAGCGACTGGTAGACGTCGAGCTTCATGTCACCGGCTCCAGACGCTCGCCGGCGGCGCTGAGCGCGCGGCCGATTTCCACTTGCACGGCGAGATAGCCGCCGCCGGGCATCTCGGGACCCACCTGGCGGGCGATCTCCTCATGAAGTTCCGGCAGGGCGTGGAACGGCACGCCGGGAAAGGAATGGTGCGCCGCATGGAACGACATGTTCCAGACCAGCCAGCGCATCACCGCCGGCCCGCGCAGCGTGCGGGTGTTGCGCAGCGTGTCGGGCTCATGGGTCAGGCAGGTGTGTTCGCCCACATTCTGCAACTGGTGGAACCATTTCATCAGCAGCATCGGGGCGAGCCAGAACTCGACGGCCACCCAGGAGGCGGCCATCATCGACAAGGCCAGGATCGCGGCATAGCCCGCCACGTGCCAGCGCGCCTCGCCGATCACCTGGCCGCGCTGCTTGTCGTTCAGCCACCAGACATAGGCGGGCACGATCCCGCTGGCGAGACGCAGGGTGGAGCGACCGCGACCGTACCAATACAGCGCCGCGCTCATATTGAAGAGCCAGGAGGCGAAGGAATACGGCCCGCGCACCAGCAGCTCCGGATCCTTATCCCAGTCCTGGGTATGGCGGTGATGGGCGAAATGGAACCAGCGGTCCCAGCGTGCCGGGTAGATCATGAGGAAGCCGATCGCCTCGCCGACCCAATCGTTCAGCCGACGCGAGCGGAATGCCGTCCAATGGCTCATCTCGTGCTGGCCGGCATAGAGACAGTTCAGCAGGATGCCCTGGGCCATGAAGCCCGGCACGGCGAGCCACCAGATGCCGGAGGCCAACGCGGCGCTGGTCAGCCCCAGTGCCGCGAGCTGAGTGGCGAGCTGCGTCAATGCGTGCCGGTCGGACCGCGCGCTGAGCTGCTTCAACCGGCGCGGCTCGATGAGCGTGGCGGCGCGTTTGGCGACCCAATCTTCCATCACATCCACCGCCAGACCATTCTGCCGAGGTTTTGGGCAGAAAACCCACCCGCCTAGAATCACGGCAGCGACAGGCGGGAGTGTCGCAGATCTTGCCGCGCCGTCAATCCGGCGGAACTGAGGATCGATCGGCGGCCAGTGCCTCTGAAATAGCCTGGGCTGATCGCCAACGACGCACGAATCCCCACAAATTCCATATTTCCCACTCAAACCCACAAAAATATAACTGGCACCGATTTTGCTTTTCAGCACGGGTCTGCGGGAATATTCGGTTTTGGAGGGGGTTTGAGCGTCTCGGTCGCTGTGTGGGATATTTACAATTCCACAAACGGTCGTCGTCGTCGAAGCTCCCGCCTTCCTGAGATGTCCGTGCATCGGGTTCATTCTGCTGGGGGCGAGATATGTCGGATCTAAGTCGTAGGTTTATTCTGGGCGGCTCGGCCTTCGCGGCGGCGGCCGCGGCGGCGCCGCGTCTCAACCTGCCGTTCCTGTTCGAGTCGGCCTATGCCCAGTCCGCCAGCAAGCCGATGATGTTCCTCGGTGCCGAGGCGCTGACCGGCAACTGGGATCCGACGACCCATACCAATCTCGGCCAGTTGATCTTCGAGAGCTTCGTCTTCGGGTATCTCACCCGCTGCCCGATGAAGGCGTCCAACCCGGAAGAGCTGGTGTTCGAGCTGGCGACGGCGGTTAACCCGATCGATACCTATACGCTTGAGTTCAAGCTGCGCGACGGCGTCAAATTCCATGACGGCAAGCCGTTCGGCGCCGAGGACGTCAAGGCGACCTATGAATACGGCTCGCAGCCCGACCGGCCGGCGCAATGGTATCCGGGCCCGGTCGAGGTCGAGGTGGTCGATCGCCTGACCGCGCGCATCAAGACCGAGAAGTTCGGCTACCCCGCCAGCCTGTTCTATTACCTGTCGTCGTTCCTGCCGATCATGTCCGCCAAGGATGTGGCCGACAAGAAGGGCCTCGCCGCCCATCCGAACGGCACCGGGCCCTTCAAATTCGTCGAGCAGAAGGGCGACAGCACGATCATGGCCGCCAATCCCGATTTCTTCATGGGCAAGACCAAGATCCCGGGCGTCACCTATAAGTTCGTCGGCGATACCACGACGCGCACGCTGGCCCTGCTCTCCGGCGAAGCCGACATCATCGAGCGGCTGGAGCAGGAGCAGGTCGAGACCATCGCCGCCAAGCCCGAGTTCGTGATCAACAAGGCGATCTCGGTCGAGAACAAGTATCTATGGTTCCGTTGCTCCAAGCCGCCGTTCAACGATGTCCGACTGCGTCAGGCGGCGGCGCACGCGATCGACCGCAAGGTGATTCAGGATATCGTCGGCATCTCCGGCTATCCGTCGCAGGCGCATATCTCGCCGGTCAAGTTCGGCTATGTCGACGTGCCGAACTTCCCGCAATTCGATCCGAAGAAATGCCAGGAACTGCTGGCCGCGGCCGGCTTTCCGAAGGGCGCCGGCTTGCCGGAACTGGAATATTTCACCTCGGTCGGCTTCTATCCGAAGACCAAGGAATATGGCGAGGCGATTACCGAGATGCTGCAGGAACAGGGCTTTCCGGTAAAGCTGACGGTGCTGGAGGTCGCGGCCTGGGGCAATCTGCTCTATGACCGGCCCGGCGGCGGGGCCGGTCACATGATCGATTGCGGCTGGTGCACGGGCTCGCCCGAGCCCGATCTGGTGCTGCGCACGCATTTCCACTCCAGTTCGAAGCGGATCACCGGGATCGTCGATCCGGAACTCGACGCGGCCCTGGACAAGGAGCGCAATGCCGCCAGCACGGCCGAGCGCAAGAAGATCCTGCAGACGGAAACCCTGCCGCTGATCGCCGAGAAGGTGCCGTCGCTGCCGCTGTTCACCTCGGTCTTCATCCATGCGATGAACAAGAAGCTCGAAGGCGTCTACATCTATCCGAACGGGATGCAGGACGTGAACAAGGCAACGCTCGCGTGAGGCGGCGCTGCCAAGCCGGTTCGGCCCCGCCCCATCGGGCGGACGGCTGACCGGCGCGGCGGGTTATCATGTTTATCTTGGCGCTTCTCCTCCGCAGGCTGGCCCAGGGCGTCGTTGTCGTCCTGCTGACGACGCTGCTCATTTTCACGCTGCTGCGGGTAGTGCCCGGCGATCCGGTCCGCCTGATCGTCGGCGGCATGGCGCCGGACAACGTGGTCGAGGAGGTCGCCCATAAAATGGGCCTGCGCGATCCGATCATCGTTCAATTCGGCCGCTATCTCGGCGGCTTGGTGCGCGGCGATCTGGGTCATTCCTACCAGCGGCCGAAGAGCGGCGCCGAGGCCCAGGGCGGTGCGTATAACGATCCCACCCGTGGCGAGATGGCGTCGGTGTCCGACCTGATCATGGAGCGCATGCCGCTGACGCTGCAGCTTGCCGGCATCGCCCTGGTCTTCGCGCTGCTGATCTCTTTGCCGCTCGGCATCGCCGGCGGGCGCTGGCCCGGACGCTGGCCGGACACCCTCGCCTTCGCCGCCGGCTCGGTGTTCGTCTCCCTGCCGAATTTCTGGCTGGGCATCGTGTTGGCGCTCGTCGTCACGGTGCAACTGCATTGGTTGCCGTCGATCGGCTATCACGGCATCAGCTATGCCATCCTCCCGGCGATCGTGCTCGCGGTCGAGATCTCGCCCTTTCTTATTCGCTCGCTGACCGTGTCCGTGTCGGCGATCATGCGCGAGCCGTTCATCGAGGCCGGTGTCGTGCGCGGGCTGGGGCCGATGAGAATCGTCTTCGCCCATGCGCTGCGCAACGCCAGCGTGCCGTTGTTGAATCTGCTCGGCATCCAGCTCAGCACCATGTTGGGCGGGGTGCTGGTCGTCGAATACATCTTCGACTATCCGGGGCTCGGGCAGCTCACCGTGAACGCGGTGCTGCAGCGGGACTTTCCGCTGATCCAGGGGATCGCGATCGTCACCAGCGGCATCTTCGTCCTGATCAATATCGGCGTCGACGTCCTGGCGGCGACGATCGATCCAAGGTTGACCGAATGATGTCGACCGAGGATGTCGTCTCGACCGCGCAGGCGCCGCCGCCCGCTCATGCCGCCGATCGCTCCATCGTCGCCCGCATCTGCCACGAGGCCTGGGGTGCGACCGGCTTCAAGATCGGCTTCGCGGTGTTCGTCACCCTGCTGCTCGCCTCGTTGATCTATCCGGAGGTCAGTCCGCTCAACCCGACCAAGATGAGCATTCCGGAAAAGTTCATCGCACCGGTCCTGCTCGGGCCGCATTGGAGCTGGCTGCATCCGATGGGCACGGATCAGCTCGGCCGCGACGTGCTGCTGCGCTCGCTCATCGGCTTGCGCTATTCGCTGCTGATCGGCGTCTCGACGGTCGTGCTGATGTTCGCGGTGGGCTGTGTCCTGGGGCTGATTTCCGGGTTTCGCGGCGGCCTGCTCGATACGGCGATCATGCGGCTGACCGATGCCCAGCTCTCGATCCCCATGGTCATCCTGGCGATCGCGATCCTGGGCGTGTCGCGGCCGACCGTGCTGTCGATCGTCGTGGTGCTGGGCCTGTCCGGCTGGCCGCTCTATGCCCGCGTCGCTCGCAGCGCCGCGCAGACCGAGCGCAAAAAGGAGTTCGTGCGCGGCGCCCGGGTGCTCGGCGCCTCCGACTGGCGCATCATTCTCCTGCTGGTGGCGCCCAATGTCTTGCCGCCGATCGCCTTCGTCGCCGTGCTCGACATCGCGCGCATGATGATCTTCGAGGCGATCCTGGGCTTCCTCGGCCTCGGCATCCAGCCGCCGACGCCCAGCTTCGGCAGCATCATCGCCGATGGGCGCAAATATCTCATCAATGCCTGGTGGATCGCCACCAGCCCCGGTTTCTTCCTGGCGCTTACGCTGGTCAGCATCAACCTGATGGGCGCCGCCCTGGAACGCGCGCGCAACCGTGTCTACGGGGGCGAACGATGACGGTGGACCAAATCGAGCCGCTTGCGACACCGGCCTCGACAACACGTCCTCTGCTGACGGTCGATGGGCTTTCGGTCGGCCTGCGCGGCGACGGTGCCGTGCGGCCGATCCTGACCGATATCTCGTTCGATCTGTGGCCGCGCGAGATCCTCGGCGTGATCGGCGGCAGTGGTGCCGGCAAGACGGTGCTTTCCCGGGCGCTGGTCGGCTGGCTGACCGCGCCGCTGGTGGTGACCGCCGGCGAGGTGAGGTTCGAGGGCGTCGATCTGTTCGCCATCCCGCCGGGCCGCATCCGGCAGATCCGCGGCAAGAAGATCGCTTATATCGGCGCCAACCCGACCAGCGCATTGGACCCGACCCTGCCGGTCGGCCGGCAGATCGTCGAAAAGCTTCGCGCGGTCGAGCCGGGGATATCGGCGCGCGCCGCCCGCCAGCGCACGCTCGACCTGCTGGCCGCCGTCCGTATTCCATCGCCGGCGTCACGGTTCGAGGAGTATCCCGCCCAATTCAGCGGCGGCATGATGCAGCGGGCGCTCATCGTCGATGCGCTGGTCAGCAACCCCTCGCTGATCGTCGCCGACAACGTGACCCAGCCGCTCGATGTCACGGTCGCGGCGCAGATCCTGCGCCTGCTGCGGCAACTCCGTGACGATTTCGGCACTGCCATCGTCTTCGTCTCGTCCTCGCTGCCGATGGTGAGGGAGATCGCCGACGAGGTCCTCGTCATGGACCAAGGTACCGTGGTCGAGCGCCAGACGCCGGCCGGCCTGCTCGCGGCCCCCCGACATGCCTATACCAAGGCGCTGATCGAGCGGATCCCCAGCATCTGGGTCGGCGAGGGTCCACGCCAGCGCGAGGAGCGGACGCCGACGGAAACACCGATCCTGTCGGTGCTGGATGTCAGCAAGACCTACCACGTCCGGCGCCCCGGAACGCTGATCGCCAAGAACGCGGTGCGTGCGGTGCGCAACATCACCTTCGACGTGATGGCGCGCGAGAATTTCGGCATCGTCGGCGAATCCGGCTGCGGCAAATCCACCCTGACGCGGCTGCTGACCCGGTTGGAGCCGCCCGACCGGGGCCGGATCCTGTTCGACGGGACGGATGTCGGCGCCGCCGGCTCGGCCGAGCTGCGCCGCCTGCGCCGCCGCTTGCAGCTCGTTCTCCAGGATCCCTACAACTCGATGCCGCCGCGCATGACGATCGGTCGGATCATCGAGGAGGGGTTGCTGATCCATGGCATGGCGCGGGAGTTGGGTGGGCTGAGCGGCCTGCGCCAGCGGGTGCGCGACACCATGGCGGAAGTGGGGCTGGATCCCACCCTTTACGGCGAGTTGCCGGTCGGGCTCAGCGCCGGGCAGCGGCAGCGGGTCAATGTCGCGCGGGCGATGGTGCTGGAGCCCAAGCTGCTGATCCTCGACGAAACGCTGTCGGCGCTCGACCAGACCGAACAGGGCCGGTTGCTCGACCTGTTCGAGCGGTTGCAGACGCAACACGGCTTCACCTATGTCTACATATCCCATGACCTTGCCATGGTCCGCCGGGTCTGCACCCGCGTCGCCGTCATGTATCTGGGCGAGGTGGTCGAACTCGCGGATAACCAGACGCTGTTCTTCGACCCCGGCCATCCCTACTCGAAGGCGCTGTTGAGCGCGGTGCCGACGGTCGAGGAACGCCGCTATCGCACGGAGGATTGCCTGCTCGAAGGCGAGCCGCCGAGCCCGATCGATATCCCGGCCGGCTGCGGCTTCGCGCCGCGCTGCCCGCACGCCTTCGCACGCTGCGAAACCGAGCGACCACGGCTCCTGGCCCGTACCGGACGCAACCTCGCGGCCTGTTTCCTCGCCGAGGGCGAGGGTGCGCGATGAACCACGACACAGCCCGACCGGAAGGGTCTGAATCCACTCCCGACCAAGCCTCCGATCAAGACATCGACATAAGAAGAAAGAAAATGGATCAACTCCGACACGAACACATTCTCGGCCGCCTATCGGCCAATCGAAAAGTTCTCGCCGCGGACTTGGCGACCGAGCTTTCGGTTTCGGTCGAGACCATCCGGCGTGACCTGATCGCGCTCGAACGTCACGCGCTGCTTCGGCGGATCCATGGCGGCGCCGTCCCGGCGCTGGCGCATCAGGATCGCCCGATCATCGAGCGCAGCCGGATCGCGTTTCGGGAAAAGACCCTCATCGCCCGGCTGGCGCTCGGCAGGCTGCGGCCCGGCATGTCCCTGTTCCTCGATACCGGCACCACGACCTTGGCCCTGGCACGGGAACTCGGCTCCCTCGCGGGGCTCTCCGTCTATACGAATTCGCTGGATATCGCGCTGGTCATCGGCCAGTTCGGCCAGCATCAGGCCCGCGTCTCGGGCGGCCAGCTGCGCAGCAACGACAACGCCCTGGTCGGTTACGACACGCTGGAATTCGCTCGGAAATACCGGTTCGACATCGCTTTCATGGGCATCGCCGCCATCGATGCCGAGGCCGGCTTCATGGATTTCGACGATCATGAGGCGGAACTGCGCCGGGTGCTGGTGCGGCAGGCGACCCAACGGGTGATCCTGGCGGATCATCTCAAATTCGGCCGCCAAGCCCGTCTTCACACGCTCGACTTCGCCGCGGTCGACACGCTCATCACCGATGGGCCGCCGCCAGAGACCTATGCGACGGCCTTCGCCAGGGCCGGGCTGGAAGTCAATCATGGCTGACCCGGTGATCGACGCGGCGGCGTTTCACGGTATGATGACCGAGCTGTCGGCGATCGGGGCCACGGCCGGCGGCGGCGTCCACCGGCTGGCGGCGTCGCCCGAGGATGGCGCCGCCCGGGACTGGCTCAGCCGCCGGTTGACGGCGGCCGGTTTTGGCGTCGTCGTCGACCCGGTCGGGAACCTGTTCGGCATCCTGGACTTGGCCGGACCCGATGCGCCGGTCGTGCTCAGCGGCTCTCACCTGGACAGCCAGCCGCTCGGCGGCCGGTTCGACGGCGCCTATGGCGTGGTCGCCGCCTGCGAGGCCGCCGCCGCGATCGGCCGGATGGTTCAGCAGGGTGGCGTGCCGCGTCCCGCCTGCAACCTGGCCGTGGTGTCATGGACCAACGAGGAAGGTGCCCGCTTTCAACCGAGCCTGCTGGGCAGCAGCGTCTATGCCGGCCAGATGGCGCTCGCCGACGGGCTGGCCTGTGTCGATGGCGACGGTGTCGATCTCGGTAGCGCGCTGCGATCGATCGGCTATCGGGGCGAGGGGGCAGCCCCCCGTCGGCTCGCCGCCTATGTCGAATTCCATGTCGAATGCGGCCCCAATCTGGAGGCCGCCGGCCAACGGATCGGCGTGATGACCGGGTGGTGGGGCGCCATCAAATTGCAGGTGAGCTTCATCGGTGCCCAAAGCCATACGGGTCCGACCCCCATGGCGCGGCGTCGCGACGCGCTCTACGCCGCCAGCCTGCTGATCGCCGAGATCCGTTCGCTTGCCGATAGACAAAACGGGGCCGACCAGCAGGCGAATGAGGAGCTCTATACCTCGGTCGGCCGGATCGAGGTCGAGCCCAATTCGCCGAATGTGGTGCCCGGACGCGTCACGGTGTTCATCGAGCTGCGCTCGCCGAAGCGGGCGGTCCTCCAGCAGGCTTGCGCGGCGGCGGAACGATATATCGAGATCGCCGCCGCCCGCGCCGGCGTCGCGGCCCGAATCGACCGGCGGTCCGATCGGCTGGCCGGCGATTTCGATCCCGGCCTTATCGCCTTGGCGGAGGAGCTTGCGCGCGCGCGTGGGCACCAACCGATGCGCATGGCGACGATCGCCGGTCACGATGCGATCCCGCTGTCGAGCCTCTGCCCGAGCGTGGTGGTCGTGACGCCGAGCGTCGGCGGCATGTGCCACCACGAGGCCGAATACACGGCACCGGAGGATCTCGAAGAGGGCACCCAGCTGCTGGCGAGCATGCTGTGGCGCCTCTGTCGCGAGGGCGGTGCGGCCGGCGGGAGGCCCGACGCGTGATCGCGCTCGGCGAGGGCGCCACGGCGGAGGAGCGCCAAGCGGAAGCGGCGATCCGCGGTGTCGCGTTGTGGCAGGGCGCCGAACTGCGCTATCGGCGCGCGGCGCCCGCTATCGCCTCCCCCATGTACCGCGCCGTCGAGGGGCATTGCTGGGTGGTCGAAGCCGACCGCCGCGACCGGTTCTTCCTCAAGCTCACCGCCGCCGAGGTGGTCTCCCTCATCGATACCGCCGCGACCATTGAGGCGGCGATCATGGCGGCCGGGCTGGGCATCGCGCCGACTCTGTTGGCCGCCGTGCCGGTGCAAGGCGCGCTGGTCTTCGCGCTGTTGGACGAGGGGTGGCGGACGGCGCAGCAGCGCGATCTGATGGACCCGGCGGTGGTTGCCCGGATCATCGCGGCACAGGCGACATTCCACGCGGCTCCGCCGCTCGGCCGCACCCGGAGCGTCTTCCAGCAGGTCGAGGACCATTTCCGGCGAGCGATGGATGCCGGGATCGGCCTGCCGCCCGATCAGGGCTGGTTGATGGAGTCCGTCCGGCTGATCGCCGCCGCCATCGCCGCGGCGCCGGTCGCCACCGTGCCATGCCACGGCGACCCGATCGCCTCCAACATCATGCTGGGTCCCGACGGCCAGGTCATGCTGGTCGATTGGGATCAAGCGGCCAACGCGGATCCCTGCTGGGACCTTGGCATCTTGCTGGCGGAGGGCGTGCCGTTCGATCGGGCC
>DATMGU010000116.1:0-29924 GCA_035555315.1 Allostellaceae bacterium
CCCATCGCAAACGTAAACTCAAATAACCTCAACAGGTCATCAAAGATACGCAAACAACTAAGCCTGCTCATTAGCACGCCGCCGCCTGCGCATCCCTTCCTCTACTCATACCAACAATGTCAAAGAACAAATCTTCCCGCCCCAACAACCAAACCCCGAAAGACCCGGCCCGCCGAAACAGAGGGCGGCTTATACGCCCCACACCAAAACTATGTCAACGACATTGAAAGAAGAAAATTTCGCTCTTGTGAGACGGCCCGAAAACGCAAACGGGCAAGCCCCACAAGAAGGTGGTTTGCTTCAAAACGTCGTCTGTCTTGATAACGACATATATGACCGCAGCGGCCCGCCTTGTCCAGCCCCCGAGCGTGGAAATCGCACCGATTTCGCCATTCCCTCGCCGACGGCTGGATCCCGATGGCTCTAATATGTCTTATAGCTCAAGAACTTGCCGGTCATGACCAGGCGCACTCGATCGCCCTTGGGGTCGGGTTGCCGTTCCATGGTCATGTCGAAATCGATGGCGCTCATGATGCCGTCGCCGAATTCCTCGGTGATCAGCGCCTTCCAGGTCGTGCCATAGACCTGAACCAATTCGTAGAACCGGTAGATCAGCGGATCGGTCGGCACCGCCGTCGGCAGGGAACCGCGATACGGCACCTCCTGCAGCAACAGCGCCTCCTCGCCGGTAAGGTCCAGCAACTCGGCGGCGGCCTCGGCCTCGGGTTTGGTCAGCGTCATCTGGCCATGCAGGGCCGCCGTATAGAAAATCGGCGAATTGGTGCCGAGCTTCGCGGCGATGCCCTTCCAGGTCAGGCCCTTGTTGCGTTTGGCGGCGATGATTTTTTGCGTCACTTCGTCACGGGTCATCTCAAGATCTCCAACGGTTAAAGGGTTCGAACGACGGCTGGACCAAGTGGCGCGGCCACCGGCGCGGCGGCCCGCTCGACCAGAAAATCGACGATGTGGTTGCGCAGCGGGTAGTAGCCCGGCAGGTGATGCAGTTCGGCGCGGTGGCGCGCCCTGGGCAGGGTGTTCACCACGATCTCGGCGATCCGGGCCCCCGGCCCATTGGTCATCAGCACGATCCGATCGGCCAGCAGCACCGCCTCATCGACATCATGGGTGATCATGAACACGGTCTGACCGACCTCGGCGCAGAGCCGCAACACCTCATCCTGCAAGGTGCCGCGGGTCAGCGCGTCGAGGGCCGAGAAAGGTTCGTCCATCAGCAGCATCGCCGGCTCGATCGACAGGGCCCGGGCGATGCCGACACGTTGCTTCATACCGCCCGAGAGCTGCGCCGGCCGCTTATCCATGGCGGCGCCGAGGCCGACCCGCCGCAGATGCCCCAAAGCATGATCGCGCACCCGCGCGCGGGACCAGGCGGGCCAGCGGCTTTTCACCGCGAAGGCGACATTCTCGAGCGCCGTCATCCAAGGCATCAGCGCATGCCCCTGGAAGATCACCGCGCGGTCGAGGCCGGGACCGGTGATCTGGCGCCCATCCACCAGCACGACGCCCTCCGTCGGCGTCTCCAGCCCCGCCAGGATGTTCAGCACCGTGGTCTTGCCGCAGCCGGAATGCCCGACGATGCAGACGAACTCGCCGCGATGGATCGAAAGGTCGAGGCCGGCGAACACCGCCGAACCGCCGCCATAGCGCTTGGCAAGACCCTGCATCTGAATCAGCGGTCGGGTCGAGACGAGCGGACCAAGGGCCTGATCGGCCATTATCGGTTGGGGCAGCACGGGTTGGGGCGGCGCGCCGCCGTCACTCGGCATAGGTCACCCGCTGGGCGATCCAGGCCAAGGACCGGTCGAGCAGCATGCCGACGACGCCGATCAGCAGCACCGCCACCAGCACATGGTCGAGCGACAGGTTGTTCCATTCGTTCCAGACGAAATAGCCGATGCCGGTGCCCCCGACGAGCATCTCCGCCGCGACGATGACCAGCCAGGCGATGCCGATCGAGATGCGCATCCCCGTCAGGATCGTCGGCGCCGCCGCCGGCAGGATCACCCGGATCGCCCGGCGCCATGGCCCGACCTCCAGCGTCCGGGCGACGTTCAGCCATTCGCGGCGGACCGAGGCGATGCCGAACGCCGTGTTCAGCAGCATCGGCCAAATCGAACAGATGAAGATCACGAAGATCGCCGAGGCGGCGGAATCCTTGATCGTGTAGAGCGCCAGCGGCATCCAGGCGAGGGGCGAGATCGGTTTCAGAATCTGGATGAACGGGTCGAGTGCCCGGTAGATCAACGGCGACATGCCGATGACGAAGCCGAGTGGAACCGCCACCAGCGCCGCGAGGCCGAAACCCAGCAGCACCCGACCGAGCGAGAAGGCGAGCTGGATGCCGATGCCCTTGGCGTTCGGCCCGCGATCGTAGAACGGGTCGGCCAGCATGCCGAGCAGCGTCGCCCCGACCTCGCCCGGACCGGGAAACGCCGATTTGCCGGCGGTGACCGCCGCCCCCATCAGCTTGGCATAGGCCGGATCGACCGGCGCGGCGCCCGCCACCGGCCGGGTCAGCAGGTACCACACCCCGATCAACACGAGGAACAGCGCCAGGGTAAGGCAGGCGGCGCGCATCGGCATCGAGGAATGAGACATGGTCCGCGCCCCCGTCGCCTAGGCCCGCTTGATCGGGAAACTGGCGACATAGGCGTCGGGGGTCGCCGGATCGAAGGTTTTGCCCATCACCGTCACGGTCTTATAGACCGATGCCGGCGGCGTCAGACCCAGCTCCGCCATCGCGCGCTTGGCATCGGTGACGCGGAAGACCTGCTCGGCGATCCCGCGATAGTCGACATCACCCTTGATCTGGCCCCAGCGCTTCATCTGGGTGAGGATCCAGACCGCCATGGATTGCCAGGGGAACGGATCGAAGCCGACCCGATCCGGTACGGTGACGATCGAGCCCAGACCGTCGGCGAAGGTGCCGGTCAGCACCTGCTCCAGCACCGTGACCGGCTGGTTGAGATAATTCGCCGGGGCGATCGCCGCCGCGATGTCCTTGCGGTTTTCCGGCCGCGCCGCGAAGGAGGTCGAGTCGATGATCGCCTTCAGCAAGGCCGCGAAGGTATTCGGGTTCTGCTCGACGAAATCGCGGCCGGCGCCGA
Organism: Allostellaceae bacterium; assembly: GCA_035555315.1. Taxonomy (GTDB): domain Bacteria; phylum Pseudomonadota; class Alphaproteobacteria; order ATCC43930; family CGMCC-115725; genus DATMGU01. The sequence continues at coordinate 3,126 of DATMGU010000116.1, forward strand.
ACGCGCAGCAGGGATGACCGTCCCAGATCTCCTTCGACAACAGATGGATGAAGCCGACGCCGTCGAACACGGCGCGCTGGTTGAACGGATCGGGTCCCAAAAAGCCGTCGATATTACCCGCCCGGAGGTTCGCCACCATGTCGGGCGGGGCGATGACCCGCAGGGTCACATCCTGGTCCGGATCGAGCCCGGCCTCGGCCAGGTAATAGCGCAGCAGGTAGTTGTGCATCGAATAGTCGAACGGGATGCCGAAGGTCAGCCCCTTCCACTGCTTGGGATCCCGCCGGTCCTTGTGCTTCAGCGCCAGCGTGATCGCCTGGCCGTTGATGTTCTCGATCGCCGGCATGGTCCAGGGCACCGGTGCCGAGCCCACGCCCATCGAGAGCGCCAGCGGCATCGGCGACAACATATGCGCGGCGTCGTATTCTCGGTTGATCGACTTGTCGCGGATCACCGCCCAGCCGGCGGTCTTGATGACCTCCACCTTCAAGCCGTGCTTGGCGTAGAAGCCCAGCGGCTCGGCCATGATGATCGGCGTGGCGCAGGTGATGGCGATGAAGCCGACCTTGAGCTCCGGCTTCTCGATCGGTCCCGGCTTGTCCTGGGCGAGGGCGGTCGCGATGTCCAGCGGGAACACGCTCGCCAGGGCGGCGAGAGCGGTCGAGGCGCCGACCGCGCGCAGGAAATCGCGGCGCGTCGCCGGGTCCGGCACCACCGCGCGCAACAGGGCGGCGGCGACGAAGCCCTCGGTCAGCGTCTCGGTATCCGTCAAGGCAGGGGGTGACGCCTTGGAAGCGGGCAGCGATTTGCCCATGTTGGCAGCAGCATCGGCGGCGTGATGGGCCGCATTGGCGTGCCGGCCGCAGGCGCAGGCCGAACGGCCATCTAGATAGAACGGGTCATCTAATTTGGCCAACGGCAAGGTCCTCCATCGGGCGGGAAAGCCGCCGTCTGGAGGACATCAAGCAACCGATATGCCAGCGCTGCCCGGCGTAGCGTTTGAGAGACCGCTAAGCGGCCTGCGCGTGGCCCTTTTCGAGTACCAGGCCGGTATGGCTACCGATCACGCGCACCGTGTCGCCCTCGCCCAATTCACCCTGCAGGATCATCTGGGCGAGCGGGTTCTGCAGCTCACGCTGGATCACCCGCTTCAGCGGTCGGGCGCCATAAACCGGGTCATACCCTTCGCTCGCCAGCCATTCCTTGCCCGAGGCATCGAGATCGAGCGCGATCTTGCGATCGGCGAGCAATTGGGTGAGGCGGCTGAGCTGGATGTCGACGATCAATCCCATATCGGAACGCGACAGCCGGCGGAACAACAGCACCTCGTCCAGCCGGTTGAGGAATTCGGGCCGGAACGCCTGGCGCACGACCTCCATCACCGCCGGCCGCGCGGTCTCGACATCGGCCCCTTCCGGCTGGTTGGCCAGCACATCGCTGCCGAGATTCGAGGTCAGCACGATCAGCGTGTTGCGGAAATCGACGGTGCGGCCCTGGCCATCGGTCAGGCGCCCGTCATCGAGCACCTGCAGCAGCACGTTGAACACGTCGGGGTGCGCCTTCTCGACCTCGTCGAGCAGGATCACCTGGTAGGGCCGGCGGCGGACCGCCTCGGTCAGCGTGCCACCCTCCTCATACCCCACATAGCCGGGTGGCGCCCCGATCAGCCGGGCGACCGAGTGACGCTCCATGAATTCCGACATGTCGATGCGCAGCAGCGCCGATTCATCGTCGAACAGGAACTCGGCCAGCGCCTTGGTAAGCTCGGTCTTGCCGACGCCGGTCGGCCCGAGGAACAGAAACGAGCCGATCGGCCGGTTCGGGTCCTGTAGCCCGGCGCGCGCGCGGCGCACCGCATTCGACACGGCGACGACCGCCTCGTCCTGGCCGACCACGCGCCGTTCCAGCGCCAGTTCCATGCGTAGCAGCTTGTCCCGCTCGCCGGTCAGCATGCGGTCGACCGGAATGCCGGTCCAGCGCGACACCACCCCGGCGATATGCTCGTCGGTCACCGCTTCTTCGAGAACGCGATGGTTCCCGGCGGTCTCCGCCTCGGTAAGCTGGCGTTCCAGATCCGGGATGATGCCGTAAGTCAACTCCCCGGCCCGGGCCCAATCGCCGCGCCGTTGGGCCGCCTCCAGCTCGCTACGGCTGTGATCGAGCCGCTCCTTCAATTTCTGGGCGCCGGCCATCTTGTCCTTGGCGGCGCGCCATTGGGCGGTGAGTTCGTCCGAGCGCTCCTCAAGCTCGGCGAGCTCGATGTTGAGCCGCTCCAGCCGGTCATGCGAGGCGGAATCGGTCTCCTTGGTCAGCGCCTCGCGCTCGATCTTCAGCTGGATGATCCGCCGGTCCAGCTCGTCGATCGCCTCGGGCTTGCTGTCGACCTCCATGCGCAGGCGCGAGGCGGCCTCGTCGATGAGGTCGATCGCCTTGTCGGGCAGGAACCGGTCGGTGATGTAGCGGTTGGACAGGGTGGCCGCCGCGACGATGGCGCCATCGGTGATGCGCACCCCGTGATGCACCTCGTATTTTTCCTTGAGGCCACGCAGGATCGAGATGGTATCGACCACCGTGGGCTCGGCCACGAACACCGTCTGGAAGCGCCGGGCGAGGGCCGCGTCCTTTTCGATATGCTTGCGGTACTCATCCAAGGTGGTGGCGCCGACGCAGCGCAGCTCGCCCCGCGCCAGGGCGGGTTTCAGCATGTTGGAGGCGTCCATCGCGCCATCCGCCTTGCCGGCGCCGATCAGCGTATGCAGTTCGTCGATGAACACGATGATCTCGCCGGCGGCGGCGGTGATCTCGGCCAGCACCGCCTTCAGCCGCTCCTCGAATTCGCCGCGAAACTTGGCGCCCGCGACCAGCGAGCCGAGATCGAGCGCCAGCAGGCGCTTGTTCTTGAGGCTTTCCGGCACATCGCCATTGACGATCCGCAGGGCCAGCCCCTCGACGATCGCGGTCTTGCCGACGCCGGGCTCGCCGATCAGCACCGGGTTGTTCTTGGTCCGGCGCGACAGCACCTGCATGGTGCGGCGGATTTCCTCGTCGCGGCCGATCACCGGGTCGAGCTTGCCGTCGCGCGCCGCCGCGGTGAGATCACGGGAATATTTCTTCAAGGCGTCATAGCCTTGCTCGGCCGTGGCGCTGTCGGCGGTGCGGCCCTGGCGGATCGCCTCGATCGCGGTGTTGAGCTTGGCGGCGGTCAGCCCGGCGGACTGCAATACGGTCGCGGCGGGCGTTCCGGCCGCGAGGGTCAGGGCCAGCAGCAGGCGTTCGGCCGTGACGAAGCTGTCGCCGGCCTTTTTGGCGATTTCCTCGGCTTGATCGAGCACGCGGGCCAGTTCCGGGCCCATATAAATCTGGCCGGCGCCGGCGCCTTCGACGCGCGGCAGCTTGCCGAGGGCGGCATCGACCGCGATCAACGCCGCGGCGGGGTCCGCTCCGGCCGAGCGAATCAAATTCGCCGCCAACCCTTCCTTGTCGTCCAGCAGCACCTTCAACAGGTGCTCCGGCATCAGGCGCTGATGCGCCAGACGTTGGGCAAGCCCCTGGGCCGCCTGCAGAAACCCTTTAGACCGTTCCGTGAATTTTTCGATATCCATCCGTCTCTAGCTCCTCTCGGCACGCCTCGAGACGGCTTGTCATAAGCCCGCCTGGAAAGGCGCCCACGCCAGTAGGACGGATATGGTCGCGGCCGGGAAACCACACAAGAACCCGGCGCTAGAGACGCGGAGGATTGAGCTCGACGTCCCTATGAAGCCTGCTTCGCGGAATCAGCCGACCGAAACTTCCTGCGCTTCGGATTGCGACGAGGTTTCGCCCTCACCCTCCGACTGCTCCATCATTTCCGTATCGGCCGGCGTGGTCGGGCGCGGCCCCATCATTTGTCCCTGGCCTTCGCCATTGGCATTCATGACGCGGAAATAATGCTCGGCATGCTGATAGAAGTTCTCAGCGGCGACACGATCACCACTGGAAGCGGCTTCCCGAGCGAGCGCCACATAGCGTTCGAAGACCTGATAAGCGTTGCCGCGGATCTTGATCCCCGGGCCATTGCTGTCGAAGGTTTGCGATCGGTGCGGCGGCCGCGGGCGACCCCCATTATGCATGCTGTTGTTATTATTGTTATTATTGTTGTTGTTATTGTTACGGCCGCGCGAGCGTTTATTCGGACCTGGTCTCATGGTACCTGCATGGAGCTAGTGGCAACATCACGTGATTCGGGGTGACGCGGTAGGGCCGGCCCGGCTGTTTCGCGCTCGATGCCACTGACAGCCTTAGGGTTCGGCTGATCCGATGGGGGCTTGTCCCTATCGAGATCCAGACTTCCACGTCGCGGTGAGACCCTAGACGGCCCTCCACCGCTTTCCAAGTGATATTTTGCCGACACTATTTCGATAGGCGACTCTAGGTCGGCGATGGTTACGGTTTCCCTAACGACATGACGCCGGCGAACCTCATGCGCGGCGGGCGATCAGCACGCGATCGATGCCGGCGAGGTCCCGGCATCGCGCCGTCACGACCAGCCCCGCGCCGTCGAGAATGCCCGTGACCGGGTCGGCCTGGCCCTGACCGATCTCCAGCACCGCATGGCCGTTATGGGCGAGCAGGCGGTGAAGATCGGGGGCCAGCGCCCGATAGGCATCCAGGCCGTCCGCCCCGCCATCCAGCGCCAGATGTGGATCGAACGCCCGCACCTCCACGGCCAGACCGGCGATGTCGCCAGCCGGGATATAGGGCGGATTCGAGACGATGAGATCGATCGGTCCGGCCAACGCCTCGCCCCAGGACCCAACCGCGAACCGGACGCGATCGGCGAGGCCGAGCGCCTGGGCATTGGCGGCGGCGATCCCCGCCGCCTCGATCGACCGGTCGATCCCCACGCCCCAGGCCGCCGGCAACTCGCTCAGAAGGGCCAGCAACAGGCAGCCGCTGCCCGTGCCGAAATCCACCAGCCGGAGCGGCGCCGAGCGATCACCGATCAGATCGAGCGCCGCCTGGACCAAGGTCTCGCTGTCGGGACGCGGATCGAGCGTCGCCGGGCCGAGGCGGAACGGCAGGCTCCAGAATTCCCGGCGACCGAGAATGCGCGACACCGGCTCATGGGCGGCCCGACGAGCGATGACGGTGCGGAAGGCGGCCGCCCGATCGGCCGCCACCGGCCGTTCCGGATAACCGAAGATGCTGGCCGGCGAGAGGTCGAGCAGGGCCGCGAGCAGCAGACGCGCCTCGCGCTGGGGCGCCTCGATGCCGGCGACGGCGAGCGTCGCGGTCGCCTCGGCGACGAGATCGCCGATGGCCGGGCTCACGCCAGCTCGGCGAGCCGCGCCGCCTGATCCTCGGAAACCAGCGCCTCGACGAATTCGTCGAGCGCCTCGCCGCTCATCACCTTGTCGATCTTGTAGAGCGTCAGGTTGATGCGGTGATCGGTCACCCGGCCTTGCGGGAAATTATAGGTGCGTATCCGCTCCGACCGGTCGCCGGAGCCGACCTGGCTTTTGCGCGCGGCGGCCCGTTCGGCATCCTTCGCCCGGCGTTCCAGGTCGTAGAGGCGCGAGCGCAGCACCTTGAGCGCCTTGGCCTTGTTCTTGTGCTGCGATTTCTCGTCCTGCTGGATCACCACCAATCCGGTCGGCAGATGGGTGATGCGAACCGCGCTATCCGTCGTATTGACCGATTGCCCGCCGGGTCCGCTGGAGCGGTAGACGTCGATGCGCAGATCCTTGTCCTCGATCTGGATATCGACGTCCTCGGCCTCCGGCAGCACCGCGACCGTGGCGGCGGAGGTATGCACCCGGCCTTGCGCCTCGGTCTCCGGCACGCGCTGTACCCGATGCACACCGGATTCGAATTTCAGCCGCGCGAAGACGCCCCGGCCGGTGATCGTCGCCGAAGCCTCCTTGAAGCCGCCGATGCCGGTTTCCGAGACGCCGAGCTGTTCCCAGCGCCAGTGATGCAGTTCGGCATAGCGCTGATACATGCGGAACAGCTCGGCCGCGAACAACGCCGCCTCGTCGCCGCCGGTCCCGGCGCGCACCTCGATGATGGCGTTCTTCTCGTCCGCCTCGTCCTTGGGCAGCAGCATGATCTGCACCTGCCGCTCCAGCACGGGGATCTGCTCCTTCAGGGCGACGAACTCGTCCTCGGCCAGCGCCCGCAGCTCGGGGTCGGTGTTGTCGGCGACCATCCCGGCGAGGTTGATCATCTCGGCCTGGGCGGCGCGCAGCCCGGCGATCGCCTCGACGATCGGCGTGAGATCGCTGAACTCCTTGGAGAGCTTGGCGTAGCTGCCCTGGTCCGCCGCGGCGGCGAGGATGTCGCGCAGTTCGTCGTGCCGGGCGGCGAGGCGGTCCAGCGTGAAATCGAAGGCGGTGCGCGGTTCGGTCATGATGAGGCTTACGGCAGACGCGGCATCAGCGCTTCCAGCCGGGCGCTCAGCTCCGCCCGCGGAACCTCCGCCTGGCTGCCGGCATCGAGGTCGCGCAGCGAGACGACGCCGCGCGCCAGCTCGTCATCGCCCAGCACCAGGGCGACACGGGCGCCCAGCTTGTTCGCCCGCTTCATCCGCTTCGACGCGTTGCCGCCGAAGCCCAGATCGACGGTGAAGCCGGTCGCGCGCAGCTGCTGCGTCAACACCAGCGCCGGCATCTCGGCGGCCTCGCCCAGCGGCACCACGGCGATCGGCCGGGTGGCCGGCGCCGGTTCGGCGATCAGCATGGCCAGCCGCTCGATCCCGGCGGCCCAGCCGACCGCCGGCAGATCGGGACCGCCCATCAGCGCCATCAGCCCGTCATAGCGACCGCCGCCCAGCACCGTCGCCTGCGAACCGAGTTCGGTCGACACGAATTCGAAGGCGGTATGACAATAGTAGTCGAGCCCGCGCACCAGCCGGGGATTCAACCGGTAACCGATGCCCAGCGCCTCCAGCCCACCCCGCACCGCGGCGAAGAACGCCTGGCTGTCGGTGTTGAGGTAATCGGCATAGGCCGGGGCCCCGGCGACGATCTCCCGGTCGCCCGGATCCTTGCTGTCGAGGATGCGCAACGGGTTGCGGGTCAGCCGATCGCGGCTGTCCTCCGACAAGCGCTCGCGATGACCCGAGAAGAACTCGACCAGGGCCGCGCGATAGGCCTGGCGGCTCGCCGTATCGCCGAGCGTGTTCAGTTCCAGCTCGATCCGGTCGCCGAGGCCCAGTTCGGCCAGGATCTGGGCGCCCAGGGCGATGACCTCGATATCGGCCTGCGGCTGCGCCGGGCCGATCAGCTCCGCACCGATCTGGTGGAACTGCCGATAGCGGCCCTTCTGCGGCCGCTCGTAGCGGAACATCGGCCCGCTATAGAAGAATTTGAGTGGCGTCGCCTGGGTGAGCCCGTTGGACAGCACGGCGCGCACCACGCCCGCCGTATTCTCGGGCCGCAGCGCCAGGGTCTCGCCGCCGCGATCCTGCAGCGTGTACATCTCCTTGGAGACGATGTCGGTCGCCTCGCCGATCGGCCGCTCGAACACGTCGAGGAACTCGAAAATCGGCGTCGCGATCTCCTCGAAACCATACCGCTCGGCGGTGCGGCGGGCGGTCTCGGAGACGGCACGATGCCGCCGCGCCGCCGCCGGCAGCAAATCCTGCGTGCCGCGAACCGGCTGTAGCTGGGCCATGGGGTGTAAACCGTTCAATGCGTTAAGCCCCTCTCCCACATCGTGAGAGAGGGAGGGACCCGCCGCGCCAGCGGTGGGAGGGGCTTGGAGGCTGCTATTCCGCCGCCGTCTCCAGCAGCTTCGCCGCTTCCAGCGCCTTGGCCTTTTCCTCGACCAGATGCACCAGATGATCGACGATGGCGCCGTCCTTCAGGCGATGATCGGGCAAGCCTGCGATATAGACCTGGTGCGTGTTGTTGCCGCCGCCGGTGAAGCCGATATCGGTCTCGCGCGCCTCGCCGGGGCCGTTGACGACGCAGCCGATCACCGACACCGTCAGCGGCGTGGTGATATGCGCCAGCCGCTCCTCCAGCACTTCCACGGTCTTGATCACCTGGAATTGCTGGCGCGCGCAGGACGGGCACGAGATCACCGTGACACCGCGCCGCCGCAAGCCCAGGGTCTTCAGCATGTCGTAGCCGACGCGGATCTCCTCGACCGGTTCGGCCGAGAGCGACACACGGATCGTATCGCCGATCCCCGACCACAGCAGCATGCCCATGCCGATCGACGATTTCACCGTGCCGGCGCGCAAGCCGCCCGCCTCGGTGATGCCGAGATGCAGCGGGTAATCGCAAGCCTCGGCCAATTGCTGATAAGCCGCGACGGCGAGGAACACGTCGGAGGCCTTGCACGAGATCTTGAAGTTGAAGAAGTCGTTGTCTTCAAGGATGCGCGCATGGTTCAGCGCGCTCTCGACCATCGCCTCGGGACAGGGCTCGCCGTATTTCTCCAGCAGCTCCTTTTCCAGCGACCCGGCATTGACGCCGATGCGCATCGAGCAACCGTAGTCCTTCGCCGCCTTGATGACGTCGCGCACCCGATCGGCGCTGCCGATATTGCCGGGGTTGATGCGCAGGCAGGCGGCACCGTTCTGGGCCGCCTCGATGCCGCGTTTGTAATGGAAATGGATGTCGGCGACGATCGGCACGCTGACCTGCCGCGTGATCTCCTTGAGGGCGGCGGAGCTTTCCTCGTCCGGGCAGCTGACCCGCACGATATCCGCCCCGGCTTCCTCCAGCCCGCGGATCTGGGCCACGGTGGCCGCCACGTCATGGGTCAGCGTATTGGTCATCGACTGCACGGTGATCGGCGCGTCACCGCCGACCAGAACCGAACCGACGCTGATCTGGCGGCTCTTGCGCCGAAGAATGTCACGATACGGGCGGAGGCTCATGGGGATCCCTGTTCCCTTCAGTGGCGCACGCGCTGGGCAAGCACGGGCCAGATAAGGTTGCGCGGCTGCCGGATGCGCCACGCCTGACCGGGAGATATAGCCGGTTTGGCGCGGCGGCAAAAGGGTGCCGCCTGCGGGGGTGGTATGAGTGCTTCGCTAACGCGGCGCCCCTAACGCAGCGGCGGGGTGGTCTCGGGCGGCCGGCGTTGTAGACTCGCCTGCTCATAGGCATAGGCCAGGCGCAGCAGCGTCGGCTCGCTGAAACCCGGCCCGGTGAAGGTGGCCCCGAACGGATAGGCCGGCATCGGTTTACCGTCGAGGCTGGTGCGAAACCCGGCGGGAACGCAGACGCTGGGATAGCCCGCCTTGGCCGCGATCGACGCGCCGGCGCTGCCGGGGAACAGGACCGCGTCGAGCCGATGAGCGGCGAGATAGGCGTCGAGGCCGTCGCGTTTCGCCAGATCGAGATCCTCCTGCCGGGCCACCGCGTAGCCCGACTCGCTGAGATCGCCACGCGTCGCCTCCATGACGCGCAGCACATCCTGGCCAAAGCGCAGCGCGCGATCCGGCAAGCCATCGTTGAACGCGATGATGTCGGCGAGGCAGGCCATCGACGTGCCGCGCGCGTAATCGCGCAGATAGGCGTTGAGGTGGCATTTCATCTCATAGACCATCACCGCCGGAAACGGCGCCGTACCACCCCGGAGCGGGCTGAACCGGTTGGTGACGGGGATCGCGGTGACGGTCGCCAGGCCGCCGATCCGGCCGGCGGTCGGGATGGCAGCCTCGACAATCACGGCACCCTGCGACCGCAGGCAATCGACAACCGCCGTCATGAGGGCCCGGGCATCCTCGGGCAGCGGACCGTAATAAACGTCGTTGGCCGGATCGTCCGGGTCGCGCGGCACGCCGATCCGGGCCCCCCGCAAACCGGCGGGATCGAGGAACCGGGTGTAATCCCTGAATGCCCGGCCAATGCCAGCACGGGTCGCGGGATCGGCGGGATCGACGCCGGTCAGCACGCCGAGCAGGATGGCGGCGTCACGCACCGTGCGCGTCATGGGTCCCGCGGTGTCCTGAGACCCGGCGATCGGGATGATCCCGGCGCGGCTGATCAGGCCGATGGTGGGCTTCACGGTGACCAGCCCGGTGACGCTGGCCGGGCTCAGCAGCGAGCCCGATGTCTCGGTGCCGATGGCCGCCGCGGCGAACCCGGCCGCCACCGCCACGGCGGAGCCGGCGCTCGAACCGCTGGGGCCGATGACCGGGATGCCGTTGGCGTCGACAGCCGGCGCATAGGGGTTCAGCACCTGGCCGCCGAGCGAGCTGTAGCCGCCCGGCATGCCGACCGTCATGGCATTGGCGAATTCGGTCATGTTCGCCTTGCCCAGCAGGACGGCCCCGGCGGCGCGCAGCCGGCGGGCGACCCCGGCGTCGCGGCGCGCCGTGGCACCCTCCAGCGCCAGACTGCCGGCCGTGGTCGTCTGCCGGTCGGCGGTGGCGATGTTGTCCTTGAGCAGGATCGGGATACCGTGCAGCGGGCCCTTGCGCACGCCCGACACGGCATGGTCGGCGTCCAAGCGGGCCGCGCTCGCCCGGGCATCTGGGTTGATTTCGCGGACCGCCCGCAGGCCCGGGCCGCGCTGGTCATAAGCATCGACGCGGGCGAGATAGGCCTCGACCAAATCGCCGGATGTCAGCGTGCCGGCATCCAACCGCGTGCGGAGTTCGGCGATCGACAGCGTCTCGATGCCGTCACGGTTTGTCGGCGACACTATTCGGCGCTGGCGGTGCCGCCGGCCAGCTTGGTCGGATCGAGGCTGACATTCTTCTTGATGACGCCGAGCGCCCCCAAAGGCGGCGCCGTCTTGCCGTCGACGGTCACGGTCAGCGCGCCCGCGTTGCCGGTCCGCATGCTGAGCCCCGGCTTGTCCGGCACAACATAGGTGTCGCCCGGTTTCAGCACCCGGGTCAGCAGCAGGGATTGATCGCTGTCGCGCACCTGCACCCAGCTATCGGCGACCGCGCGGATGACGATGCGGCTCGACTCGCCGGCGCTGCCGTAAACCCGCGTGCCATCCGCGTTTTGCTGGACACCATCGGTCGCGGCGACGGGCGGCACGGCCGGCAACTCGCCGGGACGCGCGGCGGCACCGGGACGCGTCGGACCGGGGGTCGCGGCGGACGGCGGCAAAGCGGCGCTCTGCGTGGTCGGCGCGGCACCGGGCGGTGAAGCCGGCGGGACGGGCGTGGCGACAGGGGCCGGCGGCGCGCTATTGGACGCGACCGGGTTGGTGGACATGGGAGTACCGGGGACGGGCACACCGGGGGAAGGCGCGCTCGACGTCGCCGCCGCGGGAGGCTCGTTACTGGCCGTCGACGGGGTTTCCGCGGGCGCTTGGGCCGTGGTGTCGGCGGGGGGCGTTTGAAGCAGGCGTTGTGGCACGGCCTCGACCGCGGGCGCCTGGCTCCGATCGGCGGAGGAGACATAGTAATAGGTGCCATAGCCCAGCACCGCCAGAATCAGCGCCGTCAGGAACATGGCGCTGCCCGGCAGGCCGCGCTCCGGCGTCGGGATCGGGAAGCTCAGTTCCTGCTTCGTGTCCAGCAGCGCCTTTTCCTGCTTGAAGCGGCGCACGGCCTCGACCCCGTCGAGACCCAGATATTCGGCATAGGCGCGCACGAAGCCGGTGGCATAGGCCGGGCCGGGCAGGCCCTCGACGCTGTTGCGCTCGATCGCCTCGAGATATTCCGGCCGGATGCGCAGGCTCGCCGCGACATCGGCGATCGCCCGGCCGTAGCCCTCCCGTGTGCTGCGCAGCAAGCCGCCCATGCCCTTGGGCGCCGATGGTTCGGACACGGCATCGGGCACCTCGACGAACTCATCCTCCGCCGGGTCGTGACGCTGACGCTTGAACATTCCCATGGCGTAACAACCTCAACCGATGACTCAACCGCGGCTCGGTTGCCCTGCCCCGCGCGGCCGACTTTGCCAACCCTTGTCTAGCACCCTTGTCCCATGTCGACCAGGGACTGGCGGCGTTCCGCGATAGATCTCGCCGTCTAGAGTTGGACGCCGCGGTCGCGCGCGAAATCACTCAGCTTGCTGCGCAGGCTGTGATCCGGCCGATCGATCAAATCCGCCAGATAATCGGCGAGCGGCCCGACCTCAAGCCGGCGCACCATCGATTTCACCGGGCCGATCGACGACGGCGACATCGACAGGCTGCGATAACCGAGGCCAGCCAGCACCATCGCCTCAAGCGGCCGGCCCGCCATCTCACCACACATCGAAAACGGCACGCCGGCAGCCCCGGCGGTGCGCGCGATCTGGCCGAGACATTTCAGCATCGGCGGCGACAAGACGTCGTAGCGTTCGGCCAATCGGGCATTGCCCCGATCGCTGGCGAACAAGAACTGCGTCAGGTCATTGCTGCCGACCGAGATGAAATCGACCACCCGGCAGAGCGTCGGCAATTGCCAGACCAGCGACGGCACCTCCAGCATGGCGCCGACCTCGATCACCGAGGGCAGCACCACCCCGCGCTGACGGCCGCGTTCGAGCTCCAGCGTCAGGATCGCCTTCAGGCTGACGAACTCGGCGACCTCGGCGACCATCGGAAACATGACGCGCAGCCGACGGCCGCCGGCCGCGCGGATCATCGCCCGCAGCTGCTGGCGCAGCATCGCCGGCCGGTCGAGCGCCACCCGCACCGCGCGCCACCCCATGGCGGGGTTTTCCTCGATCCGCTCCGGCAGATAGGGCAGCACCTTGTCGCCGCCGATATCGAGGGTCCGAAAGGTGACCGGCCGATCGCCCGCCTGGTCGAGGACCTTGCGATAGAACGCCGCCTGCTGTTCGACATCGGGGAAGTCGCTGCGCACCATGAAAGGGATCTCGGTGCGATAGAGGCCGATGCCGTCGGCGGCGGTCGGCTCCAGCTCGTTCATATCGAACAGCAGCCCGGCATTGAGCTGCAGCGAAATGGCGATACCGTCCCGCGTCAGCGCCGGCAGGGTACGGAGCTCGGCATATTCGGCCTGCTGCCGCTGGCGATCGGCGAGGCGGGTCTCGACCGCCAATTGCACGTCCTCGCCCGGGCGGATCAACACCTGGGCGTTGTCGCCATCGACGACCACCATGTCGCCCGCCTCGATCTGGGCGAGCGCCCCTTTTGCCCGGCCGACCACCGGGATGTCGAGGGCGCGGGCGACCACCGTGACATGCGAGGTGGGCGAGCCCTCTTCGAGCACCAACGCGCGCAGCCGCTTGCGATCGTAATCCAGTAACTCAGCCGGGCCCATGTTGCGCGCGACCAGCACCACGTCGTCGGGCAAATCGTCCGACGCGGCGGTCTGCCGCTCGCCCGACAGGTGGTGCTGCAGCCGGTTGGCGAGATCCTCCAGATCGAGCAGCCGTTCGCGGATATAGGGGTCGCTGATCTGGTTCATCCGCGCCCGGGTGTCGTCGCGGACCTTTTGCACCGCCGCCTCGGCGGTGAGGCCGCCGCGCACCGCCTCGCGGATCCGGGTGAGCCAGCCGCGATCCTCGGCGAACATCCGGTAGGCTTCGAGGATATCCCGGCTCTCGCTGCCATCGGCGATGTCGGTCGCCTGCAGCAGGGCGTCGACCGCGCGCTGCATATCGACGACCGCCCGGCCCAGCCGCAGCAACTCGACCTCGGGATTGTCGGCGATGACCTGGCGGATGACGATGTTCGGCGCATGCGGCACGGCGATGCCGACGCCGAGGCCGGCATTGAGCCGGATGCCTTCCAGCCGATGCGGCAACAGCGCGTTGCCGCCATCGAGGTAATGCAGCTCGCCAGCGGCGACCAACTCGCCGCCCGCGACCAGTTCGGCCACCACCATGGCGATGGTTTGAAGGGTCTCGATCTCCTCGTCGGTATAGCTCCGCAGCGAGCGATTCTGGACGACCAGCACACCGGTCACCCGGCCGGCGCGCAGGATCGGCACGCCCATCAGGGAGTGATAGATCTCCTCGCCGGTTTCCGGACGATAGGCGAAGCTCGGATGGGATTGCGCGTCGGCGAGGGCCAGCGGGTTCGCCGTGGCCGCGACCACGCCGACCAAGCCTTCGCCCAACCGCAAACGGGTGCGGTGGACCGCCTCGCGCTTCAGACCCTCGGTCGCGAACAATTCCAGGATATCGCCGGCTCGCATGACGTAGGCCGAGCACACCTCCGCCACCATGTCGGAAGCGACGATTTGCACGATGCGGTCGAGCCGTTCCTGGGCGGTACCGCCCTCCGCCATCACATCGCGCAGCCGACGGAGCAGGCGGCGGGATCCGGTTATCCCGACGGTCTGATCCATCAGCCGACCCCGCTCATAACGCCGTGGCGCGGGCCGGGACCGGAGCCACCGCTTCGCTCTCGATCGCCGCCTGACGGACGGCGAGAGCCGCCGTCGCCTGGTCGATCAATTCGGCCAGGATCGCACTGGTCGGTTGTTCCGAGTGAACCATGCCAACGCTTTGACCGGCCATCAGCGAACCGGTCTCGACATCGCCATCGACCACCGCCCGGCGCAAGGCGCCCGCCCAGAAATGCTCGATCTCCAGCTGCGCCTCGCGCTGGCTGAGCTCGCCGCGACCGAAGCGATCGATCACCTCGCGCTGGATTTCCTGAAACCGCATGGTCGCCTGATTGCCGAGCGCGCGCACCGGGATGACCGGGAACCGAGGGTCGAGCTGGATCGAGGGCACCGCGTCGCGTGCGCCGGCGCGGATGAACGCCTGTTTGAACCGCGGATGGGCGATCGATTCGGTGGCGCAGACGAAGCGCGTGCCGAGTTGCACGCCGGCCGCCCCCATCTCCAGATGGGCGAGCATGCCCTCGCCCCGGCCGATGCCGCCGGCGACGAAAATCGGCACCTCGGCGAGGGTGGGCAGGATCTCCTGCGCCAGCACGCTGGTCGAGACCGGCCCGATATGGCCGCCCGCTTCCATCCCCTCGATGATCAGCGCGTCGACGCCAAGCCGCACCAGCTTGCGGGCCAGCGCCAGGGCCGGGGCGAAGCAAAGCACCTTGGCGCCGCTCTCCTTGATCGACGCGATCGCGGCACCGGGCGGCAAGCCACCCGCCAGCACGACATGGCCGACGCCCTTATCGGCGCAGACCCGAATGAGTTCGGTCAATTGCGGATGCAGCGTGATGAGATTGACGCCGAACGGCCGCTTGGTCAGGGCCGCCGTGCCGTCGATCTCAGCCGCCAGCTGCGCCGGATTCATCGAGCCGGACGCCAAAACGCCAAAGCCGCCGCCATTCGAGATCGCCGCGACCAGATTGCGCTCCGACACCCAGGTCATGGCGCCGCCCATGATCGCGTAGTCGCTGCCGAGAAACTCCCGCCCCCGGCGCCAGAGGCGATCGAGGGCCGGGGCTACCCGGCCAACGCCAGGGCCGCTCACGGGCGCAGACGGCAGGCGCAAGGGTTCCGGCTGCGCCGACCAGGACGCAGCGAGCCCCATGGATTCATGGATGTCAGGCGGCGTCGAGGCCATAGGCGGTGTGCAAGGCCCGCAGCGCGAGCTCGGTGTACTCCTCGGCGATCAGCACGCTAACTTTGATTTCGGAGGTCGAGATCACCTGAATGTTGATCCCCTTATCCGCCAGCGTCTGGAACATCTTCTGGGCGACGCCGGCATGGCTGCGCATGCCGACGCCGACCACCGAGATCTTCACCACATTGGCATCGGCGGCGATGAGATCGAAGCCCAACTCCGACCGCTTGCCATCGAGCACGGCGACCGCGCGTTCCAGATCCGCCTTGGTCAGCGTGAAGGTAAGATCGGTCGCCTTGCCGTCTTCCGAGACGTTCTGGACGATCATATCGACATTGATGTTGTGCTCGGCCAGCGGCCCGAAAATGCCGGCGGCCATGCCCGGCCGGTCGGTGACGCGGCGCAGCGTGATCTTGGCCTCATCCCGGCTATAGGCGATTCCACTGACAACTTGCTTTTCCAAAATCTCGTCCTCATCCACGACCAGGGTGCCGGGGCGGTCGACGAAACTCGACAGCACCTGGACACGAACCCGGTGGTTCATCGCCATCTCGACCGACCGCGTCTGCAAGACCTTGGCACCCAGGGAGGCCATTTCGAGCATCTCCTCATAGGTGATGCGGTCGAGCTTTTGCGCCCGCGCCACGATGCGCGGATCGGTCGTGTATACACCATCGACATCGGTGAAGATGTCGCATCGCTCCGCCTCGAAGGCCGCGGCGAGCGCCACGGCGGAGGTATCGGAACCGCCGCGGCCCAGCGTCGTGATCCGGTTGTCCGGCCCCACGCCCTGGAAGCCGGCGACGACCGCGACCTCGCCGCGCGCGGCCCGGCTGACGATCTCGCCCAGCGGAATATCGTCGATACGCGCCTTGCCATGAACGCCGTCCGTGCGGATCGGCACCTGCCAGCCCAGCCAGGAACGCGCTGCGACACCCAACTCCTGCAGTGCCATCGCGACCAGACCGGCGGTCACCTGCTCGCCGGCGGCGACCACCACGTCGTATTCGCGCGCATCGTGCAAGCGGGAGGTCTCCCGCGTCCAATCGACCAGTTGGTTGGTCGTCCCCGACATCGCGGAGACCACCACGATAATCTGATGGCCGGCGTCGACCTCACGCTTAACGCGTTGCGCGACCGCTTTGATCCGTCCTACATCGGCGACTGAGGTGCCGCCGAATTTTTGCACGATACGTGCCATAATGCGTGATATCCGTCCGGCAAATGCTTGAAAAGACGCGAGAGAAAAGGGCTGCCGGTAGCCTTTGTTTGCGTACGCTACCGGCTATACATACTATCCCCGGCGACGGCGAAGCAAGCAACGGTGAGGCTGAAGGATACCAGAGTGGCGGTAATGGCAGAGCAGCGCAGCACGGTCGATCCGGCGGAAGTCGAGCGGTTCGCCCGGTTGGCCGAGGAATGGTGGGATCCCGCCGGCAAGTTCAAGCCGCTGCATCGGTTCAACCCGACGCGGCTGGGTTTCATCCGCGACCGCATGGCGGCGCGGTTCGGCCGCGACATCGCGGGGACCAGCCCGTTCGGCGGCCTCAGCCTCGTCGATATCGGCTGCGGCGGCGGGTTGGTGGCGGAACCGATGGCGCGGCTGGGCTTCAGTGTCACCGGCCTCGACGCGGTGACCCAGACGATCCACACGGCCGAAGCCCATGCCGCCCAAGCCGGCCTGTCGATCGACTACCGGGCGACCACCGCCGAAGCGCTGCACGCCGAGGGACGGCGCTTCGACGTGGTGCTGGCGCTGGAGGTTGTCGAGCACGTCGCCGATCTCCCGGCGTTTCTGGCGACGGCGGCGGGGCTGGTGGCGCCGGGTGGCGCCCTCATCGTCTCGACCATCAACCGCACGGCCAAGGCTTTCGCGCTGGCCATCATCGGTGCCGAATACGTGCTGGGCTGGGTGCCGCGCGGCACGCATACCTGGTCGAAATTCGTCCGCCCCTCCGAATTGGTCGCGGGCCTGGCACCCCACGGCCTGGCGATCGAGGAGTTGACCGGCACGGCCTATCATCCGCTGACCGATAGCTGGCACCTGGCGCCGAGAGATCTCGACGTCAATTACATGCTGCTGGCCACGCGTCCGGCATAGACGACCTAGGCGACAGGAGGGGGCGTCAGCGGGTGGGCGACCCGGCCGGGGCCGCCTTGTCCCGGCGGAAAAACGGCAGCCGCGGCAGCAGCACCGAGGCGCCCAAGGCCACGACCGCGATCAGGGTCGGCTCGAGCCAGCCGCGCTGCCCGGTCAGCACCCGGCCGCCACCGGCCCCGAGATCGACATAGAGCACCGTCATCGGCAGCATGCCGAGCAGCGATCCAACCAGGTAGCTGCCGAGCGGGACCCGCGTCATGCCCAATGCGTAGTTCACGAGCGTATGGGGCAGGATCGGCACCAGCCGAACCAAGGCAACGAACCGCCAACCGCCGCGCTCCGCCCGGAGCAACAGCGTGCCGAGCGCCGGTGTCCGCTCGACATCGAGCAATCCGGCATTGACGTAGCGGGCGATCAGAAAGCCGACCAGCGCGCCGCCCATGCCCCCCAGGATGGCAAGCACGCCGCCCCACCACAAACCGAACACCAGACCCGCCACCACGCCGAACAGGGTACGCGGCACGAAGACCTGACTGGCGACGATATGCACCGCGACGAACACGAGGGGAGCCAACGGTTGGCCGGCGATCAGCGCCTGCAAACCCGCCGGATCCAGCATCGCCTTGTTGAGCCAGACCACGGTCAATCCGGCGACGACGAGAGCCGCGACCAGTATTCTGGGTATGAGACGACGTTCGCGCAAACTACCGGTCGCTATGATGTGTCTCCCGACACGGGGGTCGCGCGGCCTCGAAGGCTTACCGCGCCGACCGCGCCGCCACGCGGCGTTCCATCGCGCGTTAGCTGCCAGATTTCGGGGAATTTCGCCAGCCCCGCCACGCATGGGTGGTGCCCTGATTTGGCGCGGAGCGGCAAAACGCACCGTGCCAGGCAGCAATAGGCTTGCATTTGCTTGCTTTCCACATCACACATGACCCATGGCACAAGCACGCTCCAAGAGTCACGGCGGAGACACGAGAACCGGGCCGAGGCGGGCCAGGCCGTCAGCGAAAGTGGCGATCACCCTGCGGTTGGACGCGGCACGGGCGGAGCAGTTGAGGGCCGTCGCCGAAGCGGAGAACCGGACCCTCACCAACTACGTGGAAACCGCCCTGATCCGCGATCTTTCACGCCGAGACGAGGCCGCGCGGGTGATCACGATGCGCGCTCCCCAGGGGACGTCCATGAGGATCGCCCCCCAGGACGTCATACAAGGGAAAGAGGAGTCCGACACCGCCTATGCCAAGCGCCAGGCGCTTCTCGTAGAATTGTGGTCGATCCCGGATAGCGACTGAGGGACCTGGAGAATGGTCCCCGGAGCTTTCGTCCGCGTGATGTTCCCGACTCACGAAAAGCCCCGCCAGCCGGGGCTTCTTCATATCGGCTACGTATTGGGCAGCACCGCCGCCGACGAGACTTGATCCAGATGCGAGGGCTATAGCGTCCCTTTCGAAACGCCGAGCAAGCCCGGCCGTCAGCTGTCGGTCGGGGGCACCCAGGGCACCTGGGCGATGTCGATGCCCTCATCGGCGAGCGCCTCCGCCTCTTCCGGGGTCGCGTCGCCATAGATCGCCCGGCGTTCGACCTCGCCGTAATGGATCTTGCGCGCCTCCTCGGCGAAGTCGGCGCCGACGGGGGTGAAATTGGCTTCGATATGACGGCGGATCGCGCGCAAAATCTGGATCGGATCGACGTTGGTCGTCGTTTGAGTCGCCATCGCCCGATGCGCCGTCCCGGGTGTCACCGATCCCTGGGGAGGCGTCGCGACAGCCTCGGTGGGGGGCGGAGTCGGCGGCGCAGCCTCGCGGCTCCGTGCCACGCGCGGGGCCATCGGCGCCTTCGCGATGTGCGTATCGCCACAGACCGGACAAGCGATCTCGCCACCGGCGGCCTGGGCGTCATAGGCATCGCTGTTGCGGAACCATCCTTCGAAATGGTGGTCGGCGGGACACTTAAGTTCATACAAAATCATGATCGTCTATGACACCTCTCCTAGAAGCGTGCCATCACTCCCTCTACAAAGGACTACCATGGCAGATATGGGCGCACCGCCTTCCCTGGCCGCCGACCCGCTGGGCGTTCCATCGCCATGGGTCCGGCGCTTCGCACATCTCGTGCCGTCCGGCGGCAGCGTGCTCGATCTCGCCGCCGGCGCCGGCCGGCATACAAGGTTCTTCCTCGACCGGGGCCACGAGGTGGTGGCGGTCGACCGCACGCTCGCCGGCCTCGCCGATCTCGGCGGCCGCGCCGGGCTGGAGACCATCGAGGCCGATCTGGAAACCGAGACCGATCTGGAAACCCCGGCCGGCTGGCCGCTGGGGGAGCGCCGCTTCGACGCGATCATCGTCACCAACTACCTGCATCGGCCCTTGCTGCCAGCGCTCGGCGCGGCCCTCAAGCCCGGTGGCGCGTTGATCTACGAGACCTTCGCCGCCGGTAATGAGCAATACGGGCGGCCGAGCCATCCCGACTACCTGTTGCAGCCGAACGAACTGCTGGACGCCTTCACCGGGCTCTTGACCATCGTCGGCTTCGAGCACGGCATCGTGTTCACGCCCCGCCCCGCCGCCATCCAGCGCCTCGCCGCCGTGAGGGATCTGCCGCTGACCCCGTTATAGGCGATGTTATAGGCGGTCCGGGCCGATTTCATTCCCCCGCGGCGCGCAACCCCTCGGCGATCCCATCCCGAGAGGGCGGGGTGAACCGCCGGTCGTGGCGCAGCGACGGCACCATGCCGCGCACCTCGGCCACCCGGGCGAGATCGATCTGGGCCGTGATGAAGCCGACCTCCTCCCCCGCATCGGCGAGTACCTCGCCCCAGGGATCGACGATCAGCGAGTGGCCATAGGTCTTGCGGCCTTCCGCATGGGTGCCGGTCTGCGCCGCGGCGATCACGAAGCAACCGGTCTCGATCGCCCGGGCGCGCAGCAGCACGTGCCAATGGGCGCGGCCGGTCGGCACGGTGAACGAGGCGGGCACCGTCAGGATCTCGGCACCGGCATGGGCGAGTGCCCGGTAGAGCGCCCCGAAGCGCATGTCGTAGCAGACCGTCATGCCGACCGGCGCCCAAGGCGTCTCGGCCAGCACCGCCCGTTCGCCCGGCCGGAACGCGGCGGATTCCCGATAGCTTTCGCCCGAGGCGAGATCGACGTCGAACATGTGGATCTTGTCGTAACTGGCCGCGACCTCACCGGTCGGATCGATCAGATAGGACCGATTGGCGAACCGGTCGTCCGCCTCGCCCAACCGCACCCAGAGGGAGCCTGCCAGCAGCCAGGCGCCGGTCTCCCTGGCTAGTTCCCGGAACCCGGCCAACCCCTCATGACTCGCCTCGTCGGTCACCTTTTGCCGGCGCAGCTCGCGCTTGGGCTCCATCAGGGCGACATTTTCCGGTGTCGTGATGAAATCGGCACCGGCATCCCGGGCCCGCCGGATGAGATCGCCCGCCACCTGCATGTTCGGTCCGATCTCGCGACCGGCGGAGACCTGGACGCAGGCGACTGTCAGGCGGCTTTTCGAGAGCGGATCGGACATGGATGCGAACCCCTTCGGTGTCAGGAGGCGAGCTTGGCGTCCAGGCCGCCTTGGCGATCGAGGGCGGCCAGATCATCCGAACCGCCGATATGCTCGCCGTTGATGAAAATCTGCGGAACGCTGGTGCGACCGCCGGACCGCTGCACCATCTCGTCGCGCCGTTTGGGCTGCTCCATGATGTCGATGTTGACGAACTCGGCGCCCTTCTTGGCCAGCAGGCTCTTCGCCCGCGCGCAATAGGGGCAGAACATCGTTGAATAAATTTCGACCGTCGCCATCGGCGGCTCCTTTATCGGCAGGATAACGCCTTGATATGGGACCAAGGATGGCGTTCTGCCAAGAGGCGGCGCCTCGATCGACCACAAGGCGGCGCCTTAATCGGCCCGGATGGCGCGGGCGAGGGTCAGCACGTCGACCCTGGCGGCACCGGCACGGCGCAGCACCCGGGCGCATTCCTCGACGGTCGCACCGCTGGTCAGCACATCATCGATCAGCACGATGCGCCGTCCCCGAACGCTCTCCTTATGACGCAAGGCGAAGACGCCGGCGACGTTGCGTGCCCGCGCCAGCCGGCCGAGCCGGCCTTGCGACGGCGTGCGCCGGCGGCGGACCAGGAGATCCGGCACCACCCTGAACCCAGGCTTCGCACCCAGCGGCAAACCGCGACGCCAGGCCTTGGCGACGCCATAGGCCAGCACCGCCGATTGGTTGTAGCGCCGGGCGAACAGCCGGGTCCAATGCAGCGGCACCGGCGCGATGACATCCGCCTCGGCCAGCAGATCGGCGCCGGCCCGAGCCAGCCAGCCGCCGAGGGCGGGCACCCCATGCAGCTTGTCGCCGTGTTTCAGGGCAAGGATCAGCCGTCGGCTGGCATCGTCGTAGCGCAGCACGGCACGGGCGCGGTCGAAGGCCGGCGATGCCGCGGCACAGGCCGCGCAGACGGCTTCCGCCCCCATGTCATAGGCGAAGGGCAGGCCGCAGCGCGCGCAGCAGGGCGGCCCCAGAAAGCTGATCGCCTGCCAGCAGGTGGCGCACAGCGCGCCATTGGCATCGATGGTCCGGCCGCAGCCGAGACAGCGCGGCGGCAACAGCGTATCCACCACGGCCACACCCCAACGCAGCACCCGTCGAGAGGCGCGCATCGCGAGCGGGCGCCAGGCCGGCCCAGGTCGATCGAGCGGAGCGGAATCGTCGGACAAGACGGGATGACCTCGCGAACAGCATCAAGCCGCGGCCACCATACATGGAAAACCGCCCCCTAACCTCTAGCGACCGGGTGGCAAGTCACCCATAGTCTGCGTCATGAATCAGTCTGCGCCATGAATCCGCCCTCCGATACCACCGAGCCCATGCTGGTCTTCGACCGGAGTGCTGTGCGCGCCCATCGGGAGCGCGCGGCCGGGTTGCCGGCGGAGCATCGCTTTCTGCGCCGGGAGGTGGCGGCCCGGCTGATCGACCGGCTGGCCGATGTCAAAGGACGCTTCGAGACGGTGCTCGATCTCGGCTGCGGCGACGGCGAAATGGCGGACCTCCTGGAGGCGGCGGGGCGGCCGGCCACGGTCATCTCGCTCGACGCCGCGCGGGGCTTCGCCCGGCGCGGTCCCCGGCCGGTGGTCGCGGAGGAGGAGGCGCTGCCGTTCAAACCGGCCAGCATCGATCTGGTGCTGAGCACGCTCGGCCTGCATTGGACCAATGATCTGCCGGGCGCCCTGCTGCAGATCAGGCAGATCCTGCGGCCGGACGGGCTGCTGCTCGCCGGCATGCTGGGCGGGGAAACGCTGCATGAGCTGCGCGCCGCCCTGCTCGAGGCCGAGTTGGCCGAGGAATCGGGCGCCAGCCCCCGGATCTCGCCCTTCGCCGATCTGCGCGATGCCGGCGCCCTGCTGCAGCGGGCGGGTCTGGCGCTGCCGGTGGTCGATGCCGACACGATCACCGTGACCTATCCGGATGCGCTGGCGCTGATGCGCGACCTGCGCGGCATGGGCGAAACCAATGCCGGCCGCCATCGACGCCGATCCTTCACGCGGCGCGCCACCCTGTTGCGCGCGGCCGCCATCTATGCCGAACGGTTCGCCGGTCCGGATGGCCGGATTCCGGCGAGTTTTCAGATCCTGTTCCTGACCGGCTGGGCACCGGCGCCCAGTCAACCCAAGGCGCTGCGCCCGGGCAGCGCCACGGCGCGGCTGGCCGACGTTCTGGGAGCCCCCGAACGAGGCACGGGAGAGCGAACCGGCCGGGGTGTTTAGAATCCGGGGTCTTTAGAATCCGGGGTCTTTGGAATTAAGTGCCCTCGAAATAATCCGCCAGATCGAGCACGGTGGCGTTGACGACGGTCGGCCGCGTTTCGAAGGTCTGGCAGGCGAGGACCATATCGATGACCGTACCGTCCGATGAGAGCGGCGCCATATAGCGGGATGTGCGCAGCAGGTAGAACTCAGGGGTGACAGCGCTGTTGGACGGCCCATAGACGCTGTTCGAAAATATCGGCCGGCGGGTGCTGAGCAGCTTGTCATACAGACCTCGCAAGTACTGTCCGTATTTTTCAGGCACGATCTCGTCGACATAACGGCCGGTGACGGCGTAGCCGATCCGCTGTTCGACCTCCGTGCCGATCAGGCGGTATTTCGGCCGTCCGGAGGCATCGATATCCAGCAGCATCAGATGCGGCAGCAAGCCACGTATCTCGGTCGGGTCGATATCCGCGCGGCGCGGCATTTCGCGGCCGGCGCATTTCGACCGCCAGTAGCGGTCGGCCTCGACCAGACGGGGATCCCACGTCACTTCCGTCGATTGCGTCGCGTCACTCTGCTCGATTATCAAGCCCACACGTGACCTCCTAACTCGACACGCATTTCCACGTCCGCGCTGTCGTTCGATCTCGATCCTGACGTTTATATGTTAGAGACAGTCCCTAAATAACTACGTTGGCGTTTTATTTTAAAGTCAATGCCGATCAAACGCAAAGGTTGAAGGCGATGGAGATGCGCGCGCCGGGTCCCTGATAGGGCGCCACCGCATGGACCAACCAGGACGGGAACAGCAGGAACTGACCCGCGCGCGGGCTGACGAATTCGGACAGGCCGGCGGTGATGCAGCCGCGCAGACCCATTTTCAGGTTGGGCGCGTACATCTGCGGCATGACCCCACGAGGATCGGCCATCTCGAAACTGCCACCCAAAGCTTCCGCGTCGCCATCGGCGCCGTCATCGACATAATAGGCACCCGACCAGAACGCGCCGCCATGGCTGTGCAGGTGATTGGAATTGCCCCGTCGATTGATATTCGCCCAGGCATTGACGCGCCAGGTGAAATCCGCCCGGACCAGCTCGGTCTGGCGCTGCACGACGGTCATGCGCGTGCCGAGCTGGCGCGCCGCCTCCAGCACGATTGCCCCGGGGGCGCCGCTCCATTCCTCGAAATCCGTATCCGATTGCCAGCCGCCGGAATTGCTCTTGCGCACCGACGGGGTGGCGGCCTCCCGCGCCAGGACGATCTCCCGCAGCGCCGGATTGACGGTCGCCGCGTCGGTGAGCTCGGCGATGATCAGCGGCGTCGGAAACAGCGTGCGCATATCGAGCGCATCGCCGAGCAACGCGCGCGGCGCGGGGGACGGGTGGTCGGATGGGGGCATGACGGTCATCAGCGGGATCTAGCCAAAGCGCGTATCGGAACACGGTTTCCCGCGAGTTCCCCCAAAATTAACCTCGAATTGGCAACAAACCGTTACCTCGACAGAACCCCCCTCTCGGGGGGTCAGAGCAGGTCGCGGAGCATCGCCACCAAAGGCTTGTCGGCCGGCGGCATGGGATAGTCGTCCATGCGCTGTGGCCGGACCCAGGCCAGCACCTGCCCTTCGCGGGCAACCGGGATGCCTTGCCATTTGCGGCAGACATAGAGCGGCATCAGCAGATGAAACCGCTCGTAGCCGTGCGAGGCGAAGGTGAACGGCGCCAGGCAGCTCGCTGCCACATCGATGCCCAGCTCCTCCGCCAATTCGCGGATCAGCGCCGCTTCCGGCGTCTCGCCGGCCTCGACCTTGCCGCCGGGGAACTCCCACAAGCCGGCCAGCGACTTACCGGGCGGCCGCTGCGCCAACAGGATCCGGCCATCGGTATCGATGAGCGCCACCGCGACGACCAGGACCGTAGGGAGGCTGATTTCCGTCATCATGCCGCCGGCGCTCCGGATGTGGCGCGCTGTTGCCATTCGACGCGGCTGATCGCATAGCGGCGGGCGGCCGCGGTGAAGCCGCGCGCCCGAAAATCCAGCTGGATGATCCGTTCGAACGACATCCCGGCTTTTTCCATGGCCCGCCACGATCCGATATTGTCGACATGGGCATCGGCCTCGACCCTGGTCATGCGCGGCAGCTCGAAGGCATACCCCAGCGCCAGGCTGATCGCTTCGGCGGCGTAACCCCGTCCCCAATAGGCCCGGCCGAACCAATATCCCAGGCGCGCCAGGGTTCGGCCGGCCTGCAGATGCAGGGCGATACAGCCGATCAAGCCGCCCTCGGCACGGCCCTCGACCGCGAAGATCCGGTCGGTGCCGCGTTCCAGATGCCGGTGGGTGAGCGCGATGAATTCGGCGGCCAGCGCCGGCTCGTAGGGGTGCGGGATCTCGCCGACATAGCGGACCACCTCGAAATCGTTGAGCAGCCGCGCCATGGCCATGGCCTCGCTGGCGCGGAACGGGCGCAGCCTGAGGCGGCGGCCCTCGACCGCCAGATCAGGCGGGCGGCCTAACAGCGCCGATAGCCCAAGATGGAACGGCCCGGGATGAGACAATCCAAGACGGTCGCCGCCGCGCGCCGCCGCTTAGCTGCGATAGCTGCCATTGATGTCGATATAGCGATGAGTCAGATCGCAGGTCCAGACGGTCGCCTTGCCGCGTCCGAGGCCGATATCGACCGCGATCTTGATCTCCCGGCCAGCCATGTGACGCGCGACCGGCGCCTCGTCATAGCCGGATACCGGACCGCCCTCGGCCGCGACCGGCACGCCGCCGATCGAGATCGCCAGCCGGTCGCGATCGGCCTTTTCGCCCGACTTGCCGACCGCCATGACGATGCGGCCCCAATTGGCGTCACCCGCGGCCAGCGCGGTCTTGACCAGCGGCGAATTGCCGATCGACAGGCCGATGCGCCGCGCCGCGGCGGCCGACGTCGCCCCGGTGACCGCGATCTCGACGAATTTCTCGGCCCCTTCGCCGTCACGGACGATCTGCTGAGCCAGATCGATCAGCACCGCGTCGAGTGCCGCCCGGAACGCCTTGAGGCGCGGGTCGCTCGGCGATGTCACGGCCGCGTGGGCGGCCTTGCCCGTCGCCACCACCAAGACCGTGTCGCTGGTCGAGGTGTCGCCATCCACGGTGATCGAATTGAACGACCGGTCCGCCCCGGCGGTCAGCAAAGCCTGCAAGACCGGCGCGTCCAGCTTCGCATCGGTGAACACATAGCCCAGCATCGTCGCCATATCGGGCGCTATCATGCCCGAGCCTTTGCAGAACCCGTTGATCTGCACCGGCACGCCGTCGATCGTGGCACCGCGCATCGAGCCCTTGGCAAAGGTATCGGTGGTCATGATCGCCTGCGCCGCGGTGGCCCACGCGGTCGGCGAAGCGGCGGCGATCAGGCCGGGCAGCGCGTTGGTGATCTTTTCCGCCAGCGGCGGCTCGCCGATGACGCCGGTCGACGAGATGAAAATCTCCGCCGGCTTGCAGCCGATCGCCTTGGCCGCCGCCGCCGCGGTCGCCTCGACCACCCGACGG
>DATMGU010000117.1:0-75576 GCA_035555315.1 Allostellaceae bacterium
TTGACGCCCAGCTCCTCGCCGCAGCGGCGGATCATCGGCACCACGCCCGAGGTCGACAGGGTGATCTTGCGCTTGCTGAGCGACAGGCCCTCATTGTCCATGACGATCTTCATCGCCTTGGCGACCTCGTCGTAATTGTACAGCGGCTCGCCCATGCCCATCAGGACGATGTTGGTGAGCTGCCGGTCCTCGGCGGGCGACGGCCATTCGCCGAATGCATCGCGCGCGGTCATGACTTGGCCGACGATCTCCGACGCGGTCAGGTTGCGCACCAGGCGCTGGGTCCCGGTATGGCAGAACTTGCAGGTGAGTGTGCAGCCGACCTGGCTCGACACGCATAGCGTGCCGCGATCCTCCTCCGGAATATGGACCGTCTCGACTTCCTGCCCATCCGGAAAGCGCAGCAGCCATTTGCGCGTGCCATCGATGCTTTTGAGATCGCGGGAAATATCCGGCCGACGCACCACGTAGCGCTCGGCCAGGGTCGCGCGGAAGGTCTTCGCCAGCGTGGTCATCGCCGCGAAATCGGTGGCGCCGCGGTTGTAGATCCAGTGCCATAATTGGTTGGCGCGGAACCGCTCGGCACCGATCGTCGCCAGTTCGGCGGCCAGCTCCGCGCGGCTGAGGCCGACGAGGTCGCGTCGCGCGTCAGCCGATGCGGCCATACCCATCTGGTCGGCCATACCCATCTGGTCGGGCGTCGCCGAAGCCTCGCCCGTCATGTCTGAAATCGCCATCGATCTGGCCGCTCGTTCTGCCGTCAAACCGCTGATATAGGGCCGACCGAGCCGCTACGCAAAGAAAACCCGCAGCTTAACGCTTGACCTTGCAGGCCTTGTCGATCTGCGCCAGGGCGTCCTTGAAACCGTCCAGCATGTAGGTATCCAGCGTCGCGGCGCCGTGCTGCGACTTGCCTTTGACGACTAGCTGCCGGCCCTTCAGCATGGCGCTGACGATCGCCCGGTCGGTATCGGCATCGCGCGCCCAGGCGGTTTCCTTGTCGGTGAAGAACGTGAAATCCTGCTTGTCGATCGCGACCGTCACATCGGCCTTGGCCATATAATCGTAGCCCGCCTCGATGCTGACGACGTTGGTCGCCTGGTCGGCGGTGCGGTGAGTGACCAGCAGATGCGGCCGGCCGCGCGTCAGTTTTGCCGGGTCGGTCGCGCGTGGATCGGTCACCGCGTAGCAAACCTGCCCCCCCGCGTCGTTGACGACGAAGGCCGTCCAGCTTTTCGACGTGCCGATCTGGCGCGGCGCCGCAGAGGGCAGTGCCGGCGACGTCTTCGCCGAGGGGGCGGGGGCCGATTTGGCATCCTTCCCCGTCGCCGCCTCCGTGATATCCATTCCGGCCCCGAAAGAGAGGCCCCCGAAGGCGAGCGGCAGGGACATCCGCGCGATGCATTTCATAAGCGTGATGAGATGAGGTGTCATGGCGCAGCAGGATAAGAGGCGAAGCCGATCGATGCCAAGTCCACTCGGTAAAAGCCCGTCTCTTTCAGTCGATGGGGCCGATTATCCTGCCTCGACGGCTTTTTTTAGGCAGGTTTTTTAACCGATCGATGATCCAATCGGCTGGCCGTTGCGTAACCCTCTCGCAGAGTTGATGACGCGGCGTGCCGTGTCGGCTTGTCCGGGATCGTGCCTATTGCCATAAATAGGGGTGATGGCCGACATCACAAATCCCGACAACGCACGCGCCGTGGTCCTCGCCGAGTTGATGATGCGTGTGGCACGGTTCCGCGACAGCGCCGCCTTCGGACAATTGTTCGATGATGTGGCGCCGCGGGTGAAACGCTATTTGCTGCGGCAGGGTTGTGACGGTGGGGTGGCGGAGGATCTGACTCAGGAGGTGATGTTGACGGTTTGGCAGCGGGCGGAAATCTTCGATCCCGGCCGATCGACCGTCTCGACCTGGGTCTTCACGATCGCCCGCAACCGGCGGATTGATTTTCTGCGGCGGCAACGCCGGCCGGAAGTGGATTGGAACGACCCCTTGTTGATTCCGAGTGACGGGATTTCCGCCGAGGAGAAACTGCTGACCGAAGCCCGTGGCGTGGCGTTGCGCGGTGCCTTGGCCGATTTGCCGAAAGAGCAGGCTGAGTTGCTGGCGATGGCTTATTTCGACGATCGCTCGCAGAGCTGGATCGCTCAGGAACAGCGCTTGCCGCTCGGTACGGTGAAGTCGCGCTTGCGTCTCGCCTTGGCTCGTCTGCGCAAGGCGCTGGGAGACGACGCGTGATACCGAACCGGTACCGACCCCGTCATCATCCGACCGAAGACCACTTGGTCGATTACGCCACGGGCGCTCTGGACACGCCGGTTTCGTTGCTGGTCGCCACCCACTTGACCTTGTGTCCGGGCTGTCGTCGCCACGTGGCCCTGTTGGAGGGGGTCGGTGGCGCGCTGTTGGAGGGGCTCGATCCAGCGGCGCTGGGCGCTGGCTGCCGCGCCGCGGTCATGGCGCGGCTCGGCGCGTGCGGCTCCACGATGGAGGGGGCGAAGCGTCCCGATCGGCGGGCGCTCTGCGGTCTTGAGGATATCCAGGAAGTCTTGCCCCGCCCCTTGCTGGCCTATTTGAGCGACCACGCGGCGGCGGGACGCCCCTTCGCATGGTGCTCGCTGACGAGCGGGCTTCAGACGATCGACCTCACGCCGTGGGGGTGCCGGGCGCGGACCCGGCTGATGCGGATTAGGGCCGGCGCCACGATGCCCCGGCACAGTCATGGCGGGACCGAGATGCTGTGCATCTTGGCCGGCGGTTATTCGGACGGCAGTGGCTATTATGCGCCGGGCGATGTGTTGATCATGGATGCTGGGGCAGAACACCAGCCGGTCGCCGATCCGGGCGAGGATTGCATCTGCCTGGCGGTGACCGCGGCGCCCGGTGCTCGACCTGACTGATCGGCCGGTCAGCCTCTCTCGGTTTTCTCCGTCGGCACCAGCGACAGCTCGTAGCCGGCGGCGCGGAACCACTCCAGACGGCGATCATGCATGCGGTCCGCCGGATTGAGCGCATAGAACGTCGTCGCGAGGTTGGTGCAGGCCCAGGGCTCGGACGATCGGACCAGGCCGTCATAGATCATGCGGTCCTCGCAATCGCCCCAGGGCGTCGACGAAAACGACCAGAGATACAGCAGATTGGCATAGCGCAGCTTGTCGAACGCCAGGCAGCTGGGGCAGACGAAGCCGCTCCCCTGGTCCTGAAAAAAACCCTTTCCTGGACCCAGGCTCTCCCATTGATCCTCGCCGATCTCGACGCCGGTCACGGGGTTGACGTAGCGCCGCAGCGAGAATGCCCATTTCGACGTGGCGAGGATCGCCAGCAAACTCGCCAGATGCCGCTCGTCCCACCAATCGTCGTCATCCAGATAGGCGACATGCTGCGCGTTAGCCAGCATGCTCAATCCCGACCGAAGCGAGCCGCCGAAGCGGTTGGTATAGATCCCGCCGCGCACGATCGAATTCGACATGCCGATATTCACGATGCTGCATGCGACATGCTCGGGCGCGTTGCGCACGAAATCGCGGATCCCGCTGTCGTCCTCACCCCGATCGACGCCGATCAGCAGATGGATTCGGCCGGCGCCGCGCTGTTCGAACACCGAGGTGATCGACCGGTAGACCGATGGTCGGCAGATGGTTTGCAAGATCACCGCGATATCGAAAGCCAAGGTTGCGCTCCGTCGTGAACGGCGATCGCCGGGCAGGTGCCAGTGATCGCCGCGACCATCATGAACACGGTCTCATGCCGGGTGACGCGAGGGCAAGGGGCGGCCGGCGAGTTGGCCGTGTCGGGGCTGGTCGCCGCGACTCCACATGTTGTGTGAAGTTTTTTATTTCTCGCAATCATTGGTGGCTTAGCGGGATTTTTTCAGCTAGCGTCTGAGTCGTCTTACGCTTTCGGCAACATGGTATCGACGCATTTGCGCCCAGCACCACCCGATCGCCCTACCCGCCCGCTCTGCCGCTTCATGCTGCCGAGATCAGACGCCTCACCGCCCCGCGGTGGGGCGTTTTTTGTTTCCGCTTCCGCATCTTTGTCAGGGTCATTTTTCAGTTGGCCGCGGAGGGACGGGGCCTCCGTCCGCGGTTTTGTCTCAGGCCCCCTCTAGGAGTGTTCATGGCAAAACGCTCGACCCGTACCGTCCAGGCGGTGCGCACGACCGATCCCAAGATCGAGAGCCTGTTCGGCCGCGTTGGCAGTCCCGGCTGGCATCCCGTATCGGAGCCGCAGCTCGACGAGGACAGTCGAGATCAGAGTTATGTGCGCAAGGTCAGGCCGCAAAGTGACAACCAGCGGGCGCTGATGCAGGCGATCGATACGCATAATCTGACGGTCGCCCTGGGGCCGGCCGGATCGGGCAAGACCTATCTGGCGGTATCGGCCGCGGTCGAGGCGCTGGAGGAGGGGCGGATCGACCGCATCGTGCTGTCCCGCCCGGCCGTCGAAGCGGGCGAGAGCCTGGGTTTCCTACCCGGCGACATGCATGAGAAACTGGCGCCCTATCTTCGACCGCTCTACGACGCGCTGAACGAGCGGATGGGTGGTAAGCGGGTGCGTCAGCACTTGGCCGACGGGACCATCGAGATCGCTCCGATCGCCTATATGCGGGGCCGAACCCTCAACAACGCCTTCGTGGTGATCGACGAGGCGCAGAACTGCACCTATGGCCAGATCAAGATGTTGCTGACCCGGCTCGGCTGGCATTCGACCATGGTGCTGACCGGCGACCCGGACCAGAGCGACCTGCTCGATGGTCTATCCGGCCTCGCCGACATCGGCCGCCGCCTCGACGCCGTCCCCGGCGTTGCCGTGGTCCGGCTCAACGACCGCGACATCGTCCGCCATCCGCTGGTCGCGGAAATGCTGATGGTGCTCTGACCGCACGGTCCAAAGGCGATCGCGGCATAGGCCGCGATCGCCGATTGGGCGATGGTCAGCCTGCTTTTCGGCGGGGTATCAACGCTGCTCGTTCAAGCTTGGTCACCAAAATAGCTGCTCCCCACAGGATCGATCCGCAATATTTCACGACCGTGGCCGGCAGGCCGATGCCAAGTCCGAAGCCGCGAAGCGCGAGGCCGGATGAGATGATCAGGATGCAGAGGGAAAAACGGAAGGTTATCCGATTGTGGTGGAGCGGCGGTGCCTGTGAGGATGTGCCTGCGTTCCACAATCGGGTTGGTTGGTGGGTAACACAGAGACATCACCACAAATCTTGCCATCGGTGTGCCTCATGGAAGGCGCGCACGGTATCCGTCCCGTTTTCAATCTCGCGGGCTCGCTTGTTTGGGTAAATCTGAGTCGACCTAATCAACCCAAAATGGTTTAATTAGGAAATTGTTCGCGCGAATGGCATCATCGATCGCGACCCCTCACCCATGAGAGAATGTCGCAATTGAGGAATAACTAGGAATTATGGCGGCTCTCCTGGATGACGTCAGATGCGGTAGGGTGGATATCTCCACCCTCAATGGCGCCGAATACCAGAAGCTTGTCTTTGAGGGACTTCTCTGCAAGCTCTTTGCCGACCCCACTGTTCTTACCGTGAAGAATTACGATCAGGGTCCGGTGGACTACGTCGTGAATGAGCCTCCCGGCTCAGGAATGCTCGGCACGAATAAGATGCACTACTTTGAATGCAAGAATTATTCTCGGACGCTGGAGCTGGATAATGTTGCCAAAATAATGGTCGTGGCTGTAGCCGACCAACCGGCCAGTGTACATGTAGTGTCTCGCACACGCCTTCAGCCACAAATTACAACCTATGCATCCAGGTTGTTTGATGTGGGAATTGCAGGCAGTCCAATTTTTAGGTCTATTGTCTTTCGTCATTGGCAGACAGATCGCCTTCTCAATTTTATCAAGACGGACTTTGGAGAAGAAGGACAGGCAGCTGAAAACGAGGGCTCTCTCCGCGTCTCGTGGTGGATAACTGCGTGTTCGTCGTTCTCCGAAACGGAGATCGCATCCTCGGATGCTCCGAGTAGGCAGATAACCGTTCGTCGGGGCGGGTTGCTGCTCCTGACGTTGGAACTGCCGACAGACGAGGTCGGGCGTGTCGAACTGGTTGGATTTCCCGATAGCAGCTGGGCCCCTGTGGTGTCGAACGACAATGGTGGCACGACGACAAGGCGCAGCTATCTCATCGACACGGCACATCTCACGGCAGGCGAGATCTACCTTGCCAGCGTAAAGGTCGTTCGCGGTGTCACCGACATAAGAATCCCACTGGGGCAGTTCCACGTGGGTGCTTCGGAAGCCTTCCTGCCCGAGCTTCGTCCCGAGGAGGTTGAACGCTTAGCTCGCCAAATCGGTCCGTCTGGCGAGTATAGGCTTGTCCTAGTGGATGGCGAGGCTGGGGCAGGCAAGACGTACCTGATCGAAAAGGTATCGGAAGAGTTGCGCGCGAAGGCTGGTTTCGACGTGATGTGCTTCACTATCACCGAGGAAAATAGCGAAAACTTAATGGGGGCTTTGCTGCGCGGCTGTCTTACTCCACCGATCAATAGAAATAGCTTTCGGGAAGTAGCGAATGCGGTTCATAGGGCCCTTCTCCCAGAAGACGCAGAGGAACGGACCTTGGAGACTAATATCAGTCTCCTGGCTCGTGTTGCCACCCGCATGGGGCCAAGAGTCATTGTGCTGCGCGACTGTCAGCATCTTACCGACCAAGTTGCGAACCAGCTTTGGACCTTGATCGTTGCCCTAGATGACGCCAGTTGGGGTGGCTTGCGATTTGTTCTCGAATACCGTCAACCTGAAGCGCAGCTCAACCTCGCGCTTAGATCGTTAGTAGAGAAAATAAATCTTAAAATCCGTAAGTCCTTACTGAAAAAGTCCGTACTACCGCTAAATGAGAAGCAATTTTATTCGGTGATTGGGGAGATATTTGTTCATATAACTGAGGAGATAACACAGTGCTTCATGCAGAGAACCGGCGGTCTTCCTCTGTTTATCGATGCGTATTTGCGCCGCCTGCTGGATCGTGGTCTCATTGGCCGGAACAGCAGTGGCAAATCGCTTTTCGCCATTAGCCATCCGGCGCAAGTTCTTGCCGACACTCTTCCTGTCAATGGTCAACTCATCCTTGAAGAGCGTATCCGCACTTGGCTCCACCAAAAGTTCGGCAACGACATGGACAGCTTGGCCGTCGAGCTAGGACTATTGGCCATTGCCGAGGACAGTTCCGGTCAATTTTTCATAAGAGAGGCTCTGCAGCTTTCCCATGACCGCCTGAGAGCCATTCAAGTCGGGTTGGACGAGGGGGGCCTCGGGTATGGCCGCCCAGACGGACAAGTAGTATTCCGTCACGACCTATTCCGTGTGGCAATGATTTCAGTGGCAAAAGCTACTCCCACGTTTACCGCCCGAGCAAAGGAAGCCGCCGAAAGACTTCTTCAGCGCATTGTGACCGTGAATGAAGTCCAGATCCGATACATCAGAACAAAGATGTTCGATCTGATCGGAGACCGTGTTGCGCTGGAAGTAGAACTTCGCTTGGGGATAAGGGTGGCTCAAGGTGTGAGCGACTTTGGACGACTTGTATATTTCCTGTCCCAACTCCTGGATCTTTTGAAAGAGCGCTCGAATGTCGAAGAGCGCCTTGACCTGATGAACAGTTTGGCATGGGCGGCATGGGTGTCCGACTCCCTGTTGGTCGCACGCGAGTACTATCTTCAGTTGGCGGAGGAATCTGAGAGGAGTGCCTCCGGCGAATTCTCGATTGCGGAGGCTACTGCCACTGATGCTTATAGACGAGCCATCGGTATCGATCTTGAGCTCATGGAGCCGATAGTATTTCTACAGAACGCGATAAGTGTATTAAAGCGGCGCCAGACGTATGTTACATTTAATTCAATAGTGAACAGGCTGGTACTTTTTTGCGCAAGATTTGGATATCCTGGAACCGGATACCGATTCTTGGAACTGGCATTCAACTATATCGGGGATGGGGCTCGGGAAAACGAAGGTGCGGTACTTTACTCGGAGGCGGGAGCACTCTATGCGCCTTCCGAGCCGGAGACGGCCTTGTGGCTCTTTGAGCAAGGAACGAAGTTAGCAATGGACGAATGCCAGCGCTCCTATAATTTGCTGGATACTCTCATTCTGGAAACCCTGCATCAGGGGCAGGAACTGGATCCGGAATCCTTTGGCCTCCTGTGGAGGACGTGTTCACAAAAGAGATTTTCGGAGATTCTGACCCGAGCGAGCTTGCTGCGGGGCTCGCTTTTCCTGCGACAAGGAGATTTTCGAAACGCCCATCACTGGATTAGCCGAACCGCGACAATGGTCAGGCTATACCACCTAAAGGAGTTTCAACTCGCAATACTAAATGATCTACTCCTGCTCGCCATGCTGCAGGGGGACTATGACGCAGCCAGGGGGCATCTCGCCGATCTCGCAGACGAACTGGACCTGATCTTCGATCAGCGCGAGGCCATGTCGTCGCTGGTCGAGCGAGCCTATGAGGAATGCCGCAATGCCGCGACGAAACTGTCAGCCGATCCGTCAGGGTTGCGCCGGCCAAGTCTGCCGCCAGAGCACTGCGACCCATTTTGCGAGATGCTGCAGAACGTCGCTGCCATTTCCACGAATCTTGGGGTAAACGAAATAGCAGGTAAATACAGTTCGCGCTCTACATTGTTGGAGAGCGGGACTGTGAGAAACATGCATCGCTATATGAGAATTGGAGATTTAGAACTGGTACTGGGGGCCTATTGAGCGACAAAACTCATGTATCCAGGTCAGGGCGATCTTTCGAATTTCACCGCTTGTTTCACCCAGCAACATGAGATTCCTGTTTTGGGGGTAGCTCCACCGCGAGAACGCCGCGGGGCCGAGTCCTGACTGGATGCGTTCGTCGATTTCGGTTTTCCGGATAGGATCCCAGAGCACCATGGCTGGTTTACAGAATGCCGTCGCTACATGAGCGGCGCTGCTATCGAAGCCAAGGAACAGATCGGACGCCCAGACGATGGCCATCATCTCGCGTAGGGTAGTGCGGAAGCGTCTGGCTGGAAGGGCTTTGTCTTCCTTGCCGTGCAGACCAACCTCAATGACCGACACGCCCTGGGGGAGACCCTCGATCAGCCGAATCCACTCATCATGGTACCATCGATGGCCTTCCCTCGGAGAGCTTGTGCCATAGGGATGGATACAGAGGATCGGACGCGACAGTTCGGACAGTCTCAATAACGCTTCACGGCACTCGCTCTCCGTCAGGTATAGGCTTGGGCGTAGCGTCCTGGGAACTATCCCATACTCTGAGCAAATATTTGAAATTATATGTCCAAAGTGGCAGTGTTGCTCGTGAGATGCGTTTATTTTCTTCAGAATTTCTGGATCTATCTGTTCCATATCGACGATCTTATCGACGAATGGATTCGCTCTCCATATCGGATAGGGTTCTTCGCCATCGACTGTTCCGACACCGTCTATGGGCCTTATTCGGCCTGTCAGCAAATTCAAAGGCCGCCCGTAGCGCAGGGCCAATTCTTCGACAACCCTGGTGTACATAAGAACGTCGCCGATTCCCGTAATATTAGGGATCGCAATGTCGCAAAGATATTCCTTACAGATTGACAAAAATGGACTGGTCGCTGGCGAAAGCGTGGTTTCCGGCCTCTCCTCCATCCGCTGTGACGGCATGATAATTCCTAGTTATGCGGTCATCGGTAGCTCCAATTGGATGAGAGGGCGGCGCAGATTGGCCCCGATAATCGCCGCTCTGAGGGCATCGTCGCTGACATGCGTATATATCTGCGTTGTGGTGATGCTTTGATGTCCCAGCAGACGTTGGACGAAGCGGATGTCAACGCCAGCTTCAAGGAGAAGTGTTGCTGACGTGTGCCGAAGCATATGCGGTGTGACGACGCGCCCGATTTTCGCTTTCCGTGCCACTGCTTTGATCCGGTTTCGTAAAGAGGCGGCGCCGGCTGGCGTTCCGTTGGCGTTCTGCAAAAGCGAGGTCGGCCCAGCGTCAGCTATGGGGTGTGCGGCCAGATAGTTCCGGACTTCCTTAATCAGAGCATCATCTGGCAGATAAACTTGGCGTTCCCGGCTTCCTTTCCCAAATATTCGTATCGTGCCCTTCTCTAAGTCTACATCGCCTATTCGAATTGCACTGAGTTCACTAATACGCACGCCCGTGGCGAGTAGCAGAAGAATAGCTAATCTTGTTGTGCGTGATCCCGAGCGAACAGCGTTTAGAAGTAGCGTAAGTTCGCCGGCCGCAAGGCATCGGGGCAGTCGGGTTGGCAGGCGAACTCGGAGATCCACGCTGGCGAACGGCGATCTCTCTATTATCCCCTGTCGGCACAGCCTTCCAAACATTGCGCGGAGGCATGCGAGGCGCCGTTTCACCGTTGCTGGCGCCAGCTTTCGCTCCTCCAAAAGATACCGAGAGTAGGCAATCAGCCGGTCTCCGCTGACTTGACCAATATGGTCTCCTGCGCTGTAGCCGCAGAATTCCCCGAGGTCTTGCTGATAGGCAGACAGCGTATTTGGCGCCAACTGACGCTCAAATTCGCAATAGGATAGAAAACTTGCGCAGGCGGTTTCGATGATCATGTGGGCCTCGTGTTTTTCAGACAAAAACACGTGGTCCAACGAAAGGACCTCTAGCGCAAGGTCCATGACGGCTCAGCAGAATTACCTTTGGCTGGCCGCTGACCCGAACTGGAGCGGCTGGGCGGACAGGAGATAAAGAAGCACGTAGTTCCCTACCGGAACATTCGTAAATCGTGTTCAGCGCTCCTGGCCTCAAACCTGGATTTGATGCGGGAGAAAGCGTCGTCGCCATCGACCGCCGGCCCGCTGGCGATGCCGGCATCCCACAATCGGCCAAGCTTCTCGATCGCTTGCTCGCGCGGCAATCGCTGAAATCTCGACCGCTTCGTATCCATCACTGCGCCCCCGTCTCCCGGATCGCCTGATCCAGGATGGTGAGCCCCAGATCAATCTCCGCATGGGTGACCGTCAAGGGCGGGGCGATGCGCCAGACGGCGGCCATGCCGCCGCTGACCGAGACGATGTTCATGCTGAGGCCCAGTTCCATGCAGCGCCGGGTGATCGCTCTGCCGCGTTCCGCGTTCGGCACGCGGCTTTCCCGGTCGTGCACCAGTTCGACACCATAGAGCAGCCCATAGCCGCGCACATCGCCGATCACCTCGTAGCGCTGCTGCAGGGATGTCAGGCCCTCCTTGAGATAGGCACCCATCGTGACCGCACGCTCGTTCAGGTGCTCGCGCGCCAGCACGTCCAGCACGGCGAGGCCGACTTCGGCCGGCAGCGGGTCGGAGACATGCGAGGTGACGTGCATGAAGCCCTTGGTGTGGCAATCCGCCTCGATCGCCGAGCCCGTCACGGTCGCGGCGAGCGGCAGGCCGCCGCCCAGCGTCTTCGATAGGGTCAGGATATCCGGCACGACGCCCAGCTTCTCGAAGGCGAAATTGCTGCCGAGCCGGCCGAACGCGGTCTGCGCCTCGTCGAAGATCAGCAGCATGCCGCGCTCGGTGCACATTTCCTTCAGCCGGACGAAATAGCCCTCGGGTGGCACCACGACGCCGCCGGAGCTTTGCACCGGTTCGACGATGACGGCGGCGGGGGAGCCGGTCGATTGCGCGTCGACCATCTCCATGCCGACTTCGAGGCAGGTCATGTCGCAGGCGTCGCGGCAATGGCGGATCGGACAGCGAAAGCAGTTCGGCGCCGGCAGGGCGAGGGCGCCGGGCATCTGCGGGCCATAGCCCTTGCGGCCGGCGACATAGGTGCTGGCGGCGGCGCCGGCGGTCATGCCGTGCCACGAGCCGGTGAAGCCGACGATCTCATGCTGGCCGGTATGCAGCTTGGCCATGCGCAGCGCTGCCTCGTTGGCCTCGCCGCCGGTGCTGAGGAACAGGGCCTTGTCCAGCGTGTCCGGCAGCAACCCGGTCAGCCGGCGGGCGAGGTTGACGACGGCGGGGCTCAGCATGCCGCTGAACAGGTGCAGGGCGCCGCTACAGGCCCGCTGGATCGCCGCGATGATCTCCGGGTGGTTATGGCCCAATGTCGAGCACATCTGGCCGGAGGTGAAATCCAGGATTTCCCGGCCATCGACATCGCGCACGACCGCGCCGCGCGCCTCGGCGATCAGCATCGGCGCGAAATCCATGCCGTAGCGGATCAGGTGCCGCGCCATATCCTCGGTGGCGGCGCTGCTTCCGGACCCGTCCATCGCCTTATCCATGTCTTTGTCTCCCACCGCTCGCCCGTCGCCACCACTCTATGCAGGATCGGGGCGATACCGCATCCGGATTTCCGCTGGAGCGGCGGACCCGTCTCGGGGCATCTTGCGGTGCATGACGACCGATACGGTACCCGTCGCGATCCCCCATGACGACCCGCGCGAGGCGGCGCTGGCCGATCTCTTCGCCGAGATCCGTGCCTGCCGGGTCTGCGCCGATGCCTTGCCGCTCGGACCCCGGCCGATCATCCGGGGCCGGGCCAGCGCCCGGCTGCTGATCGTCAGCCAGGCACCGGGCACGCGGGTCCACGAGACCGGATTGTCGTTCAACGATCGCAGTGGCGACCGGCTGCGCGATTGGCTGGGGGTCGATCGGGCGACGTTCTACGACGAACGGCGTGTCGCCGTGATGGGCATGGGCTTCTGCTATCCTGGCGTCGATCGGCAGGGCGGCGATCTGCCGCCGCGCCCGGAATGCGCGCCGCTCTGGCACGAGCGGGTGCTGGCCCTGCTGCCGGATATCCGGCTGACGCTGCTGGTCGGCGGCTATGGCCAGCGGCGTTATCTCGCCGGGCGAACCGGGCGGACGATGACCGACACCGTCGCCCGATGGCGCGACCACCTGCCCCGGTATTTCCCGACGCCGCATCCGAGCTGGCGGAACACCGGCTGGCTGCGCCGCAACCCCTGGTTCGAGGCCGAGGCCCTGCCCGAGCTGCGCCGCCATGTGGCGGACGCGCTCGGATAGGGGGTTTCAGTGGAACAGCGCCATCGCGTTGGCCAGCGTCTGGCTGACGCCCCAGATCAGCGGGATACCGACCAGCGCCCACAGGACGATCAATCGCATGGTCATCTCATGCCCTCCGCAAGGCGCTGTCGGCGTCGCGCTTGGAACGATCCTCCTCCGATGGGCGGAAATGATACCGCTCATCGACCGGCGACATGAGGTAGTTGCACACGAAGCCCACCGCCAGCAGGCAGGCCATGACATACATGGTGACGGAATACGCTTCCGCCTTCGGGACGCCATGATCGATCTGGTACTGCCGGATCAGGTTGACCAGGGTCGGCCCCAGCACGCCGGCGGTCGACCAGGCGGTCAGCAGCCGGCCATGGATGGCGCCGACATGCATGGTGCCGAACACGTCGCGCAGATAGGCCGGCACCGTGGCGAAGCCGCCCCCATACATGCTGAGAATGATCGCGAAGCCGGCGACGAACAGCGCCACGCTGCCCAATTGCCCGGTGGTCGGGACCATCAGATAGACCACGAAGCCCAGCGCGAAATAGATCATGTAGGTGTTGCGCCGGCCGAGGTAGTCGGAGGCCGAGGACCAGACGAACCGGCCGCCCATGTTGAACAGGCTCAGCAACCCGACGAAGCCGCCCGCCGCCGCCGCGGTGATGTGGCCGGGAAACATCTCCTGGATCATCGGCGATGCCTGACCCAGGACGCCGATGCCGGCGGTGACGTTGAGGCAAAGCACGCCCCAGAGCAGCCAGAACTGCCGCGTCCGAATCGCCTGATCGGCATGCACGTTGGCGCTGGTCACCAGCTTTTTGGCGACGACGGATGGCGTGTAGCCCTCCGGCGCCCAGCCGGCCGGCGGCAGCTTCACCATCACGGCGCCGATCATCATGAAGACGAAATACACCGCCCCCATGGTGATGAAGGTCTCCGCCACGCCGAGCGACGTCGCCGTCTTGAAATACCCCATCAGCATGACCGACAGGGGCGCGCCGATCAGCGCGCCGCCGCCGAAACCCATGATCGCCATGCCGGTCGCCATGCCCGGCCGGTCCGGAAACCATTTGATCAGCGTCGATACCGGCGAAATGTAGCCGATGCCGAGGCCGCAGCCGCCGAGCACGCCGTATCCCAGATAGATCAGCCAGATATTGTGCTGCGCGATGCCCAGGGACGAGACGAGGAAGCCGCCGGAAAAGCACAGGGCGGCGGTGAACATCGCCCGGCGCGGCCCACCCTCCTCAACCCAGCGTCCGCAGACCGCGGCCGAGATGCCGAGGAACGCGATGGCGATCGAGAAGATTACGCCGAGCTGGGTGAGGGACCAGTCATCGGGCGCCGATTGGGTGATTCCGATCAGCTTGGTCATCGGCAGGTTGAAGGTGGAGAACGCGTATACTTGGCCGATCGCCAGATGCACCGCCAACGCCGCCGGCGGCACTAAGAACCGGTTGTACCCGGACGGGGCGATGGTCCGGGATTTATCGAGAAACGAGAGCATTAGGCGCTCCTCCCAAGGAATGTTCGTCGCGCGGCCGACTTTGCGCCGACTTCTGGAACGATCCTAAATCATATGATCCGAACCCGTAAAGGCGCGACACGCGACACGCTATTGGCGGTTCAATCCTGTGCCTCGATGCGCTCCATGTCGGCGTCGCTGAAGCCGAAATGGTGGCCGATCTCGTGGATCAGGACGTGCCGCACCACATCCTCCAGCGCCTCGCCGGTCTCGCACCAATAATCCAGCATCGGTCGGCGGTAGAGGAAGATCATGTCGGTCTCGGTGCGCGTCGCCACGCCGATCTGCCGAGGCAGGCTGACACCCCGATAGAGGCCCAGGAGATCGAACGGGCTATCGAGTTCCAGCGCGTCCTCGGTCTCGGCGTCGCAGAAATCCTCGACGCGGATGACCACGCCGCGGACATGCCGGGCGAGTTGCTCGGGAATCGTCTTTAGCGCCTCTACGGCCAAATCTTCGATCTCGTCGAGCGAGGGCGGTAGGCGCGGGGGCGGCGGGTGAGGGGCGGACGGCGTCGGCTCGGACATCGCGGCACTTTCGCTTATGATCTGGTCAACGCCGACTATATGGGAAGGGTGAGCCGGATGATCGAGAAGCTAAACGACGCGGAACGCCGCGACGCGCTGACGCGGCTGGTGGGCTGGACCATGGTCGAGGGCCGGGACGCCATCCAAAAGACCTATCGCTTCGCCAATTTCGTCGAAGCGTTCGGCTTCATGACGCGGGTGGCCCTGCTGGCGGAAAAGGCCGATCACCACCCGGAATGGTTCAACGTCTATAACCGGGTCGAGGTGACGCTGACGACCCATGACGCCAAGGGCCTATCCAAGCGCGACGTCGCCTTGGCGATCGGCATGGATGCCCTGGTCGCCGTCGCGGGCTGATCTCGGCTATTTCGGCGCCAGGCGGATGGCGCCGTCCAGGCGGATGCATTCGCCGTTCAGCATCACGTTGTCGATGATGCTGAGCGCCAGCCGCGCGTATTCGTCGGGCGTGCCGAACCGGCTGGGGAAGGGGATGCTGGCCGCCAGGCTGTCCTGTACCGGCTGCGGCATGCCCAGCAGCATCGGCGTGCCGAACAAGCCCGGGGCGATGGTCATGACGCGGATGCCGAACCGGGCGAATTCGCGCGCGGCCGGCAAAGCGAGCGCCGCGACGCCGCCCTTGGACGCCGCGTAGGCCGCCTGGCCGATCTGGCCGTCGAACGCCGCGACCGAGGCCGTGGAGATGATGACGCCCCGTTCGCCGTCTTCCAGCGCGTCGAGCGACTGCATGGCATGGGCCGCGACCCGCATCACGTTGAAGCTGCCGATCAGGTTGATGTTGATGACTTTGGCGAAGGCGTCGAGCGCCAGCGGTCCGTCGCGGCCGACGATGCGGGCGGCGGGAGCGATGCCGGCGCAGTTCACCGCGATTCGCGCGGCACCATGGGCGGCGGAGGCCTCGGCGATGGCGGCTTCGACGCTGGCCGCGCTGGCGACGTCGCAGGCGACGGCGATCCCGCCGATCTCGGCGGCGACCGCCTGGGCCGCTGCCAGATTGACATCGAGCAGCGCCACCTTGGCACCGGCCAGCGCCAGCGCCCGCGCCGTGCCGGCACCCAACCCCGACCCACCACCCGTCACGATCGCCGCCTGACCCGCTACCCGCATCGCCGCTCTCCCCTTGTTCGTTGTGTCAGCCATAGCAAATCGACGGCGCTTGGCAAGTTGCGACTATGCGCGTGCGGCGGCATAGTCTCTTCAAGCGGGCCAAAAGACATCGAGGGAGGCTATCCGATGCAGTTCCTGATCGTGGCGCATGACGGCAAGGATGCCGCGGCGCTGGACCGCCGGTTGGCGGTGCGCGAGGCGCATCTGGCCAATGTCCGGCCGCTGAAGGCGTCGGGTAATATCCTGATCGGCGGCGCTATTCTCGATGACAACGAGTGCATGGTCGGCTCGGCGGTGATCGTGGATTTCCCCGACCGCGCGGCACTCGACGCCTGGCTCGACAACGATCCCTATGTCACCGGCGATGTCTGGCGCCAGATCGAGATCCGGCCGTTCCGGGTGGCGCCGCTGTGAGGGGGGGCTTGCCCGCGTTGACTCAGGCATGGCCGACCGCTAATCACCAAGGCAATATATCGCGCGGGTTATGCCGCGTGACGCGATAGAAAACGAAACGGGGAACCCGCCGGG
The DNA here is from genome assembly GCA_035555315.1 of Allostellaceae bacterium. Classification (GTDB taxonomy): domain Bacteria; phylum Pseudomonadota; class Alphaproteobacteria; order ATCC43930; family CGMCC-115725; genus DATMGU01. The sequence continues at coordinate 16,675 of DATMGU010000117.1, forward strand.
ATTTCCCCTCAGCCAGCGAGGCCAAAGGCCGTGAAGAAGGTTTATCCCGACGCCAAATCCGCCTTGGACGGTGTGCTCAAGGACAACATCACCATCCTGTCCGCCGGCTTCGGCCTGTGCGGCGTGCCGATGGTGCTGATCGATGCGATCCGCGATTCCGGGGTCAAGGGCCTCACCGTCGTGTCGAACAACGCCGGCGTCGATGGTGCCGCCCTCGGCATCCTGTTGGAGACGCGGCAGATCAAGAAGATGATCTCGTCCTATGTCGGTGAGAACAAGCTGTTCGCCGCGCAATACCTCGCCGGCGAGCTAGAGCTGGAGTTCAACCCGCAGGGCACGATGGCGGAGCGCATTCGCGCCGGCGGCGCCGGCATCCCGGCCTTCTTCACCAAGACCGGCGTCGGCACCCTGGTCGCCGAGGGCAAGGAAGTCCGCGAGTTCAATGGCGAGAAATACGTCATGGAAACCGGACTGACCGGCGACCTTGCGATCGTCCATGCGTGGAAGGGCGATACCGAAGGCAACCTCATCTATCGCAAGACGGCGCGGAACTTCAACCCGATGATGGCGACCGCCGGTAAGGTGACCGTGGCGCAGGTCGAACATCTGGTTCCAGCCGGCGAGCTCGATCCCGATCACATCCATACGCCCGGCATCTATGTGCAGCGGATCGTCGAGTTGAAGAATTACGTAAAGCGGATCGAGAAGGCGACGACCCGTCCCCGCCCATAACGTCCCGTCCGTCAAATCAGCCTGACCAGAGGAAGAACTAGACATGCCCTGGACCCGTGAAGATATGGCGCGCCGCGCCGCGCAGGAGATGCGGGACGGTTTCTACGTCAATCTCGGCATCGGCATCCCGACGCTGGTTTCGAACTACATTCCGGACGGCGTCAACGTCTCGTTGCAAAGCGAGAACGGCATGCTGGGCATGGGACCGTTCCCTTACGAGGGCGACGAGGACCCCGATCTCATCAATGCCGGCAAGCAGACCGTCACCGAGTTGCCGACCACCAGCTATTTCAGCAGCGCCGACAGCTTCGCGATGATCCGCGGCGGCCATATCGACCTGTCGATCCTGGGGGCCATGCAGGTCGCCGAGAACGGCGATCTGGCGAATTGGATGATCCCCGGCAAGATGGTCAAGGGCATGGGCGGCGCCATGGATCTGGTCGCCGGCGTCAAGCGGGTGGTGGTTCTGATGGAACACACCGCCAAGGATGGCGAGAAGAAGCTGCTGGAGCGCTGCACCCTGCCGCTGACCGGTGCCGGGGTGGTCGACATGGTGATCACCGAGTTGGGGGTCTTCACCATCGATGCGTCCGGAATGACCTTGATCGAGACGGCGACCGGGGTTGGCATCGACGAGATCGCGGCCAAGACGGGCGCCCATTACAAGACCGCCGCGGGGCTCAAAGCCGCCTGAGTTTCGGTTGCAACTTTAGGCTCGGGCATAAAGCCCGGGCTTGCCGAGTTCGGGCTATGCCCGGGCCTGGGCGGCCTTGTCGGCGCCGTGAAACGGCCGCATCTCTTTCTTGAAGGCCGTTTCATGTCCATCCCAAAGTCGCCCTTGCCGGCGGGTGCGACCACCCCGGCATTGGATTGGATCGTCGATGCCGCCGTGCGGCCGTCGATGCTGGCGCTGCCGGCTTCGCGCATCGGCGAGGTCTCGGTGCTGGGCTTCGGCGATCCGGATGTCATCCCGCTGTGGTATGGCGAGGGCGACCAGCCGACTCCCGCCTTCATCAACACCGCCGCCAAGGCGGCGCTCGATGCCGGGCAGACCTTCTACACCTACAAGCGCGGCATTCCGGAGCTGCGGGCGGCGATCGCCGAGTACCAGACGGCGCTGTTCGCCCAGCCGACATCGGTCGAGCGGGTCGTCGTCACCACATCGGGCATGAGCGGCATCATGCTGACCTGCCAGGCGCTGATCGATCCCGGCGATAATGTGCTGGTGGTGAGCCCGGTCTGGCCGAATATCGGCGCGGCGGTCGAGATCATGGGTGGCGAGCCTCGGCCGGTGACCCTGGCACACCACCAGGGCGGCACCTGGTCGCTCGACCTCGACCGGCTGATCGCGGCGGCCGACCGGCGCACCAAGGCGATCTTCGTGAATTCGCCGTCCAATCCGACCGGCTGGGTGATGAGCCCGGCGGAGGCCGAGGCGCTGCTCGCATTCGCCCGCCAGCGTGGCCTCTACATCATCTCCGACGAGGTCTATAACCGGGTGGTCTATGACCGGCCGGCTGCCTCCTCGCTGCTCGACTTCGCCTTGCCCGAGGATCGGGTGGTGGTGGTCAACAGCTTCTCCAAGGCATGGGCGATGACCGGCTGGCGGATGGGCTGGCTGACCGTCCCGGCGGAACTCGGGCCGGTCCTCGACAAGCTGGTCGAGTTCAATTTCAGTGGCGTGCCGACCTTCCTGCAATATGGCGCCGTCGCCGCGATCCGCGAGGGCGAGCCGTTCATCCGCGCCACCGCCGAGCGCTATCATCGCAACCGAGACATCCTGATCGACGGGCTGCGCCGCTTTGGCCGGGTCACCGTCGCCCGGCCGGACGGCGCCTTCTATGCCTTCATCGCGGTCGACGGGATGACCGACTCGCTGGCCTATGCCAAGGAGATCCTGGCGCGGACCCGTGTCGGCCTGGCACCCGGCTCCGCCTTCGGGCCGGGCGGCGAAGGGCATCTCCGCATCTGTTTCGCCAGCGCGCCCGATCGGTTGACCACGGCGCTGGAACGATTGGCGCCGATGCTGTCGTGAGCCTCTACCCCAACGGGTATTCCGACACCGCCTCGTAGATCGCACCGGCCTTGGTCGGCACGCTCGATACCAGGCTGAACCGGTCGATGGGAAACGGCGGCAGGCGGAACAGGGCGTTCGCCAGGATATACCGTTGCACCGCCGGCATCATGCCGGGTTTCAGCCGGGCCAGCGTCACATGCGGCGTGAACCGCTGGCCGTCCGGCGGCACGCCCGCCCTGCCGACCGCCTGCGCCACCTTGTCGTGCAGCCGGGTGAGGTCGATCGTCGGTTCGACCTTCACATGCAGCACGCGCGGCCTGTCGGCGCTGCCGAAACAATCGACGCCCGCCAAGCTCAGCGAAAAACCGGGGCTGCGCAGCCGGGACAGGCTCGCATCGATATCGCTCGCCAGCGCTTCGTCGACCTCGCCGATGAAGCGCAAGGTCACATGGAAATTACCGGCATCGACCCATTTCGCCCCCGGCAGCCCAAGACAGAGCGGTTCCAGCCGTAGTTTGATCTCGGGCGGCAGATCGATCCCAACGAACAGCCGGACCATGGCACGATACCTCGGTTCCAGAATTTCGGCGGGTCAGGGGCAGGGGTTCTGGAACTCCTTCTGGATCGCCTCGATGCCGGTCAGCACGGCATCGTCCAGCGTCACGTCGAGCGAATCGATATCGGTCTTCAGCTGCGCCAATGTCGTCGCCCCGATGATGTTCGAGGTGAGGAACGGCCGGCTGTTGACATAGGCCAAGGCCATCTGCGACGGGTCCAGCCCGTGCTGGCGGGCCAGCGCCACATAGGCGGCGATCGCCTTTTGGCCTTCCGCGCCGTCATAGCGGGTGAAGCGCTTGAACAGCGTCATGCGCGCGCCGGCCGGTTTGGCGCCGCCCAGATACTTGCCGCTGAGGAACCCGCCGGCCAGCGGCGAATAGGCGAGCAGCCCGCACTCTTCCCGGATCGCGATCTCGGCGAGGCCGACCTCGAAGGTTCGGTTCACCAGGCTATAGGCGTTCTGGATGCTGGCCATGCGTGGCCAGCCATGCTGCTCGGACAGCTTCAGGAAGGCCGCCATGCCCCAGGGCGTCTCGTTCGAGATGCCGATCGCCCGAATCTTCCCGGCACGGACCAGCCGATCAAGCGCGCGCAGCGTCTCGTCGAGCGGGGCACCCTGATCCTCCGTCTCGGCCGGGTGCTGATACCCCAGCACGCCGAATATATTGGTCGGCCGATCCGGCCAGTGCAGTTGATAGAGATCGACGTAATCGGTCTGCAGCCGCCGCAGGCTGGCCTCCAGCGCTTCCTCCAGATTGGCCGCGTCGAACCGCGCCTTGCCGCCGCGGATATGCCCCATGCCGCGTCCGGCGCCAGCCGCCTTGGTGGCGATCACGGCCCGGTCGCGGCCGCCGCGAGCGGCGAGCCAAGTGCCGATATATTGCTCGGTCAGACCCTGGGTCTCGCCGCGCGGCGGTACCGGGTACATCTCGGCCGTGTCGAGAAAGTTGATGCCGCGTTCCAGCGCGTAATCGATCTGTTGGTGTGCCTCGGCCTCGGTGTTCTGCTCGCCCCAGGTCATGGTGCCGAGGCAGAGCTTGCTGACATGGATATCGGTGCGGCCGAGCCGGTTCTTGTGCATGGGACTTCCTATCGGGCGAGGCGCTGTCGGTCGATTGCTGGGCAGGCCGATTGCTGGGCGGGTCGATTGTCGGGCGGTCGATTGTCGGGCGGTCGATTACCGGGCGGCAGAGTGCCGGGCAGGCCGGTTTCAGGTCAAGTCTTAGGCGGCGGTGCTCCAGGGGTAATCGGGGCGGCGCCGGACTTGTCGGCGACGCGCTCGACCAGGCGCCGCGCATCGGGCTCGACACGCTTCACGATGACATCGACCCCAGCCGGGTTGGGATGCTCCATATCCGGCTGGTTGAGCTTGGGATCGAGCACCACCCCGTCGAGGAAAAACGGGTAGAGCGGCACGCCGTATTTGGCGGCCAGCGCCGGGTACATCGCGTCGAACGCGGTCTTGTACTCCGTGCCGAAATTGGTCGGGCCCAGCATGCCGAGCAACAACACCGGCACGCCCGCCGCCTTGAACTTGGCAAGAATCTTGTCGAGGTTCGCCTTGGTGACCTTCGGATCGATCCCGCGCAGCGCGTCATTGGCGCCGAGTTCGACCAGGGCGGCGTTGGGTTTGTCGGCCAGCGACCAATCGACCCGGGCGAGACCGCCGGCGGAGGTATCGCCGGAGACCCCTGCATTGACGATCTCGACATCGAGGCCGTCTCGCCGCAAGGCCGCTTGCAGCCGGGCCGGGAATGCTTCTTCCGGCTGCACCCCATATCCGGCGGTCAGGCTGTCACCCAGCGCCAGCAGCTTGATCGCCGCCGCCGAAGCCGGCGCAGGGTTGACCGATAGGGTGCCAACGAGCCCCGCGATGATCACGGTCGCGAGCCAGCCGGTAACGCCGCGGGCATATTTGTTGAAAGGCCGGCGCCACACGCCATATGGCAATCGTCGAAACCGACCGGCAGCCGGGCTGCCGATCGGATACCCGCCTATCGGATAGGGGAAATTTCTGCGCATGAACCCGGGACCTCCGCCGATGCCGGCATCGGCCGCCAGCCAGCCGATTGTCCGTCTTGAAGATGTGCACCTCAAGCTGGCAAGCGATGCGGGCGAGGTCAACATCTTGCGCGGTGTCGATCTCGAGGTGGCCGCGGGCGAGACCGTCGGGCTGATCGGCCCCTCCGGCTCGGGCAAGACCACCCTGATGATGGTCATGGGCGGGTTGGAACGGCCGAGTTCCGGCCGGGTCCTGATCGCCGGCACCGATTTCACCCGATTGGGCGAAGATGCGCTGGCACGGTTTCGCCGCGATCAAGTCGGCATCGTGTTCCAGGCGTTTCATCTGGTGCCGACCATGACCGCGCTTGAAAATGTCGCGATTCCGCTGGAATTCGCCGGCCGGCCGGACGCCTTCGACCAGGCCCGCGCAGGGCTCGAAGCGGTCGGCCTCGGCCACCGGACGACGCATTATCCGGGGCAGCTCTCTGGTGGCGAGCAGCAGCGTGTCGCTCTTGCACGGGCCTTCGTCGCCGGTCCGAAACTGCTGCTGGCGGATGAGCCGACCGGCAATCTGGACCAGGCGACCGGGCGCAAGATCGTCGATCTGATGCTGGCGCTGCGCGAAAAATACGGCACGACCCTGGTGCTGATCACCCATGATCCCAGCCTGGCGCAACGCTGCGACCGGGTGATCGAGATGGCCGATGGGCGGATCGTCGATGCTGATCGGTCCGCGGGCGGCGCGCTGCTCGGTCCGGCGCGCGCCGCGGCCGCTTCTTAGGCGCGCCCGCGATGGTTGTTGTGGCGGCTCCGGCGCGGTCGGCTGGATCGACGTCGATCTGGCTCCAAGCTATCCGGCTCACCCGGCGCGAGTTGCGTGCCGAACTGTGGCGTGGGCTCAAGGGCTTTCGCATCTTCCTCGCCTGCCTGGCTCTGGGCGTCGCCGCGATCGCCGGTGTCGGGTCGGTCTCCGCCTCCATCCTGGCGGGGTTGGCGGCCGATGCGCGCGGCATCCTCGGCGGCGATTTGGAATTCGCCTTGGTGCAGCGCGCCGCGACCCCGGCGGAACGCGCGGTGCTCGACCGTTTCGGCATCGTGTCGGAGGCGCGCAGCCTGCGCGGCATGCTGCGCCGGATCGACGGCGATCGGCGCACCCTGGTCGAACTCAAGGCGGTCGACGGCGCCTATCCGCTCTATGGCGCCGTGACCTTGCAGCCCGACCAGGGCTTGGCGGCGGCTCTGGCGCCGGATGCCGGCGGCACGCCCGGCGTGGCGGTCGATCCCTTGGTGCTCGACCGCTTGGCGCTGAAGCTGGGCGATCGGGTGCAGTTGGGCGATGCGGTATTGCGCGTGGCCGCGACCCTGCTGCGCGAGCCGGATAGTGCCGGCAACCCGTTCTCGCTCGGGCCGCCGGTACTGGTGCCGCTCTCGGCGCTGCCCTCGACCGGCCTTATGCAACCGGGCAGTCTTTCGACCACGCTCTATCGCCTGCGCCTGCCGCCGAGCGGCGATGTCGCGGCGGCGCGGGCGGAGATCGAGCGGGCGACACCCGATGCCGGCTGGCGGGTCCGCGATTTCACCAATGCCGCACCGTCCATCCAGCAATTCATCGATCGGACGTCGATGTTCCTGACCCTGGTCGGCCTCACGGCCTTGCTCGTCGGCGGCGTCGGTGTCGGCAATGCGGTGAGCAGCTATCTGGGCGGCAAGACCGGGACGATCGCGACCCTGAAATGCCTCGGCGCCTCGGGCCGGCTGATCTTCACGGTCTATCTGATGCAGATTCTGGTGCTGGCGACGCTCGGGATCGCGATCGGCCTGGCATTGGGGGCGGTGGCACCTTATGCGGTGGTGGCGCTGTTCGCCGACAAGCTGCCGGTCGCGGCCCGGCTGGGGCTCTATCCCGCACCCTTGGCGCTGGCTACGGCGTTCGGATTGCTGACAGCGCTGGTGTTCTCGCTCTGGCCCTTGGCGCGGGCGCGCGATGTGCCGGCGGCGGCTTTGTTTCGGGCGCTGATCGTGGCGATCCGCCGCTGGCCACGATGGCCCGACATGGCGGTGGTCGGCGGGCTGGCGTTGGGGCTGGCGGCGCTCGCCGTCGCCAGCGCCGCCGATCGGCGCTTGGCTTTCTGGTTCGTGCTGGGGGCGCTCGTGGCGCTCGGCGCGTTTCGGCTGGCCGGGGCGGCGGTCATGGCGCTGGCCCGGGCAGTGCCCCGCCAGCGCTCACCCACGCTGCGGCTCGCCATCGCCAACCTGCATCGACCGGGGGCGCCAACGCCCAGCGTGGTGCTGTCGCTCGGTCTCGGCCTCACCGTCTTCGTCGCCATCGCCCTCATCCAGGGCAATCTGTCGCTGCAGGTCGCCGAGCGACTTCCAGCGATGGCGCCGTCCTATTTCTTCATCGATATCCAGGTCGATCAAGCGGCCGATTTCGATCGCACGGTGCACGCCGTGCCCGGTGTCGATGCGCTGGAACGGGTTCCCAGCCTGCGTGCCCGGATCACCCGGTTGAACGGCGTGCCGGCCGAAACCGCGCCGATCGCCGCCGATACGCGCTGGTCGGTGCGCGGCGATCGGGGCCTCACCTACGCCGCCGCCCTGCCGAGGGGCTCGACGATCGTCGCCGGCACTTGGTGGCCGGCGGATTATCAGGGACCGCCGCTGGCCTCGCTCGATGCCGAGCTTGCCAAGGGCTTGGGCCTCGGGTTGGGCGACACCATCAGCTTCAACGTGCTGGGCCGCGAGATTACCGCCAAGATCGCCAATCTGCGGCGGATCGAATGGAACACGCTCGGCATCAATTTCTTCACCGTCTTCGCCCCGGGCACGCTGGAGGCGGCACCGCAGACCTTCATCGCGACGGCGCATGCGACCAGCCCGGCGGCCGAGATCGCCTTGGAACGGGCGGTCACCGACCGTTTCCCGAATGTCTCGGCGATCCGGGTGAAGGATGCGCTGGACACGGTCGGTCGCGTGCTCGGCAACATGGCCGACGCGGTGCGCCTGACCGCGGCGATCACCCTCGTCACCGGCATTCTCGTTCTGTCCGGCGCGCTCGCCGCGGGCCATCGCCGGCGGGTCTACGATACGGTGGTGCTGAAGGTGCTGGGTGCCACCCGTGCCATGGTCGCGCGCACCTTCCTCATCGAATACGGCTTGCTGGGCCTGGTGACGGCGACGATATCCGGCGGCCTCGGCACGCTTGCCGGCTGGCTGATCGTGACGCGCCTGATGCGGGCGGAATGGGTATTCCTTCCGGGCACCGTGCTGCTGACCGCCGGAATCAGCACGCTGCTAACCCTGGCGATCGGCTTTGCCGGTACCTGGCGAGCGCTCGGCGTCAAAGCGGCGGGCGAACTGCGCAATGAGTGATACGGGTGAAAGAGGGTCGGCGGGTAATCGGGGCGGTGGTTAAATTGCTGTAACCTTCAGGAACCGCTTATTGAAACACCTTGTCCTGTGCCAATATCCTGCGCATAGGTTAATCCCTAGAACGTTGAGGGTGAGAAAAATGGCATATGGTTCGCAAAATCCGTGGTCGGTGAACCGCGGTGCCGCTGCGTCCCAGGCCGACATCGACCAGGGCCTGCGGCAGTACATGCTGCGGGTCTACAATTACATGGCGTCGGGCCTGGCGCTGACCGGTGTCGTATCGTGGCTGGCCTATTCCACCGGCTTCTACGCGTCGATCGCCGGCACGCCGCTGATGTGGATCGTGATGCTGGCGCCGATCGCCCTGGTGTTCTTCTTCAGCTTTAAGCTGAACAGCATGAGCTTCGGCACCGCGCAAACGGTGTTCTGGCTCTATGCGGGGCTGATGGGCCTGTCGCTCGCCGGCATCTTCCAGGTCTATACCGGCGCCAGTATCGCGCGGGTGTTCTTCATCACCGCCGGTACTTTCGCGGGCACCAGCTTGTGGGGCTACACGACCAAGACCGACCTCACCCGCATGGGCTCGTTCATGATGATGGGCCTGATCGGCATCGTCATCGCCAGCCTGGTGAATATCTTCCTGGCCTCGCCCGCCGTGTACTTCGCGATCTCGATCATCGGTGTCGTCGTGTTCGTTGGCCTCACCGCCTATGACACGCAGAAGATCCGCGAAATGTATCTCGAGAGCGATTTCGCCGATGTCATGGGCAAGAAGGCTTTGATGGGTGCGCTCACGCTCTATCTGGACTTCGTCAACCTGTTCCTGATGCTGCTGCGCTTCTTCGGCGATCGCCGCAACTAAGCGGCTCGCTCAGCGCCAAACGGAAACCGCCCGGAACGAGATGTTCCGGGCGGTTTTTTTGTGCCTGCTTTTCGGGGTGGATCAGACTGGTTCGTACATCCTGCGGTCGCTCAAGACTTGCGACGACAACGTCTTAAGATCCGTGCGTGAGCCCACACGGCGTAGTCGGGCATGCGGAATATCCTCACCGGGCAACGCCGCGATTCCGACCACTTCCCATGTGCTAAAGCTACTGCCGATGGGACGAAACCGGCGGCCGATCAGATCGTCGATCGCTTCCATGGGCGTACGCTCCTGTGCAAACTGGGCTTGCTTGTCGGCGAAATACCGTACAGCAGGGCTATAACGGCGGAGCACCCGGTTTCGTTCCGGTCTCTTGAAAATATCCCTGCCCCTTAAAAATATTCGCGCACTTCCATCGGCCATCCCGAGATAACGCCGCTCGGTTTACCGGTCCTTATGGAATTTCAGCGCTTAGTCGGGGTATCGCGCCTGTTGGCGGGTGCCGGGTTTTCGGCATCCGCGGCAGGCGACCATCGGGTCGGATCGGCCCTTGGATGATCGGTGTAGCGTTCAATGCCAGTGTCCGGCGGATTTTCTATGGTGCCTGCCCACCTCGATAGCTTCGGCGGGGCCGCGATGATCGTGGATCGTGCCGGCGGTATCGTGCCGCAAAACGCGGCGGCGACCGAACTGCTGCCCACCTTCAATCCCATGCAACTCAGCGAACTCGCCGCGGTGGCACGGCGGGTATCCGATACCCGTGGCGTCGAGACCAAGCGGCTCAGCGCCTTCGCGCTCGACCCGTTGATCAATGTCATGGTGCTGCCGCTCGCGGACGCGGATCGCGTACTGGTGCTGGCCGAAGCCCATCCGGCCGAGGCGGCGCTGCGCAGCGCGCTGGTCGAAAGCCGGCAGCGTTATCGGGATCTGGTCGAGGCATCGAGCGATTTCGTCTGGGAGACCGATCGTCTCGGCCGCTTCGTATTCATCTCCACCGATGGCGCGCTGGGCTACGATACCCGTGTCTTGATCGGCCGGCAGGCGACGGATTTTCTGGTCGATGCGTCGCCGACGCCGCTGCGCGTGTTCGATGCCCATGAGCCGGTGCTGCAGGTCGATGTCTGGCTGCAATGCGCCGACGGCCAGATCTCGTGCCAATCCATCACCGCTGTGCCGGTATGCGACCAGGATGATGTCTGGTGCGGCGCGCGCGGTATGGCGCGCGACGTCACCGAGGCGCGCAACTCCGAACGCCATCAGCGTCAGCGCCATCTGAGCGATCGGCTGCTGACCTATTTGCGGGATACCATTCGCAACGAGATCCAGCCGGAAAAGACCCTGCCGGCGGCGCTGTCAGGCACCGGCCTGGCCATCGGCGCCGATGGCGGCCTGATCCTCAACGGCGATCCGAGCGTAATCCGCGTCCTGCCGGACCTCGCCGCCATGGACTCGGCCGAAGACGACATCGTGTGTTGGGGCGAGCCCTTGCCGGCCGAGGATCTCGCCGAGGTACAGGCCGCGTTGGCGGAACAGGGGTCGGTCGATCTCATGCGCTCCGACCTGCAGGTCATCGGTCACGTCACGGAATATGCCGGGGATGGCCGGTCCCGACTGAATGGTGCCGTGGTGTTCTGGCGCCGTCTCGACGCCGGCGGCTTCGGCGACGGCGATCGCGCCGTGCTGTCGGAGGTCGCGGGGCAAATCGGCGTGGCACTGGCCCAGCTCGGCCATCACCGCCAGATCGTCACCCTGTCGAACACCGATGGGCTGACCGGATTGCTGAACCGCCGGGCGTTCTTCGCCGAACTGCAGCGGCGCTTGTCCCGGCTGGCGCAATCCGCCGTCCCGGCAGCGCTGGTCTATGCCGATATCAACAATCTCAAATCCCTGAACGATCTCGCCGGCCATGTGGCGGGCGACCAGGCGATCCTGATGCTGGCGGATCTGTTGCGGGCGGGTACCCGCTCCGGCGATCTGATCGCGCGCATCGGCGGCGACGAGTTCGTCTTGTGGCTGGAAGGTGTCGGCGATGGGTCGGTCGAGGCACGCGCCCGGCTGCTGCTGCGCCAGACGGCCGGCCTGCGCGTCCTGACGGTGGCACCGGAACGGCCGGTCGGCGTCTCGCTGGGCTTGGCCGTCTACGATCCCGCCAGGCCCGAGGCGCTCGACCGGTTGGTCGCTCGGGCCGATCAGGCGATGTACCGGGCAAAGCACACGCCGGATCTCGACTTCGCCATCGCCGACGACACCGAACCCTTGGATTCCCTGGAAGCATCCTCACCATCGGCCGTGGCGGACATGCATGAGAGCCTGGTGACGTCATGATCGGGCTGCTGCAGCGGGTATTGCGCGGTGGGTGGTCAGCACCGGTCGATTACGAGGAATCGAAGCGTCTGGCGGCCAGCCGCGACCCGGCCGACCGGCGCGACATCGCCGAACGCACCGGCGCTCGCCCCGAGGTGCTGTATTACCTCGCCTCCGATCCCGATCCCAGCGTGCGCATCGCGGTTGCGTCGAACGAGGCGTCACCGGTCCAGGCGGACCTTATCCTGGCGGCCGACGCGGACGAGGCCGTCCGTCGGGATCTGGCCCGCAAGATCGGCGAACTGGCCCCGGGGTTGACCGCCGGCGAAACCGATCGGCTCCGCCGGCTGACCTATGAGGTGCTGGAGCGGCTGGTGCAGGATCAGGCCGTCAAGGTTCGCCAGATCCTAGCCGAGGCACTGAAGGACAAGGCGGACGCCGCGCCGGAAATCATGCGGCGTTTGGCGCGGGACTGCGAAGACGTCGTCGCGATGCCCGTGCTGCAATATTCGCCGGTACTGACCGACGACGACCTGCTCGACATCCTGCGAACCCTGCCGTCGCCGAGTGCGGCGCGGGCGATCGCCGGCCGCGAGCATCTGGGCAGCCGGGTCAGCCATGCAATCGGTCAGGGTTTCGAGGACGAAGTGGTGGCGACGCTGCTGAGCAATTCCAGCGCGCAGATCCGGGAAGAGACGCTCGACATGCTGGTGGCGCATGCGCCGGCGGTACGCAGTTGGCATCGGCCGCTCGTCATGCGGCCCGTGCTGTCGTCCAACGCCGTGCTGAAGCTCGCCCGGTTCGTCGCGACCAACCTGTTGGATCGGTTGCGCGATCGCCGCGACCTCGATCCTGAAACCATGCGGCAGGTCAGCGACGTCGTGATGCGGCGGCTGGAGCAGGAGGCACCCACGGCTGTCACCGCGGCGGCACCGAAGCTCCCGCCCAAGGGGGATGGGCCGACCGCCGACGAGTTGGCGCTGGTCGAGGTGCGCAAGCTCGCCGCCGCCGGCAAGCTCGATGAACGACGAGTGCTCGACGGGTTGGCCAGTAACGACCGGTTCTTCGTGCGCGCGGCCTTGGTACAGCGGGCTGGGCTCTCCTTCGCCGTCGTCGACAAGGTGCTGTCCTCGCAGAGCCCGAAAGGTGTTACCGCGCTTGCCTGGAAGGCGCGGCTGGGCATGCGCACCGCGGTGAAGTTGCAGACCATCCTCGCGCATATCCCGCCGGCGAGCATCTTGAAGCCGACCGCCACCGACGGTTTTCCGCTGAATGCCGAGGCGCTCGCCTGGCAGCTCGATTTCTTCAGCCAGATGGTCGCCGAAAGCGGCGCGAGGCCTTAACGCGGTTGGACGTCTGGCGTCTGGATGAAGCGACTCAGGAATAGGCGCGTGCGGGGTTGCCGGGGATTGCCGATGACATCCTCCGGCTTGCCCTGTTCGATGATGCGCCCGTCATCCATGAACACGACCCTATCGGCCGCATCCCTGGCAAAGCCGATCTCATGGGTGACCACGATCATGGTCAGCCCTTGCCCCGCGAGGTCGCGCATGGTGGTGAGCACTTCGCCGACGAGTTCCGGGTCGAGGGCCGAGGTCGGCTCGTCGAACAGCATGAGCTGCGGCCTGATCGCCAGGGCCCGGGCGATCGCCACGCGCTGTTGCTGACCGCCGGATAATTGCCGTGGGAAGGCGGCGGCCTTCTCGGCCAGCCCGACCTTGGTCAGCAGTTCCAGGGCATGGCACCTGGCCTCGCCGGGGCTCTGGCCGTGGATCCCGATCGGCGCTTCGACGATGTTCTCCAGCACCGTCATATGCGGATAGAGGTTGAACTGCTGGAACACCATCCCGATGCGGCTGCGCTGCCGCGCCGTCGCGCGCGCCGACAGCTTGCGGAGGCGTCCGCCGCGCAGCTCGTAGCCAATCTGCTCGTCGCCGAGACGGATCGAGCCGCGATCCATCTCCTCAAGGTGATTGATGCACCGCAGAAAGGTGGATTTGCCGGATCCGGAAGGGCCGAGGATGACGACCACCTCGCCGGCCTGGACGTCGAGGTCGATGCCTTTGAGCACCTCGTTGGCACCATAGGATTTGTGGACGCCCCTCGCTCTGACCAAGGGTGCTCCGGCCAAGCTCGTCGTCACCGCGCCTCTCCCACATTGGCGACCGGTGACCGGACGGCGCCCGCCTTCCCTGGCCGGGCACTTCTCTGGCCCCGCCCGTAATAGCGCTCGATGGCGGATTGGCCGGCATTGAGGATCGAGGTGATGAGCAGGTACCAGAGGACCGACACCATCAGCAGCGGAACAACCTCGAAGGTGCGGTTGTAGACGGCTTGGACCGAGTAGAGCAGATCCCCCATCGCGATCACGCTGACGAGGGAGGTCGCCTTGATCATGCTGATGAGCTGATTGCCTGTCGGCGGGACGATCGACCGCATGGCCTGGGGGATGATGATGCGGCGTAGCGCCCGGGCGCGCGTCATGCCGAAGGCCTCCGCGGTCTCGTATTGCCCACGATCCACCGAGAGCAGCCCGCCCCGGATGATCTCCGCCATATAGGCTGCTTCGTTCAGTGCCAGGCCGGCGAAGGCCGCCGTCAGCGGGGTGATGAGGTCGTTCGTCTTCCAGGTCGCGAGCGTCGGCCCGAACGGGATGCCGATCGAGAGGGCCGGGAAAAGCAGCGAGAGATTGTACCAGAAGATGAGCTGCACCAGCAGCGGCGTGCCGCGAAAGATCCAGATGTAGAGGCCCGAAAGGGTTCTTGGCAGGCGGTTGTCCGACAAGCGTGCCACGGCGAGCAGCAGGCCGAGGGCGACGCCGATCAGCATCGATACGAGGGTGAGGCCGAGGGTGACCGAGAGGCCGCGCAGGATCGACGGCGCGGTGAACCACTGGGCCACCACGCCCCACTCGAAATTCTTGTTATGGGCGACCGCCCAGCCGAGGTAGAGCGTCACCGCGAGCGTCGCGACCCAGAGCAGCCCCCGCCCATAGGCGACCGGCCGGCGCGCGGTGGCGACGTCGCGAAGACCGGCCTCCGCGAATTCGTCCAGGGGAGGCGCCGGGACTGCTCCGGCCGTCACTAAGACTTCTTCCCCGACATGTTGATGCCCGGCGCTTTCAGCATGTTGGTATCGAGGCCCCATTTCTTCATGATCGCCGCGTAGGTGCCGTTCTCGAACAGCTTCCTATAGCCCTCCAGGATGACTTCGCCGAGGACGCTCCCCTTGGGGACCACGGTGCCCTGATAGAGATTGTCGAAGCCGTTCGCCTTGCCGACGCCGGCGAGTTCGAGCTGCCCCTTGGCCTGCTGAGCGAAGTAAGTCAGCGGTGCCTGGGACGAGAAGAAGGCGTCCGCCCGGTTCGACCGGACGGCCAGGATCGAGGTGGCCTGATCGGGATAGGACTGGACCTCCAGCTTCGGCTTGCCCGCCGCCTCGCAGGTTTCGGCCTGTTTCTTGATCACGCGTTCGGCCGAGCCCGCGGCCATCACGGCGACTTTCGTCCCGCAGGCATCTTCAAGGGTCTTGATGCCGGTCGGATTGCCGGCCTGCACGGCGAAGACAACGTATTCCTGGACGAAGTCGACGAAGTCGTTGGCCTCCTCGCGCTCCGGGAAGTCGCCGATCGGTCCCTCTGCCATCTGGTACCGGCCGGCTTTGATCCCGCCCAGGATCGCCGATAGGCCGCTGACGGATTCATGGTGAATCTTGACGCCCAGAAGCTGTCCCAACGCGCTCGATAGATCGGCGCTCGCCCCCGTGACGGTGCGCGTGTCGCTGACGATCTCGTAGGGCGGGAAGGAGCCGCTGTTCACGGACACCAACTCGCCCGCATCGAGGATGTCCTTCGGCAGCTTCACCCGGAGCGCGCTGTCGACGCTCTGCTGCGGGATCGTCACGGGCTCCTGCGCCATCGCGGGACCGCCGCCGAGAAGCATCGCCAGAAGGGCGGCCTGCGCCAAGGTTCTCGTGGTCATCACTGTCTTTCCCTCTTTCATGGTGATCAAGGTGCTGTGGGAAACAAGTCTCGCGGCGTGAGACGCGTCGGTGTCAGCTCCTGAGCGTGCAGTTCGGCGGCGAAATCGTCGATCATCCGCTCATTGGCCGCGAAGCCGTTGCGGTCCCAGTATGGCGGCAGATCGCGCGCGACCTGCCGGAGTTCGTCGAGCATCCAGGGGGTCGTATCCGCGTATTTGAGGCGCTTGTCGATCCAGGCGCGCGACGATTGGTCGAGCACCTCGCTTAGCGCCAACGGCAGCCAGGGGTGGTCCCGGGCGATCGCCGGCTTGATGCCCAGCAGGTGAATGCCGGGCACGTAGCCGACCTCCCGGAAGTAGTCGATCTCCGCCTGCCGGAAATCGGGCTGCAGCTGGCGGAACGGCGAGTCGGCGTCGAAGAAGCCCGGCGGCATGAATGGCGTGAACACGGCATCGAATTCGCCTGCCTGCAATAGCTCCAGCATCGGCCGCTCGCCCGGCACGGCCTCGATCAGCCCCGGTCGTCCAAAACCGGCAAGCCGGTCCACGATGGGATGAGCCTCCGTCAGGCGGCCGACGAACCAGCGCGCCTCGCTGATGCCGACCCCGACGCGGCGCAGCAGCGCGCGGGTCCAGGTATTGCCGGAATCCTGCCAGCCGGTGAGGCCGATCCGCTTGCCGGCGAGCTGGGCCAAGTCGGTGAGGCCGCTGCGCTTCGCCGTGATGATGCAGCGCTGCCGGAAGCCCCGCATCAGGAAATGGGGCACCCCCAGGATCGTGTCGTCCCCCCGCGCCCGGCCGAGCGAATAGCGGCTCATGGACATCTCGCCCGCGTCGTAGCGCGGGTCGTTGGCGAGGTCGTCGGGGAGGGTGCCGACGCGATGGACCTCGAGAGCGAAATCCGCCGGACGGATATCCCCGAGCGCCAGGGGGGTGATGTAGTCCCAGTCCCGTACGGCCAGTCTGATCGTGATCGTCATGATGCAATCCTGCTCGACAGGGGCGCGCGGGCTCGTTACCTCCCGGCGATTCGTTTCCCACGATTAATTGTTCGCTTTTGTCTGAACAATTGCTAGTTTGTTACTGAACAAAGAATCTTCGAATGACCGATCTCATCTCCGCCCAGTGGCTCACGAGTCACCTCACGGACCGCACCACCCGCGGCATCGCCACCACAACTGGCGCTCTGATCCGATCCGGCGCCATCGCCGTCGGCATGAAGCTTCCGGCGGTGCGTGAGCTGGCGCTCGCCCTCGGCGTCAGTCCCGCCACCATTTCGGCGGCGTGGAGCGAGTTGCGGAAATTCAAGGTGATCAGCGGCCGCGGCCGCACGGGGATCTGGGTCTGCGGCGACCGGGTCACGCCGCGCCCGCTGAGGTACGAGGAGGTCGGGAACTATGGCGCGCGCGTCCTCGATCTGTCCTCGGCGGCGCCTGACCCAGCGCTGCTGCCCGCCCTCGCGGAGGCGCTGCGGTACGGGGCGAATGCCGTCGGGCTGAACAGCTACGAGCGCGTACCGATCCTGGACGGGCTGGCGGCCGCCATCCGGCCCGGCTGGCCCTATCCGGCCGAGGCGTTCCTGGCCACCAATGGCGGCTATGACGCCGTCTACGTGACCCTTCAGACCCTGATTAGGCCAGGGTCGGCGGTCGCGATCGAGGATCCGACAGCCATGCGGCTCCTCGACATCTTGGACAATCTCGGCGCCCAGGTGATCCCCGTTGTCTGCGACGAGGAGGGGCCCGACCCGGCATCGCTCGCCACCGCCCTTGCCGGCGCGCCCGCGGCGTTCGTCTATCAGCCGCGCACCCATTCGGTTACCGGGCGGGTGGTGGGCGCCGACCGTATGGTCGAGCTTGCCCGCGTTCTTCGCCACAGCGAAACACTGATCGTGGAGGATGACGGGTTGGGCGCCCTCTCGGCCGTCCCGCCCCGCAGCCTCGGCCGAGTATTTCCCGATCGGACCGTTCACATCCATTCCTACTCGAAATCGCTCGGTCCCGACCTGCGTCTCGCCGTCCTGTCGAGTTCGACCGATATCGTGAAGCAGATCCAGGCCTATCGCAGCTTCGGTGCGGGCTGGACGAGCCGCATCCTGCAGGCGACGGCGAGCTGGCTGATCCGCGATCCGGAGACGACCGCGTCGATCGATCGGGCACAGCGCGTCTACGCCGAGCGCCGGAGGTCTCTCATCGCCGCCCTCGACGCGCGCGGCGTCAGCCTGCCCGATCGCGACGGGCTGTGCCTCTGGGTCCCGGTGCGGTCGGAGCAGTTCGCCATCGTGACCATGGCGGCGCGCGGCATCGCCGTGCTGCCGGGACGCAAATGCACCATCCGGCCAAGCGAGCATGTCCGGGTCGCCACCAGCCTGTTGACCCACGAGGTCGATGCCGCCGCCGATGCGCTGTCCCTGGCACGGTAAACAGCCATCGATTTCCCGGCCGCCATGGTTTGCGATCAGCCGGTTTGGTGTCAGGATGCCGCTCCTTTCGGGATCGGGCGCCTTCCCATGTCTTCCGCCGTTATGATCGTCAGTCTTGCCGTGCATATCCTCGCCGCCGTCGCCTGGGTCGGCGGCATGTTGTTCGCCCATGTCGTGCTGCGGCCTGCGGCATTGCCGCTCGACCCGCCGCTGCGCCTAGCCCTGTGGCGCCGCGTCCTCGGCCGTTTCCTGCCCATCGCCGGTCTCTCGGTCGGGCTTCTGCTGCTCAGCGGCTACGCCATGGTGGTGCTGGGGTTCGGCGGGTTCCACGGTTTGGCGATGTACATCAACCTGATGCAGGGGATCGGCCTCATCATGATGCTGCTGTTTCTGCATCTGGTGTTCGCGCCCTGGAAACGCTTTCGCCTGGCGCTCGACGCGGGAGATCTCGCCGAGGCGGCGCGCCGCCTGGCACAGATCCGGTTGATCGTGACCGTCAACCTGATCCTCGGCCTGCTGACCATCGTGATCGGCAGCACCGGACGCTATTGGACCTAGGTGTCGCGTGAGGCCTTTGATTCGCCGAGCCGATCCGATAGTGTCACGTGACATGTTAGGTGTCCGGCGCCTTAACGACTGGATGCCACAGGGGGAGTGAAAATTATGACGCACAGCGTCAAGGGCGCGGCATTGCCGCGGCGTACCGTCTTGAAGCAAGCCCTCGCCGGCGCGGGGCTCGCCTCGGCGGCGGGGTTGGGCTGGTGGCAACCGGCCGAGGCGGCTGGTAGCTTCGATTGGAAGAAGTACCAGGGCACTTCGATCGAAGTATCGCTGACCAAGAATACGCGTGGCGATCTGCTGCAAAAATATCAAAAGGAATTCGAGGAGCTGACCGGCATCAAGGTCGGCGCCGAACAGGTGCCCGAGCAGCAGCACAGGCAGAAGGTGGCCATCGAATTCACCTCCGGCGCGCCCAGCTTCGATGTCGTCACGGCGTCCTGGCATGTCCAGAAGCGGCTCTATGGCAAAGGTAAGTGGTTTGAGGATCTGCGCCCCTTTCTGGCCGACGCGACTCTGACCGCGCCGGATTACGATTTCGCCGACTTCGCCAAGGGGGCTGTCGACTACGCGACCCAGCCGGATGGCCGGATGGACACGCTGCCGCTCAACCTCGATTACTGGATCATCTATTGGAACAAGGAATTGTTCCAAGCCAAGGGGCTGGCCTTCCCGAAGAATTTCGACGAGTTGATCAGCGCCGCGCAGACGCTCAACGATCCCAAGAAGGGCATCTCCGGCTGGGTATCGCGCGGCATGAAGAACGCCAATGTGCCGGTCTGGACCAGTTTTCTGCTGGGCCATGGCGTGGATCCGATCGATGCCGCCGGCAAATTGCAAACCGACACGCCGGAGGCGATCGCCGCGGCCGAGATCTATAAGCGGCTCAACCGGGAATTCGCGCCACCCGGCGTGGTCGGCTTCAATTGGAACGAGTGCCAGACCAGTTTTGTGCAGGGCAAGGCGGCCATGTGGCTCGATGGCATCGGCTTCGCGCTGCCACTGGAGGATCCGACCCGGTCCCGAATCGTCGGCAAGGTCGGCTATGGTGTCATGCCGGCGGGGCCGAAGGCGCAGCATTCGGCGCTGTTCGGCGACGGCATCGGCATCGCCGCCACCAGCAAGAACAAGCAGGCGGCATGGCTCTACTGCCAATGGGCGACCAGCAAGGTGATGCAGTCGCGCAATCTGCTCGGCGGGTATGGCTCGCCCGGCCGGCAATCCGCCTTCACCACGGCGCTCACCTCGCCGGATCTGAAGGCGCCCAAGGAGTGGGTCGAGGCGATGAGCGGATCGATCAAGATCGCCCGGCCGGGCCTGCCCGAGATCTTCGCGGTCACCGAGTTCCGCGACACCTTCGGCGTGGCGCTCACCAACCTCATCGGCGGCGCCGATCCGGCGACCGAGCTCAAGAAAGCCACGGAGGCCTTCAAGCCGGTTCTGGAAAAGACCGAGAAGGCCTAGGCGGCGCGGAGGTAGCTGCAGGATGAGTGCGCGCACGGCCGAACTCGGCCCCAGCCCCCATGCCGGCGCCAGTGTCGCACCGTCGTCGGGCCGCCCCGGCGGCCGCGGCTATGGCCGGCAGGCGCGGTATTACGGCTTTGTGGCGCCGGCGCTGTTGCTAATGCTGTCGGTGATCGTGTTCCCTTGGCTGTTCACCCTGTGGATGAGCGTGCAGGACTGGCAGATCGGCCAGCGGCACAGCTTCGTCGGCCTGGCGAATTTCGCCAAGATCCTCACCGATGAGCGGTTTCGCGACGCCGTCGTGCACACGGTCTATTTCACGGTGCTGGCGGTGGCGTTGCCGGTCGTCTTCGGCACCGCCGCGGCGGTCGTCTTCAACGAGAAATTCCCGTTGCGCGGCTTCCTGCGTGGCATCTTCATCATGCCGATGATGGCGACGCCAGTGGCGGTCGCCCTGGTCTGGACCATGATGTTCCATCCCCAGCTCGGCGTGCTGAATTATCTGCTGAGCCTGGTCGGCATCCCGCCGCAGCTCTGGGTCTATGACCAGTCGACGGTGATCCCCAGCCTGGTGCTGGTCGAGGTCTGGCATTGGACGCCGCTGGTCATGCTGATCGTGCTGGGCGGTCTCGCCGCCTTGCCGGCCGAGCCTTACGAATCGGCGCGGATCGATGGCGCCAGCGCCTGGCAGATGTTCCGTTACATCACCCTGCCGTTGGTGCTGCCGTTCATCATGGTCGCGGTCATCATCCGGACGATCGACGCGCTGAAGGCCTTCGATACGATCTTCGTCATCACCCAGGGCGGACCGGGAACGGCATCGGAGACGATCAACCTGTTCCTCTATCAGCAGGCATTTTCGTTCTTCAACATCGGCTATGCCTCGGCGGTGGTCGTGGTGTTCTTCGCCATCATCGTCGCCTTGTCGCTGGTGCTGCTCGTGGTATGGCAGAAAACCCGATGGACGTGATGGCAGTGCCCACGCCCCGAACCACCCAGCGGCGACGCCCGGCACCGGCGGTGCCGGGCGTCGGCCACCGGCTGCGCCGCTTGGCAGGCAAGCTGGGCTTCGCGGCCTCGGTCGTGGTGATCGTCTCGCCGGCGATCCTGGTGCTGTTATGGATGGTCTCGCTGTCGCTGAAGACCGAGATCGACAACATCGCCTATCCGCCGGTGTTCATCCCCAATCCGCCGACGCTGGCGAATTTCACCGAGGTGTTCCGCAACAGCCCGCTGCCGCATTTCGCGATCAACAGCCTGATCGTTTCGGGCTCGGCGACGCTCATCGCCTTGCTGGTCGGTGTGCCTGCGGGCTATGGCATCGCCAAGGCCAAGGCGTCGAAGCTCAGCGTGCTGGTGCTGATCGCCCGCATCACGCCGGGTCTCAGCTACCTCATCCCGCTGTTCACCTTGTTCCAGTTTTTCCATATGACCGGTACCCTGCTGCCCTTGGTCATCACCCATCTGGTGATCACCGTGCCGGTGGTGACCTGGATCATGATCGGCTTCTTCGAGACGATGTCGCCCGAGCTGGAGGAGGCCGCCCTGATCGATGGTTGCACCCTGTGGCAGGCGTTCTATTACGTGGCGGTGCCGCTGGCCCGGCCGGGCATCGTCGTGGGTTTCATCCTGGCGTTCATCTTCTCGTGGAACGACTTCATCTTCGGCGCGGTGCTGTCCGGCCGCGAGACGCGTACCCTGCCGGTGGCGATCTACAATGTGCTGACCTTTGAACAGGTGGCCTGGGGGCCGCTCGCGGCGGCGGCCCTGTTGGTGACGCTCCCGGTGCTGGTGCTGACCGTGTTCATCCAGCGCGAAATCGTCACCGGCCTCGCCGCCGGCGGCGTGAAGGGCGGCTGAACCGGCTTTCATCCGACTGGCCGGCACCCATATCCATGGCAACGACATCAGCCATGGGGAGGGAGGTAGTCATGGATTTGGGTCTCGACGGCAAGCGTGCGTTTGTTTCCGGCTCGACCGGGGGTATCGGCTTCGCGATCGCGCGTGGGCTCGCCCGCGAGGGGGCCGCGGTCATCGTCAACGGCAGGACCGAAGCGGCGGTCGACACGGCGATCCGCCGGATCCGCGACGAGACCGGCGCTCCGGCGCACGGCATCGCCGCCGATCTCGGCAGCGCCGCCGGTGTCGAGGTGGCGGTGGCGCGGCTGGGGACGGTCGACATCCTGGTCAACAATCTCGGCATCTTCGAGCCGAAGCCGTTCCTGGAAATCCCGGATGAGGATTGGAGCCGGTTCTTCGAGATCAACGTGATGAGCGGCATCCGCCTGTCGCGCGCCTTGCTGCCCGGCATGGTGGATCGGGATTGGGGCCGTATCCTGTTCATCTCCAGCGAATCCGGGCTGAACATCCCGGTCGAGATGGTGCATTACGGCATGACCAAGACGGCTCAGCTGGCGGTGTCCCGTGGGCTGGCCGAGACGGTCGCCGGTACGGGCGTCACGGTCAACGCGGTGCTGCCCGGTCCGACGCGCTCGGAAGGTGTCGGCGCCTTCGTCGCCAGCCTGGCCCGCGATCAAGGCAAGAGCACCGACGAGGTCGAGGCGGAGTTCTTCCACACCGCCCGCCCCTCCTCGCTGCTGCGCCGCTTCGCCGAGGTCGACGAGGTCGCCAATATGGCAGTCTATCTCTGCGGCACGGGCGCGTCCGCGACCAACGGCGCCGCCCTCCGGGTCGATGGCGGCGTGGTGCGCTCCATCGCCTAACCGTTTTTCCGATCAATATCGATCATCCGGATACGGGCAATTCCCAATCGGGGTTGCCTCAATTCATGGGAAGGAACCACCATGTCGATCACCGCTTCACGGACGGCCCTGATCGTCGGCGCCTCGCGCGGCCTAGGTCTTGCCCTCGCGCGCGAATGGCTGTCACGCGGCTGGACCGTGATCGCGACCGTGCGCGGAACGGGGCATACCGGATTGCATGAGACCGCTGAGACCTCAAAGGGACGGCTGCTGATCGAGCAACTGGAAATGACGGATCTCGACGCCGTGAAGGCGTTGCGTCAACGACTGTCGGGTCGCGACCTCGACCTCCTGTTCGTCAACGCCGGCGTTGCAAGCGGCGCGCAGGACCAAGTGGGCCGGACCTCGACCGATGAATTTATCCGGATCATGGTGACCAACGCCCTGAGCCCGATGCGCATCATCGAGGAATTGGGGGACATGGTCCGGCAGGACGGCACGATCGCGGCCATGTCCTCTAGCTTGGGAAGCGTCTCGCTCAACGACCGGGGTGGTTGGGAGGTTTACCGTGCCAGCAAGGCGGCGCTTAACACGCTGATGCGCTCCTACGCCGCCCGCCATGCCGGCGGTCGCCGCACCCTGGCGCTGGTAGACCCGGGCTGGGTGCGGACGGACATGGGCGGTTCGACCGCGACGCTTGGCATCGAAGACAGCATCCCCGGCGTCGTCGACGCGCTCGCGGCGAAAGCCGGCCAGCCGGGTCTTCAATATTTCAATTACCTCGGCGAGACGGTGCCTTGGTAGGAGTCGGATCGCTAAACGGAACGGCTCGAAGCAGCATTTTTATGGGATCGGAGCGGCTTCCGTCGGAGCGGCAAAAAACTTTGTCGACGATACGGAAACCACCCAGGCCATGAAGGAGGCCAGCGGCGCATAGCTTCGCCACGCCGCCGTTACGCCACGCGGTCCTTCCCGATCGAGCGGATGTCGAAAGGTGCCGTTTGATAGATCTCATTGATCCAGTTGGAGAGCAGTAAATGAGCATGGGATCGCCAGCTATTTCGTGGCGGCAGTGACGTATCGTCGTTCGGAAAGTAGTTGAACGGCAGCTTGATCGGCATCTCGGCCTTGATGTCGCGAAAATACTCCTCCGCGAGGGATCCCGAATCATATTCGAGATGATCGAGCACGTAGAGGCGTCGAAATTTTCTATCTTCTACGACGCAGACCCCTTTCTCATCGGAATGCGCCAACAGGGTGAGTTCCGGGCGACCCGCGAGATCCGTGGCTTTGATTTCGGCCCAGCGCGATATCGGGATAGAGAAATCGTCGGAGAAGCCGTTGAGATACGGTGATGACGGCTGCAGGATTTTCTGTCTGTAGACGCCAAACGCCTTTTCCCGAAGCTGGTGCTTCGGTACCCCATGAAAATGGTAGAGCGCTGCCATCGCACCCCAGCAGACATTCATCGTCGAATGCACGTTGGTTTGCGTCCAGTCGAAAATCCGCTGCATTTCCTGCCAATAGGTGACGTCCTCATAGGGGATCGTCTCGACCGGCGCGCCGGTGATGATGAAGCCGTCGAATTTCCGATCCCGCGCTTTCTCCCAGGTTTGGTAGAAAGCGAGTAGGTGATCTTCCGAGGTATTCTTGGGCCTATGAGTGCCGATCCGGACGAGCGAAAGCTCGACCTGCAGCGGCGAGGCGCCAAGGAGGCGTGCGATCTGCAACTCGGTCTTGAGCTTGTTCGGCATGAGATTGAGCAGCCCGATCTGCAGCGGGCGGATATCCTGTCGGATCGCCGCCGTCTCGGTCATCACGCGCACGCCCTCATTCATCAGGGCTTCGACCGCGGGCAGCTTATCGGGGATCTTGATGGGCATGGCGGTCACCAAAAAACGACAACAATTCGCCTCTGGTCCGCAAGCGGCCCTTTAGCGATTTTTTTAACGTGGCTGCAAGCCGGCCGGCCAAATCACCACGGAATTCTTTTTACAAGACGCACAGGGGAATAGCTATCGCCCTGGTTTTGGGCCGCCCCTAATCGGTGCTTACCCCCGCGCGCCGACCAGCTGGCGAAATGTCGGCAGACGGCGTGGTTCGCGGGGGGGCGTCAGCAGGGCCTCGATCTCGCGCGAACAGGCGATCGGCTCGCCGCGGGTGAAGCGCTCGTGGTTGGCCTCGATCTCGCCCAGCTCGTAGCGGTAATTGACCATCAGTCCGAAGGATTGCTGAAGGCCCTTGGTCGATCGGTCGCCCAGCCAATTGATCCGCTCCAGCCGGGCGCCAT
Organism: Allostellaceae bacterium; assembly: GCA_035555315.1. Classification (GTDB taxonomy): domain Bacteria; phylum Pseudomonadota; class Alphaproteobacteria; order ATCC43930; family CGMCC-115725; genus DATMGU01. Next base: position 41,943 of record DATMGU010000117.1, read on the forward strand.
TGCCCAGGTGAAAGCGCGCCACCGGATCGGTCGGCCGCTTGCCTGCTGGGCGGCCCGTCAAATAGTGCGCGGCGAGGCGGGTCAACGCCGGCCGCAAGGCGGAGGCGATGCTCTCGTCATTCGTCCAGCCCGGCTGGGCCAGCAGGCTGGCGAGGGCTCCCTTGGCGCCCGTCCGCCCGGCGATGGCGGTGATGGTCTTGCGCTCCTCGGCGCTCAACAGCCCCGGTGTGCCCTGGGAGAGCTTGCGGCGCAGCCAGCTCGCGAAACCCGGAATCGGCGACAGGGTGGAGAAGCAGGTGAGGTGCGGCAGTTCGGCCGACAGCTCGGCCACGACCTGCTTGATCAGGAAATTGCCGAACGAGATGCCGCGCAGGCCCGGCTGGCAGTTGCTGATGGAATAGAAGATCGCGGTATCGGGCTTGGCGTCGGGCGCGTGCGTCCCATCGGCTGGCGGCGGCGCCAACAACGGCTGGACCGAGGCGGCCAGGCCCTTGACCAGCGCCACCTCGACGAAGATCAGCGGCTCGTCGCGCAAGGCCGGGTGAAAAAACGCGAAGCAGCGACGATCCGCGGCCAGCCGCCGGCGCAGATCGCCCCAGCCTTCGATCTCGTGGACCGCCTCATACTCGATCAGCTTTTCCAGGATCAGCGCCGGCGTGCGCCAACTGATCCGCTCGATCTGCAGAAAGCCGCGGTTGAACCAGGAACTCAGCAGATGCCGCAGGTCGTGTTCGAGCGGCATCAGCTCCGGATGTTTGGGCAGCAGGACGACCAGCCGCTCGCGCAACTTGACCAGCAGCGCCGTGCCGTCCGGCGCCATGTTCAACCGGCGCAACAATTCCTGCCGGGGCGCCTCGCAGGCCTCGCTGAGCGCGATCAGCGTTTCCGTGGAGGGCGCCGACGCATAGGCCTGCGCGAAGCCGACCAGCTTATCCTGATTGGGCGCTAGGTCGACCGAGAGCTGCGTGAAAAAACCCAGCGCCGTCTCGTCGTCGAACGTCCAATAGAGTTCGGCGAGTTCGCGGGCGAGGGCGGTGCCCGACGCCTCGCCCCGTTCCGACAACAGGCTGCGGTAGAGGTCGCGGGCGCGGTCCAGCGGCGCCGCGGCGGCCTCCGGAAGCTTGATCCAGGAGCGCCCGGCATCGGCCACGGAGGTCAGCATCTGGCTTAACCATGTGCGTGCCATGTCACCTCCTCGTGTTCCCGGATCTTGCGATAGAGCTACCGCCGTCGGATATGTTTGTCCATGCGCGGTTCGCCGCAAGGGCGCGTCTATCGGCGTTTTGTCTCATGCGTTCCCAGCCTACCGCATGCTAGCGTTCCGGCTATGGCGAAACTCAGTCTGCGTATCGAATTGGCGCCCGGCGAGGCGATCGGGCCGGGCAAGGTCAGGCTGCTCGAATTGATCGGCGAGACCGGATCGATCGCGGCGGCGGGCCGCGCCATGGGCATGTCCTATCGGCGCGCTTGGCTATTGGTCGATGCGCTGAACCGTCTTTTCGCTCAGCCGGTGGTCAGCACCGCCCAGGGCGGCAAATCCGGCGGCGGTGCCGTTGTGACCGGTTTCGGCCAGGCGCTGATCGGGCATTATCGCGGCATCGAACGCTTGGCGGGAGACGCCGCCGGCGACCATCTGCGGGCACTTGACCAGGCCCATCGCGACCAGAAGGGTTCACCTCAGTTGCCGGAGCCGGCCGCCGGCTGAAGCCCGTATCGGGCCAAGACAGCTTGACCTTCGGGCGATAGCACATACTGCGTGAAATCCTTGGCGGCGGTTTCCTGGGGGCCGCGCAGCGCCACGATGCCGTAATCGCCCGCGACCGCGAGCGGCGCCGGCAACGCCACGGTCTCCAGCCCGGCTCCGGCCGCGCGGCCGGAGCTGCAATAGGCCAGGAACACATCGGCCTGGCGAGTCGTCAGGAAATAGGCGATCGGGTTTTGCCCGAGCGGTACCGCCGGCTCGACCGGGCCGCCGACCAGTTGCAGCGCTTTCGTTTCCAGCGTGGCGCGGGCACCGGGCTTCACCACTTCGGCCTTGGCGAACATCGCCCAGGCGTAATCGCCGCCGGGATCGGCCTTGGGCGTCGAGGTCCCCAGCTTGATCGACGGATCTAGGATCCGGTCGAGCAATGCTGCGGTGGTGAGGTGCGTGTCCGGCCGGGCGATGCCGCATAGCGCATTGCGGGCGAACAGCGCCGTCGGTCCCGCCTTGCCCTCGCGCGTTAGGGTTTGCGGATGGACCATATTGGCGGAGGCGAAGACATCGGCGGGCGTGCCTTGCTCGATCCGTTGCAGCAGCAATCCCGACGCGCCGAAGCTGGTCGCGACCGGTGTTCCGCTGTGCGCCGTATAGGCCTTGGCGAGTTCGGTGAAGGCGCCGCTCAGGCTGCCGGCGGCCAGCACTTGGATCGGCGGCATCTGGATCGACGGTGCCGCCGCTCGGGCTGAACCCGACAGGCCCAAGGCGAGGACCGCGATGGCGGCGCGCGCCTTCATGGCAGCACCTTGGTTCATGGCAGCACCTGGAAGCCTTGCTTTCGAAAGGCCGGTGCCGCCGCGGGCGAGCGCAGCCAGGCGATGAAGGCGGTCGCCTCGGGTTTCTGGCTGCTGGCGGTGATGGCGATCGGATAGATGATCGGCGGATGGCTGTCCTCGGGGAACACGCCGACGATCTTGACCGCCGGCTCCGCGGCGGCGTCGGTCTCGTAGACGATGCCCAGCGGCGCTTCGTCCCGACCGACCAGCACCAGGGCGGCGCGCACGCTTTCGGCCCGCGCGGTATGCTCCGCCACCTGGCTCCACAGCCCGAGTTTTTCCAGGGCCGCCTGCGCGTATTTGCCGGCCGGCACCGATTGTGGATCGCCGATCGCCAGCCGCCCGTCGCCCAGCAATGCCACGAGCGGATAGCCCGGCTTGATGTCGCCAGCCGGGATCGTGGCGGTCTTCGGGGCCACGAGCACCAGGCGATTGCCCAGCAGATTGAGCCGGGTATCCGGCCGGATCAAGCCTTTGCCTTGGGCATAATCCATCCAATCGAGATCCGCCGAGATGAAGAGGTCGGCGGGCGCGCCGTTCTCGATCTGCTTCGCCAAGGGGCCGCTCGCCGCATAGGCGGCGGTGACGGTGGTGCCGGTCTGCTGCCGATAGGCGTCGTCGGCGTCATCCAGCGCGTTCTTCAGGCTGGCCGCGGCGAACACTAAAAGGTCCGCGGCCGATGCCGCCGGGGCGACCAGTGCCGCTCCCGCGACAAGCGCGAAGCCGACCAGGCCATGGAGCAGCGGGCGAAGGATCATCGGGATCTCCCAGAAGGTATCGTTATATTCCGGGGGATATTGCGCTAGAGGAGCCCGGGGCGCCACCGCCGATCGCGTCGGTCTATTGCGGCGCTTTGCCGCCGGCATAAGCGATACGCCAGACCGTCCCGTGGGCATCCTCGGTGACGATCAGCGCGCCGTCATGGGCGACCGCGACGCCGACCGGCCGGCCCCAGACGCCACCGGACGGGGTGACGAAGCCGGTCAGGAAATCCTCGTATTCGCCGGTCGGCCGGCCGTCCCGCAGCGGCACACGGATGATCTTGTAGCCGGTCCGGTTCGCCCGGTTCCATGAGCCATGCTCGGCGGCGAAGGCATCGCCGCGAAACGCTGCCGGAAACTGCCCGCCATTGTAAAAGGTCATTTCCAGCGATGCCGAATGAGGCTGCAGCAACACATCCGGCACGGTCACCTTGCCGGCGAGATCCGGCCGTTCGCCCTTGTGGTGGGGATCCTCGTGAGCGCCGATATAATACCAGGGCCAGCCATAGAAACCGCCGTCGCGCACCCGCGTGATGTAATCGGGCGGCAGGTCGTCGCCCAGCCCATCGCGCTCGTTGGTCGAACACCAGAGATCGCCGGTCGCCGGCTGCACGGCCATGCCCACGCAATTGCGCAGACCGGTCGCGAAGATCCGGCCGTTGCCGCCGGCTGCATCGAATTGCAGGACATCGGCGCGACCGGTCTCCACCCCCCAGGCGGCACCCAGCGGGCGTTTTGCCATGTCGGCGCCATCGCGCGGCGGCATGCCTTCCGCGTCATTGGACGCCGAGCCGACCGACACGAATAGCTTCGCATCATTCTTGCTGAAGGCGAGATCCCGGGTCCAATGACCGCCGCCGCGCAGACGGCCGCCGCCGGGGATATCGCGGGCGACCAACTCGGCCGGCCCGCGCGCGGCGAGATCGCCATTGCGATACGGAAACCGCACGACGGAATCGGTGTTGCCGACATAGACATATTGCGGGTTCGGACCGCTCGGGTAGAACGCGATGCCGAAGGGCTGGTTGAGGCCGCTGGCGAACACCTCCATCCGCTCCGGCGCGGCGGCGCCATCCGCCGCGCGCAGCACCCGCAAGCGGCCGGGCCGGCTCTCGGCGATGAAGATATCGCCGTTCGGCGCCACGCGCACTAGGCGCGGGTTATCCAAGCCGGAGGCGAAGAGCTGTACCGTGAAACCAGGCGGTGCGGCGGGCAGCGCGCCGGCCGGCCGCGCCACGATGCCGGCGTCGTCGCCGGCGGAGTCGGTCGAGAAGGGCGGCGGCAGATCCGCCGGCGTGATCTTGCGGCGCACGCCCGGCGCATCCCCCCGCCAGTCGCCGTAGGCGGCTCGGCCGGTGCGAGGCGCGGATGGGGTCTCTTGGGCTTGAATTTGGGTGGGGCCGGCGGCAAACCATGCCAGGGCGAGCGCCGGAACGGCTGAACGTGCGAGGTTGCCAAGCAGGCTGCGCATCGAAAGCTCCCTCTAAGACGCTGAGATAGCATAGCATCCCACCGTTGCTGCCTCTATCCTGGTGGCGTAACACGCTGGAGCCGATCATGGACCGTCAGTCGACCGCGCTTGCCTCCAACCAGGCGGTGCTCGACGCCGAGGAGTTGCTCGAAGGGATCCGCCGCTGGGTCACGATGGAATCGCCGAGCCATGATGGCGCCGCCGTCACCGCGCTGATGGCCGAGGTCGAGCGGGACTGGCAGGGGGCCGGCGCGCTGACCGAGCGGGTTCCCGGCCGCGACGGCTTCGGCGACCATCTGGTCGTGCGCAGCCCTTGGGGCGGCGACGGGCCGGGTATCTTGGTCGTGAGCCATCTCGACACCGTCCATCCGCATGGCACGCTGGCTGATATCAACCCGCTGCGGCGCGAGGGCGACAAGGTCTACGGGCCGGGGATCTATGACATGAAGGCGGGGGCGCATCTCGCCTTTGCCGCCTTCCGGCACCTGCGGCGCACGGGCCGGACGACCGATCTGCCGATCACGTTCCTGATCGTCTCGGATGAGGAGGTCGGCAGCAAGACGTCGCGGGCGTTGATCGAGGCCGAGGGACGCAAGGCGAAATACGTGCTGGTGACCGAGCCGGCGCGCGATGGCGGCAAGATCGTGACTTCGCGCAAAGGCATCGCCCAGTTCAAGCTCAAGCTCACCGGCCGGGCGGCGCATGCGGGCACCCAGCACGACAAGGGCCGCAGCGCGGTCATCGAGCTGTCGCGCCAGGTGCTGGATATCGCGGCGATGACCGATTACGCCCGTGGTGTCACCACCAATGTCGGCATCATCCAAGGCGGGACGACCGCGAACACGATCGCGCAGCACAGTAGGGCCGAAATCGATCTGCGGATCCCAACGCCCGAACTCGCCGACGAAATGGTGGCGCGGCTGCTGGCTCTCAAAGCCCATGACCCGGATGTCGCGCTGGAGATCACCGGCGGCATAAACCGGCCGCCCTATGTCAAGGACGCGGCGATCACCCAGTTGTTCGACCACGCCCGCGTCTGCGCGGCGGAGCTGGGCATGGATCTGCGCGACGTGCCGATGACCGGCGGCGGCAGCGACGGCAATTTCACCGCCGCCCTGGGGGTGCCGACGCTGGACGGCCTCGGTGCCGACGGCGCCGGGGCGCATACCGACGACGAACATATCTTCTATTCGTCGCTGGTGCCGCGCGCCTCGCTGCTGCTGAGGCTGATGGAGACCCTGCGTTAAGTAATCTGGGCGCTAAGGTTCGGGCGCTAGTCGGCGGCGCTCAAACCCGCGAACGGCGTGTCCGGCTGGTCGAGCGCGGCGGCTTCCGCATCCTGGACGATATGGCCATCGACCATGACCAGGACCCGATCGAAGCCGCGCGCCAGCCCTGTGCGGTTGACGACGGCCAGCAGGCCGCGGCCGGCGAATTCGGCGCGGATGCAAGCGATGATCGTCCCGACCGATCCCGGATCCAGCACGGCGAAGGCATCGTTCAGGATCAGCATGTCCGGCCGCTTCAGGATGCCGCAGGCGATCGCCGCCTTTTGCCGCTGCACCGGCGACAGGCGCGCGCCGCCGCTGCCGACCTGCGCGTCCAGCCCGACCTCGATGACCAGATCGCGGAGCTCCAGCCGGTCGAGCACTTCCTCGATCAAGTCGCGCACTCGCTGCACGCTCTCCGCCTCGCCATAGGCGATCGAGCCGAACAGCACGTTGCTCTGTAGGCTTGCCGCGGTGTTGTAGCGGGTGACGTCGAACAGCTCGATAGACGCGGCCTGCGCCGGCGTCAGACCCTCGGCGAAGACCCGGCGAGCCTCCAGCACGCGCCCGCGCAATGCCTGGTCGATCAACCCCAGCCGATGCTGCGGTTCGATCAGCTTGAAGGCGAGCGCCAGCAGCCGGACCCGATCGGCCGGTTTCAGCTTGCCAGGTCCCCCTTTACCAGCGGGCCCCGCCTTGCGGGCATGCATCAGGATCTCCTGGAACTCCGGCAGTTCGTCATGGGGGATCAGGCGGTATTCGTCGAAGCTGCGCGCATCGGATTTGACGTCGCCGAACAGCTCGATCATGGTTTCCGCGACCTCGATGCCGATCTGAACCAGATCCGCGGTCAGGCCCACCTTGTCCAGCACGGACTGGACATAGGCGTTTTCCGGCAAGGTCGCGGTCCTGAACGTGGCATCCAGCGGCGTGCCGAACAGCAGGTTTTCCGCCACCGACATGTTGCTGTTGTAGCGGTCGGGGTCGAGGTATTCGACCAGCGATTCCAGGCGACGTTCGGCGATGAACTCGCGCAGGCTCTGGCGGGCCTCCAGCAGCCGCTCAGCGATATCCGGCCGTGCCGCCACATCCAGCCTTCCGTTCAGGCCCAGCAGGTAGACATCTCGATCGAGGCCGACCAGTTTCAGGACGTCGATCAGGCGGGTCGTGAGTTCACCCCCGGCGGCGATGCCGCCGCGCGCGTAGTCGACCCAGTCGTCGGAGATGTCGAGCGGGATATTGCCGGCCCGGCGCGCCTCGCGCAGCGCCCGTTCGCGGCGCCGTCGGATGCTCGGGTCTAGCGGCGGCTCGGCGATCGGCCGCTGGCGCAGCCCGAACAGCAGATTATCCCTGAGGCTGGCCGAAAACAGCGAGGCGGATGGGCCGACATAGGCAAAGCGCCGGCCGGTAACCGCATAGGGCAAGGTGGCGACATCGATATCGCCGATTCGGATATGCCCCTCGGTCGGCGGCATCAGCCGGGCCAGCAGCATGGCGAATTCGTTCTTCCCACTGCCGGCGCGGCCGACCACGGCGACATGCTGATCGAGCGGCAGCGTCACCGAGACGCCGTCGAGCAGGCGCCGATCCTCGTCGGCATAGCCGAGATTGACCGTGGTTATGGTGCCGTGAAGCTCCGGCAGCGGTTCGGGATCCGCCATCTGCATGGCGTGGTCGATGAGGTTCGGTGGCTGGAATTGCTCGACGACCTGCTCGTACTTGATCCGCAGATCTTCCGTCATCTGATAGAAGTCCAGGAGTTCCTTCCACGGCGGCGACATGTCCTTGAACGCCGCGAGCACGGCGACCAACGCGCCGATCGACAGCTGTCCGCGGATCACGAAATAGCCGCCGATCGCGAAGAAGAAGAACGGCACCAGCTGGTTGATGAACTGGTTGAGGAACTCGATAAAGAATTTGCGGATGAAAATCTCGAGCCGCAGCCAGTACATGGTGCCCAGGCGGTCGGCGAAATCCGTCAGCTGATAGCGGGTGGCGTCGTTGCTTTGGATATCGGCGATGCCGTTGACCGTCTCGCCGACCCGGTCCGCCAGGCTGCGGATCGTGCGGATGCGCGTGCGGTCGAGCGCGTTGACCTTGGCCTGCAGCCGAGGGATGGCATAAGCCTGGAACGGATAGAGCGCCAGGGCCGCGGCGGCGAGGTAAACATCCTGGGCGAACAGGAAGATGATCGCGGTCAGTAGCAGGCCACCCTGCTGCGCCGGCAGCGCGAAGGCGTCGCCGATGAACCCGCCGAGCGGTTCCAGCTCCGAGGTGATCATCGGGATGATCTCGCCGGCCGAGGTATGCCGGAAATGGCTATGCGGAAAGCGCAGCACCCGATGATAGAGCTCGAACCGCAACCGGCGCAGCATCCGCTCGCCCAGCCGCCCCTTCAGCACATTGATGAAGTATTTGAAGCCGTTGTTGACGACCACCATCGTCAAAAACGCGGTGCAGAGGATCAGGAGATAACGGATCTGATCGAGCTGCCAGCCGAACAGCGTGACCGAGGCGGCGTTGCCGTTGATGGTGTTCAGAATGAGCTTCGGCAGCTCGAGCGAGTAGTAATAGAACGGCATCGACAAGGCGGTCAGCAGACAGACGGTGATCTGGTCGGTCAGGCTGTAGCGCAGGATGAAGCGATAGATGGACCGGTCGAGCGGTTGTGGACCGGGCGTCGCCGCCGGCGTCTGGTGCGCGGGTGGTGGTGCGACCCCTAAGGCTTCGGCGGCGATGGGCTGATCCGACATTCACGCTCAAGCGATAAGGCGAGGAGCGCGCCTGGGCGGGCGCGCAGTAAAGAACTGGTACCCGAGGCGCTGTCTTCTGTCAGTACCAACCTAAGCTATTCCTGCGGTGGGGGCCACCGAGTGAAATCCCGCCGGAGGCATCGTCGCTAAGCTTTGATCAATCTGTCTGTGGCAGGGTGTCGTCTATCCGCTGATGGGTTCTCGGGAGGAGGCCGCCGGCCGTGCTCCGACCAGATTCTTCGGCTCTATCATTCTTCGATGATCATCCCTTGCCGATGTGGGTCTGCGATGCGGCGACGTTGCACATCGTTGCTGTCAACGACAGCGCCATACGACACTACGGCTATGACCGGGCGCAATTCCAGTCGATGTCCATAACCGATTTGGACGAGTTCGAGACGGCTTGGCTGCCGGGAGACGGCGGGCGCCGGACAAGGCGCCATCGCAAGGCGGATGGGACGATCATCGCCGTGTGGCTCGCGCAGGGTCCGGCGACGGCCGATGGCCGTCCGGCGGTGGTTTCGCTGACGGCGATCGATGTGAGCGAGCCGGAGCGGCTTCTCCAGGAAAGCGACCGTCGCATTCGTGAATTGAGCAATAGCGAGCGGCGTTTCCGGGAATTGTTCGAGATCGGTGCCGACTATTACTGGGAGATGGATGGCGATTATCGGATGAGCTACGTCTCGCCCAGCTATGACGCCGTGGTCGGTATTCCGGCGGGCCAGGCTCTGGGCAAGCGCTTTGCCGACACTCCTGGCGTCAGGGTTGAGCCCGAGATGGGCAGGATGGCAATCCAGGCGCAAAAGGAGAAGAAGTCCTATCGCGACTTCGTCTATTCGCGAAAACTTCCCGATGGTGAGATTCGCTGGTTTTCGGTCAGCGCGGTGCCGGTTTTCGATGAGGATGGTGGTTTCGGCGGGTATCGCGGTATTGCGGCCGACATCACGGGGCGGGTCGAGGGTGAAGCGGCCGTCCGGCTGGCGCAACAACGCCTGCAGGACGCCGTCGCCCATGTCACGCAGCCCCTCGTTATGTTCGATGCCTCGGACCGCGCCGTCGCTTTCAATCAGGCCTTTGTCGATCTGCATACGCTGCCGGGCAGCAACACGCAGGTACGCGTCGGCATTTGCTTGCGCGATCTGGCCAATTGGCAGCTGGACACCGGCTTTTACGCGACCGGACCGGACGAGCCGCCGCTCGATCTGGAGACGCTGCTCGCGCGCCACGAGACCGAGGATGAGCATTGCTCTCATTTGCGCGACGATCGCTGGATGCTCGTCACCCATCGTCTCTTGCCCGGCGGTGGCAAAGTCGGCGTGTGGACCGATATCACGGCGATCAAGCGCGCCGAAGGCGAGATGCTCCGGGCGAAGGGGTTGGCGGAAGCCGCCAAGGAGATCGCCGAGGCGGCGAATCGGGCAAAAGGCGAGTTCCTGGCCAATATGAGCCATGAAATCCGCACGCCCATGAACGGCATCCTGGGGATGAGCGGTCTTCTGCTCGGCACGCCGCTGGACGAGCATCAGCGCGAATACGTTGGGGCCGTGCGCGAATCGGGCGAGGCGCTGCTTAGGATCATCAACGACATCCTGGACATCTCGAAGCTTGAAGCCGGCAAGGTCGAGCTCGAGATGATCGATTTCGATATGACCGAGACCGTCGAGAGCGCGGTGTCGCTGATGGCGTCGCGGGCGCGCGACAAGGGAATCGATCTCGGCATCTTCATCGATCCGGCGGCGCGGCGGGGCTTCCGGGGCGATCCGAACCGGGTGCGGCAGATCCTCCTCAATCTGGTCGGTAACGGGCTCAAATTCACCGACCGCGGCTGCGTCTCGGTCGAGGTGGCCGTGTCATCGTCCGACTCTGACGGAACCTCGCGGGTGCGCTTCGACGTCAAGGATAGCGGGATCGGAATAGCTGAGGAGATCCGCGCACGGCTGTTCGAGAAGTACAGCCAGGCGGATAGTTCGATCACGCGGCGGTTCGGCGGCACGGGATTGGGACTGGCGATTTCCAGGCAGTTGGTGGAGCTGATGGGTGGCGAGATCGGGGCGGAGAGCGGCCCTGGGCTCGGCTCCACATTCTTCTTCATCCTGCCGCTGGCGCCGGCTTCCGGATCTTTCCACGCGGTCGAAAGCTTGCCGGTGGATTTAAATGGGGCGCGGGCGCTCGTGGTCGACGATATGGAGGTGAACCTCGAGATCATTCGTCGTCAGCTCGAAGGCTTCGGGATGGAAGTCACCTGCTGCGAGGATGCGTTCGATGCGCTGGCCGAGGTTGACCGCGCCTGGCACCTCGGTCGAGCTTACGACATCGCCCTTGTCGATCAGGTGATGCCGAACCTGTCGGGCGAGAGTTTCGCGGCGCGCATTCGCGCGATTCCTCATCTGGCTGAGACCAAGCTCGTCGTCATGTCCTCGGTCGGTTCCCATGGAGGGAGTGCCGAGGCCAACACGGTCGTGGATGCGATCATCGACAAGCCAATGCGTCAGCGCGACCTGCTCGCCTGCTTGGCCAGGCTCTATACCGGGCCGGCCGAGACGGCGGTCAAGCGGGACCGATCGAAGCAGCCGGTTAAGGTGGCTGAGCAAGGATTGCGGATCCTCCTGGCGGAAGACAACAAGATCAACCAGAAGTTCGCGCTGGCGCTGTTGTCGATCGGCGGCTACCGGCAGGTCGATGTGGTGGAGAGCGGTCACCAAGCGGTCGACGCGATCCGCCGGAACGACTACGATGTGGTGCTGATGGATGTCCAGATGCCTGATCTGGACGGGGTTCAGGCGACCAGCCGGATCCGCCGGCTTCCGGCCCCCAAATGCGGCATCCCGATCATCGCCCTCACCGCCAACGCGATGAGCGGCGACCGCGAGCGATACCTCGAGGCCGGCATGGACGACTACGTCTCAAAGCCGCTGGAGCCCGCCCTTCTCCTCGCCAAACTCAAGGGGATCGGCCTCGGGATGTTGGCAAAGCGCGGTCTCGTGAAGGCGACTTAATCCTGATCGGGCAGCATCGGCGCCGCTGAACGGTGCCGATGCCCTGATTTAAGATACTGCCCTGGTTTAGGAGGCCATATGTCGGGTCGTCCGCGTCTTCAACGTCCGGGCGCCCGGCGAGTGTTCGTCATCCGGGTTGGCGATATCCTCGATCAGATTGCCTTGTGGCTGCGGGTTGGCGACATAGCGGAATTTGGGTTCCTGGTTCCAGGGGCCGCGGAGTTCGTGGTCGTTGTCGTTCGATAGGTTGAAATAGAGATCGACCGTTTCATCCGGCTTGACCGTGCCGAACATCGGGTCGGTCAGCTTGCCCATGCCGTCAAGCGCGCTCATGAACATCTGCGTATGCGAGATTTCACGGGTCAGCAGGAAGGTCAGCGCGTCGATGCTGCCCTTATCGGGCGCCACCTTGATCAGCGCCTCATAGGTCTGGCGGGCGCCGGCCTCCGCGGCGATGTCCGAGCGCAGATCGCGCACCACGTTGCCGCCCTCGTTGACATAGGCGGCGGTCCACGCTTGGCCTAGGCTGTCGATCAAATGGGGGCCCCGGCCCCGGATCGCGAACAGGCTGCTGCGATAGGCGCCCGATTGATCGGCGGCGCGCGTATGCAGGTCGATCATCTTCGCGACCATCTCCAGATGGCTGAATTCCTCGATTGCGATATCCTGCAGCATGTCGCGGATGCCGGCGTTCTCGACGTGGAAGGATTGCGTCCAATAGGTCAGCGCCGCGGTCAACTCGCCGGTGGCGCCACCGAACTGCTCCAGCAGCAATTGCCCGAATGCCGGATTGGGCTCGTCGATCCGGACCGGGTACATCATTTCCTTGCGATGGAAGAACATGACGGGTGTCCTCGTGGGGGGTGGTTCAGGCCTGCGGGATGCGGCCTTCCTGCCTCTCACAACAACAGTGCCGTCGATCGGTTTCACGCCCGCCTAAGTATTCACAAGATTTCGTGTGACAGACCGGTAGGGATCGCCGGGTGGCACGATCCGGTCACTTACAATTTCTTACATCTCGGAGACGAGATTTTACCGGAAGTACATATTGGGGAGACATTGTTCGCCTAAGCTGGTCTCACGTGAGCTTCGCAGAGGAGACCGCTATGCAGATCGAATCGAGTAAGCGCATATCGCACCGTGTCGTGGCTTTGTATGAAGATGATGCCAAGACGTTCCAACTGCCGATGGGCGCCACGGTCGGCGAACTGGCCGAGCGGTTGGCGGCGCTCCGCCCCCTCTCGACGCGTCAACCGGTTCATGTCGAGGTAACGCTCGGCCGTTGATTGTCTTGATGAAACAAGGCCAGTGAGCCGGCTTCCGGCGGTCAGGCCGGTTCCGCGGCGGCCTTGGCTCGCCGATCGATTTTTTTGTCGCTCTCGGAATCGGCGGGTCCCCGAGCGTTGCCCCGCGCCGCGGTCGACAGCAAGGCCTTGGCCGTCTCGCGCGCCATGTGTGCCACCGACGGATCGCGGGTCACCAGGGCGACGGTGATCGCCCCATCCATGATCAGCGCCAATTGATGGGCAAGGCGTGCCGGCTCGGCGAAGCCGGCCTCGTCGGCCAGTCGCTCGATCATCGCCAGGACCTGTCGCTTATGCTCCAGCGTCAGGTCCCGCACCAAATCATCGTCCTTGCAGCTCTCGGCCACCGCGTTGATGAAGGCGCAGCCGTAATAATCGTCCTGGCTGAACCATTCGCCCAGCGCGTCGAAGATGCCGAGCAAGCGATCTTCGGGCGCTGTCGCGCGCCGCTCTAGCGCCTGGGCGAACCACCCCCGCCATACTTCGCCCTCGCGCCGCAGGAACGCGGTAACCAGCCCGTCCTTGGAACCGAAGCGATTATACAAGGTCATCCGGGCGGTCCCGGCCTCGGCGATGATCTGATCTATGCCGGTTGCATGAATGCCGTTGCGCACGAATAACCGGCGCGCCGCGCCAAGGATCTTTTCCGCCGACGTCGTGTCTTGCATGGGTCGCGACCACCGATAGATCATCTCGTATCGGTATGCCGTCTAACACGTTAGACCGATCTCGTCGATTATTGCGTATGCGCCCTTTTCCAGTTTCCGCCCAAAATTACGGCGGAGGCTTCGGCAAGCGCCCAAATCGACGCCATCCCCCATCTCACGGCGCTGCTTGCGGGCGGAAAAGCGGAAAATTCTCTTACAAATAGGCGTTCCGTCCCGGCGTGGCCGCGCTGGCATCGGGTTTGCTTAGATGAAATTAGATAGATCGATCATTCTACTTAGTGAGGATAAAGTGAGCCAATCCACCGCTGCCAAGCTGAGCACTGGGCTGCGCCCGATCGACAAAACCGGCCTGATGACGCTTGCCGAAAAAGGCAAGGCCAATCCGGGCGCCGTTCGCACGCTGAAGTGCAAGACGGTGCTGGAAGGTCAGTTCCGTCACCTCAACTACATCCGCGATTTGCCGGCGCATATCATCGACGAGCCGCCGGCCCTGCTGGGCGAGGACACGGCACCCAACCCGACCGAGGCGCTGCTCGCGGCGCTGGGGTCCTGCGTCTCGGTCGGCATCCAGGCGAACGCGACCGCCCAGGGCATTACCCTCTACAAGCTGGAGCTGGAGCTGGAGGGCGACATCAACATCACCTCGGTCTGGGGCGTCGGCGATTTGTCGCCGAAGGTGCTCGGCCTCACCGCCGTGCGCATCAAGGTGACGATCGAGGGTGACGCGCCGCGCGACACGCTCGACGCCCTAGTGGCGCATGCCAATACCTGGTCGCCGGTCGCCAACACCGTGCGCAACCCGGTGCCGCTGACGGTGACGTCGGCCTAACCCGACCTCCCACCGATCCTCAAAAAGGCCATCGCGATGGACGCTGTCGCCCTCGAGACCAAGATCGCCCTCCCGCTGATCGACGGCGCGGCCGTGCTCGACGCGGTTCGGCAGGTCGTGCGCGGCGATCTGGCGCCGCTCACGGTCGCGGTCGATGTGGACGGGGTCTATCCCGCCGAGGTGATGCGCAAGCTGGGGGCTGCCGGGGCGTTCCGCCAGCACCTGGGCTCGCTCACCGGCGATGTCCCGGATTTCAACCGGGCGATCGCGGCGACCGCCGCGATCAGCGCCGAATGCACCTCGACCGCCTTTCTCGCCTGGTGCCAGAACGCATGCTGCTGGTATCTGGAAAACACCTCGAACCGGTCGCTGCGTGACCGCCGGCTTCCTGCGATCGCCGCCGGCGAGGTCATGGGGGCGACGGCGCTGTCCAACCCGATGAAGCATTTCAGCGGTATCGAGCCTCTGTTGCTGAAGGGCCGGCGCGTGCCCGGCGGCTATCGAGTCAATGGCAGCCTGCCCTGGGTATCCAACCTGGGCGAGGGGCATTGCTTCGGCTGCGTCTTCGCGCTCGATGGCGGTGCCGGGACGCGGGTGATGGCGGTCGTCGATTGCGACGCCGAGGGGATCGATATGCCGCGCAGTTCGCGCTTCGTGGCGCTGGAAGGCACGCGGACCTTCGCGCTGCGCTTCAAGGACGTGTTCATCGCCGACGAGGATGTGCTGGCCGATCCGGCCGAGCCGATGATCGACCGGATCCGCCCCGGCTTCATTCTGCTGCAGATCGGCATCGGCACCGGCTTGATCCACGCCTGTCTCGCTGTGATGCGCCGCGCCGACCGTACCTTGCTCGAGGTCAATCGCTTCCTGCCCGATCGGCCGGACGCGATCGCCGAGGATCTGGCGGCGATCGAGGTCGAGACCACCCTCCTGGCGGAAACCCCGTGGGAGGGTTCGCCGGATTTCCTGCGGCGGCTGTTCGCGGTGCGCGCCACCACCGCCGAACTCTCGCTGCGCGCCTCGCAGGCGGCCCTGCTGCATGCCGGTGCGCGCGGCTATGTGCACCACGCGGCGGCGCAGCGACGGGTGCGCGAGGCGCTGTTCGTGGCGATCCTGACTCCCGCGCTGAAGCAGCTGCGCCGGCAGATCGCCCTGATGGATGGCACCGCCGCCCCCCTCGGTCCCTCATCGGCGGTCCGCTGATCGATCATCGATATCCCCTTTCACAACCGGCGAAGGAGTCTCCCGCGATGGATCAAAAGGTTCTGCTTACTCCGACCGAGCTATCCACGGCGATGGCGCTCGGCGACGTGGTGCTGATCGATACGCGGGACCCGGCGAGCTATGCCGCCGGGCATATTCCCGGGGCGATCAATGCCCATGACATCTTCACCTACCTATCGACCTCGACGCCCGAGGGGTTGCGGGAGCTGCAAACCAAATTCGCCAAGATCTTCGGCGATGCGGGGCTGTCCGGCAAAGAGCTGGCGGTGATCTACGAACAGTCGATGAACACCGGCTTCGGCCAGTCCTGCCGCGGCTATTTCCTGCTGCAGTTCCTGGGCTATCCCAAGGCGGCGGTGCTGCATGGCGGCTTCAAGGCCTGGCTGGCGGCGGGTCTGCCGACCAGCACCGAGATGCCATCCCCGACACCGCGATCCTTCCCGCTCGATCCGGCCGCCGCGGCCCTGATCGTCGATGCCAAGGCGATGCTGGCGGCGGTCGAGGATAAAGGCACCATCAAGCTCGATGTGCGTGATGTGGATGAGTGGATCGGCACCAGTTCCTCGCCGTATGGCCCGGATTTTTGCCCGCGCAAGGGTCGTATTCCCGGCGCCAAGTGGCTGGAATGGTACCGGATGATGAAGCCGAGCGCCGATGGCCCGGTGTTCAAGACCGGCAAGGAGATCACCGCCGAGTGCCAGACGGTCGGCATCAAGCCCGACAGCAAGGTCATCCTGTACTGCTTCAAGGGGGCCCGGACGTCGAGCACCTACGTCGCCTTGAAGGAAGCCGGCGTCAAGGACGTGAAGATCTATTTCGGATCGTGGAACGAGTGGTCGCGCGACCCCTCGCTGCCGATCGAAGAAGGTTTCCCCGCTGTCTAAACGATGACGTGTCCCGCCGGTGACGCCGCCGGCGGGAAACGTGCCGATCACGCAGCGCAGGCTGCGTGCCAGCGTTCGAAGCCGGCCGCCAGATCGGCGATCAGATCGTCGATATTCTCCAGCCCGGCATGGATCCGCAGCAATGTCCCCGGCTCGGTCCAATCGGTCGCCGTTCGGGCGGTCGCGGGATTGTTCGGCAGGATCAGGCTTTCGTAGCCGCCCCAGCTGAAGCCCATTCCGTAGAATTTGAGGCCGTCGAGAAACGCCGCCAGGGCCGAGCGTGGTCCGGGTTTCAGCATGAACCCGAACAAGCCGCTGGCGCCGGTGAAGTCGCGGCGCCACAGGGCGTGGCCGGGATCCTCGGGCAAACCCGGATGCAGCACCCGCGACACCTCCGGGCGGTCCCGCAGCCAGAGCGCCAGCGCCAGGGCGTTCGCCTGGTTCCGTTCGATCCGCACCGCCAGGGTGCGCAGGCCGCGCTGCGCCAGGTAAAGATCGTCACCGCCACAACAATTGCCCAGCAACCCGGCCATCGCGCGTGCGGCGACGATCGGCGCACCGTTGCCGACGACCACGCCCATCATGATGTCGGAATGGCCGCAGATGTATTTGGTCGCCGATTCGACGACCAGATCGACGCCCCGCTCGAGGGCCGGAAAATTGAGGGCCGTCGCCCAGGTATTATCCATGACGACCTGCGCGCCGGCGCCATGGGCGGCGGCGGCGATTGCCGGGACGTCCTGTACCTCGAAAGTCTGCGAACCGGGGGATTCGACATAGATCAGCCGGGTGTTCGGACGGATCAGCGCGGCGATCCCACCGCCGATCAGCGGGTCGTAATAGGTCGTCTCGACGCCATATCGCGCCATGCCGTCGCAGAATTGGCGTGTCGGAAAATACGCGCTATCGGTGACCAGGATATGGTCGCCCGCGCGCGTCATCGACATCAGCGCCACGGTGACGGCGGCGAGGCCGGAGGATACGGCGACCGATTCTTCGGCGCCGTAGAGACCGGCGACCGCGCTTTCCAGCGCGCGCGAGGTCGGCGTGCCGCGCCGGCCATAGGTATAGCCAGGGTAGCCGGGCTTCGCCGCCTCATCCAATGCCGCCAAGCTTGGTTGCAGGATGGTCGATACGTGATAGATCGGTGGATTGACGATGCCATGATTGCCATGGGGATCGCGCCCCGCCTGCGTGATCTGCGTCTCGGGTTTCACGTCTCGCTCCGCGGTCGCTGTTCAAATGCCACGGCCGATGTGCCGTCCGTCATCGCATAGCAGGGTCCAGCCCCTGCAGCAAACAGCCGGCGCGCGCCGCTCTGGTCGAATGCGACCGAAACCCCTAACTTGGCCCCATATCTGCCAACCGTTTTCATCGGGAGACCGCCATGACCGATCAACCACCAGCCGATCCCGCCGCGGCGCCGGATTGGCGCCTTGCCGGCGTCCGGGTCGTGCGGGGCGATCAGCTTGATGCCAATACGGCCCAGACCGCCGGCATGCATCGCGCCGCCGCGATCACCCATGCGCGGGTCGGCGCGCAAAAGCTATGGGCCGGCACGGTCACGATCCACCCCAACGCCAAGACCGGCGCGCATCATCATGGGGCCATCGAAAGCGTCATCTATGTAGTGAAAGGCCGGGCGCGCATGCGCTGGGGCAACAATCTGGAATTCGTCGCCGAAGCCGATCCGGGCGATTTCATCTATGTGCCGCCTTACGTGCCGCACCAGGAAATCAATGCCCGCACGGATGAGCCGCTGGAATGCGTATTGCTGCGCAGCGATCAGGAACCCGTCGTCGTCAATCTGGACATCACCCCGGCCGAACCGCCCGAGGCGGTCTACTGGGTCGATCACGGCCACCCGCATCCTTAATAGGTCGTGACGGAAATAGGGTGGCGACGGACGGGCGAAAAAGCCCGTCCGTTCTCTTAGTACATGTGCTGCCCGCCATTGATCGACAGGGTCGAGCCGGTGATGAAACCGGCCTCGTCCGCGACCAGGAACAGCACGCCGCGGGCGATCTCCGACGCCTTGCCCAGTC
The DNA here is from genome assembly GCA_035555315.1 of Allostellaceae bacterium. Classification (GTDB taxonomy): domain Bacteria; phylum Pseudomonadota; class Alphaproteobacteria; order ATCC43930; family CGMCC-115725; genus DATMGU01. The sequence continues at coordinate 60,681 of DATMGU010000117.1, forward strand.
GGCCGACCGGAACCTTCGCGACGATCTTCTCCAGGACGTTAGGTGGAACGGCGCGGACCATGTCGGTATCGATATAGCCGGGCGCTATCGCGTTGACGGTGATCCCCTTGGCCGCCCCCTCCTGGGCCAAGGCCTTGGTAAAGCCGTGAATGCCCGACTTCGCTGCCGCGTAATTGACCTGGCCATATTGCCCGGCCTGGCCGTTGATCGAGCCGATATTGACGATGCGGCCGAAATTGCGCTCGCGCATCCCGTCGATGACGCAGCGCGCCATGTTGAAGCAGGAGCCGAGATTGGTGTCGATCACGGCCTTCCACTGCTCATAGCTCATGCGGTGGATCGTAGTGTCGCGGGTGATGCCGGCGTTGTTCACGACCACATCGATCGGGCCTAGATCGCGAGTGATTTGCTCGCAACCGGCCTGGCAAGCTTCCAGGCTGGAGACGTCGAATTTGTAGACCGGGATGCCGGTCCGTTCACGAAACTCGTTGGCGGCGTCGTCATTGCCGCCGTAATTGGCGGCCACCGTATATTCGGCGTCGCGCAAGGCGACACTGATCGCCTCGCCGATGCCGCGTGTCCCGCCGGTTACCACTGCAACCCGTGCCATCTGAAACCTCCCGCCCCAGTTATGCGTCGATGGTTAACGGCGCTGCCGCTTCCGTCGACTGATTCATGCATGATTCAGCCTAGGGCCTGTGCCGACCCAAGGCTACAGATCCGCGTATCGTGATCAGTCCCGCGCGACGCAAAGGGCGATGCCCATGCCGCCGCCGATACACAGGGTGGCCAGACCCTTTTTGGCGTCGCGCCGCTGCATCTCGTGCAGCAGGGTCACCAGCACGCGCGCCCCCGACGCGCCGATCGGATGGCCCAAAGCGATCGCCCCGCCATTGACGTTCACCCGGGCCGGATCCCAGCCCAACTCCTTGTTGACGGCGCAGGCCTGGGCGGCGAAGGCTTCGTTGGCTTCGATCAGGTCCAACTCCTCAGCCGACCAGCCGGCCTTTTTCAGCGCCATGCGGCTCGCCGGGATCGGACCCGTACCCATGATCGCGGGATCGACGCCGGCCGTCGCCCAGGACACGATCCGCGCCAGCGGTGTCACATTCCGGCGATTCGCCTCGGCGGCGGTCATCAGCACGACCGCCGCGGCGCCGTCATTGATGCCCGAGGCGTTGCCGGCGGTGACGGTACCGTTCTTGGCGAAGGCCGGCCGCAATTTGGCCAGCGTCTCGGTCGTGGTGCCGTGTTTGGGATATTCGTCGCTCTCGACGATCACGTCGCCCTTGCGGCCGGGAACGGTGACCGGAACGATCTCGGTGGTGAAACGCCCCGCCTTCTGCGCCGCCTCGGCCTTCTGCTGGGAGGCCGCGGCGAAGGCGTCTTGTTGATCGCGGGTGATCTGCCACCGCTCGGCGACATTCTCCGCAGTATTGCCCATATGGTAGCCGTTGAAGGCGTCCCACAACCCGTCCTTGATCATGGTATCGATCATTTGGGCGTCGCCCATCTTGGTGCCGGTACGCAGGTTGATGCAATGCGGCGCCTGGCTCATGCTCTCCTGGCCGCCGGCGACCACGATCGCGCTGTCGCCGTTGCGGATCGCCTGGAAGCCCAGGGCCACCGCGCGTAGGCCGGACCCGCAGAGCTGGTTGATGCCATAGGCGGTCACCTCGTTGGGGATGCCCGCGGCGATCGCTGCCTGACGCGCCGGGTTCTGGCCTTCTCCCGCGGTTAGGATCTGGCCGAGGACGACCTCCGACACTTCGGGCGCTTCGACCTTGGCGCGGCGCAGCACTTCCTCGATCACCGCCTTGCCCAATAGATGCGCCGGCAGCGTCGACAATCCACCGCCAAAGGCGCCGACCGCGGTGCGCGCGGCGCCGGCTATGATGACATCGGACATCGGCTTGTTCCTCCAGAAATGGCGACTTGCGAAGACGCGCCAGGGCGTCCGCAGGCTCTTCTGATTCCAACATAGGTATCCGCACGCAGCCGGTCCAGCCTCCTTTCGGATGCCAGACAGCCGATGTCTACCGGTTGTCGATCCCCTTCAACCAGGCGGCGATCGGTCGCCAGACCGCGGTCTTCGCCTGCGGGCCGACCACCATGCCGACGTGACCGAGCGATGGGGTCAGCCGCTCGACGCGCGGCAGCCGATCGGCCAGGGCGGCCGCCGAGGCCGGCGGGACGATGCGGTCTTGATTGGGCAGGACCGCCAGCACCGGCAGGTCCAGCCGCGTCGGGTCGACGGCATGTCCGGCGATCCGCCAGCTTCCGGCGGCCGGCGCGTTGGCACCATACCAATCCGCCAGACACTCCCTGGCTGTCGGCAAGGCGAGCGGTATCCCGTCATTCACCCAATCCTCGATCGCGACGAACCGGGTCGCCGCGGAAGAGGCGGGGTCGAGCGTCGCCAGGCGGCTGAATTTGCGCAGGCCCTGTGCTGGGTCGGTCATGAAGAACCAGCTTTGCAGCACCTCCACGGGAAGCACGCCGGAGGCGGCGAAAACCTGGGCGAGGGGGGCCGCGAGCGACCCCAGCAAGCGGGCCTGGGCCGGTTGCTCGGCATGAAAATCCCAGGGTGTGGCGAGCAGGGTTAGCGAACGGGTCCGGCGCATCTTGCGCTCCGCCAGCGCCAGGGCGAGTAGACCGCCCATGCAGTAGCCCAGCACATGCACGCCGCCGCGCGGCTGCTGTCCGGAGGCAATCTCGGCCGCGACCTCGAATGCCTGGTCGAGCCGTCCGGCGATATACTCGGTCAGGCCGAAGCCGCGTTCCTCGACACCCGGCTCGTCCCAATCGACCAGCAGCGGCCGAACGCCGGATGTCGCGAGGAAGGCGAGGAGGCTGTTATCGGGGGCCAGGTCCAGCACGTAGCTGCGATTGACGAGCGACGGGATGACCAGCAAGGGCGGCGCTCCCACCGGCCCGAAATCCAGCAGCCGGGTCGAGCCTTCCCGCCACAGCACCGGCCGATCGGTCAGGACGCGGCGATAGGGATGGCGCCGATAGGCTTCGAGGCCGGTCGCGAACAGGTCGGCCCGGCGGATCAACTCCCGGTCGACGGCGGCGCTCAGATCCTCATAGGTGACGGCGGCGAGTTGCTGGGCGAGCGCCGCGAATTCGGGGCTGCCTTGCGGGAGGGTTCCCGGGTTGGGCGGCCAGGCTGTCGATCCGCTCCTCAAGAGCGGCAAGGCGAGCTTCGATCCGCTCCAACTCGCCGCCGCGTGCATCAGGTGCAACGGCAGCGGCCGAGGGCCCAGCCGGGGCGGTGGGTTGGGATGGGAGGTCACCCTCGGTCCTGCTCTCGGTATTGCCGGCTGGGGGATCGGGGGCCGGGTGATCGGGACCTTGCGCATCGGCGGGCTGTGCCCGCGACGGCCCGCCCGCCGGCGATGGCCAGAACAGGCCGATCCATTGGGCCATGCCCTCGCTGAGCGCGGGATCGGTCGCAGCCGCGGCGAATTGTTCCTGCCACAAATCGACATAGCGACGGGCGAGCGCTTCGAGATCCGGAGGGGTCGACATGCCCGCCACTATAGTCGCGGCACCTGCCGATGCAATCGGCGGACAGGGCGATGGTTGGCCCTGTCCCGCCTGCCCGGGTCCGAAATGCCCATGTCAGAAATGCCCGTGTCTGAAATGCGGGCCGGTCTGTTATGCTGCGCAACATGAGTGCACAATCGTCGCCAAGGTGACACGCCTATGAACGCAAAACCGAACACCGACATGGCTCCGGTGATAATCAAGAAATACGCTAACCGGCGCCTCTATAACACCGCGACCAGCAGCTATGTAACGCTGGAGAATCTGTCCCGCATGGTGCGCGATGGCGGCGACTTCATCGTCTATGATGCCAAGACCGGCGATGACATCACCCGCTCCGTGCTGACTCAGATCATCGTCGAGGAGGAGCAAAAGGGCGAGAACCTGCTACCTATCGGTTTTTTGCGCCAGCTCATCGGCCTCTACGGCGACAACATGCAATGGCTGGTGCCCCGGTATCTCGACTACACGATGCAGTCGTTTTCGGCGAACCAGGACCAGATGCGCCAGAAACTGCAGACCTCGTTCGGCGGCTTGTTTCCCTTCGGCCCGTTCGAGCAGATGAGCAAGCAGAACATCGCCATCTTCGAGAAGGCGATGAAGATGTTTTCCCCGTTTCCCGAGCGGTCGGGCGAACCCGATGACGTGGCCGAGCCTTCGCCGCCGCCGCCAGCGACGCCGGCCGCCCAGGACAGCATCCGGGAACTGACCAACCGCCTTAACACGCTGCAATCGCAGCTCGACGCCTTGACCTCGCTGAAGTCGGTGGTCTCGAAGGAGCCGGTGAAGAAATAGGTCCCGATGAAGAGGGAGTGGGTGTGGGTCTAAGGCGTCGGATCGACGTCTGAAGCCGTGAGCCGGACCCGTCAGGTCGGATTGCTCTCGCTGGTATGCGCCTGCAGGAACCGCAGAACGGCCTGGTTGAAGTCGCGCGCCAGCACCTGCGGGAAGCAGTGGCCGCCCTTCGAGAACATCTTCAATTCGGCGGTCGGGATGATCCGCGCCAAGGCTTCCGACTGATAGCCCGGCGTCACCGCGTCGTCGTCGGCGCCGAGGATGAGCGTCGGCGCCTTGATCTTGGGGAGATCGCTGGCCCGATCGAAGGCCAGGATCGCATCGATTCGGCTCAGCGTGATCTCGGGCGTCGAGAACGTGGCCAGCGCCTGATGCTCGGCACCGCGCAGTTCCTCGTTGTTCTTGGTGATCCACCAGCTGGGATAGAGGAACAAGGTGGCCGACTGCACATAGGCGCCAGCCCCTAATCCCGTCAGGATCTCCCGGCGCATGGTGAACAGCCGCCGGAAATACGCGTCGGATTTGGTCCAGCTCGCGCAGATCACTGCGGTGGCGACACGCTCCGGATGGTCGATCGCCAGGATCTGGGCGATGGCGCCGCCGGTCGAATGGCCGACGATATGCGCCTTCTCGATGCCGAGCTTGTCCATCAGCGCCAGCACGTCATTCGCCATGCCGTCGACCGTATAGCTCATTTTGACATGGTCGCTCTGGCCGATACCGCGGTGATCGTGCAGCACGACCTCATAATCGCGGGCGAATGCCGCGACCTGATCGCGCCAGAAGCCGCTGTGGCCACTGAGGCCTGAAATCAAGAGAACGGGAAAGCCAGCGCCGTGCCGCTCTACATAGAGGCTGCAATCGCCAATCGACACTCTCGGCATGGAGCTACCTCGACGGAGATAAAAAGGATTCTGTGCGGTCGGTATCACCGGCGGGCGAGGCGTGTCAAACCATCGGCGGGCAGGGCGGCCATGCATCGGATGGGGTTCTCAACCCGCCAATGGCGCCAATGGCGCCGGCCCGATGACCGGCCTGCCCTAAATTTGCCTCGACCGCGCATAGCGGCGACAGATTAGAAACCAGTGGTCGGGCAAAATTGGTGTATTGGCGGTTGCCCGCATTGTTTTCAGGAACCGACCGCCACAGTTCGCGTTAACCGATCGGGACGTGATCACCAGATCGCGTCTTTGGAGTATTCAGTCTCTTATATCCGGGCGCATGCCCATCCTGCCAGACACGGCCGAACCCCGAGACGATGCCTTAGATGATGAGCGTGTAAGCCATGAAAAGAACGACGAGCCAAACTCAGGATATCGATCGACATGTCGGTGCGCGGGTTCGCGCTCGGCGCATCATGCTGGGCTTCACCCAACAGCAGCTGGCAGATCTGGTCGGTGTGACGTACCAGCAGGCGCATAAATATGAGCGCGGCATCAACCGGGTATCCGCCGGCCGGTTGTTCGAGATCGCCCGCGTCCTGACCGTGCCGGTCAGTTATTTCTTCGAGGGTCTGGAAACCGATTCCGCCCGGCCGGAAAGCCCGCGGGAGCGGATGTGCCTGGAACTGGCACGTAACTTCTCGCAGATTTCCAACGAACGGCACCAGGAGGCACTCAGCCAGCTGGCGCGCGCCCTGGCCCTGCATCACTGACACTTAACGCTACTGACAAATAGACAGGGGTGTCGACCCACCCCGTCGCATGCGGAAACGGCGGCCTTTCGACCGCCGCTTCTTGCATGCCGAGCTGGCGGTGCCGAGCGATCGTCAGATCGTCGGCCGTCCGCGTCGGGTGATGCCCGTGACCAGGGCCAGCAAAAAGATCACGATGAAGATGAAGAACAAGATCTGCGCAATGCCCGATGCCGCAGTAGCGACGCCGCCGAACCCAAGAAACCCGGCGACCAGCGCTATGATGAAAAAGACCACAGCCCAGTAAAGCATAATACGATCTCCGAAGCGGTTGTTCTACCGAAGCGGCGAACTGCTGATTTGGAGAACACCCATGCCAAATAGGGGTTCCCAAATCGGTCGCTCGGGACTGGGCAAGGGACAGTAGCGAACCTGTCGTCTTCTGGAGCTATCAGCTGAGCTTCTTGCTCATGTAGATGGTCGTTCCCCCGATGAACGGCTCCCGCCATCAACACGGTGTCCGACCCTCTGGTAGAGCGCGACGTTGGCCTCGAAGGCGGTGCTCGGTCTCGAAGAACGGAGCGTCGATCGGCGGCCGCGCCAGGCCGTAGTACCGCATGCCTCGCCTCCAAGCAGACATGGCGCATCTACGGTCCGCCACCATTCAGCGATTGGCCGGGAGTCGGCCCTCGCCTGGCTTGGGGCTACCGTTGCTTGGGTTTTCCTCCCGCCACTGGCTGCAATGCGGCGCCGATCAACTTCAGGATCGTCAGGCCTGAACCGGCACGGTCGAAGTTATAGATGTAGCCGCGATCATCCACCTCCCCGAGATCGGAAAACGTTGCTTTACGGCAGTAATGGGCGTTACCGCGATAGGTGCCGCAACTCTCCCGCGTATTCTTGTTCGGTGCCTGGATGAAATAGGCGACGCGGCGCGGACGGTACGGATCGCGGATGTCCCAGACCTGTAGGCCGGCGTTGAACATCGAGGCGATCACCAGCCTGCCGTAATAGGGCGGATAGATCTGACGGTTGATCTCGTGCACGCCGAAACGCGCTCCCTTGGCGCAGAAATCTCCCGGGAACTGTCCGACATCGAGCGCCGCGATCGGCCATGGCGCGCGGTCGTCGGTGATGTCGAGCAGGAACGGGTTTTTCCACGGTTGTCCCAAACAATCGTTCGTGGTCTCTTCGGAGGTGACCGCCATGAGGTCCCACCGTTGCGGCTTGCCGTCGAGATAGTTCTGCTGCTCCTCCGGTATCGGCACGCCATAGATCGGGATCGCGGTATGACCGCCCTGGTTCGGATTGCTCGTAATGTAGCTGATCTGCGGATAGAGCAGGTCCGTCTGCGTCGGGCGTGTCGTGCACTGCGGTGAGGCGCCCGGAACCTGGCAGCCCTCGAGCAACTTCTGGCGATCCAGAATCTGGAAGACGCCATCGGAATCGACACCATACGCGAGATAGACGCGGTTCTTGCTCACCCCCGCCGAATATAACTGGTGAACGCCGCCAGGCGGGTTGGTCACGCCTTCGTAGCAACTCGGGCCTGGCGCGTTGGTGCAACTCAGCGCGGTCGCGACCGGCGCGTCGGGCTGTTGCCCGACCAGCCCGAATTGGCGGATGAATACCGGCTTCGCCGGATCGCTGAGGTCATAGACGTACAGGTGTTGGTGCATCCCGCTTTCATGCCAACCGTCGGTCGGCGTCTGTGAGATCGTGTAGGCGATGCCGGTGTCGCATTCCCACCAGTCGTGGTGCGTCTCGTTTAATCCGCTGATGATGACGGTGAGCGGCTTGGGCGCCGTCGGATCCGTCACGTCCCAGACTTCCTGGTTCGTCCGCCCGTCGTGGCGCAGCAGGTACCAGCGGTTTCGCTCGGCATGCGGCAGAGTGTTGCCGCCGCACACGGCGAGATGCGTGGCGCCGCCGCCGCTCGGGGCCGGGATATGCGAGAGGAACCGCGGGTGTGCCACGTCGGTAACGTCGATCAGGGACGTGCCGTTGTCTTCGATCTTGCCGGTCAGCGGGTTCAGCGCTTTGCCCGAGCTATCGGCCATGTAGGCGATGTAGCGGCCGTTCTGGTTTTCAATCCAGCCATCGTCGGAGCTTGCGCGTCCTTGGTTGTCTTGGAACCCGAGGACCTGCATGTTCCAGATCGATTGCTGGTCCCACCGGTTTGGCGGTGGCACGGGCAATGGCGGCAGGCCCGCGGCCCCGCTCTGCCCCTCGTTCAGCACGATGGTTGGAACGTCTGGCCCGTCCGGAATGTAGGGTAGTGGCGCGGCGGCTCGGGACGCGAGAGGCCAGAGGCACAGGCCGATGATGCCAACGCCATGCGCCAACCCACGCAGATCAACCATCGCAATCCCTCGATGCAGCCAAGCCGAAGTTATCCCACGCTTTGGGAGGGGCGGCAAATCCGCGGCCAGCGGCGCCTGGTCCGCATTCGGCTCCTGCCACTTGGGTTGCTTACCGCACTCTGGGACGACAGCATCTCAGGATCTTGACCCCTATTGGAGCAAAATGACCACACGGAGCCTACGCCCCGTCGGGCGACTGGCTTTATCCACCAGCATAGCGTGTGGAAAGCGGCTGCCGATGTACCGGCAATTCCACAAAAACGCCCAATTTCGGCGCTGGAAACGGGTCGGCGCATACCCAGGTGAACGGTGACCGGCGTGAAACCCCCCGTCTTCCGATCTCCCTCCGCCGGCACTAGGAGGTATCCATGACCCGCATTCTGGCAGCGGTTGGCGCGATGGCGTTGCTGGCCAACCCCACCTTCGCCTTTGCGCAATCCACGCCATCGACCGACATGCCGTCATCCGGCGCCCCTCAGTCATCCGGCGCCACGGCGCCCGATGCCACCGCGACGGACACCCAAAACATGCAAAGCCATCCGAGAAGATCGGCTCACGGCGTTCATCACGTCGCCATGCAGCGAGAGGGCTCCGAGGAGCGCGTGACGGCGGCGCTCAACGCGCTGGAGGCGCAGGGCTATACCACCTGGCACGATGTGCAGCCCGAGGGCCAAAATGTCGTCGCCTATGCCACCAAGGACGGCAAGGAGGCGCATGTGGAAGTCACGCCTTCGGGGCAGGTGAATCCGACGACTTAAGGCCTGGCTTGACGCCAAGGGCGGGGCGCGAAACCCGTTCGCGTTCCGCTCGATCCCGGGTTTGGATCAGCGGGTCGGGATCGGCTTGTCGCCGCGGTAATCGTAGAAGCCGCGGCCGGATTTTTTGCCGAGCCAGCCGGCCTCGACATATTTCACCAGCAGCGGACAGGGCCGGTATTTGCTGTCGGCGAGGCCTTCATAGAGCACCTGCATCACCGCGAGGCAGGTGTCGAGACCGATGAAATCGGCGAGTTCCAGCGGACCCATCGGGTGATTGGCACCCAGCCGCATGGCGACATCGATCGCTTCGACCGAGCCGACGCCCTCGTAGAGCGTGTAAACCGCCTCGTTGATCATCGGCAACAGGATGCGGTTGACGATGAATGCGGGAAAATCCTCCGACGCGACCGGCGTCTTGCCCAGTTTCACGGCAAGGGCCCGGATCGCGGCGAAGGTATCTTCCTCGGTCGCGATGCCGCGGATCAACTCGACCAGGGTCATCAGCGGCACGGGGTTCATGAAGTGCATGCCGATGAACCGGCCGGGCCGATCGGTGGTCGCCGCCAGACGGGTGATCGAGATCGACGAGGTGTTGGAAGCGAGGATGGCATCCGGCCGAAGCGACGGGATCAGCCGTTTGAAGATGTCGCGCTTCACCGCCTCTTTCTCGGTCGCGGCTTCGATCACGACATCGCTGTCGCCGAACATCACGTAATCGGTGCCGGTCTGGATCCGCTGCAACGCGGCGAGGCGCTCCGCATCCTCCAATTTACCCTTGGCGACCTGCCGGGCCATGTTCCGGTCGATCGCCTCCAGCGCCGAATGCAGCGCCTCGCTGCTGAGATCCGCCAGCTTCACCTCGTATCCGGCCACCGCGCAGACATGGGCGATGCCGGTGCCCATTTGGCCCGCGCCGATGATGCCGATCCGTTTGATATCCATGATGCGCTCGATGTCCCGCCGCTGAAGCGGACCGTCATCGGTCCGCCCACCTTATGAGTCTGTTAACGCCGCTGTCGGGCTACTTATCCAGTTCGGCCGCCAACTCCGGCAATACCGTGAACAGATCCGCGACCAGGCCGTAATCGGCGACCTGGAACATCGGTGCCTCCTCGTCCTTATTGATGGCGACGATGACCTTGCTGTCCTTCATGCCGGCCAGATGCTGGATGGCACCCGAAATGCCGACTGCGATATAAAGTTCCGGCGCCACGATCTTGCCGGTCTGGCCGACCTGATAATCGTTCGGCACGAAGCCCGCGTCGACGGCGGCGCGCGAAGCACCCACCGCCGCGCCCAGCTTGTCGGCGACGGCTTCCAGCAGATGGAAATTGTCGCCCGACTGCATGCCGCGGCCGCCCGAAATGATCACCCGGGCGGAGGTCAGTTCCGGCCGTTCCGATTTGGACAGTTCCTGACCGACGAACTCCGACACGCCGGGGAAACCCCCGGCGACGATGGTCTCGATCGATGCCGCGCCGCCCTCGGTCGGGGCCGGGGCGAAGCCGGTGCCGCGGATGCTCATCAGCTTGATGGGCTCCTGCGTCTGCACCGTCGCCAGCGCATTGCCGGCATAGATCGGCCGGACGAAGGTGTCCGACGACACTACCGCGCTGACATCGGACAGCATTGCCATGTCCAGTTCGGCCGCCACCCGGGGTAGGAAGTTCTTGCCCGACGTGGTCGAGCCGGTCAGCACATGGCTGTAGCCCTTGGCGAGGCCGGAGACCAAGGCGGCCAGATTTTCGGCCAGCGCGTGGCCCAGTTCGGGCGCCTCCGCCAGCAGCACCTTGGCGATGCCGGGGATCTTGGCCGCGGCCTCCGCCGCCGGCTTGGCACCCTGGCCCGCGACCAGAATGTGGATATCGCCGCCGCCCTGGGCCGCGATCGCCTGCGCCGCCGTCACCGTGTTGAGCGTGGCGGATTTCAGCGTGGCATTGTCGTGATCGGCAACGACCAGGATGGTCATCAGATAACCCTCGCCTCGTTGCGCAACTTATCGACCAGCTCGGCGACCGAGCCGACCTTCTTGCCGCCGATTCGCTTGGGCGGCTCCTCCACCTTGATGGTGGTGATGCGCGGCGTCACGTCGACGCCCAGCGCTTCGGGGGTCAGCGCGTCGATCGGCTTTTTCTTCGCCTTCATGATGTTCGGCAGCGACGCGTAGCGCGGCTCGTTGAGGCGCAGATCGGTGGTGACCACCGCCGGCAGCGCCAGCGACACGGTCTCCAATCCACCATCCACCTCGCGCGTCACCAACAGCCGGTCGCCCTCGACCTTGACCTTGGACGCGAAGGTGCCTTGCGGCCATTTCAGCAGCGCCGCCAGCATCTGGCCGGTCTGATTGCAATCATCGTCGATCGCCTGCTTGCCGACGATGACCAGTTGCGGCGCCTCTTTGTCGACGACCGCCTTCAGCAGTTTGGCGACCGCCAGCGGCTGCAATTCGACGTCCGTCTGGACATGGATGCCGCGATCGGCTCCCATGGCGAGCGCCGTGCGGATCGTCTCCTGCGCCTGGGTCACACCCATCGAGACCACGACCAGTTCGGTCGCGATGCCGGCCTCGCGCAGTCGGACCGCCTCTTCGACGGCGATCTCGTCGAACGGGTTCATGGACATCTTGACGTTGGCCGTCTCGACCCCGGTGCGATCGGCCTTGACCCGGATCTTGACGTTGTAATCGACGACGCGCTTTACCGCGACGAGCAGTTTCATCAGGTTTCTCCGGTCGCCCACCTAAACTCTGGGCTGCGACTCTGGGCTGCACTCGTGATGCCGTGCCGGACCGTTCACGGACCATCCTCGCGGCGTGGTGGACACCGAAAAGGAGGCCGGCACGATATGCGAGCAAATTTCCCGCCTGTCAACGCCGCGCCTATTCCGCGGCAATTCATCGCCTTAGCGATGGGCCCCCGGTACCCATAAGACATCGAGGTGGCCGAGATCGTTGACGCGGCGGCTCAAGACGAACAGGTGGTCGGACAGACGGTTGAGATACTTCACGGCTTCCGGATTGATCGGCTCCCGCTCGGCGAGGGCTGTCAGCAGCCGCTCGGCTCGGCGGGTCACCGTGCGCGCCAGATGCAGTGCGCTGGCGAGCGCCGTGCCGCCCGGCAGGACGAAGGAGTTCAGCGGCTGTAAGGCCGCGTTCATGCCGTCGATCTCCCGTTCCAGCCGGTCGACCTGGGCGGCGACGATGCGCAGCGCCGGGGAGTTGGTCCGTGCCGAGGCGTCCGGGGGTTCGGGGGTACACAGATCCGCCCCCAGATCGAACAGGTCGTTCTGGATGCGCCCCAGCATCGCATCCGCCTCGGCATTGTCGCGGCTATGCAGGCGGGCCAGGCCTAGCGTGGCATTGGCCTCGTCGACCGTGCCATAGGTCTCGACGCGCAGCGCATGCTTGGGCACCCGTGTGCCGTCGCCCAGCGATGTTTCGCCACCGTCGCCACCGCGGGTATAGATGCGCGTCAGCTGAACCATCGCCGCTTCGCCGCTACTTGCGCGTCAGCAGCATGAACAGGGCGAACAGCAGCAGGGCGAGGCCCTGCAGCATGACACGGCTCTGCATCAGCTTGTTGGACCGGCGCGGATCGCCGCCCTTGATCATCGACACGATACCCATGCCGAGCACGATCAGCGTTGCCAGCATGGCAAGGCCGATGACGATGAAGAAGAACGTATTCATCATCCTGATATAGCTCGCCGAGAGGGATGTCGCCAGATGGGAGGGGCTCGGAATGTCCCTAGGGCGCATCACGTCTCTGGCCGCGTCTCGGGCATGGCGGCCCAGACCAGCAGGGTCGCGGCTAAGCCGACCGCGGCCAAGCCGACGAACGCGATCGGATCGCCGAACCGGTCGGCGATCCAGCCGGCAAGTGTGGTGCTGAAGGTGGCGCCGATGCCGATGCCAAAGCCGACCGCGCCCAGCGACAGGTTGAAATGGCCGGAGCGCCCAGCGATGTCGCTGGTGACCAGCGGCACCATGACGCCGAAGGAAGCGGAGGCGATGCCGTCGATCATCTGGATCGCCACGACCACGAATGGGTCGGTGATGCCGGCGAACAGCAGGCCGCGCAGCGGCAGCGTGACGAAACCCAGCAACAACACCGCCCTGCGGCCATGGCTCTCGGCCAACCGGCCGATCGTCGGCGACAGCAGGGCCACGATGATCTGCGGGAGAACGATACAGGCGGCGATCAACAGGCTCGACGCATTGCCGGCTCGTTTGGTGAGATTGGTGCTGACCAGCGGCAACATCGCGGCGTTGGCCAGGGTGAACAGGGCGGCGCAGGTGGCGAATACCAGCAGGCGCCGGTCGGCCAGCACCTGAAGGGTTGTGGCGCGTCGACCGGTTGACGTCTCCTTGATGGTTGGAATGTACCGCGTATCGACATGGGACAGCGGTATGAGGGCGGCGAGCGCCGGTAGGGTCAGGATCGCGGTCAGGAAGAACACCGCTCGTGACGAGATGTAATACCCGCAGGCACCCATTAGTGCCGCGGCGACGCCGTTGCCGATCGAGCTAAAGCGGGCATTGCGGCCAAGCCGTAGGCCGAGTGCCGCTTGCCCGGCGATCGCCAAGCTCATCGCAGCGATCGCCGGGCCCAGAATGCAGCTGGCAAAGCCGTGCAGAATCTCCGCCAGGTAGACGAAGAGCGGGGTCGGCAGCACCGCGAACATCAGCGCGCTGGCGGTGAAGGCGATGATGCTGAGGGCGGCGATCAGGCTCTTGCTGCGAATCGCATCGACGACGGCGCCGGCCGGTATCTGACTTGCCATGGCGGTGACGGTGCCGAGGCTGAGCGCCACGCCGATCGAGGTCTGGGTCCAACCCCGGGTGGTCAGGTAGACGGCGATGAATGGACCGAAGCCGGTTTGGATATTGGCGACGAACAGGTTCAACCAGTCCAGCCCACGATCGGCGCCCCCGGGAGGGGACTTGCCGGAGGGGGGGCTGCCGGATGTCGGCACGCTGGCCGTGGCTTTACCGGGCGCGGCCTTGCCGGGCGCGAGCCCCACCATCTTGACCGTAGGGGAACGGGCTTCACCACCGGAAGCCTTGGTGGATGGCATCTGGTCGGTCGGGTGTGCCTTCCGTTCCGCCCTCATGAGCGGCATCCGATCACGTGTGCCTCCGAATTACTTTCCGGTATCGGGTGATGGCGTATCTTTGGGGGACGCCGCGTCTTTCGCCGGGGACCCTGCGTCCTGTAGCGGTGCGTCTGTCGGCGGTCGCGCGTCTGTCGGGGGCGGCGGCGTATCCTTTGGGGACGTGTCTTCCTTTGGTGGAGCGTCCGATGGCGGCTGTGCCATATCCTGCGGTGTCGGCAGCGCGTCTTTGGCAGGGACCGCCATGGTGGTCGGCGGCAGCGGTGCCGGTATTACCTTGGGTGCCACATCGGCATCCTTGTATTCGGGGGCCGCCTGGACCTGCGCTCGGTTCAGGCCCAGCAGCACGGGTGCATCGCGATTGCCCGGTCGAATCTGCAGCAATTGCCAGTCGACCGCGATCTTGCGGCTGCCCACCCCCAAAAACCCGCCAAAATCGATGACCGCCGCGCGCGGTTTGCCATCCTGATCGACCAGCACATCGACGACCCGGCCCATATCCTCGCCCGTCGGGCTGCGCACGGGCTTGCCCAGAATGCCGACCGCTTCGCCGCCGCTGAGCGGCTGGCCGGGCGGCGCTTGCGCCGGTGTCGGCGGGGCCGGTGTCGGTGGGGCGGGCGTCGGTGGGGCGGGCGTCGGGGGTGCTGGCGCGGGGGGCGTTGGCGTTGACGCCGGCGGTGCCA
>DATMGU010000118.1:0-47364 GCA_035555315.1 Allostellaceae bacterium
GCGGACGTGGCGAAATCGGTAGACGCAGCAGACTTCAATTGGAGTGCCCGCGGGGAAATCCGTGGAGTAGAACCGCTCAAAGTCGGGGAACGCTAAAGGGCGACCTAAGCCAATCCCGAGCCAAGCCCTCGTGGGGAAACAAGCCCCGCCGGGGAAGGTGTAGAGACTAGACGGGCGGCGCCTAAGGCCGAAAGGCGATGGCGAAGGGATAGTCCAGACCACGAACGCCCCGGGAAATGCCCCAGGGCGGCGGTGAAAGCCGAAGTGGTAAGAAAATCTGTTTCTTTCTGAGAGTGCGGGTTCGAGTCCCGCCGTCCGCACCACCATTCAATTGACCGGGCTTGGAGGACGAGGCGCTTGGCCGGCAGGGCAGGGCCAGCTCCCACCTTAAAACTTGCTTAAGGCCTTCCGGTGCAAACCTACTGTTTCGGCCGGCCACTCAAAGGGCGAGCAGCACATGCGCATTCGGCAGGTTTTTCTCTTGTCCATCGCCCTCGGTTCCGCGGTCGGCGCCTTGGCCACGCTGTTGTTCGCCGCGCAGCAATGGTCGGCGCTGCAGGCGGCGCGAAGGGTCGAGCAAGACACGCGTCTTCTCATGAGCGTGCTGCGTCTGCCGGAGGCGTTGAATCTGGAGCGTGCCTTCGTCAATGCCCGGCTGCTGGCGCCGGCTGCGATCACGCCGGAGCAATTGGCTCCCATCCAGCGCCAGACCGGGGCATTCGACACAGGCATCGCCACGGCGCGCGGCTTGACCGCCATCCCTGCCGATATCGCCGCCTTGCAGCAGCTCGAGGACGGTCTAAAGCAGGTGCGCGGGGGCGCCCTAGCCGCCATCGCCCAGCCCCAAGCGGCGCGGCCTCAAACGCTGATCGCCAATTATGTGCCGCAGATGTTCGCTGTGCAGGAGGCAGCCGGCGACCTGTCCGCGACGGTTCAACGACGCATCAACGCCAGCAATCCAAATGTCGGCCAAGCCGCCCGTGTCGCTCAATTGGCTTGGACTCTACGGGATTGGAGCGGGCGGCAGACGACGACTCTCATCCGCTATATCGCCCTGCGCTTGCCCATGGAAGGTGAGCAAGCGGAAGCATTGGCCGTGTTCAAAGGGCGCGTCGAACAGTTATGGCTGGCGGTCCGCATCGCCGTCGCCGAAGTGGATCGGCCGGCGGTGACGGCGGCCCTCGCCGAGGCTGAGCGAGGCTTCTGGGCGCGCGGTGGCGAGGCTTACGCCACCCAAGTGGTACCGAACCACGGCCGAGCCTTGGACCTCCAGCCCGACGGCTATGTACAGAGCATCATGCCGGTCTTGAACAGCATCCTGCCGCTGCGGGATGCGGCCCTGGCGGACGCGCTGCAACAGAGCGTCGATGAAATCGGCGTGCTTTGGGAGCGCTTCCTGCTGGCGCTGGGCCTTGTGGTGCTCACCATCGCCGCCGCGACGGTCGGCAGCTGGTGGTTCAACCGACGTGTCGTGCGCCCGGTCGGGCAGGTCACCACCACCATTCTCGCCTTGGCCGGTGGCAACCGTGATGTGCAGGTGCCGCTGCAGGATCGTACGGACGAATTGGGTCAAATGGCGCAGGCCATCGAGACATTGCGCCGCAATGCCCTGCAGGCCGATGCCGTCGGGCGCGAGGCGTTGGCGGAGCAGCAGGCCCGGGCGGCGCGCGGTGCTGTGCTGGAGAAGTCGGCGCGCGAGTTCGAGACCCAGGTCAGTGCCGCGCTGGGCGCGGTGGCCAACGCCACGGCTCAGCTTGAAGGCGCCGGCGCCACGCTGACCGGCGCCGCCGAGGAGGGCAACGCCCAGGCCGATGCGGTGGCCGCCGCGGCCGCGATCACGGCCGATAACGTGCGGTTGGTTGCAGCCGCCGTCACGCAGCTGACGGCCAGTATCGCCGATGTGGATGGACGCATCGCCGATGCCGCGCAGATCGCGGTGAGTGCCGCGAGTGCGGTACGCGACACCGACGCCTCGGTGCAGGAACTCGCCACCACGGCGCAGCGGATCGGCGATGTGGTGCGGCTCATTCGCGGCATCGCGAGTCAGACCAACCTGCTTGCCCTGAACGCCACCATCGAGGCCGCCCGTGCCGGCGAAAGCGGCAAGGGATTCTCGGTTGTGGCCGGCGAGGTGAAGGCGTTGGCCAACCAAACCGCCACGGCCACCGAGGAGATCGCGCGTCAGATCACCGCCATGCAGGGGGCCACGGATGCAGCGGTCGCCGCCGTCCGCGGCGTCGGCGGGACCATCGCCCGTCTGGAAGGGGTGACCGCCGCGGTCGCCCATGCGGCGAGCGAGCAAAGCCAGGCCACCCAGAGCATCACAGCGGCGGTGACACGGGCCGCCGTGGGCGCCGAAGACGCGTCGCGTCATGCGGAATCGGTCCGCCAGGGTTCCAGCCGCACGCGGGCCACAGCGGGGGCGGTGAGAGAGGCGACCGGCGCGCTGACCCAGCGCGGCAACGCCATGCAGGAGCAGGTCGGCACCTTCCTTGGCTCGCTCCGCGAGGCATAGTCGACCGTTGCGTTAGGGCTGGCCGGCAGGTGGTCGCCCTGATTGCCCTGTAACCCAACCGGATGAGCTTCGAGTCGCAGGACGAGACCCCGGACAAGGAGGGGGATCGTACCGTCATCCCCGATATTTCGGCGATGCTCCAGGCCTTAGCGGCTGACCGCGATAAAACGCTCCGAGCCTCGGCATCGGGTTTGCTATAACCCGACCATGTCAAATTTCGCCCCCCGTCCAGACATCGATATCGCCCGCGAGACGGTGTTGCGGCCGATCGAAGCGGTCGCCGCCCGCCTCGGTCTTGGTCCCGAACAGATTTATCGCTACGGCCCGCACAAGGCGAAACTGGCACCCGATGTGGTCGCCGCCGCGCAGGCCGGGCCGCGCGGCAAGCTGATTCTGGTGACGGCGATCAACCCGACCGCCGCGGGCGAGGGCAAGACCACCACGACGATCGGCCTCGGCGACGCGCTGGCGCGGCAGGGCAAGCGGGTCGCGGTGGCCCTGCGCGAGCCCAGCCTCGGGCCCTGCTTCGGTGCCAAGGGCGGGGCGACTGGCGGCGGCCTCGCCCAAGTCGCTCCGATGGACGAGATCAACCTCCACTTCACCGGCGATTTCCACGCCATCTCGGCGGCGCATAACCTCCTGGCGGCGCTGATCGACAATCATGTCTATTGGGGCAACGCGCTCGATCTCGATCTGCGCAGGCTGACCTGGCGCCGTGTCGTGGATCTCAACGATCGGGCCCTGCGCGAGGTGGTGGTCGGGCTCGGCGCCGGCGCCAACGGAGCGGCCCGCGAGACCGGCTTCGACATCACCGTCGCCAGCGAGGTGATGGCGATCTTCTGTCTCGCCCGCTCGCAGGAGGATCTGCAGCGGCGCCTGGGTCAGATCGTCATCGGCGAGACCCGTGCGCGGGAGTTGGTTCGCGCCGTCGCGATCGAGGCCGCGGGCGCCATGACCGCCCTGCTGAAGGACGCCTTCCAGCCGAACCTGGTGCAGACGCTGGAAGGCACGCCGGCGCTGATCCATGGCGGTCCCTTCGCCAATATCGCCCATGGCTGCAACTCCGTGGTGGCGACCGATACGGCCCTCGGCCTCGCCGATTACGTGGTGACCGAGGCCGGCTTCGGCGCCGATCTCGGTGCCGAGAAGTTTCTCGACATCAAATGCCGCAAGGCCGGGTTCAGCCCGGCCGCTTCGGTGGTCGTGGCGACCGTGCGCGCCCTTAAGCTGCATGGCGGTGTCGCCAAGCAGGATCTCGGGATCGAGGATCGCGCCGCGGTCCGGCGGGGGGCGGCCAATCTGGTGCGGCATATCGAAAATCTTCGCAAATTCGGCATTCCGGTACTGGTCGCGGTGAATAACTTCACCGGTGATACGGCGGCCGAACACGCCGAGATCGAGGCCGCCGCTACCAGTGCCGGCGCGCGCGCGTTTCGCTGCACCCATTGGGCCGAGGGGGGCGGCGGGGCCGCGGAACTTGCCAGCGCGGTGATCGAGACGGCGGAGGCCGATGCGGGTGGCTTCAAGACGCTTTATCCGGACAGCCTGCCGCTCGCCGACAAGATCGCGACGATCGCCCGCGAGATCTACCGCGCCGACGGTGTGGCCATCGCCCCGGCCGCGGCCAAGCGCCTGGCGCAGTTCGAGGCGCAGGGCTTCGGCCATTTCCCGGTCTGCATGGCGAAGACGCAATACAGTTTTTCCGCCGATCCGGACCTCAAGGGGGCGCCGACCGGGTTCACCGTGCCGGTGCGCGAGGTCAGGTTGGCCGCCGGCGCGGAATTCATCGTCGCCCTCTGCGGCGATGTCATGACCATGCCGGGCTTGCCGCGAATTCCGGCCGCCAACGCCATCTCGGTCGACCGGGAGGGACTGATCCACGGCCTGTTTTAAATAGGGCCAGTTTTGGATGCGGTCTGTTTTGAATATGACCTGTTCCGACCTATTTCGCTGTATGCCCTGATCTCCGAATCGTTTGAAAAGGAAAGCCTATGACCGAAGCGAATTCGCGTACCGCCGATCACCCGATCGATCCGCTGTTTCTGGAGCGTTGGTCGCCCCGGGCGTTCACCGGCGAGACGATCCCCGAAGCCGAGCTTTTGACGCTGTTCGAGGCCGCCCGTTGGGCGCCGTCCTCGTATAATTCGCAACCGTGGCGGTTTCTCTACGCCCGGCGCGACACCCCCCATTGGGAGAAGTTTCTCGGGCTGTTGAACGCGTTCAACCAGTCCTGGGCGAAGGCCGCCGGTGCCATCGTCATCCTGGTTTCCAAGACGCATATGCTGCCGCCGGGTGCCCCCAGCGAGATACCCTCGCACAGCCATTCGCTGGATGCGGGTGCCGCCTGGGCGCAGTTCGCCCTGCAGGCGGCACGCTCCGGCTGGCAGGCCCATGGCATGGTCGGTTTCGACATCCCCGCCGCGACCACCCAGTTGAAGGTTCCCGACGGCTACCGGGTCGAAGCGGCGATCGCCGTCGGACGCAAGGGCGACAAGACGATCCTGCCCGAGGGCCTGCAAGCCCGCGAGATGCCGAGCGGCCGCAATCCGCTGGCGCAGATGGTGCTCGAAGGCGGATTCTAACCGAACGGCGGCTAAGGCTGCAGGCCTTGGCCGCCGAAGACTTTCCCTTCGATCCCGGCCGATAAATAAGGTGAGCGATATCAGTTCACTGTGATTCGTTCGGTTTGCGAAGACACGAATGGATCATAGTGAATGTGGACTGATATCGCTCGCCAACAACATCGGCGGGACGGGCTGAGCGCCTGACTGGTTGCTTAATCAGAAGCTCGCGGAAAATTTCTAAATATAATTTAAAATTATTAGCGCGTCGATTTCTTGATATCTCCGGGAATATTGATGTAGATGGCTATCGTAGAATATTGTGAATTTATTATATTGTTACTTTTCCCCATAAATATTGAATATTTGCATATATAATAATATATTAATGATATAATACTTTCAGTATGTCACAATTTTATTGTAAATCTTGCGCATAGTATTGGATTTTGTGGCGATAACGGCCGGTTATTTCAAAATAGTATTTATCCCATGAAAATTCCTTGACTCCCCGTTATAACTTATAAATATAAATATATGGGCTGTGATCCCGATCAAAATGGGTCTCACCCAATTGGGGAGGAAAATTCAAATGTTCATCGATCGTCGCAAATTGCTCGTCGTTTCGGGTGCCGGCTTGGTCGCAAGCGCCTTGGGGGTGACCGCTTTCGCAGCTGTTCCCAAGCTTGCGCAGAAGCCTTCCTACAAGATTGGCTTCGCGCAAAGCGAGAGCAACAATCCGTGGCGCATTGCTCAATCCAAAAGCATGAAGGAGGAAGCGGCTCGGCTCGGCTATAAGCTGGTTTATACGGACGCGGCGAGTTCGGCGGCAAAACAGGCTGCTGACGTCAATTCTATGATCGCGCAGGGCGTCGACGTGATTTTCCTGACACCCCGCGAAGATAAGCCGCTTGTTCCTGCCATTCTTTCGGCAAAGAAGGCAGGCATCCCCGTCATTTTGCTGGATCGCGATGTCGATCACTCTTTGGCGAAGCCGGGCGAGGATTACGTCACGTTCATCGGGTCGGACTTTGTCGAAGAAGGCCAGCGCGTTGCCGATTGGCTTTCCAAAAATAACGGCGACAAGACGATCATCATCGAGATTGAAGGGACCGTAGGCTCGTCTCCGGCGAACGACCGCAAAAAGGGCTTCGACACTGCTATGGCGAAGTTTCCACAATTCAAAATCGTCGCTTCTCAGTCGGGAGACTTTTCGCGCGACAAGGGCCGCCAAGTGGCCGAGACGCTCATCCAATCCCATCCTGAGGCCAATATCATCTATTGCCATGCCGATGAGATGGCGATGGGAGCCATCGCGGCGCTTGAGGCGGCTGGTCGCAAGCCGGGCAAAGATGTGCTCGTCGTCTCCATCGACGGCGAACGCGACGGCGTTCAGGCGATCGTGGATGGCAAGATGGGCTGTTCGTGCGAGTGCAGTCCGATGTTCGGCCCGAAAGCCTTTGCCACGATGGCCAGCTACGCAGCCGGCGACGCGATTCCCGCTTTCATCAAGAATACTGACCGGTTCTACGACAGCGCGAACGCGGCAGCGTCGTTGCCCAATACCTATTGAGGCGGTCGGGTCCCCGGGCAACATCTTCCGGCTACGGCCGGAAGATCTCCAGGAGTACGAACGTGCGGCACCGAACGGACGACGCCACGCCCGATGTCCTTTTGGACATGCGCGGAATACAGAAGCGATTTGCCGGAATTCCAGCGCTCATGGACGCGTCGCTTTCCATTCGCGGCGGCGAGGTTCATGCCCTCATGGGGCAAAATGGGGCCGGAAAATCGACGCTGATCAAGGCCCTGACCGGTTACATCCAAAAGGACGCGGGAGAGGTTACGTTCCTGGGGCAGCCGTTCGAGGTTGCCTCGCCTCATGAGGCGCAACAGCGCGGCATCAGCACGATCTACCAGGAAATCAACCTCGTGCCGCTGCGCTCGGTGACCGAGAATATTTGTCTCGGACGGAAGTTCGAACGGTTTGGGGTGCTCGACTGGCGCTCGATGCACTCCGAGGCGCGAAAGCTGCTTGGACAGTTTAATCTCGATATCGATGTTCGCAGGCCGCTCGGCGAATTCAGCACGGCGACCCAGCAACTGACCGCGATCGCCAGGGCGATCGGATTTTCGGCGCGTCTGGTCGTCATGGACGAGCCGACGTCCTCATTGGACGATCGAGAGGTCGCCCGCCTATTCGGAGTGATCCGAAAACTCAAGGCCGACGGCGTATCGATTATCTTCGTCAGCCACAAGCTGGACGAGGTTTACGAGATCTGCGATCGCGTGACGATCATGCGGGATGGGCAAACGATCCGGTCCGATGACTTGACCAAGATCGGCAAGCTGGACTTGGTCTCATCGATGCTCGGGCGCGCCTTCACCGATGAGCGGAGCAATACCACGGCATTCGTGGGACGCGATCACTCGAAGGTAGGCGAAAATCTGTTTACGGCGAGCAATCTTGCGGCGGCCAGATCGGTTCAAGACGTCACATTCGATATCCGTCGCGGTGAAATTATCGGATTTGCCGGGCTGCTCGGTGCCGGGCGTACCGAGACGGCCAGGATCGTCTTTGGTGCCCAGCCTGCGGTATCCGGCGATATGTCTCTGCTTGGCGCCCGACACAGCCCGAGAAATCCGGCCGACGCCGTTGCCGCGGGCCTCGGGTTCTGCACCGAAGACCGCAAGCTCGAAGGGATCATCCCGGACATGAGCGTCGCCGACAATATTACCCTCGCTGCGCTTCCCCGGATCAGCCGAAACGGCGTCCTCGACGAAGCGCGCCAACGGAAGATCGTCGACCGGTTCATTGCCCAATTGGGTATCAAATGCAGCTCGCCCGCTCAAAAGATCAAGGAACTATCGGGCGGAAACCAGCAGAAGGTATTGCTGGCACGGTGGCTGGCGCTTGAGCCGAAATTGCTCATCCTGGATGAACCCACCCGCGGAATCGATATTGGTGCCAAGGTTGAGATCCAGCGCCTCATCAAGCAACTGGCCGACGAAGGGCTGTCGATCCTGATGATCTCGTCCGAACTGGACGAACTGGTGGAAGGTGCCGATCGCGTGTTCGTGCTGCGCGAGGGCATCTGCGTCGATCACATGGAGTTCAATGAAATCAAGAGGGAACGGATTATGAGCGCGATGGCGCATGGTGAGCCGCTCCGAGTTGAGACGGGACCATGAGCCAAATAGATAATCGGCCCGCTTTGGGCAAACGCGTCGGTCACGACTTTCGCCTTGACGCTATTGCCCGCGGGAATGGTGCGATACTCGCACTGATCGTCATCTTGGCCTTCAATGCCGTCTTCACCCAACACTTCCTGTCGCTGCAGACACTGAACGTCAACCTGACGCAAGTATGCACGATCGTGATCGTCGCGATTGGGATGAATTTTGTGATCGCGACCGGCGGAATCGACCTCTCCGTCGGATCATTGATGGCGATCTCCGGCGTACTCGCTCCCCTTATCTTCCTGGGTAAGTTTGTCCACCTTCAACCGGCCTATGTCGCCGTCGCCGTGGCAATCGGGTGTTCGATAGCCTGTGCTGGGGTGCTCGGATTGTTCAATGGATGGCTGGTGTCGAGGTTCAAGATCCAGCCGATTGTTGCGACGCTGGTGCTGTTTATCTCCGGCCGGGGGATCGCTCAGATCCTGACCGACGGAAACCTGCAAACGTTCCATGTTCCCGAATTCCAATGGATCGGACTTGGCAAGATCGTCGGCATTCCGATCCAGGTGGTGATCATGCTGGTTCTGATCGCCTTTGCGAGTTGGGTCATCCGGCGAACGACGTTCGGACGCAACCTTCTGGCCGTTGGCGGCAACGAGAAAGCCGCCACACTTTCGGGGCTGCCGGTCAAGCGCATCAAGCTGATCGCCTATATGGCCTCCGGCCTATGCGCCGGGTTTGCCGGACTGGTCGTCATCGCCATCAATTCGGCGAGCGACGCAAATCTGGTCGGACTGGGCATGGAACTAGACGCGATCGCGGCGGTCGCGGTCGGAGGAACGGCTTTGAGCGGGGGGGAGGCACGGATCTTCGGCACCCTCGTCGGCGCGCTCATCATCCAGCTGATTCGATACACGCTCTTGGCCAACGGCGTACCCGATGCCGCGGCGCTCGTTGTCAAAGCGGCAATCATAGCCTTCGCAGTATGGGGTCAACAAACAAGAGGGCGGCGCTGATGTATCGAATCATCCTGCCCAGAGGCGGTACGTCCGTGGGCGTCATCATTGCCTTGATATCTCTGCTTGTCTTCGGGCATTTTCGCTATGAAAACTTTCTCTCTTTCTACAATGTGACCAGCTTTCTGCGATACAATTCAATGTTCGCCTTGGTATCGCTGGGGATGTGCTTTGTCATCATGACCGGCGGAATCGACCTGTCGGTGGGTTCCGTCGCTGCGCTCGGAAGTGTCGCTTCGGCACTTGCCAGTCCCTATGGCGCATCGGCCGGCCTTGCCGCGGGGTTGGTCGCAGGACTTTTGGCCGGGGTGGTCAGCGGGCTTCTTGTCACGCAAGCCCGGCTGCTGCCGTTCATCGCAACCCTCACGACGATGCTGGCGGCAAGTGGCTGTGCGCTCCTTCTGGCTGGAAACCAGTCGGTAGCTGTCTCCTACCAAAGTGGCTTCACCGAAATCGGCCAGGGTGACGTCGGGCCGGTGCCGATGCCGTGCCTGATCGCGGCCGGCGCCTATCTGATCGGCTCGTTCGTCTTGAATTTCACGGCCTTCGGTCGAACCATTCTGGCCGTAGGGGGCGGAGAAGATGCCGCGCGTCTGATGGGCTTGCGGCCCGACACGGTCAAATTCGCGGCCTATGTCTGTAGTGGCGGTCTGGCGGGACTGGTCGGCGTCATCCTCGCCTCGCAGTTCGGGGCTGGACAACCGATCGAAGGAGTTGGCTGGGAGTTGATTGCCATAGCCTCGGTTGTTGTTGGCGGAACGCTGCTGACAGGGGGCGCAGGCTCCGTCATGGCGACCCTGGTCGGCGTTCTGCTTCTCGGCACTCTCCTGAACGCTTTGAATTTCGAGAACGGTCTCGGCTGGATTTCGCTCTCCGCTTATTGGCAGAGCGTCGTTCGCGGCCTCTTCCTCTTGGCGGTCGTCCTCATCCAGTCGGGTATCAAACGCTCATGACGGCCCATCGCAATGCGCATCGTCTCCAACAAGGCCCCTCATCGTGAAAAATTCAACACTGTTTCATCGTGCCATCGGCGATCTGACGTCGGCGATAGAGCGAATTAGCGAAAGCGATATCGACCGTCTTGTCGCGTGGGTTGCGGGCGCGCGTCACGTCTCGGTCTTTGGCTGCGGTCGGGAGAGGCTGCAGATCCAGGGGTTCGCGATGCGCCTGTTTCATCTTGGGCGGTCGGTTTCCGTTGTCGGCAGCATGACGACGCCAGCGATCGGTCCTGGGGATCTCCTGCTGATCACGGCTGGCCCCGGCTATCTTTCAACCGCCATGGCTCTGGCTGAAGTCGCCAGGAATGCGGGAGCGAAAGTTCTGACGATCACCGCTGAGCCCGAAGGGCGAATTGCCGCCGTATCGGATGGTTTATGCGTCATCCCGGCGCAGACAATGGCAACGGATCAGGGCGACGACGTCTCGATCTTACCGATGGGGTCGGTCTTCGAAGGAGCGCTATTTCTGCTGTTCGAAGTCATAACGTTGAAACTGAAGGCGAAGCTGAACGTATCCGACGAGGACCTCCGCTCAAATCACACCAACCTTGAATAGGATAGCGGCTTAGAGTTGCCGCCTCGCCTAGGTGGGGCGACGGAATCCCGTGTGATCAGGCTGCATTCTATCTTGGTGATCGGATACCGCTTCTTTGGCGATGGGCGGCGATCCTCCAGATGCTCTATCGCCCAACGGCCCATCACCCTGTGAGGCAGCACGCAGGTCGTCAACCGTGGACGAAGGTGTCTTGAGATCTCCTCGTCGTCGTATCCGAGGACCGAGACGTCATGCGGAATCGATAGGCCAGCCTCCCTCAAGGCGTCGTAGCACCCAACGGCTGTTCTATCGTTCTGGCAAAAGATAGCCGTCGGCGGATCCTTGAGGGCGAGGAGTTTGCGGGTCGCGGTATAGCCGCCACTCGTGGACCAATCGCCTTGGACAACAAGCTCCGGGTCGTAGGCAATATCGGCCGTGGCCAGGGCACGACGGTATCCTTCCAGCCGGCCCGCGGCGGCATCCATCCAGATTTCGCCGAGAATCGTTCCAATCCTCTGATGGCCACGTTCGATCAGGTGTTTGGTTGCGCCCTGACCACCGGCGATCTCGCTTGGGATGACCGATGGGAAAGCGTGATCCGCTGTATAACAATTCAACAAGACGAGCGGGACGCCGAGATTATAGAGCATTGGGTTGGGTTTCAGCTCGCGCGTTATGATCGTCATGTAGATCAGGGAAGAAACCCCGGCCGCTATCAACGTGTTGATCGCGCGCTCCTCGATGCCAGGATCCGACATCGTCTGAGCGGAAATCACAATATTTCCTGTGCGCCAGGCCTCTTGTCGCGCGCTGTCAATGGCGATTGCCGCTTCCGGACTCGTCGCCAATTGATCGACGAGGAAGCCAATGGTGCCTTCCGTTACCGAAGGAACTTGAGGCTCGAGCAACCCAGAAATACTGGACGGCCGGTATCCCAGCCTGAGCGCGGTCTCGATGACTCGGGCACTTGTCTCAGGTGAGATCTTTACTCCATCAGTGCGATTAAGCACAAAAGAAACGGTTGCTTGCGAGCATTCGGCCTCACGAGCAATGTCCGTCATTGTAATTCGGCGAGACTTTCCCCCGCCTCTTCGCTTTCGCACGGCCGTTACGGCTGTTTCTTTCAGATCGGCATCCGCCTTTTTATCCAATGTCGATATGGCCTTCAATTTGAGCTGAGCTGCAGCGCAGGCGATAGGGAATTGTGCGATCGCACTACACGCCCCATCCTTTGGATCAGCCCTCTATATTTTCCTCTCGGCACCATAATTCCCGCCCGCCTCATGATCCAGCCACTATGTGCCCAAGGAACTGATGCCATCTATCCGATGCTGAGCCAGCCCCTCAGCCGCCGAAGACTTTTTTCAGCAACTCGGTCGAGCGCTGCGCTGGATTGTCTCGGATCGAGGCTTCTTCCTTGCTGAGATACAGGAAGATGCCGTCCAGCGCCTTGCCGACGACATAGCTGGTGAGATCGAGATTGACCGATCCGGCCAGCGGCAACGACTTCACCTGTGAGGTGACCGAGTTCAGTGCCTTGACGGCGCCGACCTGGGATAGCGTCTGATCGACGATCGGCTTGAAGGCGGCGGTCAGATCGCCGGTAGTGGCGCGGCGGAAATACTGGGTCGCGGCATCTTTCGGGCCGGTCAGAATGCCACGGGCGTCGCTGATCGACATTTTCTGGATGGCGCCCACCAGGATGCCCTGCGCCTTAGGGGCGGCGGCCTCGGCGGCACGGTTCATCTTGGTTTCCAGATCGTCGGTCAAGCCGCCGGCACCGGCGAGCTTCAGCGCCGCCTGCGCCTGGCCGAGCGCGCCCGGCAGCGGGATGTGGATCGCTTTGTCATCGAGATAGCCGCCAGGCCGCCCGACGGTCGCCACGGTGCGTTCGGCGCCGATTTTCAGCGCATCCTTGAGGCCCGCGCCGATTTCCCCATCGGACAACCCGGCACCGGTCGCCTTGTTTGACGATCCGGGCTTCAACGCCCCACCCAAGAGATTGCCGCCCTGCTGCAGGAGGTTTTGTGCCATGGCCGGCTGGACGCCGAACGCGAAGCTGGCGAGCAGGAGCAGGCTCGCGGTCGAAACGGCTGGTTTCATAGCGTGGTCCTCTCGACGGTTTCGGCGTGGAGTGTGTCTGAACAAGGTGACAATAGCGCATCCTGGCCGCTCATCCCCTCTCCGCGGGCGGGGCGGCGAGGGGCCGATCCCTACAGCTCGCTTGCAGCAACGGGCAACTCCGGCGACAAACCTTGTCTCGATGTCGTCCCGTTTTCTCCGGAGGTTCGTTGCGTATCCTGCCCCGTACCCGACCACGCCTGGCCCTGATGGTCGTTGGAGTGACGCTTGCCGGCTGCGCCTCGGCACCGGGGCCGATCGTGCAAAGCTTCGGCGACTTCAAACCCCCGCCGGGCACCGCGCATTACCTGGCCTGTCCGGTGAATTACTGTGTGCGTCCGGTCGACGCGGAGACGCCGATCCTGCCGCTCAACGCGGATAAGATGCGGGCCGTGGTGCGCAAGGTGATCGATGCGCAACCGCGCACGACCTTGATCGAGAGCCAGAACGAAGGGTTGAAACTGCGCTATCAGCAGCGTTCGTCGGTGTTCGGCTTTACCGATACGGTGACCATCGACATCGTCGATGTCTCGGAAGACGAATCGGGCATCGCGATCTACAGCCAGTCGGATGCCGGCAGCCAGGATTTCGGTGCCAATCATAAGCGGGTTGACGACTGGTTCGTCGCCATCGAGATCGCCGTGCGGGAAGCCACCACCAAGCAGCCCGGCTAGGGCGGGGCGGCACGCGATGATCCGGGCGCTGACCGTGCTGATCGGTTGCCAATTGGCGGGCGAGATCATCACCCAAGCGACCGGCCTGCCTTTGCCGGGGCCGGTCATTGGCATGGTCATCCTGCTCGGGCTCTTCATCGTGCGGGACGGCGTGCCGACGGATATCGACCTGGTGTCGCGGGGTTTGCTGCAGCATCTGTCGCTGCTGTTCGTGCCGGCCGGCGTCGGGATCATGGTGCAACTCGATCTGCTGGCCGCCGACTGGCTGCCGATTACCGCCGCCCTGATCGGCTCGACCGTGCTCAGCCTGTTGGTCACGGCGCTGGTCATGCAGCGCCTGGCCAAGCCCGAGGATGAGCCGTGAACGGCGCGGCACCGGGGCAGTTCGGGCAGGGCTTCGCCCATATTTGGGTCTATCTCGAAGCCTCGCCGCTACTCGGCCTTACCGTCACGCTGCTCGCCTATCAGATCGCTCTGTGGGTGTATCAGCGGGCGGGGCGGCGGGCGATCGCCAATCCGGTGCTGATCTCGGTCGTCCTCCTGGTGACCCTGTTGCTGGCCACCGGGACGCCTTATGCCGCGTATTTCGACGGCGCCAAATTCGTGCATTTTCTGCTGGGGCCGGCGACGGTGGCGCTGGCGGTGCCGCTCTATGCCAATCTGAAGCGCCTGCGGCGCGCGGCACCGGCGATCGGCGTCGCGATCGTCCTGGGGTCCATCACGGCCTCGGGCAGCGCCATGGCGATCGCCTGGGCGCTGGGTGCGCGGCGCGTGGTGATCCTGTCGCTGGCGCCGAAATCGGTCACCACGCCGATTGCCATGGGAATCTCGGAACAGATCGGCGGGTTGCCGTCCTTGACCGCCGTGCTGGTCATCCTGACCGGCATCATCGGTGCCGTTTGCGGCGCCGCCGTGATGCGGGCGGCGCGCATCACCGATTGGCGCGCCCATGGCCTCGCCTCCGGCACCGCCGCCCACGCGATCGGTACCGCGCGCACCCTGATGCTGAACGAAACCGCGGGGGCCTTCGCCGGCCTCGCGATCGGCGTCAACGGGTTGATCACCGCGATCGTCGTGCCGCTGCTGATCGATCTGGCGGCTCGGTGGTTTTAGAGGGTGGTCAAAAACGAACGGGAAAAAAACGGACGGGGCCGGTTGACCTGCCATCCATCTTGTGCGAAGCCATGAGTGTCATGACATTCAGTGTCCTCGCGATCCTTCGACTTTCCAACCCGACCTTCTGAGGAAGGCGGGCGTTTGTCGTTTTAGGTTTCGCGTATGCTGGTGATGTTATGTTTTCCGACCAAGTTTCTGAAAATTCTGTTCCAACCGCGCCGAGCCTGATTTCGGCTGTGTGTGGTTGCCTGCGACTTATCGACGGCTGTCGGGACTGACGGCTGCCCGGCGGCTGTAGCTCTGCCGTATTCGAACTTTTTCCGAATACTCAAGACGCAACGGTAAATCGCATCATGTTGACCACACCAGAAACCAAATACCGCCCCTTCGCCTTCGAAGTCGATCTGCCCGACCGGCAATGGCCGTCCAAGCGGATGGATCATGCCCCGCGCTGGGCATCGGTCGATCTGCGCGACGGCAACCAGTCGCTGGCCGATCCGATGGATGTGGAAAAGAAGCTGCGTTTCTTCAAAATGCTGGTCGGCATCGGCTTCAAGGAAATCGAGATCGGCTTTCCGTCGGCCTCGCAAACCGAGTTCGACTTCGTCCGCAGCCTCATCGACGACAATCTCATCCCCGACGACGTCGCGGTGCAGGTGCTGACCCAGTCGCGCGAAGACCTGATCGCCCGCAGCTTCGAATCGCTGCGCGGTGCCAAGCAGGCGATCGTCCATCTCTACAATGCGACGGCGCCGCTGTTTCGCCGCGTCGTCTTCAACATGGAAAAGTCGGAGGTGGTCGCCCTGGCGGTCGCCGGCGCGCGCGCCATGCTGGCCGAAAGCCGCAAGCAGCCGGAGACCAAGTGGACCTTCGAATATTCGCCGGAAACCTTCTGCTTCACGGAGCCGGAATTCGCCGTCGAAATCTGCGAGCGCGTGCTCGATGTCTGGCAGCCGACTGTCGAAAACCCGGTGATCCTGAACCTCCCCGCCACGGTGGAGGTCGCCATGCCGAATGTCTATGCCGACCAGATCGAATGGTTTTGCCGCCATATCTCGCGGCGGGATTCGGTGATCATCAGCGTGCATCCGCATAACGACCGCGGCACCGGCGTCGCCGCCGCCGAGCAGGCGGTTCTCGCCGGGGCGCAGCGCGTCGAAGGCTGCCTGTTCGGCAATGGCGAGCGGACCGGCAATGTCGACATCGTGACCCTGGCGCTCAATCTCTACACCCAGGGGATCGACCCGAAGCTGGCCTTCGACGACATGCGGTCGATCGTGCGCACGGTCGAGCATTGCAACAACCTGCCGGTCCATCCGCGCCATCCCTATGCGGGCGAGCTGGTGTTCACCGCCTTCTCCGGATCGCATCAGGATGCGATCAAGAAAGGCTTCGCCGCCCATGAGGCGCGCAATGACGGCATTTGGGAGATGCCCTATCTGCCGATCGATCCCGCCGATCTGGGCGAGACCTACGAAGCCGTCATCCGCGTCAATAGCCAGTCGGGCAAGGGCGGTGTCGCGTGGGTGTTGGAGCAGGACAAGGGATTGAAGCTGCCGCGCCGCTTCCAGATCGATTTCAGCCGGAAGGTACAGGAGATCGCGGACCGCACCGGCAAGGAGATGACCACGCCGAATATCTGGGCGGCCTTCGAGCAGGCCTATCACCTCGTCGGCGAGCGGAAATTCGACCTGGTCGAATATGAGGAACCCGGCGCGCGTCGGGCGGGGCAGGATCGGGTCTTCGTCGGCCGGGTGAAGATCGACGGCGAAGAAGTGTCGATCACCGGCCGAGGCAACGGCGTGATCTCAAGCGCCGTCGCGGCTCTCAATAGCCGGTGCGGGTTGGGCATCGAGGTCGTCGATTATCACGAACATGCCCTGCATCGCGGCTCGGACGCGCAGGCGGCGGCCTATGTCGAATGCCGCATGGCGGATGATCGGAGGCTTTACGGCATCGGCATCGACACGGATATCGCCACCGCCTCGATCAAGGCCGTGCTGAGCGCTGCCAATTCGATTTGAGAAGGGTGACGGGCGGTGGTGGTCGCCGCCCGTCACGCGTCATAGGTTGTCGGGTCGAAAGGGGGCGGAATCTCTGACCTGATTTTATCTTCTGGTATTCCGTGGTATCTTAATCAGATGAGCCGATCCAAACCCAGCCAGCAAAGTGCCTCTGTGTTTCAAGAGGTCGATGCTTCCGCTGAACAAGCCGCTCTTGAAGAGGCTGAGCGGGCGATCGAGCAAGGCCGTACGATCTCCCACGAGGCAATGCGTCGTTGGCTGTTGTCCTGGGGAACTGATAATGTGCTGCCGCCGCCCAAGTGCGGCGAATAATCTGGACCGAGCCGGCGCGCCAAGATTTGGAGCGCATCCAGGATTATATCGGTCAATTCAATCCGGCCGCGGCTAGAGGTGTCGCAGAGCGATTGCTCGCTGCCGCTGACAGCTTGGGTTCATTCGCGGAACGGGGCCGACCGAGCGGGATTGATCGGGAACTGACAGCTATTCGCCCTTACGTGCTTCGTTACCGCATCATCGGCGGCGTCGTCTTCATCCTGCGTGTCAGACATGGAGGCACGCTTGGCAGTTCTCCGACTCGGTGACTATCCCGTGAACCGGCCCAGCCGTACCGCCGTCTGGCCTTGGCCGAGGCGGCGCGATGGCATGATCAGCACGCAGTCGGGGTAGGGGGTACGCACTTCCTTGCCGCCGTCATAGCCCAGCACCGAGCCGGCTTCGGGGATCACTTCCATGCCCTTGAAGTTGCGCACGAAGCGGAAGCCGGTGGTGCCGATGGTCACCGCGTCGGTGATCTCGATCACCCTTTGCGGCGGCGGATCGGTGAAGCCGGCGAAATTCGTCGCCTTGTAGCCGGCCTCCAATGTCCCGTGCTGGTCGAGAAACCGCAGCGTCGTTTCCAGGGCGACGTCATAGGCGCGTCGTTCCCAATGCTGGCCGCATTCGACCAACAGCGCCGTGTTCGGCAGGTCGGGATCGGAAAAGGCGCCGTAATCGAGCAGGCGCCGCCCGGCGGCATGGCCGCGATCGCGCACGATCAGCCGAGGCACGCCGAGCCGCTGCGCCGCGGCCAGGCTTTTCTCGGTGACGCCGGCCAGCATCAGCGGTGCGGTGTCATGCTGCATCGAATGGATGTCGAGCAGGTGGTCGACCGTATCGATCAGCGGCCGGATCCGACGTGCCCGGTCGAGCTCGACGCTGCGGCGCGGGCCATCCAAGGTCGCCACATCCCAGACCCGGTTGAAATCCTCGTCGACGAAGCGCGAGGTGCTTGGATCCTCGGCATCGAAGCGCAGATATGCCGTGATATTGGCGAAACCCAGGGTGACCCGGCCTCGTGCCGGTCGAAAGCCGGTCTTGAACAGGAAATCGACCGCCAGCGCGCCGCAGAGCTCGTTGCCATGGGTGACGGCATTCACCATCAGATGCGGGCCGGCGCGCCCGCTATCGAGCGTCGTCATATACGGGATGCCCGTATTGCCCTGCTGGTAGGTGTCGATCGCTGGTGGCGCCAGCTCGACCGGGTAGGTGTCGTCCGATGCGGTCACGGGCAGCTGGCCCCTCGGTTCCGGCGGTCAGAACGGCCTGCCGCGCAAATTCAACCGGGACTCTAGGGCCGGCGCGACCCGGCGGCGAGGGATTTCGGCCCGGATTTCGGTCTGATATCCGTTAGGCGGCGAGCCGATCCAGCAGGCGGCCCATGAATGCCTCGCATTGGACGATCTGATCGAGGGCGATGAATTCATCGGGTTTATGGGCCTGCTCGATCGATCCCGGACCGCAGACCATGGTCGGGATGCCGGCCTTTTGGAACAGCCCGCCTTCCGTGCCGAAGCTGACCTTGCCGGTGCTGTTGGCGCCGGTCAATTGCATGACCAGTTGGGCCACGGCCTCATCGGTACCGGTCGACAGGCCGGCCGAATTCGATAGCTCATGCCATTCGAAGCCGGACGCGGCATGGACCGCCTTCATCTCGGGCAGCAGCCGCGTCTCGGCGAAGCGTCGCACCTCGGCCATCAGCTCGTGCGGGTTTTCGCTCGGTAGATGGCGGAACTCGAAGTCGAAACTGCAATCCTTCGGCACGATGTTGAGCGCGGTGCCGCCGTTGATCTTGCCGGTATGTACGGTGGTGTAGGACGGGCTGAGCTCCGGATCATAAGGCCCTTGATCGCGGAACCGCCGCGCCATGCCTTTCAGATAGGCCACCACCTCGGCGGCCGCCTCGACCGCGTTCACCCCCATATGGGACAGGGAAGAATGGCACTCGAACCCATGGACATGGCACCGCGAGGACAGTTTTCCCTTATGGCCCGCGATCGGCTTCATCAGCGTCGGTTCGCCGACGATGCAGGCGCGCGGCTTGATGTCGCGCCGCTGCAGATCGGCGATCAGCCGCCGTACGCCGATGCAGCCGATCTCCTCGTCATAGGAGAATGCGAGGTGGATCGGCGTCGCGAGGCGGCCGGATTTGGCCCGCTCGATAAAGCTGGGCGTCAGAGCCAACGCCACCGCGACGAAGCTCTTCATATCGGCGACGCCGCGCCCGAACAGATGGCCGTCGCGCTCGACTACCTTGAACGGATCGCTGGTCCAATCCTGGCCGTCGACCGGCACCACATCGGTGTGACCGGACAGCACGACGCCACCGATATCCTTGTTGCCGATCGTGGCGAACAGGTTCGCCTTGCGCTTGTCGTCGTCATAGGTCAGATCCGACGCGATGCCCATCCCATCCAGATAATCGGCGACATATTCGATGAGGGCGAGATTGCTGTCGCGGCTGGTGGTATCGAATGACACCAGTTTCGCGACCATCTCGGCACTTTGCGGGGCTGTCATGACAAACGACTTTCGCTGCGGGGGTTCACCGACCAGTATGGAACCGACCGAAACAATTTAGCAAATGGCGCGCCAGCATCAATGGACGCGCTAAGTTAACCCCCGACTCGCCACAATGCAGCATGCGGCATAAGACCGCTCAAGGACCCGTCCCATGAAGCTGCCCCGCCCCGCCGATATCATGCAGTGGCACGACCCGGTTGGCGCCGCCATCCCATTGGTCTTCGATTCGCCGCATAGCGGCCGCGTTTACCCCGAGGATTTCCGCTATGCCTGCGACTTCGACCGGCTGCGCCAGGCGGAGGATAGCTATGTCGACGAGCTGTTCGCGGCGGCCCCGAAACTTGGCGCCACGCTGATCGCGGCGCAGTTTCCGCGCAGCTACATCGATGCCAACCGCTCGGCGCTCGATATCGACGAGAGCCTGCTGGCCACACCCTGGACCGGTCCGATGGCGCCCAGCGAGAAGACGCGCCTGGGTCTGGGGCTGATCTGGCGGTTGATCGGCCCGAACCTGTCGGTCTATGACCGAAAACTACCGGTCAGCGAGGTGCGGCACCGGATCGAGCATTATCACACGCCTTACCACGCGGCCCTCGACGCGGTGACCGATGCCATGCATCGGCGGTTCGGCGTGGTGTGGCATATCAATTGTCACTCCATGCCGGGCCTCAGCAGCGCGCTGTCGGCCGAGGGGCCGGGCATCCCACGGGCCGATTTCGTGCTGGGCGACCGCGATGGCTCGACCTGCGCGCCCGAATTGACGACCTTCGTGGCCGCGGTGCTCAGCGGGCTCGGCTATCACGTCCGGATCAACGAGCCGTACAAAGGCGTCGAACTGGTCCGCCGCCATGGCCGCCCCGCCGAACACCGTCACAGCCTGCAAATCGAGGTCAATCGTCGGCTCTATATGGACGAAATCACTTTCGAAAAGCTGCCCGAATTCGGCAAGGTCCAAGGCGATATCGCGACTCTGATCGCCGAGCTGGCGCGCTTCGCCCGGCACTGAGCCCTGACACTCGGGGCGGGATCAGGAGACGAACTGCTCCTTCAGCACGCGTTCCTTCAGGCCGTGGTCGCGATCGAACAACAGCGTCAGGGCGATGTCGTGGTTTTCGCGGACCTCGACCGTGGCGACGTCGCGGACCTCGGTCGAATCGGCACCGGCGCTGACCGGCCGCTTGTCCGGTTCCAGGATCTCGAAACGCACATGGGCGCGGTACGGCAGCAGCGCCCCGCGCCAGCGGCGGGGCCGGAACGCGCTGATCGGGGTGAGCGCCAGGATACCCGCTTCGAGCGGGATGATCGGGCCGTGAGCGGAGAGGTTATAGGCGGTGCTGCCGGCCGGGGTCGCGACCATGATGCCGTCGCACATCAATTCGGCCATCCGCTCGATCCCGTCGATCAGGATGCGGATCTTGGCCATCTGGCGGATCTGCCGCAGCAGAGACACCTCGT
The DNA here is from genome assembly GCA_035555315.1 of Allostellaceae bacterium. GTDB lineage: Bacteria > Pseudomonadota > Alphaproteobacteria > ATCC43930 > CGMCC-115725 > DATMGU01. Next base: position 21,034 of record DATMGU010000118.1, read on the forward strand.
TGATCGCCAGCGTCTCGACCACGGTCCCGTCGCGCTGGGTCGCCAGCATCGTCAGCGGGTGCAACCGCACGGGCTCGGCCACAGCCAGGCGTTCGAACAACCCCTCCGCATCATAGGTGTTCATCAGAAAGCCGACGCTGCCGCGATGCATGCCATAGACCGGCACGCCTCGGCCGAGGGTCGTGCGCAGCGTCTCCAGCATGAAGCCGTCGCCACCCAGCGCCACGATGACATCCGCCTCGGCGGGTGGGACGACCGGATAGCGTTTGCTGAGATCGGCGAGGGCCGCTTGAGCGGCCTCACTATCGGAGGCGACGATGCCGATCCGGTGCGGGAGAGCGCTCACGCCGACACACGGAACAACGGTAATCGACCGGCGAACAACACCGCCGATCAGCCGCCGGTGACGCTCATATGCCGGGGCACCGCGGGCCCGGCATGGCGGCGATCGATGATGAAGTCATGGCCAAGCGGCTTGCGGCCGATCGCCTCGGCGATCGCGGCTTCCAGCGGCGCGTCGCTTTCGCTTTGACGCAGCGGCATGCGCAGATCGGCGGCGTCTTCCTGGCCGAGGCACATGTAGAGCTTCCCGGTACAGGTCAGCCGCACCCGGTTGCAGCTCTCGCAGAAATTATGGGTGAGGGGGGTGATGAAGCCCAGCCGGCCGCCGGTCTCGCGCACGGTCGTATAGCGCGCCGGGCCACCGGTGCGGAAATCGCTGTCATCGAGCGTCCAGCGCTCGGCCAGCCGGGCGCGCACCAGGGAGAGCGGCAGGTATTGGTCGAGGCGGGTTTCGCCGATCTCGCCCATCGGCATGACCTCGATGAAGGTGAGGTCGAAGCCCTCGGCGCCGCACCAGCCGATCAGCCGGTCGAACTCGTCGTCATTGACGCCCTTCAGCGCCACCGTGTTGATCTTGACCTGGAGCCCGGCCCGCTTGGCGGCGTCGAGCCCGGCCAGCACGGTGTCGAGCTTGCCCCAGCGCGTGATCGCCTGGAACCGAGCGGCGTCCAGCGTATCCAGCGACACGTTGATCCGCCGCACGCCGCACGCCTTGAGGTCGGCGGCGTAGCGCGCCAATTGGCTGCCATTGGTGGTGAGCGTCAGCTCGTCGAGCGCGCCGCTGTCCAGATGCCGGCCCAGGCTGCGCACCAGCGACAAGATGTTCCGGCGTACCAGCGGCTCGCCGCCGGTCAGGCGCAGCTTGCGCACGCCCAGCCGCACGAAGGCGCTCGCCGCCCGGTCCAGCTCTTCGAGGCTCAGCACCTCCTGCTTGGGCAGGAAGGTCATGTCCTCGGCCATGCAATAGACGCAGCGGAAATCGCACCGATCGGTCACCGAGATCCGCAGATAGGAAATATGCCGTCCAAACGGGTCAATCATGGGGGTAATATGTCGGTGCGGTGCCCACGCCACAAGAGCCAGTGTAGGCACCCGCTCATGGGGAGCCCCACCCTTGCGCGCCCACCCGCACGGCCCTAGTTTTCCCGCCATGGAAGAATTCACCGTCCGGCCCAATCCGGCCGATCCGAGGCTGACGCGGCGGATGGTCGGGGTGGATCAGACCGGCCAGCCCGTCGAAACCTCGGTCGTGACCGAACAGCCGCTGACGGTTTTTCTGAACGGGCAGGAGATCGTCACGATGATGACGATCGGCGATTTTCCGGACTATCTGGCGGTCGGCTATCTGGTGAACCAGAACATGCTGCGCGCGGATGACCGGATCGCCGGCATCGATTACGACGAGGATCTGGCGACCGTCGTGGTGCGGACCGAGCGTCGGACGAATTACGAGACCAAGCTGCGCAAGAAGACCCTGACCTCGGGCTGCGCCCAAGGCACCGTATTTGGCGACCTGATGGAGAAATTCGACGAGGTCCGGCTGCCGGCCGACGCGATCCTACGTACCTCATGGCTCTATGCCCTCAGCCGCAAGATCAACCTCGCCCCCAGCCTGTATCTGGAGGCCGGCGCCATCCATGGCTGCGTGCTGTGCGAGGCGGATCGGCCGTTGATCTATATGGAGGATGTCGGTCGCCACAACGCCATCGACAAGATCGCGGGCTATATGCGCCTCAACGACGTCTCGCCTGACGGCAAGATCTTCTACACGACCGGAAGATTGACCAGCGAGATGGTCATCAAGACCGTCCAGATGCGCATTCCAATCGTCATTTCCCGCTCCGGCTTCACCGCCTGGGGCGTCGAGCTCGCGCGGCAGGCGGGCTTGACCTTGATCGGGCGCGCCAAGGGCAAGCGGTTCCTGGCGCTGGCCGGGGCCGAGCGGATCGTGTTCGACCAGGATCCCGAGGGCGTGGCGGAGGAGGACTCCCGCCGCCAGCGCAAGGCGGCGGAGAAGACGATGGCGGAGGATCTTTAGTGCGTGCGGCCGAACCGATCGTCGGCGTGCTGTTGGCCGGCGGCCTGTCGCGGCGGATGGGCGGCGGAGACAAATCGCTTCGGCTGCTCGGTGGTGAAAGCCTGCTCGACCGGATCATCCGGCGGGCGGGCGGTCAGGTCGATGCGCTGATCCTGAACGCCAATGGCGATCCCGCCCGGTTCGGCGCGCGAAACCTGCCGGTGGTGGCCGACGGCGTGCCGGGATTTCCGGGACCGCTCGCCGGCGTGCTCGCCGGGATGGAATGGACGGCGGCCAACCGACCCGAAGCGCGCTGGCTCGCCAGCTTCGCGACCGATGCGCCGTTCCTGCCGCTCGATCTGGTCGACCGACTGCGGGATGTGGCGCTGCGTGCCGGCACCCCGCTCGCCTGTGCCGCATCGGCCGGCCAGGTGCATCCTGTATTCGGCCTCTGGTCGATCGATCTCCGCGCCGATCTCCGCCGCGCGCTGGTCGACGAGCAGTTGTATAAGGTCGACCGCTGGACCGCCCGGCATGGCGTCGTCGAGGTCGAGTTTCCGACGCTGCCGGTCGACCCGTTCTTCAATGCCAACCGACCGGAGGACCTGCTGGAGGCGGAGCGGCTGCTCGGTGCCGCTGGCTGCCTTGGCGCTGGATGAAGGCGAGCAGATCGGCGTTGAGCTCGTCCTGCCGCGTCAGGGTGAGGCCGTGCGGGCCGCCGGGATACGCGGGGTCAGGCGACTTTCGTTTCCATCCCAGACGCGCCGAGATAGTCGTCTGTAGAACGTACGGACGCATAAGCGAAGCCGAGCGCCGCCATGAATGCCGCGTGCACCTGGGCCGCGGGCACAAGCACCCCGTTGAACGTGAGATCACGTGTCGCGCAGGCGTCGTGGACGACCGTGACTTTGTAGCCGAAATCATTGGCCGCGCGGGTCACGGCATCGACGCACATATGGCTCATGGCGCCGCAGATTACGATATCCTCGATGCCATCGCGGTCGAGCATCTCCTTGAGGCCCGTCTCGCGGAACGCGTTGACGTAATGCTTCAGCACCACCGGTTCGTCGTCTCGGTTGCGTGCCTTCGGGTGGATCTGCGCGCCTTCGGAGCCGGGGCTGAAAAAGGGAGCGTCGGCGGCCGTGAATTCGTGTCGGATATGGACGACCAGATCGCCCGTTACGCGCGTCGCCGCGATCAGCCGGGCGGCGTTGTCAGCGGCGGCCTCGATTCCGTTCAGCGCCCATTTCCCGCCGGGGAAATAGTCGTTTTGAATATCGACAACGATGAGTGCGCGTTTGGCCATGGTCCTATCCCTTCGCTTCGGCTGGGAAGATTCCCGCCTTCTCCTGGAATAGGTATGCCGATCCATGCATGGTGTGGATTGGCAGAACCGACATTATCCGGGGCAAAACTGACAAATGGCGATCGACGACGATCCGGCCGAGATAGGCCTTCTGCTCTACCCCGGCGCTCAGCTCGCCGCCGTCTACGGCTTGGCGGACCTGTTCGGTGTGGCGAGCAAGCTTGCCCGAGCGCATGGCGGCGAGGCCGCGCGGGCTCTTCGGGTCAGCCAATGGCAGCCGGACGTAGTGGACGGGACGATCAAATGTATCGTCGATACGCATCCGCGGCTTCGCAGCCAACCGTTTGTGATCGTCGTGCCGCCGAGCCTAAGTGAGCTGCCAGCGCCGGAGGTGGCGGCTCGTCTCGCCGGCTGGTTGACCGACCGGCACGTCGCGGGTGCCACGCTCTGCTCGGTCTGCGCGGGCGCCTTTCTGCTCGCCGAGACCGGCTTACTCGCCGGACGGTCGGCGACGACGCATTGGGGTCACGCCGAGACTCTGGCGCAACGCTTTCCCGACATCCATGTCGATGCCGACAAGCTGATCATCGATGACGGAGATGTCATCACGGCGGGCGGGCTCATGGCCTGGACCGATCTCGGCCTGAAGTTGGTCGACCGGCTGCTCGGCCCCACAATCATGCTGGCGACCGCGCGCTTCCTGCTGGTCGACCCGCCGGGACGCGAGCAACGCTATTACAGCAGTTTCTCGCCGAAATTGCGTCACGGCGACGAAGCCGTGCTGAAGGTGCAGCACTGGCTTCAGGCGCAGGGGACACAGCATGTGACGCTGCCGGCGATGGCGGCGCGCGCGGGACTCGAGGAACGCACCTTTCTGCGTCGTTTCCGCAGGGCGACGGGGCTCAAGCCCACCGAATATTGCCAGCATCTCCGTGTCGGCAAGGCGCGCGAGATGCTGGAGTTCACGAGCCGCACCGTGGAGCAGATAGCCTGGACGGTCGGCTATGAGGATCCCGGCGCCTTCCGCAAGGTGTTTCAGAAGGTGATGGGTCTCTCACCCGGCGATTATCGCCGCCGGTTCGCCGTGGGGTCGGCCTAACCCCGCCGCGGCGGACGCCGATCGATTTCCACAAGGTCGGCCGCCGCGGTATTGATCACCCGCTTGCCGGCCTCCTCGAAATTCACGGTGACCACGCCGCCGATCGCCGATTGGACCTGTCCGATGCCCCAATCCGGCTGGTTGGGCAATTGTACCCAGGTGCCGGGCGTGAAACGCGCTTCCATGATCGAGGTCTCCCTCTCGCTGCGGTAAGGTCGCATCACTTTATAAGCTGTGCAGTTTGCTCGGCGATTGCAACCGGGGCAGAATGCTTGCCGTTAACCTCGTCGGGTGAAGGCTTTTTGGGATGACTAAAACACTCGAACTGCTGATGGCCGAGGTCCTCAGCGCACGGCTGTGCCACGAGCTGATCAGTCCGATCGGCGCTGTCGGCAATGGCCTCGAATTGCTGGAGGATGAGGAGGGCGGCGGCTTTGCTCAGGATGCGCTCGCCCTGATCGTCGTCAGCGCCCGGCAGGCGGCGTCCCGTCTGCAATTCTATCGGCTGGCCTATGGGTCGACCACGCCGCTCGGCGAGGAGATGGTACGGGCCGCCGTCAACGGACTGTTCGAGGGATCGAAGATGTCTGTCGATTGGCCGGCGGATGTCATCCCCGAGCCCTTGCGCAAGCTCGCCTGCAATCTGCTGCTGCTGGCGACGGAGACCGTCCCGCGCGGCGGCCGGCTGGCGTTGAGATGCGACGCGCCGGGCGGCTTGACGGTCACCGCGACCGGCGAGGGCGCTCGGACAGCGCCGCATATCGTGGCGATTCTCGACGGTTCGGCGGCCGATGACGCGCCGACGCCGCGCTCGGTACAGACGGTCTTTACCATGGCGCTGGCCCAGGCCCACGGTACCGCGCTCGCGGTCGATGATAGCGTCGGCGGCCAGGTTCGATTGGCCGTCCGGCGGGTGACCTAAACCGATTCGCGGCGGCTAAAGCCACCATCCCGTTCACCCTATGCGATTGGGGCGGCCGCGCCATGCCGGGTCTGATCGCTACTAAATCTCCGGGGGTTAGGCGATCGGGCAATCCGCCGACACCGGTTTTTTTGATGCCGGCTTAGCGCGTCCGTAAGAGGTTTCTTAAGGAATACTGGCCATCGTCTGAGAACACCTGATCTCGTGCATCAATGCATCGAGACAGACCATTCTTCGTGGTGGACCATGGATGATCTTCTTAGCGAGTTCCTGACCGAGACATCGGAAGGTTTGGCCATGCTCGATGTGGAGCTGGTTAAGCTCGAGCAGAATCCAAACGATCCAAATTTGCTCGGTAACATCTTTCGCATCGTCCATACGATCAAGGGCACGTGCGGTTTTCTGGCGCTGCCCCGGCTGGAATCGGTGGCTCATGCCAGCGAGAACGTGCTGGGCCGCATTCGCGACGGCGAACTCACCGTTACCCCGACGGCGGTGTCGCTGATTCTCGCCTCGCTGGACCGGATCAAGCAGATCCTGGCCACGCTGGAAGCGACCGAAAGCGAGCCCGAGGGTGACGACACTGTCCTGATCGGGCAGCTGAACGCACTCGCCGAAGGTCGCGCCGACGTCGTTGTCGCGGCACCCGTCGCCGCCGCACCGGTGGTCGAGGCGCCGGTCGTCGAGCTGCCCACCAAATCCAAGGCCAAGGCGAAGGCACCGGCCCCGGAAGTCGCACCGCCGCCAGCCCCGGAGCCGGTGGTCGAGGCCGATAACGTCGTCAGCCTGCCCGCCCGCCCGGAAACGGCGGATGTGCCGGCCGAGGTGTCGAAGTCGGAAGACGGTCCTCGCAACGAGGTCGTCGTGGCCGATGGCCCGGCCAAGGAATCCGCGGTCGCCGCGTCGAACATCCGCGTCAATGTCGACCTGCTCGAAAATCTGATGACCATGGTCAGCGAGCTGGTGCTGACGCGCAATCAGCTGATGCAGATCCTGCGCGGCCATAAGGACAGCGAGTTCGGTGCATCGTTGCAACGGCTCAGCCATGTGACGACCGAGCTGCAGGAAGGCGTCATGAAGACGCGCATGCAGCCCATCGGCAACGCCTGGGCCAAGCTGCCCCGCGTCATCCGCGACCTGGGTGTCGAACTGCACAAGAAGATCGAGCTGAACATGCTCGGTGCCGAAACCGAACTCGATCGCCAGGTGCTGGAGCTGATCAAGGATCCGTTGACGCACATGGTGCGCAACTCCGCCGATCACGGCATCGAAATGCCGGCGGACCGGGTTCGCGCCGGCAAGCCCGAGGTCGGCACGGTGACGCTGAACGCCTTCCATGAAGGCGGCCACATCGTCATCGAAATCAGCGATGACGGCCGTGGACTGGGCATCGATCGCATCAAGCAGAAGGCGTTGAGCACCAAGCTCGCGACCGAAGCCGACCTCGCGTCGATGACCGATCAGCAGATCTATCAGTTCATCTTCAAGGCCGGCTTCTCGACCGCCAGCCAGGTGACCAGCGTATCCGGCCGCGGTGTCGGCATGGATGTGGTGCGCACCAATATCGAGAAGATCGGCGGCACGGTCGAACTGAAGAGCCAGCCCGGCAAGGGCTCGTCCTTCACGATCAAGATCCCGCTGACCCTCGCCATCGTCTCGGCACTGATCGTCGAAAGCGCCACCGAGCGGTTCGCCATTCCGCAGATCAGCGTCGTCGAGCTGGTCCGCGCCGCGGCGAATTCCGAACATCACATCGAGCGAATCAAGGATACGCCGGTGCTGCGCCTGCGCGATCGGCTGTTGCCGCTGGTATCGCTCCGCGAACTGCTGAAGCTCGGCGACAGCGAAGGCCAGAGCAGCGAGGAGACCTATATCGTCGTCTCGCAGGTCGGCACCTACACCTTCGGCATCATCGTCGATCAGGTGTTCGACACCGAGGAAATCGTCGTGAAGCCGGTCGCCCCGATCCTGCGCGACATCCCGATGTTCTCGGGCAACACGGTCCTGGGCGATGGCCAGGTCATCATGATCCTCGATCCCAACGGCATCGCGGCCTCGACCGGAGAGATCTCGCTGGGCGACAGCCATAGCCGCGAGAAGGTCGCCCTCAAGGGTCTGCGCTCCGATCTCGACCGGACGTCGATGCTGCTGTTCCGGGCCGGTACCGGTGCACCCAAGGCGGTGCCGCTGGCGCTTGTCGCCCGGCTGGAAGAGATCGATCGCAAGGAGATGGAGTTCTCCAACGGCAAGCCGGTCGTGCAGTATCGCGGCAAGCTGATGCCGCTGGTGCCGATCGATCCGATGGCCGAAATCGGTGGGGAAGGGCGTCAGCCGATCCTGGTGTTCGCCGATGGCGACCGCTCGATGGGCCTGCTGGTCGAAGAGATCATCGACATCGTCGAAGAGAAGATGACGATCGAACTCGGCTCGCAACGCCCGGGTTTGATCGGCAGTGCGATCTTCGCCGGCCATGCGACCGACGTGGTCGATACCGGCTACTATCTGACGCAAGCCTATGACGATTGGTTCGGCACCACGCAGGAGGCGAGTTTCGGCCAGGCCGTCGCCGCCAAGCGGGTTCTGCTGGTCGACGACTCGCCGTTCTTCCGCAACATGCTGACGCCGCTCCTATCGGTGGCGGGCTACGAGGTCAGCTCGGTGGATAGCGGCAACCGCGCGCTCGACCTGTGTGAAGCCGGCGAGGAATTTGATATCATCATCAGCGATATCGAGATGCCGGGCATGAACGGGTTCCAGTTCGCCGAAGCGGTGAAGAGTGCCGGTCGTTGGCGCAATACACCGATCGTCGCCCTGAGTTCGCATGCCACGCCGCGCGATCTCGATCGCGGTCGGGCGGTCGGCTTCAGCGACTATGTCGCGAAATTCGACCGTGATGCCCTGCTGCATGCGCTGCAGGCAACTCTCAGCATTCATCGGGGGGCGGCATGAGCCAACAGGCGCCACGCATCGGCAAATTCGCGGCCGAAGGCGAAACACGGGACTACGTTTCGGTCGAGATCGCCGGACAGCTGTTCGGTATTCCGGTCCTGCAGGTTCAGGACGTCCTCGGACCGCAGCGCATCACACGCATTCCTCTGGCACCTCAAGAGGTCGCGGGGTCGCTCAACCTGCGGGGTCGGATCGTCACGGCGATCGACATCCGCACCCGGTTGCGGTTGCCCCGGCGGGAGGATACCGCCAAGACGATGAGCGTCGTGGTGGATCACGGTGGGGAACTCTATAGCCTGCTGGTCGATAATGTGGGTGAGGTCGTGAGCGTCTCGGCGGCGACGTTCGAGCGCAACCCGGCGACCCTCGATCCGCGCTGGCGCGACGTATCGGTCGGTATCCACCGGCTGGACGGAACGCTGCTGATTATCCTGGAGGTTGCCCGCCTCCTGGATTTCACCACCCGGGCGGACGCCGCTTAAGGCCGCACTTGCGTCCTTAAGAACGTTATGGGGAGAAAGATCATGACTTTTTGTCTGGTCGTTGACGATAGCCGGGTGGTCCGCAAAGTCGCGCGCCGCATCTTGGAAGACCTTAGCTTTGAGATCGACGAAGCCGCGGATGGCCAGTTGGCGGCTGATTTCTGCCTGCGGCGCATGCCGGATGCGGTGCTGCTCGACTGGAACATGCCGGTCAAGGACGGTTTGCAGTTCCTGAAGGAACTGCGCCTGATGCCGGGTGGCGATGTGCCTATCGTCGTGTTCTGCACGACCGAGAACGACATCTCGCACATCCAGGCGGCGATCAGCGCCGGCGCCAACGAATACATCATGAAGCCGTTCGATAGCGACATCCTCCAAGCGAAATTCGCTCAGGTCGGATTGTTGTGATCGAAAGGCAGCCGGCCGCCTCGACGACAGCGACGGTAACGCCCGGCGGGCCTTACCGTGTCATGGTGGTCGATGACAGCGCGGTCATCCGCGGTCTGATCACCCGGGCGCTCGAGTCGGATCCCGAGATCGTCGTCGTGACCACCGTCGGCAACGGGCAGATGGCGCTGAACGCCCTGTCCCGCGCCGATATCGAAGTGGTCATCCTCGATATCGAGATGCCGGTCATGGACGGCCTGACGGCGCTGCCCCTGCTGATCGCGGCGCAGCCCAGGTTGCAGGTCATCATGGCGTCGACGCTGACGCGCCGAAATGCCGATATCAGCCTGCGCGCCCTGGCGGCGGGCGCCGCGGATTACGTGGCCAAGCCCACCTCCGCTTCGGCCGTCGGCAATGGCGAGCAATTCAAGGCCGATCTGATCGGCAAGATCAAAGGCCTCGCCGGGACGCAGCGGCGCCAGCGCGGTCTGTCCGCGCCGGGCCCACGGTCGGCAACCGAGGCGGCCCGTGGCGGCCTGCCGATTGCACGGCCGGCGGCCGCGGCACGCGGTCCGCTGAAGCTGCGCGCGATGCCGACGGAAGTGCCAGAAATCATCGCGATCGGTTCGTCGACCGGTGGTCCGCAAGCCTTGTTCGAGGTGCTTGGCGCCTTGCGTGGTGGGCTGCCCCAGCCGATCCTGATCACCCAGCATATGCCGGCGACGTTCACCACCATCCTCGCCGAACACATCATGCGCCAGAGCGGCTTGCCCACGGCCGAGGCGACCGACGGCATGCCGATCCAGCATGGCCATGTCTATGTGGCGCCGGGCGATTTCCACATGGTGGTCGAGGCCGGTGCATCCGGTGGCCGGGTGCTGCGCCTGCAAAAAGGCCCGCCTGAGAATTATTGCCGGCCATCGGTCGATCCGATGCTGCGCAGCATCGTCAAGGCCTATGGCCGCCGCGTGCTGACCGTGATTTTGACCGGCATGGGCCAGGATGGGTTGCGTGGTGGCGAAGCTGTCGTCGCGGCGGGCGGCAGCGTGATCGGTCAGGACGAGGCGACGAGCGTCGTCTGGGGCATGCCGGGCGCGGTGGCCCTCGCGGGGGTTTGCAGCGCCGTCCTGCCGATCAAAGAAATCGCCGGATGTATTCGTCGTGTGGCCGGAAAGGCAGTCCCATGAACGTCGATGATTTCAATCTGCTCGCCAAGCTGGTGAAGGATCGATCCGGCCTGACGCTTACGCGCGACAAAGCCTATCTCCTGGAAAGCCGCTTATTGCCGGTTGCCCGGAAGGCGAATCTGCGCACGCTGGACGAGCTGGTCATGCAACTGCGCACGCGGCCGACCGCGGCGCTGTCACGCGACATCGTCGAGGCGATGACGACCAATGAGTCGTTCTTCTTCCGCGACATCAAGCCCTTCGATCAGTTTCGCACGGTGTTGCTGCCGGCCCTCATTCAGACGCGCGCGGCGCGGCGGTCGTTCCGGATCTGGAGTGCCGCGTGTTCCAGCGGCCAGGAGGCCTATAGCCTCTCGATGATCCTGAAGGAGGAGCGGGCGCGGCTCGCCGGTTGGAACATCGAGATCATCGCGACCGATCTCTCGACCGAGATCCTCGCCAAGGCGCAGGCCGGCTTGTACACCCAGTTCGAGGTCCAGCGCGGCCTGCCGATCCAGTACCTGGTGAAGTATTTCAAGCAGACCGGCGACAAGTGGCAGATCGATGCCGGCATCCGCGACATGGTGCAGTACCGGCCGCTCAATTTGCTGGAGGATTTCTCGTCGCTCGGCACCTTCGACGTCATCTTCTGCCGGAACGTGCTGATCTATTTCGACCAGCCGACCAAGACTCAGGTGCTCGGCCGCCTGGCCCAGCAGCTGGCCGGGGACGGTTACCTCTATCTCGGCGGGGCGGAGACCGTGGTCGGCATCACCGATCGGTTCCAGCCGATGCAGGATAATCGAGGCATCTACCGCCTGACCGAACAACGCGCAGCCCTACGCACGGCGATCTGAACGGTCGCCGGCGTCGGGGTGCCGCCGGGGCGGCTTGCTTAAGGTGCGCGAACTTTGACGGTGCCAAGCCGATTGGCCGCCTGGCCCCCCGCATCTATCTCCGCCAAACTCTTCGGCGGTCCGCTATGGGGCAGCGAGCCGAACACGTCTTCCGGTCGGGTCGGCGCGAAAATCGGCGCCACCTTTAGAAGGACGCCTTCGGCCGTGTTTTCCACCAGCAGACGCGTGCCGGCCGCCCAATGCCGCCGCTCACGGATGCTCTTGGGCAGGGTGACCTGGCCCTTGTCGAGACGGTGGTGGTCAGCTCTCGGACGAAGCCATGACGGCATCCTGAGCGTAAAGGTGAGTCGGAAGTGAGATAGAGTGGCATTGCCGCCGAAGCAAGCCGGTTGTCACGCCAGGCGATTTCACGACATGTCGGGCACACGTCATCGGCCGCGGTTGCCGCTCGGCGCCGCGCCACGGGGGAAGTCGTCGACAATGAAAAACCCCGCACGGTCGATGCCGTGCGGGGTTTTGGTCGTTCAGAGGCGCGATCCCAACCTTTGGTGTCAGCCAGCCCGTAGCGATGGATAGCTGACGCCGCTCAAACTTCCGCGCGTTGGCGGGCCGCGGCGGCGGGGCTGGCCGGGCGTTCGGGCGTTGCTTGGTCGCGCAACACATAGCCGCGACCCCAGACCGTCTCGATGTAGTTTTCGCCATCGGTCGCCACGGCCATCTTCTTGCGCAGCTTGCAGACGAACACGTCGATGATCTTGAGTTCCGGCTCGTCCATCCCGCCATAGAGATGGTTGAGGAACATTTCCTTGGTCAGCGTCGTGCCCTTGCGCAGGGACAGCAGCTCCAGAATGCCATATTCCTTGCCGGTCAGATGCAGCGGTCGGCCATCGACCTCGACGGTGCGCGCGTCGAGATTGACCGTGAAGCGGCCGGTGCGGATCACCGATTCCGAATGGCCCTTGGCGCGCCGGATGATGGCGTGGATGCGCGCGACCAATTCGCGCCGATCGAACGGCTTGGTCAAGAAATCATCGGCGCCGAAGCCCAGGCCCTTGATCTTGTGGTCGAGCTCGCCGAGGCCGGACAGGATCAGGATGGGGGTCTGCACCCGCGCGGCACGCAGCCGACGCAGCACTTCGTAGCCATCGATGTCCGGCAACATCAGGTCGAGCACGATGATGTCGTAATCATAGAGCTTGCCGATCTCCAGGCCATCTTCGCCGAGATCGGTGGTGTCGCAGATAAAACCCTCAGCCTTCAGCACCAGTTCGATGCTGGCGGATGTCGCAGAATCGTCCTCAACGATGAGAACCCGCATGGTTATCTCCTGCTGGCTGTTAGGTCACCCGGTATCGGGTCTTTAACCAAGTTCGTTCATAGAGGTTAACAAATGCTTGATGAACGGTGGAAACGGCAAATGTATGTGCCACTCTTTTAAGTGGTAAACCGGATGACCTGTTCCAATAAAGTCACGTTCCCGTAGCGGCGCTTGCTCGCCGTTCAGGCCGCCCGAGCCCAGGTTCGCCAGCGCGACGCGTCACCCGATCGCACACTACTTTGGCGGTATCCGCCACGCGTCGCAAGGGACGGCAATAATGCCTGTCTTAGGAAACACTTAAGCAAGTCGCGCGCACACTCACACCGGGACATCGCGTCGGGTGGTCGACGATCGCGCGCGGGGTCCCGGTGGATTGATCGCTTAGGTGGGTTGATGCTACTCGAATCTATCTTCCACGAGCTCGACGGTTTATCGGATCACAGCCGCTATGGCCGGGTGACCGCCGTACAGGGAATGCTGGTTGAAATCGGCGGCGTGCATCGCAGCCTGGCCATCGGCGGCCGCTGCAACATCGTCGGCCGGGATGGCAAGCGCCTGCCTTGCGAGGTCATCGGCTTTCGTGACGGCCGCACGCTGCTGATGCCGTTCGGCACGCTGGACGGGGTCGAGCTCGGCGCGCGCGCCGAAGTATCGCCGGCACCGGCGACGGTTTCGCCCGATCACCGCTGGCTTGGCCGCGTCATCAACGCGATGGGCCAGCCGATCGACGGCAAGGGCCCGCTGCCGGTCGGTCCCGCGGCCTATCCGCTGCGCAACCTGCCGCCGCCCGCCCATGCCCGTCAGCGCGTCAAGGGCAAGATGGATCTGGGTGTCCGGGCATTGAACACCTTCGTCACCTGCTGCCGCGGCCAGCGCATGGGCATCTTCGCCGGGTCGGGCGTCGGTAAATCGGTCCTGCTGTCGATGCTGGCGCGCTATACCGCGTCGGATGTGGCGGTGATCGGCCTGATCGGCGAGCGCGGCCGCGAGGTCCAGGAATTCATCGAGGACGATCTGGGGCCGGAGGGTCTGGCGCGCAGCGTCGTCATCGTCGCCACCTCGGACGAATCACCCTTGATGCGCCGGCAGGCGGCCTATCTCACCCTGACCGTCGCGGAAAGCTTCCGCGACCGCAATCAGGACGTGCTGTGCCTGATGGACAGCGTCACCCGCTTTGCCATGGCGCAGCGCGAGATCGGGCTTTCAGCGGGTGAGCCGCCGGCCAGCAAGGGCTATACCCCGACCGTGTTCGCCGAATTGCCGCGCCTGCTGGAGCGGGCCGGGCCGGGCACCGGCAAGGGCAGCATCACCGGTTTGTTCACCGTGCTGGTCGAGGGCGACGATCACAACGAGCCGATCGCCGATGCGGTGCGCGGCATCCTCGACGGCCATATCGTGCTCGATCGAAAGATCGGCGAGCGCGGCCGGTACCCGGCGATCGATATTCTGCGGTCGGTCTCGCGTACCATGCCGGGCTGCAACACGGCCGAGGAGACCGCGCTGATTCGCGGGGCACGCAAGCTCATGTCGACCTATGAGAACATGGCGGAGCTGATCAAGCTTGGCGCCTATCGGCGGGGCAGCGATCCGGCGATCGATCAGGCGATCGATTATTATCCGGCGATCGAGGCGTTTTTGACGCAGGACAAGCATGACCAAGCCGATTTGCCCGGCGGCTATGCCCAGCTTGCCGAGTTGTTGAAAGGGGTCGTGCCGTGACGCCATTTCGCAGCCAGATCCGCCTGCAGAAATTCCATCTGGACGAGATTCAGCGCCAGGTCGCCGATCTCGATCGTCTGGCGGCGCGCCTCAACGCGGATCTCGCCGCGTTGGACGCGGAGGCCGCGGCCGAGCAGGCGGTGGCGCAGGCCAGCGCGGATGCCGGTTACGCCTATGGCGCCTATGCCGCGAGCTGGGTGGAGCGGCGCCGGAAGCTGATCGATTCGATCAGCGACGTCGAAGGGGAACTGACCGAGGCGCGCGAAAAATTGCGCGACGCGTTCACCGAGCTGAAGAAATACGAACTCGCCGCCGCGTCGGCGATCGAGCGGGCCGTCAAACGGCGCGGTGCCCGCGATCAGATCGAGCAGGATGAAGTCGGCTTGGCGGTGTTCCGACGGCGCAACGCCGCCGGCTGAAGCCGGATCGGCGCTTACTGTCGGCGGCTAAATCCACAGCGGCTAAATCCATCACCGCCAAATCCATTGCCGCCAAATCAACAGATACGGATCAACAACCGTTCATCAATGGCTGCGTTCGGGAGTGCCGACGACCTCGGCCACCAGGTCGAAATACGGTTGGGCGTCGAGCAGGCATTCGACGATCGCGGTGATCAGCAACACCGGGGTCGGCGCGCTCGGGATGGAGATGCTGAGGCCGAGCCGGATGCTTTGGTCTTTGCCTACTTTGGCGCAGACGGGTGAATCGGCGAGGCTGGCCATCAAACGGGCGATCCGGTTGCGGCGAAACGCGTCCTCGACCGAATAGGGAACCAGTCCGATCAACGTATCGAGGTCGATCCTGACCCCCTGCGACGTCGACAAGGCTTTGCCGATGAAAGGCCGCCCGGCGAAGGTGAAACCGAAATCGAGAGGCATCGGCGGGTCGGAGCGGCGGATGACGCCATCCAGTTCGACCGTCACGCTGCCCAGCGGCACCTCGTCGGTCTGATCGAACAAGAATGCCAGGGAAGACGCCTGACTCTCGGACAGTTCCGCTCTTAAGGCCATGGCAGCACTCTGCTTGCTCGGGACAACATCGTCCGGGTGGGAGCATGCCTAGAGGATGCTTAACAAATGATAAAATACACGCGATCTAGCGCAACGTCCGGCTGCCGCGACGTCACAATTTCTCGTGATTTTAGCCGGGCGCTAGAGGCCATCCATCCGGAAAAAAAAGTGACTATTCTCAATGGTGAGTATGTAGTTGATTTAATTCGGATTCTTTCCGAGTGGTCTTTCAGACGCCGTGATAGGCGCGGTACCAGCGGACGAAGGCGGGTATGCCGATATCGATCGGGGTGGCCGGCTCGAAGCCGAAATCCCGCTGGGCCGCGCTGACATCCGCATAGGTCGCGGTGACATCGCCGGGCTGCATCGCCTCCATCTGGCGGATCGCCGGCCGGCCGATGGCCGCTTCCAACACGGCGACCAGGCGCTCCAGCGGTTCGGTCCGATGATTGCCGATATTGTAGACCCGGTGCGGTTCGCCGGTCGAGGTTTGCGCCGCCGTGGGCGGTCGGTCGAGACAGCCGAGCACGCCCGCGACGGCATCCTCGATGAAGGTGAAATCGCGGCGCATCTGGCCGTTGTTGAACAGCCGGATCGGCTTGCCGGCGAGGATCGCCTCGGTGAATATCCAAGCGGCCATGTCCGGCCGTCCCCACGGCCCATAGACCGTGAAGAAGCGTATCCCGGTCGAGGGGATGTCGAACAGATGGGCGTAGGCGTGGCTCATCAGCTCGTCCGCCTTCTTGGTCGCGGCATAGAGCGATTGAGGGGTATCGACCGGGTCGTCGACCGAAAACGGCAGCTTTTCATTGCCGCCATAGACCGAGGACGAACTGGCATAGACCAGATGGTCGAGCCGCTTCAGACCGCGCGCCAGTTCCAGAATTTCCAGATGGCCGGAGATGTTGGAGCGCACATAGGCGCGCGGGTTTTGCAGCGAATAGCGCACCCCCGCCTGGGCGCCCAGATGGACGATCCGGGTGATCTCCGGACTGGCTTCGGCGAGCGCGGTCATCGCCGCCGTATCGGCGAGGTCGGCATGGATGAAACGGAAGCCGGCGAACGGCGTCAACCGTGCCAGCCGAGCGTGCTTCAAGCGGACATCATAGTAGTCGTTGAGGTCGTCGAAGCCGATGACCTGCTCGCCGCGCTCAAGCAGGGCGAGGGCCACATGGGAGCCGATGAAGCCCGCGGCCCCGGTCACTAGAATACTCATGATGGCTCCCTGGCCGTGCCAATTGGGCGCTTGCGAAGATCCGGGCGCTCTAGAAGGTCGTCGGTCATGCTGCCGGCAGCGGTTGCGCCGGGCCGGTCGGCTCGGCGTTTGCCAGGGCCCGCCTACGGGGTGTGGTCAAATAATGCTGCCAAAGCAAGCACGCGGCAACCCCGCGCCACGGTCGCCAGGCGGCGCCGATCGCCCTTGTCTCGGCGTCGCCCGGGCGATAACCAAGCCGTTTCACCTCGCCCAGGGCGATCTGCACGGCGAGATCGCCGGCCGGCAGGATGTCCGGCCGGCCGAGGGCGAACAACAGATAGACCTCGGCTGTCCAGCGGCCGACGCCACGCAATCCGATCAAGGACGCGATCGCGGCCTCGTCATCGAGGGTGGCTAGATGGTCGAATGCGAAGCCGCCGCTCTCCACCGCCGCGGCGATGTCGCGCGCATATTGGGCTTTCTGGCGACTGAAGCCGCAAGCCCGCAACGCCGCGTCGTCGAGCGTCAGCACCGCGGCCGGCGTCACCTCGCCGCAGTGCCGGGCCAGCGCCGCCCAAACCGCCGCGGCGGAGGCGAGGGATACCTGCTGCTCCAGAATGATCTTCAGCAGCGTGCCATAGGTTGGGGGCCGGCGCGGAAAGCGCGGCAGGCCGGATCGGTCGATGATGCGGGCGAGATCGGCATCGCGCGATACGAGGTCGCGCGCGCCGATGTCGATAGTGTCGGGCGCGTCGGTCGTGACGGCGATGGGGATCATGATGTCGGACATTGCGCGGCGCAGCATGCCGGGGGCGTTCGGCGCAGGCAAGCGCCGGGAGTCGAAAGGGCTCGATAACCCAAGACA
Organism: Allostellaceae bacterium; assembly: GCA_035555315.1. Lineage (GTDB taxonomy): Bacteria > Pseudomonadota > Alphaproteobacteria > ATCC43930 > CGMCC-115725 > DATMGU01. The sequence continues at coordinate 38,668 of DATMGU010000118.1, forward strand.
AAAGTGACCGTCCGCGAAGTTTACTATAGAAGGGTTGGGCACCGCCGGCTCGGCGCGGTGCCGATCGCCAGATCATGCTCTCCGGATGATCGGAGGGGCTGCCCGGTACTACTGGCCGTCGGCTGCTTCAATCCTTCCGTGCCGCAGTCGGACTGTTCGATCGTCAACCCGAACCGGAGCGACGCAACCGTTGAGACGACGCAAGTCCCTTGTGATTTCGCTTATCGTGATAGGGACGCTCGGTGCCGCCGTACTCGGCACCCGGTTGTTCATGGGGCGCGACGCCGAAGATCGGGTCGGTGAGGGCGAGATCGTCGATTTCGCGACACTGAAACCGCGCAAGGCGACGAACGTCTTCCTGATGTGTCCGCCCGGTGTCTGCGGCATCCCCCCCGATGCGCCGAGCCCGATCTTCGATATGGAATGGGAGCGGCTGCGGGATTACTGGAGCGAGACGATCGCCCATCAGCCGCGCGTCAAGCTCGTCGCCGGCGACGGCGATCTGCGCAAGCTCACCTATATCCAGCACACCGCGGTGTTTCGGTTCCCCGACATCGTCACGATCGAATTCGTCCCGGTGGAGGGCGGCCACAAATCCAGTTTCGCGATCGAAAGCCGCTCCCGCTACGGCAAGGGCGATATGGGCACCAACCGCCAGCGGGTCGAAACCTGGGTCGATCTGTTGAAGCAGATGATCCGGGAATGAAGCCGTCGTAAGCCCTTAAGCGCCTGGTGCCCGCCTCCGCGGGCTAGGCTCGCTTAAGCCTTCTCGAACAGCCGCTGGCCGATGAATTCGCCCTCGGCCGGGCCACCGGGACAGGCGAACAGCCCGCTGCCGACATGCGTCGTGTACTGGTTCAGCATATCCAGCTTGGCCATGTTCTCGTAGATCTTGATGAAGCCGGTGCGCGGGTCCTTCTGATAGGACAGGAACAGCAGCCCAGCATCGTATTCCAGCCCCTGGCGCCAGGGCGGCCAGCGCTCGGCGGTGACGTTCGTGCCGTCGTTATAGGCATAGCCACGGCGGAAGATCTGCGCGCCGTCATTGCTCGCGGCGGCAGCGAGCCGGACATGGGCGGTATCGGGAATGACCGGATTGCCCTCCTTGTCGGTGGCGTCGAGATCCAGCGGGTCGAACTCGTGCTCGGCGCCGAGGGGGGCTCCGGAATACTTCCGCCGGCCGATGACCTGTTCCTGGAAATCGACCACCGTCCGGTCCCAATGCTCCAACGCCATCCGAATGCGACGGAATACAAGATAGCTGCCATCGCGCATCCAGTCCCCGCCCTCGGCTTCGACCCACACCACATCGTCACGGCTGAGCGGGTTGTCGGCAGTCGGCTTTTCCGGCGGAGTCTGGGTGCCGTCCTTGAAGCCCATCAGGTTGCGGGAGGTGGTCCCCTCGGGCGAATTCGGCAGGAAGCCGGTCTGGGTATAGCGCAGCTGCGCCACGTCATAGGCCAGCCGGGCCAACTGCCGGACCGCGTGGAAGGCGACCTGCGGATCATCGGCGCAGGCCTGCACCGACAGGTCGCCACCCGTCAAATTCTGGGCGAGCTGGTCGCCGTTGAACCGGGGCATATCGACCAGCGCCGCCGGTCGGTGGGCCGCCAGACCATAGCGATCCTGCCCGTCCTTGACGAACAGCCCGGCGCCGAAGCCGAAAGTCACGGTCAGCCGGGCGGGCGACAGGTCCAGCGCATCCGCGCTGTCGCCGGCCGGCACGGACAGATCCGAGCCGATCGGCCGGGCCGGCTTGCCCTGGGTCATCTGCGCCGCCGCCGCCGTCCAGGTCTTCAGCAGCTCGACGATTTCGGCGCGGTTCTTCGCCGTGAGATCGAACGCCGCGAAATAGGTATGCTTTTGCGCTTGGGTCACGATGCCGCCCTGGTGACGCCCCCAGAACGGCTCGACGATGGTCTCGGGCTTCGCCGCCGCGACCGTTTTGGTGTCGGTGGCGGCTTCGGCGTTGGGGCCGGCGCCCACGGCCGCGATCAGCCCACCCGCCGCTGCCAGGAAGCCGCGGCGGGTGGCGAAGGGGCATTTGCCGCCCCCGCCCATACCGCTCCCGTTACTCTCGCTCATCGGGCCACCACCAAGGTGTTGACTTCGTCCTGCACGAAATAGAAGCCATCGCCGGAGGGCGTCATGGCGATGCCGAACAGGTCGCCGCTGCCCGGCGGCGTCTGCGCCTTGTTGGCGTCGATCCAGCGCGCGTAGAGCTGCTTGCCATTCGCGGGGTCGATTTCGACGACCTGGCCATTCAGGCCATTGGTTACCAGCAGATGGCCGTTCGGCGTCCAGCACATCGCCAGGGGCCGCTGCAGCAAGCCGTCCTTGGTCACCTCGCGGCCGATGCCGGCACTGGTCGTGGCCTTTGTCGCGTTGGGGATCGCCATGACCCGGTTGGCCAGCGCATCGGATATGTAAAGCGTGTCGTCGGGGCCGATCGCGAGGCCGGTCGGCCCGATCATGAACACGTCCTTGTCGGCCCGCTGACCGAAGCCGTCGGCGATGACGGTCTGGCTGACCATCTTGGGCGGCTGCCCCTCAGGGATCGCGAGCTCGATGCGCAGCACCGTCGCCTTGGCGATGATCGGCGGCTTGCCGGTCGCGGGGTCGATCTTGCGGTAGTCGGGGACGTCGAACCCGGCCATGCTGACGAACAGTATCGCCGTGGTCCCGTTGTCGACGACCGCCATGTTGCCCCACGGATCGTTGATGGTCGGTCCGGCGAGGGTGCCGACGACCTTGCCGTTCGAGTCTAGCACGACCAGGCAGCCGGCGCCTTTGGTGGCGGTGGTGCCGTCGGTGCTGGGCGCGCTGCCGACGATGACCCAGCCGCTTTTCAGCATGGTCATCGCGGTGCTGAGGCCGACGCCGCCCGGACAGCCGGCCAGATCGCGCGGCAGCTGGGCGAACAGGCTCGTCTTCTTGGTGGCCGGATTGTAGGCGACGATCGTCGTCCCGGTACCCTGCAGGTTCGCGTCGTTGTTGAAATTATCGATCAGCACGTCGTCCTTGTGGATCAACCCGGCGGAGACCGGAGCCACGACGATAGCATAGGGGTTCTGATCGCCGTTTTCCGGCACCGCCGAGGTGAGCGTCGTATGCCGCTTGATGGTCTCTAGAAAGCCTTGCCCATCCGCCGCGAGCGCGCCGCTGGTCAAGGCCGCCGACAGCGCTGCCGCGGCTATCGTCCGTATGAAAGCTGCCATGAAGCTGGTTCCTTTTTCTCGAAGGTCGGGCGGCGTCAGAACGTGATGACCGTGCGCAGCCCAAGGACGGCCTCGTCCTTGACGCGCTGTCCTGCGTTATTGGGATTGGCGATACCGGCGCCGGGATTGAAGACGTATTGGAGATCCGGCTGGACCTGCCACCAGGGGAAGACCTGATATTGATAGGTCGCCTCGATATAGGTCTCGCTGCCGCGCACCGGGTTGGAGGTGCCGTTGAAGACGTTGCTGTCCCGGTCGAGGCCGCTGGCCCGGCCGCTGACCTGGGCGAAGCCCATGCCGAGGCCGACGGTGTCGTTGTCCCGCCCCGGCAGCGGGGCCTTCAAGGTCAAGCCCGCGTTCAGGCTGAACGAGATCAGGTTCCGGTCGGCCGGTGCCCCCATCACGCGGCTGAAGAAGCTCAAGGATTGCGTGCTTTCACCCTCTGCCTGCCACAGCGTCTGGTCGACCACGCCATAGAGGCTGAAATTGCCCCGATGCTGTCGGGCATTGCCCGTGCTGTTGGGATCCGCCAGCGAGAGGCCGCTGGTATCGTAGCGCTGATCGGCGAACCGCTCGGAATCATACCAGGCGCCCAGCTTGTAGACACCCGGCAGCTGTTTGCGCTGCCCGCTCTGCACCATCGACCCGTTCGCCGGAAATTCGTATTGCAGCTCGGCGAAGGCGAGCACGCCGCCATTGGTCGGGAAACTGGTTCCCGACGGGTTCCGCTTCTGGGAATCGCCGGTGTTGGTCGATGCCGGGCTGCCGTTGAAGACGCCGCCCAGCAGGGTCAAGGCTTCGGTAGGCTTGCCGCGCAGCCGCACGCCGAGGGACGATAGCGGATAGGCGGGGCCGCCGCCGGGCAGATCGGCCGAGGGCAGCATCGCCCAGCCGAACATGGTGTTGACGAACAGCAGCGCGTTGCTGCTGACCATGAATTCCTGGTCGAGGCTTTGCTGGCCGAGCTTGACGTCGGCCTGGCCGTCCAGGAATTGCTGCTGGTACCACAGCTCCCATAACCGGGTGGCGCGATCCGCCTCGATGCCGCTCGCGGTCTGCAGGCTTTGCAGGTTGTCGGCGCTGAGATTGCGGCCATGGATCTGCAGCGCGCTGACGTTGAAGGTGCCACCCTCCCAGCCGAACGCCTTGTCGGTATCGACCTGCAGGCCCATCTGGGTGAGGCCGTCATAGGCGAAGCCCTGCTTGACGCCGCCGGAGACGTTGCCCAGCACTTCGCTGGTCTCGGTCAGCGTGAACTCCACGCCGCGACGGCTGAGGAAGCTGCGCAATCCGCCGATATCGCCCAGCAGATTGCTGCGCCGGGATAGCCCGGACAGGAAGCCCGTGCCGGCCTCAAGGGTATCGGATTGCGGTGTCGCGCCGGTCGACGGCGCATTCTGCGCCGCCGCCGGGTCGACCGAGAGACAGGCGACCAGCACCGTCAGGAACCAAGCCGGCGGCGAGCCACCGGCGTATCGTAAGAATCGTCTAAGCATAACCAGCCTTTTCTGAGCGATCCGGTGCGCGGATCGTATTGTTGGCTGGCTTCCAGGCGCCGGGCGGGCGCGGGTGGCTGGCTGGGAGGGGAGGGCGCGTCGATCACTTCGTCAGGATCAGCTTTCCCGAGTTGGTGATCCGCAGCCGATAGAGATCTTGGTTGTGGCGGATGATCAGGGTCCGGTCGCCGGCGAGCAGCTCCGTGCTGGAGATTTCCCGCGGGTGGGCTGTCTCGGCCGGCTGTTGATTGCTATCGGCGTTCGATACGCCGCTGAACTCGGCCGTCATTGCCAAATACCTCGATATGCCGCTCGCCACCGCGTTGGTGACGATGCGGCAATCTCGTAAATGCAAATGACTCGCAATTCAAATGATTTTCACTCTCATCTGGAATGCGCGGAGGTGGTCGGTCCGGGCGGTTCGCCCAGGTTCTGCGGCGTACCGGCTTGGTCGCTCGGTTATTCCGGTGAACCGTGTCCGGATACGATACGCATCGTGCCGCGGACCAAATCGTCGAACGCCTCGTCGAAACCGACGCCGCTGACGCCCCAGCTATAGTCGGTGTCATGCCAGCGCATCCGCCACGATCCCACCCAACCCAGCGCCGCCGGCTGGAATTCCAGAGTGCCGGAGACCGGCACCTCGGTCGAGCTGGCGGCGGCCGGCTGCGACGGGAAGCGGTCGACGCTGATCCCCCAAGCGGAGATTTCGCCGGCGGTGGGAACGCGCACCCGGATGCCGTATTTGATGGCCGAATTTGCGAAGGATGCACGCTGGGCGACGCCCGCCATCTCCTCCGCCGTCAGGAGATAGACGCCTGTCCAAGGCGGGGCGAAACCGCGAACCAGGATCACGGGCACCACCGCCGGCCGCTCGCCGCGCCAGGGCTGTTCACCCAAGGCGGCCAAGGCTTTGTCGACGGCCGCCGGGTCGAAGCGCACCGTGAAATCTTGTGAGCGGTCATAGGTGCCCTGGTCGTCATGAGGCCGAATGGCGGCCCTCGGGTCGACATAGGTGAAGGAGCGTACCAGCGCGTCCGCGTGCGTCGCCAGTTCCTCGACGCGCGGGTCGCCGAGCAACCGTGGTTCGCCGGAGACTTTCACCAACACTTCGCGCAGGCATTGTGCGAACCCCGTCGGCCGGCTGCGCATATCCGTACCCGTGATGATCGTCATCGCCTGATAGAGATCGCCGATCCCTTGCGCCTCGGCGACCGAGCTGGTCGCCGTGACGAACACGGCCACCAGCATGACGAGCAGAGCCGTGCATGGGGCCTGTAAGTGTCTGTTTTGTCGCTTGACCATCGTGACTACCCCCCGGATCTTGCAGCTCGCCGAGGACATTGAAGCCCCCGGCGAGCCGCCGCGAGCGTCAGAGTTCGGCGTACTTGCCGTTCTTCCAGACATAGATGAGGTATTTCGGATCTTTGACGTCGCCCTTCTCGTCATAGGACAAGTCGCCGATAACGGTCTTGAAGGTGCCGGCTTTGATCTGCTTCGACAGGACGTCGACCTTGGTCGATTTCGTGGCGTTCGCGGCCGTCGAATAGACCTGCAGCGCCGCGACCGTGTACAGCGTATAGCCTTCGGGATCGAAGCCTTTGGCCGTGAATTGTTCGACTGTGCTCTTCGCCGCCGGGTTTTTGCGTGCGTCGGGGCCGAAGGTGAAGAGAAAGCCGTCGGCCGCCGGCCCTGCGATACCACCCAGCTCGTCGGTCGCGTTGGCGTCGCCCGACATGAACTGGGCCATATAACCCTGTTCCCGAGCCTGACGAATGATCAACCCGACATCGGGGTGATAGCCACCGATATAGACGAGTTCGATCCGGTCCCCTTTGAGACGGGTGATCAGCGAGGTGTAGTCCTTCTCTCCCGCGTTGATCGCATCATAAGAGACTTCCTTGATGCCCTTGGAATTGATCTGTTTCTTGGTCTCGTCGGCCAAGCCTTTGCCGTAAGCGGATTTGTCGTGGAGGATCGCGATCCGCTTGTCGTGAAAACGATCGTTGATGAAATTTCCGGCCACCACGCCTTGTTTATCGTCCCGGCCACAGACGCGGAACACGTTGTTCCATCCCTTCTTCGCCGCGTCCTCGGTCAAGGCCGGATTGGTCGAAGCCGGGGTGATCTGCAGGATGCCGGCATCGTTATAGACCGCGGAAGCGGGGATCGAGGAGCCGGAGCAGTAATGGCCGATCACCGCGACGACGTGCTTGGTGACTAGCTGGTTGGCGACGGCGACGGCCTGTTTCGGATCGCAGGCGTCGTCGCCGACCTCCAGCTTCACCGCCTGGCCATTGATGCCGCCCTGCTTGTTGATGTTTTCGACCGCGAGCTCCGCGCCACGCCTCATCTGGTCGCCGAATGCCGCGTATTGCCCGGTCATCGGCCCGACCACCCCGATCAGCAGATCGGCGGCTTGCGCCTGGGAACCGGCGGCGAGTGCCAAGGCACAGGCTATGCCGAAAAGGCGGTTTGATTTCATGCTATCTACCCCTGGAACGATGTCGACGTCGCAGCACCATGATAAGCGAATTATCACCGGTAAAACTATTTTTAATGGTAGTAATCGAAAGATGCCCATGAAAGCGGATATCGCCGTCCCCCGGCACACGGTTATCGACCTGCCTCTGATCGGCGGTACCAGCTGTCTGGATTTTTCGAACACGGCCGCTGCTTGGGACCACCCCAGCTTTCACGGCTACCTCGATAGCTATGGCGATCTGCTGATCTGGGCGGGACGTGCCGGGCTGATCGACGAGACGACGGAACGTCTGCTTCGGCAGGCGGCCGAGGCGGCGCCGGCGGCGGCCGAGGCCGCGCTGCGCAAAGGCCTTGCGCTGCGGGCGACCATTCAGGCGATCTTCGCCGCGGTGGCGGGACGGCGACCGGCACCCCAGCCGGAGGTCATGGCGCTCGATCAAATGCTTGTCCATGCCCTGCCGCATCGGGGCATCGCCGTCGGCGCCGAACGCTTTCACTGGGCGTGGCGGGACTCCGCTTCGCTCGATCGGCCGCTATGGCCGATCGTGCTGGACGCGGCGCGGGTCCTCATGGATGCGGACCCGTCCCGGATCAAACAGTGCGGCGGCGCCGAATGCGGCTGGCTGTTCGTCGACACATCGAAGAACGGCAGCCGCCGATGGTGCCAAATGGAAGCCTGCGGCAGCCGCTCCAAGGCGCATAGCTACTACCACCGCAAGACCGGGAAACGGCAATCGGCACCCTAGGCGCCTTTCTAGGTTTCGATCAGGCGCCCGCCGAACGGGTGGCGGCCCTGGCGATCCTCGACCTCGACGACCCAGAGATCCGGGTCGCGGCCGACATGCCGGGCGATATAGGCGTCGGCGGCGGCTTCATCGACCGGCTCGCGGCCGGTACCGGCGAGCCAGCCGCGCTCGCCCTTCGCATCGCGCGCCTCGGTCAGCACGGTGACGGCACCGTTCAGTCGGTTGAGCTTGACCAGCAGGGCGCCCGCGGTGGCTTCGCCCCGGCGCACCAGCATGACGTCGATGCCATCGACCATGCCCTGGCGGATGGCGGCCTTGACCCTGAGTTCGGTCGCCAAGCGCGGTTCGGTCATCCCCGTCTAGCCTAGGAGCCGCTTGATGCCGCGTACGGCCTGGCGGATCCGATCGACGTTCTCGACCAGGGCAATCCGGACATGGCCATCGCCGTATTCGCCGAAGCCGATGCCCGGCGCCACCGCGACATTCGCCTCTTCAAGCAACAGCTTGGAGAACTCCAGACTGCCCAGTTCGCGATACCGCTCTGGGATCGGCGCCCAGGCGAACATCGACGCCGCCGGCGCCGGTACCGGCCAGCCCGCCGCCGCAAGCCCCTCGATCAGCACGTCGCGGCGGCGCTTATAGGTCGCCCGAAACTCCGCCACGCAGTCCTGCGGGCCGTTCAGGGCGGCGATGGCCGCGACCTGCACCGGTGTGAAGGCACCGTAATCGAGATAGGATTTCACCCGGGCCAGG
>DATMGU010000119.1:0-24975 GCA_035555315.1 Allostellaceae bacterium
GCCACGGATTGACCGTGCCAAAATCGAAGCGACGACCGAGGCGGATATTGCCCTGCAGAGGATCGAGGACGGCGAGGACCCGCAAGCAGACCTCGGAACTTTTGTCGAAGATTTACAACCCGCCCGGATTCGTTCGCAACTCGGCATGAGCCAAACTGAATTTGCCGCGGCCCTGACAATCCCAGTCGCGACCTTGCGCAACTGGGAACAAGGCCGAGTGTCTCCTGATCCCGCTGCCAGGGCGCTCTTGAGGATTGTTGCGCGAGAGCCGAAATTCGCCCTCGCCGCCCTTAATCCCGGCAGACCGCGAGCCTAAGCCCGTCGCCACGGCCGTCGGATCCGACGACATTGCGCCCATCTTGGACGCTTAGGTGCCTCGGCTCATTCGCCGAGAGCGGACAGTGCGACAACTTTAGGTTGGGTAATTCTGCCCAACTTCGGTGTAGATACTAGAGATGGATCTCAGCAAAGCGCGTAGTGAACCTTTCGTCCGCCTGGTAGAGTTTCACGACGCCTTCAATCGCAGTATGAAGCTCTGCTCAGCTTCGGTCGCCTTCGTCGAACGTATGGCCGGCCTTCCCGAAGCCGGGAAACCTCTGTCCGAAATCATCTTGAGGGCCGATTCCGAGCCGTGGGGCCATTCGCCCTGGAAAAGTATTGAGGAGGCCGCCCCGCAGGCGAAGAGCTTCGTTGCCGAACTCGGCATCGTCCGTGCCATGTCTGCATTTGAGGACTATGTCACCCGGGCCTGGAGCGAGCTCGACCGGGCGGAGGGCTCCACTCCCGCAACCGAGACCGCTGCGAAGCCCGACACAGGGTCCGAGGAAGCTGAAGCATCCGACCCCGTGCCGCCGTATTCTAACATCCTAGCGCGCCTGCAACTCGCGCCAGACCCGAATGTTCTTCGTGTGGTAGAATTTATGGTCATGGCTAGGAACTGCATCGTGCACCGGTCCAACCGGGCAAGCGCAGCATTGCAGAAGTCGCGCGAATCAGACGAACTGAGGGCCGCACTGGGCTCCTGGTCGAGAAGGAGCGGGAAATGGAAGGTGAGCTTCCCTGCGGTGGTCAAAGGTTCCCCCGTTCCATGGCTTCCGCGGCACTCTATCGCGGCATCGGATTGCTTCTATCGCCTAGCCAGGCAGATAGATTCCAAGGTGGTAGCACGGCTAGGTGACTGCGGGATGGTTCTTATGGCGACGCACTGGTGCCTACTCGAGAAGGATCCGGTGCCGAGCCCGGCCAAGCTCAACGCTCAGACCGTCATTCGCACTCAGCTACACGGGCGATACGGCGCGAAGTCGATTGATGCAAACGAAGTGATTGGTCTGCTTCGGGGAAGCGGCAAATGGAAGAACGCGCTTGCCGCATTTGAAAAGCTCCGTGACGAGTCCGCTTTGTAGGGTGCTTACCGACGGACTTGAGAGGACTGCTCACGCCCGATGCGGCGTACATGTGCCTCACGTATACCACAGCCTCGCCGAACCGACCGAGTGGCCCGTATCCACGGTAACCACAGCAATTATGGGTGCCAAATGCTCCAGCCCAGTAAGACAAACGATACGGAGAGCGCTTCCGACCACAACCTCCGCGTAGCCCAGGCCATCAAGACCTATTGCCGGTTCCCTCATTCCCAAGGGTTCGCTCTCATGGTCGACGGCCCATGGGGTAGCGGCAAAACGCATCTCGTGAAATCCTTGATGGATGTTCTTGCCGAGCAGGACTCGCTCGAGCCGTTGCGTAAACCGCTCTACGTCAGCCTTTACGCCGTAAAAGACGCGGGAGAGATCGGCGACCAGATATATCAACAACTTCATCCCGTCCTCGGCCACAAGTACACCCGGCTCTTGTGGGCTGTGGCGCGTGGATCCCTGAGAGCTACGCTGAAGATCGACCTGACCGGCGACCATCACAGCGATGCGGCGCTCAGCACGCAGATACCCGAACTGAAGCTGTCGGACATAGCGGGAGGTGCTGCGCAACGCGTGGTGATCTTCGACGACTTCGAACGGGCAGTTATGACTCCTGCCGAACTGCTCGGCTTCATCAACCCGCTCGTGGAACACGAAAGCTGGAAGGTCCTCATCTTGGCGAACGAAGCGGAGGTCTACAGAAGCGACGATTATGCCAAGCGAAAGGAAAAGACCGTCGGCAGCACCTTGAGAATGAGGGCGGACGCGCGAAGTGCACTTGAAGCATTTTTACCAGAGGTGGACGATAAAGGTGCCAGGGAATACCTCCTGTCCACCGAAAAAGACATTCTGGCAGTGTTTAACGGCTCGGGGTTGGACAACCTTCGTCTTCTCAAGCAGTTTGTCTGGATTTTTGAAAAATTCTGGCTGACGCTCACCAAGGCGCAGCGTGCGCATCGTGGGGCAACGCGCGAATTTGTGCTGCTCCTTTGTGCCGCAACACTGGAGCTGCGCTCGGGACGGACGCCCTCGGCTGTGTTCAAGCGGGCCGATATCAACCATTTCATGAGCATCAGGAACAAGGACCCGGAACCCGACGTCCTTACAGCCGACGCGATGTTCAAGCGCTATCCCACGGTTAGCTTCGAGGGCACACTCCTGGCACCTGAAACGGTGCGCGAAATCGTCCTAGACGCTGCCTTCCCAGCCCACACCGTCCAACGGCAACTGCAGGGCCACCCGTTCTTCGCACAGCCGAACGATATCCCGTCTTGGCGGGCACTCTGGCACAGCTCGGAACTCCAGGCGGCCGAACTGGCGAGCGCGCTGGCGAAGTTTCAGCAGGACTTCGACAATCGTGCCTTCCGGGCGGCGGGCGAGGTGCTGCATGTCGCCGGCTTGTGCCTCTGGATGTCAGACGTCAGTCAGCCCGAATGGGGGGCCGGTGACATTATGGCCAGGCTTCATTCCTACGTGGAGGACGCGTTTGCTTCCGACGAAGGTTGGGACGGGACGGCGCTGTCACCCCTCGACCGCATGGCCGGCGGAGCATTCGGACTAGGATTCGTCAACCAGGGAGATCAGCGCCTGAAGGAAGTCGCTTGCTGGATTGAAGGGGCCGCCGAAACCCGTCGCAGGAAGGCGTATCCCGAGATCGCCGCCCAGCTACACAGGTTGATGAGTGAGGATAGTGAGGCGTTCCTGCGCGACGTCTGCTTCACGAACAATGGCCCTTCCCGCTACGCGCGGTCCGCCGTGCTCCCGTGCATCCCAGCCCGTGAGTTCGCTGCCACCCTCGCGGGTATCACGCGGCGCGATCAGGAGCAGGTCGCTATGGCTCTCTCGATTCGCTATGATCAATTGCCAGGAGAGCCAGAGCTTCAGTCCGAATTGCCTTGGCTCGCCGAGGTCGTGAATGAGGTTGAAAGGATTGCTGCCGAGCTGCCTCCGATCCCTCGTCACCACCTGAGCAAGCTCCTGGAACACCACGTCCGCAACCACATCCAGCAGCCGCCCTCGTAGATATCAGCACGGCAAAACGTCGGCCGCGTCGCCACCATCGAGCACGAGCACGAGCACGAGCACGATCCAAAGATGCGAAAGCAGCCAGCACACTAGCCGCCACATCACGTCCGCTTTTTTGGTTAGCGCCTCGATGGCGGACAGTCCGATGTCGGCCCAAAGCTCGCCAGGCGAGCGATGGCCGAAATTTATCCATCGGCCGTCCGCTTTCGAAGCGGTGCCACCGTCCCGCGACCGGGGCGATTTGACGGCTTTCCATCCGTCCCAGCCACCCGCATGGTCGGGCCGCGGGAGCCGCCTTGTTGGCTTCCGCCCGTCCCTGTCGCCGCTTGTTGGCACAGCCCGCCCCCGGGCTCGCTCCATGGGTCACGCCAAATTGGTGGATCGTCCGGCCGCAAAGGGTCTAGAACCAGCCGCATCATCAAGCGCATCCGCGCGGAGCCTTCCTTCCATCGATTTGCGAGCGCATGTCAGCCTTATCCGATGCCGTCTCCCGGCGGCGCACCTTCGCGATCATCGCCCATCCCGATGCGGGCAAGACCACGCTGACGGAAAAGCTGCTGCTGTTCGGCGGCGCCATCCAGCTCGCCGGCGAGGTCAAGGCGCGGGGCGATCGGCGGCGGGCGCGGTCCGACTGGATGGCGGTCGAGCGGGAGCGCGGCATCTCGGTCAGCTCCGCGGTCATGACCTTCGAGCATGACGGGTTGACCTTCAACCTGCTCGATACCCCTGGCCACCAGGATTTCAGCGAGGACACCTATCGGACGCTGACCGCCGTGGACAGCGCGGTCATGGTGATCGACGCCGCCAAGGGCATCGAGGAACAGACCCGCAAGCTGTTCGAGGTCTGCCGGCTGCGCGATGTGCCGATCATCACCTTCATCAACAAGCTGGACCGCGAGGGCCGCGACCCGTTCGACCTCATGGACGAGATCGAGCAGCAGCTGGCGCTCGACGTGACGCCGGCCAGTTGGCCGATCGGCATGGGCCGCGATTTCCTCGGCACCTACGATTTGTTGAACGACCGGCTGGTGCTGTTCGATCGCGGTCACGGCGACCGGATGGCGGAGTCGGTCAATTGCGACGGGCTGGACGACCCCAAATTGGCGGAGTTCCTGCCGGCCGACGCGCTGACCCGGCTGCGCGACGGGGTCGAGATGGCGCGCGGCTTATGCCCGCCCTTCGATCTGGAGGCGTATCGCACCGGCCACCTGACGCCGGTGTTCTTCGGCAGCGCCGTCAATAATTTCGGCGTGCGCGAATTGCTGCACGGGTTGTCGACCCACGCGCCGCCGCCGCGGCCGCAGCCGGCCGAGCCGCGGGTGATCGATCCGGGCGAAAGCAAGGTCACCGGCTTCGTCTTCAAGGTGCAGGCCAATATGGATCCGCAGCACCGCGACCGGGTCGCCTTCCTGCGCGTCTGTTCCGGCCGGTTCCAGCGCGGCATGAAGCTGCGCCATGTGCGCAGCGGCCGCATCATGGCCGTGCAGAGCCCGATGTTCTTTCTGGCGCGCGACCGCAACTTGGCCGAGGAGGCCTGGCCCGGCGACATCCTGGGCATTCCGAATCACGGCACGCTGCGGATCGGCGACACGCTGACCGAAGGCGAGGACCTCAAGGTCACCGGCATCCCCAACTTCGCACCGGAAATCCTGCAGCGCGTCCGGCTGGACGACCCGATGAAGTCAAAGCATCTGCGCCGCGCGCTGGAACAGATGGCCGAGGAGGGCGTCACGCGGATCTTCAAGCCGGTCATCGGCAGCGACTGGATCGTCGGTGTGGTCGGCGCCCTGCAATTGGACGTGCTCTCGGCACGCATCCGTTCGGACTACGACCTCAAGATGCATTTCGAGGCGGCCCCCTACGAGACCGCGCGCTGGGTCGAGTGCCCCGACAAGCTGGAGATGAAGCGGTTCCTCGACAACAATCGCGGCAACCTGGCCGAGGATCATGACGGCGCGCCGGTCTTCCTCGCCCGCAATTCCTGGGAGTTGAACCGCACCCGCCAGGATTGGCCGAATATCGCGTTTCGCGAGACGCGGGAGCAGGGTTGAGCGGCGCTTAGGCACCGAAATCGGGGACACTCTCCGGATTGAAGGGCGGGAACAATGCCCGGCTGAAATCGGCGATGCCGCGACGGAACGCCGGATCGGACGGGCCGGCCGAGGCCGCCACGGTGCCGGACGCCGCGGTGAGATACCTGGTGCCGCTGCACAGCACCGCCAAGAGCGGCACGCGACCCTGTGGCGATGGCGGCAGGGGCGTAATAAGATCGGGGCGCGCGCAAACCCGCTGCTCCGACAAGCCCGGCGGCGGATCGAAGACCATGACGACGAAATAAGGCGGCGCCTGCCCCGCGGCACCGGGGACGAGCTGCGCCGAGCCGCTGAAGCCCTTGCCCCGCATGGCATCGAGCACCGCCGGTGCGAAGCCCGGCTGCGCCGGCCCGAACGGATCGCCCATCACATAGACCGACAATCGATCGCCGGCCGCCACGGTCTCACCCGGCCGATAGCTGGGATTATACGAGCTGACCAAGATGGAGCTGATGCCACCGCAGCCGCCGAGCAGCAACAGCCCGGCCGTCATCATTAGCCGCGACCATGACCCAAACATGCTCAAAAACCTATCATGGGTTGAGGATTTGCCAGCCCCTTCGGCGATCCTAACGCAGCGCCTTGAGAAACCGGTCGCCCCGGTACGAGGCGGGCAAGCGCCAGATATCCCACCAGGACGTCTCGGCGCGCGAGAACAACAGCACGTCGGCGCGTCCCACCAGATTGTCGAACGGCACGAAGCCGACCCCGCCGCTCGCGGGATCGACCCGGCTGTCGAGCGAATCGTCGCGGTTGTCGCCCATCATGAAGTAGTGGCCGGCGGGCACCGTCACCTCGGGCAGGTTGTCCAGCCGCTGATCGTCGGACAGCTTCAGGATCGCATGCGTCGGTCCATCGGGCAGCGTCTCGGCATATTCCATGACCGGTAGAGTGCGGCCGCCGAAATCGATCTCCGTCTGCCGGACGAACCGGCGCGGCACGACCTCGCCATTCAACACCAAGCGACCCTCACGCATCGCGATACGGTCGCCGGGCAGGCCGATGACGCGTTTGACATAGGTGATCGATGGATCGCGGGGCAGCCGGAAGACGATGACATCGCCACGCCGGGGCGGTGTTGCGAACAGCCTGCCGTTGATGTCGGGCACCCCCACCGCCAGGGAATAGCGGCTATAGCCATAGGCGAACTTGCTGGCGATCAAGGTATCGCCGATCAGGAGCGTCGGCAGCATGGAGCCGCTCGGCACCGAATAGGGCTCCGCCGCGACGGTTCGAATGAAAAACGTCGCCAGCAGCGCCAAAACCACTGTCTTCAGCATGTCGCCGATGCCGCCGGATTTCCGCTCGGCCGGCTGTCGCCGGGGCGGTGTCGCCGCCGTGGATTTTACCCGCATCCCGTCCCTCATGGATCAACGCGTCGTCTCGATAGATCCCAATTATGGCGGGTTCAGGCGACGCCGTCACCCGTTCGGAATCACCCAACCGTCCCGGATTGTTAGGCGGAGAGACTCGCCCATTCGTAGCACGATCCCCGGTGGCACGACCAGCGGCAACGTCAGATCCGGCCAAGCCTCGACGTCGAGTTCGATCAGATAGCCGCCGCCCTGGTACAGCGCGCGCCGGCAAACGGCGGCGATCCCGGCTTCATCGGCGCCGACCAGAGCGAGATCCTCCGGCCGCACGCAAAGCAAGGCGGGACCGGGCCGCTGATCCGGCTGAGCACGCGCGACGACGCCGAGGCCGGCGATCTCGACCCGAACGCGCCCCGCCGCCACCGGCCCGATGACCGTCGCCGGGAGCACGGCGCCCTTGCCGATGAACCCGGCGACCAGCGGCGTCGCCGGCTCCCGATACAGCAGCTCGGGTGCCGCCAGTTGCACGATGCGGCCGGTGGCCATCACCGCGATCCGGTCGGCCAGGGCCATCGCCTCCGCCTGGTCATGGGTGATGTAGACCATGGTGGCGCCGGTCTTGACGCGGAACGCGGCGAATTCGTCCTGCAGGCTGGCCTTCAGATGCACATCGAGATTGGCCAAGGGCTCGTCGAGCAGCACCAGGCCGGGTGCCATGGCGAGGCAGCGTGCCAGCGCCACGCGCTGCCGCTGGCCGCCCGAGAGATCGCCCGGACGCCGCGCGCCGAAGCCGGTCAGTCCCACCGCCGCCAGCGCCGCCTCGACCTGCCGATCATACTCGGCGCCGCGTACCCCGCGCCCGGCCAGCGCGTAGCCGACGTTGCCGGCGACATCCATATGCGGCCATAGGGCATAGCTTTGAAACACGATGCCGATGCCGCGCCGCTCGGCCGGTACCATCCGGCCGGCATCGGCGACGAGCCGATCATCCAGCAGGATGCGCCCGGCGGTCGGCCGCTCGAACCCGGCGGCAAGGCGCAGCAAGGTGGTCTTGCCGCAACCCGACGCCCCCAGGATCGCCAGGAACTCGCCGTCGCGCACGGCGAGATCGACGCCGTCGACCGCCGGAGCCGCCGCCCCCGGGAAGCGCTTGGAGACAGCCTCGAGCGTCAGGCTTGCCATGGCAGCACCCCACGCGGCAGCCCGCGGGCCAATCGGCTGGCAAGCAGCATCAACAGGGCGGTGACGATGACCGTCGCCGACGCGAGCGCCGCGGCCAGCACGGTATCGCCGGCCTGCTCCAGCGAGAACACCACGACACCCAGCGTCTCATGACCGGACGACCACAGCAGCGCCGATACGGTCAGCTCGTTGAACGCGGTCACGAACACCAGCAGCGCCCCGGCGGCGGCGGCCGGCGCCACCAGCGGCAGAATGACCGTGGCGAGACGCCGGCCCAAACCGGCACCGGTCATCTCCGCCGCCTCCTCCAAGGCCGGATCGAGCTGCGCGAAGGCCGCCGCGACCGGCCGCAGGGCGAGCGTCAGAAACCGCGCGAGATAGGCCAGCAGGATGATCCAGACCGTATCGTAAAGGCCGATGCCGATGAGCGGCAGCGGCCGGATGAACAACAGGATGCAGGCGATCGCCAGCACCACACCGGGCAAGGCATAAGGCAGCTCCGCCGTGTGGGCCAGCAGCCGCGCCAGCCGGCTGGCCCGCCACGCCCCGAAATAGGCCAGCAGCACGGCGACGCCGACCAGCAGTGCGCCCGCCGCGGCGGCGAGCCCGAAACTGTTGACCAGCGCCCGGCCGGTCGGCGCGTGGTCGAGCAGGACGTATCGGAAATTCGCCAGGGTCACGGTGTCGACACCGAGCGGCTGGCCATAAGCCTGGACCAGAGCCGTGCCGAACAGCGCGCCGAGCGGCACCAGCAGCAGGCCGGCGAGCCCGAGCCAGACCAGCGCCTCGACGGGAACGCGCCACCGGCCGAGTTCCGCCGGCGGCAGCTCGGCACCGGTCGAGGCGAGCCGCCGGTCGCGCCGGCCGATGAGAGCACGCTGCGCCGCGATGCCGGCGATCGCCAGCGCACCCAGCACCATCGACAGGGTCGCGACCTCGGCCAGCACGCGCGGGCCGAACCCGGCCAGCCGCTGATAGATCGCGGTGGTCAGCATCGGGTAGCGCGCCGGAATTGCGAGCAGCGCCGGCGTTCCGAAATTGCCGATGCTGGAGACGAAGGCGAGCATCAGTCCGGCGCCGAGCGCCGGCGCCGTCAGCGGCAGGATCACGGTGCGGAGCACCCGGCCGGGACCGGCGCCCGATGCCCGAGCCGCCTCGACCAGATCGGCCGGCAAGGCGCGCAACGCGGCGCGCAGGGTGAGGAAAACCAGCGGCGCATGCTCGATGCCCAGCAGCAGCGCGATGCCGCCCGGCGAATACAGCGGGTTCGACGTGCCCGGCGCCGGCGCCAGCCCGAGCGGCCGCAGCAGCGGGCTGGCCGGCCCGGTAAGCTCGATCCAGGCCACGGCGGTGACCTGGGACGGCACCATCAGCAGCATGGTGAAGAGGAAGACGATCGGTCCCTTGGCGCGGATATCGGTGAGGGCCAGGGCAAGCGCCAGAGCGCACCCCAACAAGCCGGAAATGACCGTGCCGGCCAGGCTGGTCGCGATGGTATGCCAGGCGGCGACCCAGGTCGCCGGGGCCGCCAGCACCCGTGCCGCGACGGCGAGCCCCGGCTGGCCGCCCGGCGCCACGGCCTCGACCACCAGGCGCAGTACCGGGCCGAGCGAGAGGCACCCGACCACCACCGCGAGGCCGGCCAGCACCGCCGCCTCGACCGGCGGCCGGCCGCCTTTGCCCGCGCCGACAACTATCCCGCGAAAGTGCACCCGGATCAGTCGTGCCGCCTATCCAACTTGGGGTCAGCCGCCGAACAAATCGGCGAATTGCTGCTTGCGGCCCTCATCCTGCCGCAGGACTTCCTTGAGGTCGGTCGGCATGATCTTGAGATCGCCGGGTTTCGGGAAACCGGGCGGTGGGGCGACATCGGTGCGCGCCGGCAAGAAGCCCTGCTTGACCGAGAGTTCCTGCCCCTGCTTCGACAGCAGGAAGGCGACGAACGCCTTGGCGGCCACCGGATTTTTCGCGGTCTTCAGGATCGCCACCGGCTCGGTCACCGCCGAGACGCCTTCCTGGGGAAAGACGAAGTCGACCGGCGAGCCCTTGTCGCGCGCGTTCAGGGCCATGAACTCGACGATCACGCCATACATTTTCTGGCCGCCGGCGACCGCCGTCACCACCGCGCCATTGCCTTTGACCGCTTGCGCGCCGTTCCGCGCGAGCTCGGCGTAATAATCGGCACCCAGGCCGGGCGTCTCAGCAATGGTACCCATATGGATGGCCGCCGCCCCGGAATAGAGCGGGCTCGGCAACACCACTTGGCCCTTCGCCGCGGCCGAGACGAGATCCTTCCATGAGGCCGGCTTCATGGGAGCGGCCTTGTTATACATGATGCCGGTAGTGATCAGCTTGGTACCGAAATAGGTCTTGTCCGGATCGTAGGTTCCCTCCGGCAAGGTCGATACATCGGCCTCGGGATCGGCCAGCAACCGGCCGTCGGCCTTCAATTGCTCCATCGATACCGCGTCGGCGATGAACAGCAGATCCGGCCGGGGATCGCCCGCCACGATCTCGGCCTGCAACTTGTTGACGATCTCGGTCGTCCCCGATCGGAACACCTCGACCGTGACTCCAGGCTGCTCCCTGGCGAAGGCCGCCACGGTCTCCGCCGAGATCTTGTCGGGCTGCGAGGTGTAGAGCACCAGGCGTCCATCGGCCGCCGCCCGCGCCGGCTCGCCCGCCAGGACGACCGCTCCGACGACCGCCAGCGCGATGCCGAAGGTGATGCCCAGTCGAACGGGGCGGCGCCGTCCCGCGTCTTGGCCGCGGAACGAGAAGGGCATGTCGCGGCTCATAGGGGCTGGTCTCCGGCTGGGTCGATCGATCGACGGCAGCGATAGCGGACGCTTGATGACAGCTTGATGACAGCTTGATGACAGCCGCTCGACAAACCGCCACCGCTTCGCCGCTACTCGGCAGCGGTGCTCGCGTTATCGCCCGGTGCCGTCTCGATGGCGCGTAAGCCCGCCGATGCGCGGACCTCCTCGGCGGCTTTCTTCATGCGGTAATAGGATCGAATGCTGAACGGCAGGGAGCCCAGATAGATCAGACCCAGCACGACCAGCGTCGGCCAGGGCGCCGTCGTCAGGAACGCTGCCAACAACGCGGCACCCACCATCACCGGGACGAACAGGTGATGCGGGACGCGCAGCCGCTTGAACGAGAAGGTCGGCACCCGGCTGATCATCAGCAGGGCGATGCCGACCAGGCTGACCGCGTTCAGCCAGGGCGACCGGAACACCGGATCGCCGAATTCGAACGCCGCGCAGAGCGGCAGCATGACCAACCCGGCCGCCGCCGGCGCAGGCACCCCGGTGAAGAAATTATAGGCATAAGCCGGCGGATCGGCCACGCCGAGTTGCGTGTTGAACCGCGCGAGGCGCAGCGCCATGCAGACGCCGAACAGCAGCGCCAAGGCCCATCCCACGCTGCGCCACTGCGCCATCGTCCAGGTGTACAGCATGATCGCGGGCGCCACGCCGAACGAGATGAAGTCCGAAAAACTGTCCAGCTGGGCGCCGAATTCCGACGTGCTTTTCAACAACCGGGCGATGCGGCCATCCAGCCCGTCGAGGACCGCCGCCAGGATGACGGCGCCGACCGCGGCTTCGAATTGGCCGAGAAAGGCAAAGCGGATCGCCGTCATGCCGGCGCAAAGTGCCAGCAAGGTCAGGATGTTGGGGATCATCCGGTTGATCGTAAGGCCGGAGATCGGCCGGACTCGGACAACGCGGCGGCGCGGAAAGGGGCGTGGGTGACGCATGATGGGTGAAGCTTACCGCAGCTGCCGGCTCAATGCACCCCGGCTCGATGCATCAAGCCCTGGTCAATGCACCAAGCTCTGGTCAATGCACCAAGCCTTGGCGCGCCGGCTCGGTCGACCGGCCGTCGGCCAGCACGGTCTCGCCGCCGACGACGCGCTGCCCCGTGACCACCAGCGCGTTCCAGCCGGCGGGCAGATAGACGTCGGTCCGGCTGCCGAACCGGATCAGCCCGAATTTCTCGCCGGCGGCCACCACCTGGTCCGGCACCAGATGGCAAACGATGCGTCGGGCAACAAGGCCCGCGACTTGCACGAAGGCGAGTGTCAGTCCAGCCGGCGTCACCATCCGGATCGCCATCCGTTCATTGAGCTCGGACGCTTTGTCGAAGCTCGCATTGAGGAATTGGCCTTTATGATAGTGCGTCTTGACGATGGTGCCGGCGATCGGGGTGCGGTTGATATGCACATCGAACACATTGAGGAAAATACCAATTCGTGTCACCGGCACGGCACCCATATCGAGTTCCGGCGGCGGCGGCACGTCGACGATCGAGACGATCAAGCCATCGGCCGGGCTCACCACCAGATCGGGCCGCGTCGGGGTGACGCGGGGCGGATCGCGAAAGAAGTAGACGCACCAAGCCGTCGCCAGCAGGCCAAGCCAGCCGAGCGGCGCCCACAACAACGCCAACCCGATCGTCACCCCGGCGAAAATCGCCACGAACTTCCACCCGTCCCGATGGATCGGAACCACCACGTGCTTCAGCATTGCTTGACCGAACTCCTCGTCGACACCCCCGATATCCTCGCTTGGCGCGCGGCGGGCGGTGCACCGTATCCGCTTTTCCGCGCGGCCGGTACCGTGCGATACGCGCGCCGCGCCCTGCCCCGCCGTACGGAAGACCCGGCAAGCCGGTTCCTGCGACGGGGCATCCCTGCTAGTGTCGGCGAAATGAAACAAGCGCCTTACCGGACCCGCAGCGGGGCTTGGCAGCCCCGCTCCCCTGCGATCGCTTCACACCCACGCGTCAAGGCGTCGTTCGACGCTTTGCCCGAGAGCGACGCGTCATGACCATCCATGTCGCCCTGCATCACAAAACGACCTACCGATATGATCGGGAAGTCGGGCTCGGCCCGCAGGTCGTCAGGCTGCGGCCGGCACCGCATTGCCGCACGCCGATTCTCAGCTATTCGCTGAAGGTCACCCCGGCGGAGCATTTCATCAACTGGCAGCAGGACCCGCAGTCGAACTATCTGGCGCGGCTGACCTTCCCGGAAAAGACCCGGAAGTTCGAGATCGAGGTCGACCTCGTCGCCGAGATGGCGGTCTTCAACCCGTTCGATTTTTTCCTCGAGGAATACGCCGAGAATTTCCCGTTCGCCTATGAGCCGGATCTGGCCCGCGACCTGAAGCCGTATCTGGAGACCGAGCCGCTTGGTCCGGAGCTGACGAAACTCCTCGATGAAATTCCGCGCGAACCAATGCGGACGATGGATTTCCTGGTCGGCGTCAATCAGCGGCTGCAGCAGCGCATCGCTTATGTGATCCGCATGGAGCCGGGCATCCAGACCTGCGAATACACCCTGTCGAACGCCCGCGGCTCGTGCCGCGACAGCGCTTGGCTGATGGTCCAGGCGCTGCGCCGGCTGGGCCTCGCGGCGCGCTTCGTGTCGGGTTATCTCATCCAATTGACCCCGGACGTGAAGTCGCTCGACGGGCCGTCCGGGACGACCACGGATTTCACCGACCTGCATGCCTGGGCCGAGGTTTACCTGCCCGGCGCCGGCTGGATCGGCTTCGATCCGACCTCGGGCCTGGTTGCGGGCGAGGGCCATATCCCGCTCGCCTGCACGCCCGATCCGGGGGCGGCGGCACCGATCACCGGGATGGTCGACGACGCGGAGACCAGTTTCGACGTCGTGATGACCGTCAGCCGCATTCTGGAAACGCCCCGCGTCACCAAACCGTACAGCGAGGAGCAATGGGCGGAGATCGAGGCGCTGGGCAGGCGCATCGATGTCGACCTCAAGACCGGCGACGTGCGGCTGACCATGGGCGGCGAACCGACCTTCATCTCGATCGACGACATGGATGGTGCCGAATGGACCATGGCGGCGTTGGGGCCGGCCAAGCGCCGGCTGGCCGGGACGCTGGTCCGCCGCCTCAAGGAGCGCTGGGCGCCCGGCGGGTTGCTGCATTTCGGCCAGGGCAAATGGTATCCGGGTGAACCGCTGCCGCGTTGGTCGTTGAACCTCATCTGGCGCCGGGACGGCGTGCCGATCTGGCGCGACCCCGCCCTGATCGGCGATGATTCCGCGCAATACGGCTTCACGACCGAGACGGGACGGCAATTCGCCGAGGCGCTGGCCGATCGGCTCGACGTCGCCAGTGAATTCATCATCCCGGCCTATGAGGATGCCTGGCACTATCTGTGGCAGGAACGGCGCCTGCCGATCAATGTCGACCCGCTCGACAACAAGCTGCCGGAACCGGAAAAGCGCGAGCGCATCGCGGCGGTGTTCGAGCAAGGGGTCGACCGCGTGGTCGGCTACGTCCTCCCGCTGCAGCGACGCGCCCGCCCCAAGGGCACCGGCAACGGCGCCGGCGGCGGGGGACGGATCTGGGCATCGAGCCCCTGGTTCATGCGCCAGGGTCACCTGTTCCTGGTGCCCGGCGATAGTCCGATCGGCCTGCGGCTGCCGCTCGACAGCCTACCCTGGGTGCTGCCCGAGGATGCCGAACAGGAGACACCGCCGGATCCGTTCGAGGAGCATCCGCCGCTGCCGCCACGGCAGCCCCGGTCTCCCGCCGTCCCCGCCGGCCGGTCGATCGAGGTCAAAAACCGGCTGGTGGAACAGATGCCGCCGAAGCCCGCCGAGGCCCCCCGGATCGGCCAGTCGGCCGCCCATATCGTGCGCACCGCCCTCAGCATCGAAGTCCGCAACGGCGCGCTCTACATCTTCTTGCCGCCGGTCACCACGCTGGAAGACGGCTTGGAGCTGGTCGCCGCCATCGAGGATACGGCGGCGGCTCTCGGCACCCCCGTGTTCCTCGAAGGCTATGTGCCGCCGAAGGATCATCGGGTCCGCGCGATGAGCGTGACCCCCGACCCCGGCGTCATCGAAGTGAACGTGCAGCCGGCCGAAAATTGGGCGGAACTGGTCGAGATCACCACCGGGCTCTATGCCGAGGCACGCCAGACCCGGCTCGGTGCCGAGAAATTCATGATCGACGGCCGGCATGTCGGGACCGGCGGCGGCAACCACATCGTGATGGGCGCCGCCAAGGCCACCGACTCGCCGCTGCTGCGCCGGCCGGACCTGCTGAAAAGCCTGATCGGGTATTGGAACAACCATCCCAGTCTGTCGCGGCTGTTCTCCGGCTTGTTCATCGGCCCGACCAGCCAGGCGCCGCGAGTCGACGAGGCGCGCGACGATACCCTCTACGAGCTGGGCATCGCCTTCGAGCAAATCCCGATGCCGGGCAGTCCGGGGGCCGGCGAGGTGCCACCCTGGATGATCGACCGCATCCTGCGCCACTTGCTGGTCGATGTGACGGGCAATACCCACCGGGCGGAGTTCTGCATCGACAAGCTCTATAGCCCGGACGGTCCGACCGGCCGGCTGGGCCTGCTGGAGCTGCGCGCCTTCGAGATGCCGCCGCACGACCGGATGAGCCTGACGCAGCAACTGCTGCTGCGGGCGCTGGTCGCGTGGTTCTGGCGCGAGCCCTATACCAAGCCGCTGGTTCGGTGGGGCGGCGATCTCAGCGACCGCTGGCTGTTGCCGCATTTCGTGGCACAGGATTTCGGCGACGTGATCGCCGATCTGCGCAACGCGGGCTACGACCTCGCCGAGGAATGGTTCGCGCCGCATATGGAATTCCGGTTTCCCCGCTATGGGGCCGCCAGCCATCGCGGCATGACCGTCGAACTGCGTCAGGCGCTGGAGCCCTGGCATGTGCTGGGCGAGGAAACCACCGGCGGCGGCACGGTGCGCTATGTCGACAGCACGGTGGAGCGGCTGCAGATCAAGGCGACCGGCTTCATCGGGCCGCGCTACATCGTCAGTTGCAACGGCCGGCGCGTCCCGCTGCACCCGACCGGCACGCCGGGCGAGTTCATCGCCGCGGTGCGGTTCCGCGCCTGGCCGGCCACGGCGTCGCTGCATCCGACGATCGAGCCGCATGCGCCGCTGGTGTTCGACATCTTCGACCTGTGGACCAACCGATCGGTCGGCGGCTGTACCTATTACGTGGCGCATCCCGGCGGTCGCAATTATTCGACCTTGCCGGTCAACGCCTACGAGGCGGAGAGCCGGCGGTTGGCCCGGTTCTTCACGATCGGCCATACGCCAGGGCCAGCGCCGGCACCGGCCGAGGAACACAACCCCGCTTTCCCGTTGACCCTGGACCTGCGTCGCCGACCATCCTCGTGAGCCAACGCCGCACAACCGCAGCCGACATGGCACCGGCGTTCACGGCGCCGTCCGGTCACTACAACGAGCTCGGTTCCTCGACCGGCGCGCTGCACCCGCATTGGCAACCGTTCTTCGCCAGCAGCGAGATCGCAACACCCGGTCTGCTCGACGAACGATGGCGCGGGGCGGAGCGGATGATCCGCGAGAACGGCGTCACCTATAACGTCTATGCGGACCCCCGGGGACTCGATCGGCCCTGGCCGCTCGACCCCATTCCGATGATCGTTCCGGCTACGGAATGGCAGGCCTTGGAGAAGGGGCTGGTCCAGCGCGCCCGGCTGCTGGATGCGATATTGACGGATGTTTACGGGGCTCAGATTCTATTGCGGGAAGGGGTCATGCCGCCGGGGCTGGTGTTCGGCAACCCCAACTATCTGCGGCCCTGTCATGGCATAACGCCCGCGGGCGGCCGCCATCTGCGGCTTTACGCGGCCGATCTGGCACGGCTGCCCGATGGCAGCTGGCGGGTACTGTCCGATCGGACCCAGGCGCCGTCGGGATCGGGCTATGCGCTGGAAAACCGCATGGTCGTCGCACGCAGCCTGCCCGAGGCTTTCCGCGCGGCGCCGGTCGCCCGGCTCTCCGGCTATTTCCGGGCATTGCGGGAAGGCTTCGCGGAGGCCGCCGCCGCCGCCGCCCGCGCCTCGCGCGGCACCGAGGACGAGCCGCGCATCGTGCTGCTGACCCCCGGCCCGTATAACGAGGTATATTTCGAGCACGCCTATCTCGCCCGGTATCTGGGCTATCCCCTGGTCGCGGGCGAGGATCTGACGGTCCGCAACGACCGCGTATACCTCAAGACCCTGGGCGGGTTGCAGCCGGTCGACGGCATTTTGCGCCGGCTCGATGATGACTACGCCGATCCGCTGTGGCTGAATCCTCGGTCGAGTTTGGGTGTGGCCGGGCTGGTCGCGGCGGCGCGGCGCGGCTATGTCGCGATCGCCAACGCGCTGGGCAGCGGGCTGGTCGAAAGTCCCGCCCTGATGCCGTATTTGCCGGCTTTGTGCAGACGTTTGCTGGGCGAGGATCTGACGCTCCACTCGGCCGAGACACGCTGGTGCGGGGCGCCGGGCGGCACGATCGGGCCTGACTCGGCCCTGGCCGATCGGGTCGTCCGGCCGGCCTTCGCCGGCAGCGGGCGCGAACCGGTCTTCGCCGCGGCGCTCACCGGTGGCGAATACCGCCGTCTGGCGAAGGAGATAGCCGAAGCGCCGGCGGCCTGGGTGGTGCAGGAAAAGCTCAAACTATCCTGCGTGCCGGTATGGGGTGGGGGCCGGCTGACGCCACGCCCCATGGTGCTGCGGGCCTTCCTGGCGGCCAAGGACGACGGCTATGCCGTGTTGCCGGGGGGCCTCACCCGCGTCTCCGGCGAGACCGCCGATTCGGTCGTCTCGCTGCAACAAGGCGGGCGCAGCAAGGATACCTGGGTGCTGACCGCCGACCGGAGCACCCATAGCAGCCTGTGGCAACGCCATGATCACGCGGTGGAACTGCGCCGGCACGGCGCCGATCTACCGAGTCGAATCGCCGATAATCTGTTCTGGCTGGGGCGTTACGGCGAACGGTCGGAGGCGGCGACCCGGCTCGCCCGCGCCGTGCTGGCACGCGTCGTCGAAAGCGGTCCCGGCGTACCCGGCATGACTGCGATCGCCCCCCTACTGGGCACGATCGAACCGCTCGACGATGGCGATGCGACCGAACGATCCGACGATCCGGTCGCTCGGGTGGCCGCGGCGCTAAAGCCGCCATTCAGGTCGTTGCATCGGGTGGCGACCGGGGTGCGTGACCGGCTGTCGACCGACACCTGGCGCATCCTCCATTCCATGGCGAGAGCCGGCATTTCTCCGGCCGGGACGGCGAGTACCGCTCTCGCCGAACTCGACGAGCTGCTGAGCCGGATGGCGGCGTTCAACGGCATGGCGATGGAAAACATGACGCGCGGCGCCGGCTGGCGTTTTCTGGAACTCGGGCGCCGGTTGGAGCGCGCGGTGCAGATCACCGGCATGATCCGCATCCTGGGGGGCGTGGTCGGCGACGGCGAAGCCGCCGCCCTCGAAGCGCTGCTTGAGGTCTGCGACAGCGGCATGACCTATCGCAGCCGCTATTTCACAACGCTGGAACCGGCGGCGGTGCTCGATCTGGTGCTCGCCGATGACAGCAACCCCCGCGCCCTCGCCTTCCAGCTCGCGGCGTTGGACGACCATATCCGGCATTTGCCGAGGGAGCGGCCGGGCGCCATTCCCAGCACCGAGGCGCGGTTGGCTGCCCAATTGCTGACCGTCATACGCCGCGCCGATCTCGCCCGGCTCGCCTGGACGCCGGAGCCGGCGAAACGGCCAGGCACCGCCCTGCCCGGCCGGCCGCACCTGGAACGGTTCATGACGGCGCTCGAGGACGATATCTTCAGCCTGTCCGACGCGGTCAGCGCCGCCTATTTCAAACACGCCACCGCGGCGCCAGTCGTCGGCCGGCAAGGCCCGGCAACGGGAGGCAGAGGGACGGCGAAAGGGGCGACCGGGTGATGCTCTACCGGGTCCACCACCGCAGCACCTATCACTATGACGACGCGGTTTCCCTGTCGCATCACGCGGCCTATCTACGTCCGATCGATCGGGCGGCGCAGACCTGCCAGGCCCATCGGCTGACGGTCGAGCCCGCCCCGGCCTCGATCGACGAGACCCAGGACTATTTCGGCAATACGGTGACCACCTTCGCGATCGCCGAGCCGCATCGCCAACTGATCGTCGTCGCCGAAAGTGAGATCGACCGGCGGCCGGATCCCGACGACGCGGCGATCGGCACGGTCGCCTGGGAAACCCTCGCCGGCATTCTGGCGGCCCCGGCCGAGGCGGCCGATCTCGCCGCCGCCGAGTTCAGCTTCGCCTCGCCCATCGCCCGGGCGGATAACCGGGCGGGTGGCGATGCGATCCGGCGCTATGCCAAGAAATCCTTCGCCCGGGGCCGGCCGATCCACGCGGCGGCCCACGACCTCACCCGCCGGATCCATCGCGATTTCACCTTCGACGCGACGGCGACCACCATCTCGACACCGCCGGACGAGGTACTGCGCCTGAAACGCGGGGTGTGCCAGGATTTCGCCCATCTGACGATCGCCTGCTGCCGCGCCTTCGGCCTGGCCGCTCGTTATGTTAGCGGCTATCTGGAAACCCGCCCGCCGAACGGTGCCGAACGGCTGGTCGGCGCCGACGCGTCCCATGCCTGGGTATCGATCTATGGCGGCGATGGACAGTGGATCGAGCTTGACCCGACCAATGACCAGCCGGCCGGGCAGCATCATCTGACCGTCGCCATCGGCCGCGATTACGGCGATGTCAGCCCGTTAAGCGGCGTCATCCTCGGCGGCGGCAGCCACGTCGTGACCGTAGCCGTGGATGTCGAGCGGCTGCTGATCTAAGCGAGCGTCGCCAGGGCCGCGCGAACCTCGTCGAGCACGCTGTCCCAATCGCCCGGCCGGGGCTGCCGGAACTGGCGCAGCGTCGGATACCACGGGCTGTCATCCCGATCCGCGAGCCAGCGCCAGCAGGTGTCGAACCGATTCAGCAGCCAGACCGGCTTGCCCAGCGCCCCGGCCAGATGCGCTACCGCCGTGTCGACGCTGATCACCAGATCCAGCGCTTGGACCAGCGCCGCCGTATCGGCGAAGTCGGTGAGTTCGTCGGTCCAGTCATGGACGACCATGCCGGAGAGCGGCACGGCGCCCGCCGCCTCACCCTTCTGCAGCGATACGAAGGTGACGCCGTGTATCGCCGCGAACGGCGCCAGTTGCGCCAAGCCGATCGAGCGCCGCCGATCGACCGCCTGGGCCATCGCGACATGACGCGCCGGATTGCCGGCCCAGACGAGACCGACCCGCAAGCCGGGCAGGGCCGCCAGCCGATCGCGCCAAACCATCGCGCCGGACGGGTCCGCCGCGAGATACGGCACTGTGGCTGGAATGGTGTCGAGCGTCGTGCCGAACACGCCGGGCAAGCTCAGCAGGGGGCAGTGCAGATCGAATTCCGGCAGCGGATCGCCGGTCGCGACGATGCGCTCGATGCCGGGTAGGTCCGAGAGCAACCGAAGCAGCGGACGCGGCACCTCGAGCACGACCCGGCCATAGGCAGCGGCCAGGGACAAGTAACGGCAGAATTGGATCGTATCGCCGTACCCCTGCTCGGCATGGATCAGCAGGACCCGCCCACCCAGCGCCTCGCCGGTCCAGCGCGGCTGCGAGAACCCCCTGTCTTGCAGACCGATCTCCGGGCCGACCCGCCAGCGCCATTCATATTCCGGCCACCCCTCGGCCAACCGGCCGGCGCGCAGCAGCAGGACACCCAAATTGGCATGGGCCACGGCATGATCCGGATCGAGGCGCAGGGTGGCCCGGCAAGCCTCCACGGCTTCGTCGAGTCTGTTATCGAGCATGAGGAGGATGGCGAGGTTGGCTTGGGCATCGACGAAGCCCGGCTTGAGCCCGAGCGCTTGGCGGTAGGCGGCCTCCGCCTCGGCCGGCCGATCGAGAGCACGCAGCGCGTTGCCCAGATTGTTCAGCGCCTCCGGGTAATCGGGCTTGAGGCCGAGCGCCGTGCGATAGCACGCGACCGCCGCCTCCGGCCGATCCTGGGCGCGCAGCGTATCGCCCAGGGCGCAGTGCCAGGCGGGGTTGCCCGGCTGGCCGCGCAGGGCCGCCCGGTAATGCCGCTCCGCCTCGGCGAGACGGCCGTCCTCGCGCAGCAGCGTGCCCAGATTGTGGTGCGCCTCGGCGAAGTCCGGCTTGAGACGCACCGCCTGCCGGTACCCCGCCTCCGCCTCTTTGGCGCGCCCCAGATCGCGCAAGGCATTGCCCAGATTATACTGCGCCACCGGATAGTCGGGCTTGAGGGCGAGGGCCGCCCGGTAGCTCGCCACCGCCGGGTCGAGCCGGCCGAGCGCGCGCAGCACATTGCCGAGGTTGCTGTGGTAATCGGCGACGCGCGGCTGCGCCGCGATCGCCCGGCCGATCGCCTCGACCGCCGCCTCGTTCCGACCCAGCTGATGGGCGATCACCCCCAGGAGATGCAGGCTGTCCGCATGGGCCGGCTCCCGCGCCAGGAGTTGGCGATAGCAGGCATCGGCCTCGGCGAGCCGGCCGGCCTGGTGATGGGCGAGGCCCTGCTGGAACAGCGCCGCGGTCGTCACGCGGCCCCCTCGCGCCGTGCGACCAACGCGGTGCGCACCGCGTCCAGCACAGCGCCCCACTCCCCCGGCTTGGTCTGTCGGAACTGCCGCAGGCTCGGATACCAGGGACTGTCATCCCGGCCCAGCAACCAGCGCCAGCAGGTGTCGTACCGGTTCAGCAGCCAGACCGGCTTGCCCAGCGCCCCGGCCAGATGCGCCACCGAGGTGTCGACGCTGATCACCAGATCGAGCGCCGCGACCAAGCCCGCCGTATCCGCGAAATCGCCAAGCTCCCCCGTCCAGTCGTGCAGCACCAACCCCTCGGGACACGCTTGAGCCGCCGCCTCGCCCTTCTGCAAGGACACGAAGCTCACCCCCTCGATGCCCACCAGCGGCGCCAATTGCTCCAGCACCAGCGAGCGCCGCCGATCGATCGCCAGGCCCCCGCCCATATAGCGGCGCGGATCGCCGGCCCAGACCAGCCCGACCCGCAAGCCGGGCAGCGCCGCCAGCCGCGCCCGCCACATCGCCACTGCCGTGGGATCGGCCGCCAGATAGGGCACCGAGGCCGGGATCGTCTCCAAGGTCGTGCCGAACACCCCCGGCAGGCTCAGCAGCGGACACTCGACATCGAAGTCCGGCAGCGCGTCGCCCGTCGCCACCACCCGCTCCACCCCCGGCAGACCCGATACCAGCCGCACCAAGCCGCCCGGCACCTCCAGCACCACCCGACCCCGCGCACCCGCCAGCGGCACATACCGGCAGAACTGCAGCGTGTCCCCAAAACCCTGCTCCGCATGCACCAGCAAAACCCGAGCGCCCAAAACCTCGCCACCCCAGCGAGGATGCGGAAAACCGCGTGCGCTGGGATAGCCATTGCCTTTGACCAGGCCGCGCCATTCGTATTCCGGCCAAGCCTCGGTCAGACGCCCGGCCAGCAGCAGCAAAGTAGCGAGGTTGTGGTGGGCCTCCGGGTAGTCCGGCCGCAGCGCCAGCGCCATGCGATAGGCGGCCTCGGCCTCATCAAGGCGGGCACGGTCGCGCAGGGCGATGCCAAGGTTGTTATGCGCCTCGGCCAGTTCGGGCCGCAGGCGCAGGGCTTCGCGGTAACAGCCCTCCGCCTCGTCCGACCGCCCGAGATCGCGCAGCGCGTTACCCAGGTTGTTATGGGCCAGCGCGTAATTCGGCAGCAGGCGCAACACGGCCCGGTAACAGGCCACCGCCTCCGCCGGACGGTCGAGATCGCGCACCGTGTTCCCGAGATTGTTATGTGCCTCGGGAAAGTCCGGCTTCAAACGCAGCGCCGTCCGGTAGCACAGTTCCGCCTCCGCCAAGCGGCCCATGGCCACGAGCGCGTTGCCCAGATTGCTGTGGTAATCGGCGATCAGCGGCAGCCGGTCTATGGCTCGGCCGATAAGGGCCGCCGCCTCGTCCGGCTGCCCCGCCTGATAGGCGACGACGCCGAGCAGATGCAGACCATCGGGATGGTCGGGATCGATCGCCAGCAGCCGGCGATAACACATCTCGGCCTCCGCCAGCCGGCCGGCCTGATGGTGACCGAGGCCCTCTTCAAGCGCCACCGCGACCAGGTCTGTCATGCCCCGGGACCACCGATCACCGCCTGAGCGAGGGCCACGCGAACCTCGTCGAGCACGCTGTCCCAGTCGCCGGGCCTCGGCTGCCGGAATTGACGGAGCGTCGGGTACCAAGGGCTGTCATCACGCCCCAATAGCCAGCGCCAGCAGGTATCGAACCGGTTCAACAGCCAGACCGGCTTGCCAAGGGCGCCGGCGAGATGGGCCATCGCCGTGTCCACGCTGATCACCAGATCCAATGCCTCGACCAAGGCAGCCGTATCCGCGAAATCGCTCAGTTCATCCATCCAGTCGTGCAACACCATGCCGGCGGGCGGAAACGGGGCCGACGCATCCTTTTGCCCGGGTTCCTTTTGCAGCGAGACGAAACTGACGCCTTCCACGGCCGCGAGCGGTGCCAACTGCGCCAAGGCGACCGACCGGCGGCGATCGATCGGCTGCAACAGGGCGGCTTGCTGCCGCGCGCTGCCGGCCCAGACCAAGCCGACCCGCAACCCCGGCAAGCGCACCACCCGCTGACGCCATTCCGCCACCCGCATCGGATCGGCCGATAGATACCGGTTTCTGGCCGGGATGGTATCCAGCACCGTGCCGAAGGCGCGGGGCAGGCTCAGCATCGGGCAATGAAGATCGAAGGGCGGCAAGGGATCGCCCTCCGCAACGATCCGTTCGACGCCGGGCAGGCCAGCCAGGAGCCGAACCAATCGCGCCGGCACCTCCAGCACGACGCGGCCCCGGGCGGCCGCCAGGGTTGCGTAACGGCAAAACTGGATGACGTCGCCATACCCTTGTTCCCCGTGGATCAGCAGGATGCGATCGCCCAGCGCCTCGCCGGTCCAGAGCGGCTGGGTGAACGGCCGGGCACGGGACAAGCCGTGCCCTCTGAGGTGCCAGCGCCATTCATATTCCGACCAACCCTGGCCGAAATGGCCGGCCAGCAACAGGGCCAGGCTGAGATTATGATGCGCCTCGGCGAAATCCGGCTTGAGGTCGATGGCCGCTCGGCAGGATACCGCCGCCTCGTCGAGCTGATGGAGAGCCTGCTGCGCGTTGCTCAGATTGAGCAGCGCATCGGGATATCGCGGCTTCAAGCGCAGCGCCGCGCGGCACGAGTCCGCAGCCTGCGCGAAATGCCCGAGATCATGCAGGGCCGCACCCAGGTTGCTATGGGCCTCCACACTCTCGGGATCGAGCCGCAGGGCCATGCGATAGCTCTCCACCGCCTCGTCCAACCGGCCCAGATCGCGCAATACATTGCCCAGATTATTATGGGCGACGGGCATGGTCGGTATGAGCCGCAACGCGGTACGACACGCTTCGGCCGCCTGGTCGAAACGCCCGAGATCGTTCAGGGCGGCACCCAAATTATTGTGGGCTTCGGCACTCTCCGGATCGAGCTGCAGCGCCGTATGGTAGCTGTCCACCGCCTCGTCCAATCGGCCGAGATCGCGCAGCACATTGCCTAGATTGTCATGGGCCTCGGACATATCCGGTGTGAGCCGCAGCGCCATGCGATAGCTGGCCTCCGCCTCGGGGAGGCGGTCCATCAGGCGCAAGGCGCTGGCAAGATTGTTGTGTGCCTCCGGGAAATCGGGCCGCAGTGCCAGCGCCGTCCGACAGCACTCCTCCGCCTCCGCAAGCCGGCCAGCGGCCAAGCGCAGCGTACCGAGATTGTTGTGCGCCTCGGCCAGGTCCGGGCGAAGCCGGATCACCGTTTCGTAACAAGCCGCCGCCTCATCAGGCCGGTCGAGCTTTTGCAGGACATCGCCGAGACCGTAATGGGCCAACGCGTCGTCCGGCCGCGACGCCACAAGATCCCGGCAAGCCTCCACGGCTTCGTCGAGTCTGTTATCGAGCATGAGGAGGATGGCGAGGTTGGCTTGGGCATCGACGAAGCCCGGCTTGAGCCCGAGCGCTTGGCGGTAGGCGGCCTCCGCCTCGGCCGGCCGATCG
>DATMGU010000120.1:0-12529 GCA_035555315.1 Allostellaceae bacterium
TGGATGTCGCCCGGCGTGAACTACGCTCCGCCGACAACGCTCTCATCCTGCTGTCCGGGGGCGAGTTCGATCTGCTGCTCGCCTTCGTGGAGCATCCCCAGCGGGTCCTGACACGGGACCAACTGCTCGATTTCGCGCGCGGCCTGTCGCACGCCGCCTATGATCGCAGCATCGACGTGCAGGTGAGCCGCCTGCGGCATAAGCTGGAGGACGACCCCAAGAACCCGGAGGTCATCCGCACCGTGCGCAATGGCGGCTATATCTTCACCCCGGCGGTGACCGTCGCATGAGACTGCTGCCATGGCCACGCGACACCATTGCGCGGCGCTTCGCCGTTGCGGCCATCTCCGTAATTATAGCGATTTCAATATAATATCGATATCAACGGGCAATCTTGCTTGCCTAGCTTGCCATCAGAGCAAGTACAGATCTGACAAGGCCGCTGATACTTCGGGGGAAATTGACCAGGTATGTATTTCGCTGTTCCGGTCATCGCGACCGAACGGGGGATACTATGAAACGCAGCTTCAGGAAAATTACGAGCATCGCCGTCTTCTGTATCGTCATATTGGTGATCGCCGCGGGAGGGGTCGCGGCGAAGTTGATCTACGCCGGCACACCGGAGAGTGCCAATAGTCTCAGCTTCCAAGGGTACATCCTCCTCCCGGAAGGCAGGATGCTTACGATTTTGGATTACCTGAGCGTCAGCGGAAAAAGCCTCTTCGTCGCCGACGAGAGCACGGGCAAGGTCTATAACGTCAGGCTGGATGGCGAGGGATTGCCGGATGCCCTGGATGTTTCGGTGTTCGCCTTGGAGCCGGCGACACATGGGGTCATCATCGATCCGGCGAGCCGCCTGGGCTATGTGACGCGCAGCGACGCGAACACCGTCGATATCTTCAATCCCGCCACCATGCGGCTGATCAAGCGCATCCCGGTCGCCGCCGACCCGGATGGCATCTTTTACGACCCGCATAACAAACTCGTCTATGTCGCGAGCGGCGATTCCGGTGTCGGCACAGTGATCGATCCGGCCACACAGACCATAAGCGCCGTCATCCCGCTCGGTGGAAAACCGGAATTCGCCGCATTCGACGGTCAGACGAACCTGCTCTATCAAAACATAGAAGATGGCGACATGATCGCGGTCTTGGACCTCGCGAAAAGGTCGGTGACCCAGGACTGGCTCCTCCAGGGGTGCAAAGCGCCGTCGGGGATGGCTATCGACGAACCTCATCGGCGCCTGTTTGTTGCCTGCTCGGGCAATGCAACACTTGTCGTCTTCGACCTGGATGCGCATCGCGTCGTGGCGTCTCTGCCGGTGGGAAGCAGCCCGGACTCGGTTGCCTTCGATCCCGATTTGCGGCGCATCTACACAACAGGCAGGGCGGGCCTCCTATCCGTGATCCAGCAGGATACCTCTGATTCCTACCGGCAACTCGACGCCATCCACACGCATTACGGCGCCCATACGCTGGCGATCGATCCGGTGACGCACCGGCTGTACCTCGGCTATGCGAGCCTCCTCGTCCAACCCCGCGTCGCGGTGTTCGCCGCGCGCCGATAGCGAGCGGTCGGGTCATGATTGTGTCAGCACGGACATATCGTTTTGGCGGTCGAAAAATACCGACATCACCCAGCGATGATTTTCCTTCAGCCTCGCCAAAGGCGGAGAAATTCCAAGTCTAACGACTACGATCGAGTGAACTCCGCCGTATTCACGGAGATTATGATGTCACTTGCAGAGACGATGATCATGCCGACCGAAGACGACAATGTCGTTCATATGGCGTTTTACGGCGTCAACAGCATCGCTAATATCGCCGATCGTTCGCCGCTATGGGACAATATCGCTACGACTTCCGTCCATCTTGTCAATCCACGCGACGTCAGAGCGCAAAAGCACTACCCGGACCAGAATGCGGCGATCTGCGTTGAGCCGGGGAAGAATTTTCATCGATTGGTTCAAAGCGCCTGCCTGCAGACCATCCACGACCTTCGTCGTTCGGGGCTGGTCGTGCGCCTCAACGTCACGATCGACGGTCTTTGCCCCTTTGACCATCGACAAAATGTGCTGATCGCGGCGCGGGCGATGGTCGCGAATGCCGTCAAGCACGGTTTCCATGAACGCACGATCGGCGAAATCTGCGTAACGGTGACGAGCGGCGAGATGTCTGGAACACGGATCGAGACCTCGGATGACGGCTGGGGGATCGATTTTTCGAGGATGCGTGAGGCCGCGGGCTTTCAGCTCCTGCGATCGCTCGGGAACGTGGCAGTGCGCGACCAACCCGGTAGCGCGGGATCGCGACGGACGACCGTCGGTCTACTTATCGAGGCGCCCGACGGTACGTCCTTGGCACGCCAACACGATATGCATCGCGTCAGCGGCGTCTCGCAGGGAGATGCTTTTGTCAGATTGCTGCGCGAACAATGCGAGAAGATCGTTACCGATCACCTCGCACGAGAGCTCCTCGTGCAAGTCGACTTGAGCGTGGAGGGGTGCTGCCCGACCTCCTACCGGAAGATGGTAGCGCGCGTGGTCGATGAGCTTGTTTACAACGCGGTGCAGCACGGCTTCAAAAATCGGCCGACTGGGCGGATCTTCGTTCATGTCGTCAGCCGTCGCGCCTCCGAAATCCAGGTCTCGGTTTGCGACGATGGGTGCGGTTTCGATAGTACCCTCGTCCGCGATGGCAACGGTTTTTACTTGCTCCGTCAGCTTGGCTACGTGCATTTTGAAGCGCCGGAGGCCCCCTTCAACCCCGCCGCCGCGGTCTCGGTCAGGATACCCGTGCAGTCACGAGGAGCGTGAGGGCCCTGGGATCTGACGCGATTATATCGCACCGGATCCTTAGCGCCGCCGGACCCCATCCAGCCAGGCGAGCCTGCTGTCGAGCAGGGCGATTTCATGGTCGAGCCAGCCGCGCAGATCGCCCGCGTGGTCGATCGCCGGTTCGTCGACGGCCTGCTGGCTGCGCAGCTCGGTAAGCCGCTCGCGCTCGCCGGCATAGACCTCTGCCAGCATGTCGATCTGGCGCTGCCGATCCGCCGGCGGCAGCAGGTGCAGAAACCGCATCTTCAGGGCGATCACCAGGCGGTTGAGCTCGGTCCCGGGCGCGCGCAGGCTGGCGTTCAACAACGTTATCAGCGCTGCCCGCCCCGTGGCAGTCAGCCGAAGCAGCGCGTTGTCGACGACACCTTCGCCCTCGATCGCCTCGACCAGTCCCTCATAGCGCAGCATCTCGATCGAAATGCCCATGAGGTCGAGCGACGGGCCGACGATATGGCTGATGAAGTACCGGATCTTGGCGGCGAGATCGCCGTAGCGGTAATCCCGTTCCGCCAAGGGGCCGAGCGCGGCGATGCGGACCGTCTCGATCGGGATCAGCGAGTTGTCGCGGTACATGAGCCGCTAACGCGATCAGGCCGCGCGGCGCAGCAGCAGCCGGTGCCAGACCTCGGCCAGCGCGTCGACCAGGTGGTCGATATGCGCCGGTTGGTGCAGCGGGGTCGGCGTGATGCGCAGCCGTTCCGTACCACGCGGCACGGTTGGGTAATTGATCGGCTGCAGATAGATCCCGTGCAGCGTCAGCAATTCGTCCGAGGCGCGCTTGCACAGCCGGGCATCGCCGACCAGCACCGGCACGATATGCGTCTCGGACGGCATTACCGGGATACTCGCGTCGATCAGGCGCCGTTTGACCAGGGCGACGGTCGCCTGGTGCTGGGCCCGCTCCGCGCGGCTGGTCTTCAAGTGGCTGATGCTGGCGCGAGCACCGGCGGCGAGCGCCGGGATCATCGAGGTGGTGAAGATGAAGCCGGAGGCGTGGCTGCGCACGAAGTCGACCATCGCCGCCGAGCCGGTGATATAGCCACCCATGCAGCCGAAGGCCTTACCCAGCGTGCCCTGGATCACCGTCGGACGATGCAGCACGCCGTCGCGTTCGGCGATACCGGCGCCGCGATCGCCATACAGGCCGACCGCATGCACCTCGTCCAGATAGGTCATGGCGCCGTGGGCATCGGCGACGTCGCAGAGGGCGCCGATCGGACCGACATCGCCATCCATCGAATAGACGCTTTCGAAACAGACGAGCTTGGGCCGTGCCGGGTCGTCGGCGGCCATCAGCCGATCGAGATCAGCCGGATCATTATGCCGGAA
The DNA here is from genome assembly GCA_035555315.1 of Allostellaceae bacterium. Taxonomy (GTDB): domain Bacteria; phylum Pseudomonadota; class Alphaproteobacteria; order ATCC43930; family CGMCC-115725; genus DATMGU01. The sequence continues at coordinate 4,166 of DATMGU010000120.1, forward strand.
GATGCGCTTCTCGGCGCGGCTATGCCGGATGCCTTCGATCATCGAGGCGTGATTGAGCGCGTCGGAATAGACGATGCAGCCGGGAATGCGGCCGGCCAGGGTGGCCAGCGCCGCGTCGTTCGCGACATAGCCCGAGCTGAACACCAGCGCCGCCTCGCGGCGGTGCAGATCGGCCAATTCGCGCTCCAACAAGACGTGTTCGTGAGAATTGCCGGAGATGTTGCGCGTCCCGCCGGCGCCGGCGCCGACACGATCGATGGTCTGGTGCATCGCCGCCAGCACGGCAGGATGCTGGCCCATGCCCAGGTAATCGTTTGAGCACCATACCGTGACGTCGGCAATCCCCTCGTTTTGCTGGGCGCCATGGTGTCGGGCGGTCGGGAAGGCCCCGGCCACGCGCTCCAGCTCGGCGAACACACGATACCGGCCTTCGGCCTTCAGGTCGTCGACACGAGCGGCGAAGAAATTCTCGTAATCCATGGTTCCAGTCCCTTCCGAGACATCATATGGACCGATCGCTCCTCCACGGCGAGGAGACACCATGTCGCGGTACGCGACGAACGGGCTCGCAACATGCGACGATTCACCGGGTCGCGGTATGAGATGCCTCACTGGCCGACGACTTAGTCTGACTGGCGCCCCCGCGACGGCTTGGAACCATCGCGGGGATGCGGCGGTCTAGGCGACGGCGGCCAGGCCGCTTGATGCCACCATCGCTTCGGTATCGGCCAGCGCCTTGTCGAAGCGGATCAGGATCTCGTCGATCTCCGTCTCGGTGACGATCAGCGGCGGGCACAAGGCGATCGCGTCGCCCATCGCCCGCACGATCAGGCCATGCCCCTCGGCGCGACCTTGGAAATAGGCGCCGATCATCGCGGAGGCATCGAAGGACGCGCGCGAGGTCTTGTCCCGCACCAGCTCGACCGCGGCGATCAGGCCGACGCCGCGGATCTCGCCGACCAGCGGCCGGTCCTTGAGCCGCTGCAACCCGTTCAGCAGGCGCGGCGACACGGCGTTCACATGGGTGACGATATCGCGCTCCTCATAGATCTTGAGGGTCTCGATCGCCACCGCGGCGCAAACCGGATGGCCTGAATAGGTATAGCCATGGGCGAAGACGCCGATCTTTTCGCTCTGCTTTACCAGCGCTTGGTAGATCTGGTCGCTGATCAAGGTCGCCGAGATCGGCAGATAGGCCGAGGACAAGGCCTTCGCCACGCTCATGATATCCGGCGTCATGCCATAGGTCTGGCTGCCGAACATCTTGCCGGTCCGGCCGAAGCCGCAGATGACCTCGTCGGCGATCAGCAGGATGTCGTATTTCTTCAGGATCGGCTGGATCTTCTGCCAATAGGTCGCCGGCGGCACGATCACCCCGCCGGCACCCTGCACCGGTTCCGCGATGAATGCTGCGACCGTGTCCGGACCTTCGCGCAGGATCTGCGCCTCGAGGCTCTCGGCGAGGCGCGTGGCGAAGTCTTCCTCGCTCTCGCCGGGCTTGCCGAAACGATAATAATGCGGGCAATCGGCGTGGCGGATGTTCTCGATCGGCAGGTCGAAATCGCGGTGGTTGTTCGGCAGGCCGGTGAGGCTCGCAGTGGCGACCGTGACGCCGTGATAGCCTTTCATCCGGGAGATGATCTTCTTCTTGCGGTGCCGGCCCAGCGCGTTGTTGTAGTACCAGACCAGCTTGACGGCGGTGTCGTTCGCCTCCGAGCCCGAATTGTTGAAGAACACCTTCGACATCGGCGTGCCGTTGCTCGACATCGGCGCCAGCCGGATCAGCCGTTCGGCCAGCTCGACGCTGGGCTCATGCCCCTTGTGATTGAAGGTATGATAGTAGGGAAGCGCTCGCAGTTGCTTGGTTGCCGCCTCAACCAGCCGCTCCTCGCCGAAGCCCAGCGAGGTGCACCACAACCCGGCCATCGCCTCAATGTATTCCTTGCCGGTGTCGTCATAGACATAAACGCCCTTGCCCCGTGCCATCACCAGCGGACCGCTGGTCTGATGCTTTTTCAGATTGGTGTAGGGGTGCAGGACATTGGCGATGTCCCTGCTCGCGGTCGAATTGCCTAGACTGGTCATTCATCATCCTCATGGGTCGATCGCCGAGCGCGCGCTGGCGAGACGAAGCCTGACTATCCGTCAAGCCGATCCGGCCGTCAAATCGGAGATCCTCATCCACGCCCCATGCGCTTGCCTATGGCCCAGGGCATGCATGGTGGCCAATAGTGGTTCGGATCGGTGCCGGAAGCAGGGGTATTTAAGACCATTGACTTAGATCGGGGGGCATGTGGAACCTTCTGGCCGCCGTCAAGGAGATCGCATGGGTGCCGGGTTGGGGCTCGGCATGATGCGACGAAACGGCGGTAGGGCAATGGCCGTGGCGGGAAACACGTCGCGTCCACAGGGACATTGAGGGGGATTTATGGATAAGCGGTTGTTGGGCGCGGCATTGGCGGCGGTCGTCGCGATCGGGCTCGCGGCTTCGGGCGGGGCTGCCCAGGCGAAGGTTTTTCGCTGGGCGAATGACGGTGACGTCAATTCGATGGACCCCTATGCGCGGAACGAGACGTTTCTGCTGACCTTCGATGCGAACATGTACGAGCCGCTGGTTGGCCGCGACCGCAGTCTCAAGGTTGAACCGGCGCTCGCGACGGAGTGGAAGCAGACCGACCCGAATGTGTGGCGTTTCAAGCTGCGCCAGGGGGTGAAGTTCCATGACGGCACGCCGTTCACCGCGGATGACGTGATCTTCTCCTATCAGCGCGTGTTGATGCCCGGCTCGAACCTGTCGGGCAATTTCGCGACGGTGAAGGAGATCAAGAAGGTCGACGATTTCACGGTCGACGTCGTCACCAAGAGCCCGGATCCGATCCTGCCGGAGGAGCTGACCAGCTGGGCCATCCTGTCCAAGGCATGGTGCGAGAAGAACAATGCGGTGAAGCCGGCCGATATCACCAAGAACGAGGAAAGCTTCGCGACGCGCAACGAGAACGGCACCGGGCCTTTCATCCTCAAGGAACGCCAGCCGGACGTGAAGACCGTGCTGGTGCCGAACCCCAATTGGTGGGGCAAGAAGGAGCATAACCTCGACGAGGTTGTTTTCTCGATCATCAAGGATCCGCTGACCCGCGTCTCGGCGCTGCTGTCCGGCGAGATCGACATGATCTACAACACGCCGCCCGAGGCGACCGACAAGATCAAGGCGACCAAGGGCCTGAAGCTGCTGCAGAAAGCGGAGCTGCGGACGATCTATCTGGGGCTGGATCAGAGCCGCGACGAACTCCTGGAAAGCAGCGTCAAGGGTAAGAACCCGCTGAAGGACGTCCGGGTCCGCAAGGCGTTCTACGAGGCGATCGACGAAACCGCCATCGCGCAGAAGGTCATGCGGGGCTTTGCCCAGCCGACCGCCCTGCTGATCGGCGCCGGCGTCAACGGCTTCGACGAGAGCATCAACAAGCGCTTTCCGGTGAACGTCGCCGATGCCAAGAAGCTGATGGCCGAGGCCGGGTATCCGACCGGCTTCGAGATCGGCATGGATTGCCCGAACGACCGCTACGTCAATGACGAGCAGATCTGCCAGGCGGTCGTCGCCATGCTGGCGCGCATCGGCGTCAAGGTGAACCTGCTGGCGCAGCCGCGCGCCAAGTTCTTCGCGAAGGTCAACGAGCCGGCCTACAACACCAGCTTCTTCCTACTCGGCTGGACGCCCCAAACCTATGATGCGCACAACGCCCTGCTCAGCCTGGCGGCGACCCGCAATCGGGAAAAGGGCACGGGTATCTTCAACAATGGCGGCTATGCCGATCCCAAGGTCGATGAGTTGGTGACCCAGATCCAGGGTGAGCTCGATCAAGCCAAACGCAACAAGCTGATCGTCCAGGCGTTGACCCTGGTGAAGGATGATTTCGGCTATATCCCGCTGCATCAGCAGCAGGTCGTCTGGGCGACGCGCGACACCGTCAATGTCGTCCAATTGCCCGACAATTATTTCCCGCTGCGCTATGTCACGGTGAAGTAGACCGATGCTGCATCCGACTGGGGCGGCTCCGCCATATGAGCCGCCCTTTCTTAGCAAGGGCCGCACCCGATGATCGCCTTCATCATCCATCGGCTGGTGCAGTCCGTGGCGGTCATGCTGGTTGTGGCGCTGATCGCGTTCGCGCTGTTCAACTTCGTCGGCGATCCGATCAACAACATGGTCGGGCAGGACACCACGGCGATCCAACGCGACCAGCTGCGCGCCGATCTCGGTCTCAACGACAGCGTCGTCGTGCAGTTCGCCCGCTTTGTCGGCCATGCCGCCCGGGGCCAGTTCGGCCTCAGCTACGAACAGGCCCGCCCGGTTTCGCAGCTCATCCTGGAGAAGATGCCGGCGACGCTGGAGCTCAGCCTGATCGCCGCGGCGATGGCACTGCTCGCGGGACTGCCGATGGGTGTCTATACCGGGCTGCATCGCGAGGGTTTCATCGCGCGCACCATGATGGCGGTCTCGTTGATCGGCGTGTCGCTGCCGACCTTCCTGATCGGTATCCTGCTGATCCTGATCTTCGCCGTGGTGCTCGGCTGGCTGCCCTCCTATGGGCGTGGGCCGGTCGTGCAGCTCGGCTGGTGGTCGACCGGCCTGCTATCCGTGGATGGCTGGCGGGCGGTGATCCTGCCGGCGATCACCCTGGCGCTGTTCCAGATGACCCTGATCATGCGGCTGGTGCGCGCCGAGATGCTCGAGGTGCTGCGTACCGACTATATCAAATTCGCCCGCGCCCGCGGCCTGCCCAACCGGGTGGTGAATTTCGGTCACGCGCTGAAGAACACGATGGTGCCGGTGATCACCATCACCGGGCTGCAGCTCGGATCGATCATCGCCTTCTCGATCATCACCGAGAGCGTCTTCCAATGGCCCGGCATGGGGCTGATGTTCATCCAGGCGGTCAGCTTCGCCGATATTCCGGTGATGTCCGCCTATCTGGTGCTGATCGCGCTGTTCTTCGTGGTGATCAACCTGGTGGTCGATCTGCTCTATTACGTCGTCGATCCACGACTGCGCATCAACCGGGATGCCGCCCATGGCAATTAAAGAGGGGGCAACCGACGCCGGGCTGACGGCGGGCGCGTCGGCCGGTCTCCTGCGGGGTGCTTGGCGCTCGGTCTTCGGCAGCGATCTTTGGTACAGCTTCACGCGCTCGAAGATCACGGTGATTTCCGGGGCCATCACGCTGGTGTTGGTGGTGTCGGCCCTGCTGGCGCCGATGATCTCGCCGCAGAATCCGCTCGACCTCTCGTCGCTCAACCTCCTCGACGCGCTCGATCCGCCGGTCTGGATGGAGGGCGGCAGCTTCGACTATCCGCTGGGCACCGACGGGCAGGGCCGCGACATGCTGTCGGCCATCCTGTTCGGTGCGCGGCTGTCGCTGATCGTGGGCTTCGCGTCGGTCGTGTTCGCGCTGATCATGGGTGTGTCGCTCGGCCTGATCGCGGGCTATCGCGGCGGCATCGTCGACGGCATCATCATGCGCTTCGCCGATGTCCAATTGTCGTTCCCGGCGATCCTGATCGCCCTGCTGGTCGACGGCATTGCGCGCAGCGTCCTGCCGCACGACCTGCAGGATCAGATCGCGACCTACGTGCTGATCATCGCCATCGGCGTGTCCGGCTGGGTGCAGTTCGCCCGCACCGTGCGCGGCTCCACCATGGTCGAGAAATCCAAGGAATACGTCCAGGCGGCGCGGGTCATCGGCGTGCATCCGATCCGCATCATGCTGGGCCATGTGCTGCCCAACGTGACGGGTCCGGTGATGGTCATCGCGACGATCTATCTCGCCGTCGCCATCATCACAGAGGCGACCCTGTCATTCCTCGGCGTCGGCGTGCCGGCGACCCAGCCGTCGCTCGGCACGCTCATTCGCATCGGTGGCAACTTCCTGTTCTCCGGCGAGTGGTGGATCACGCTGTTCCCGGCGGTGATGCTGGCCGTGCTGGTGCTGGCGGTGAACCTCCTGGGCGATTGGCTGCGCGACGCCCTCAATCCGAAGCTCCGCTGATGCCCGAACCACTCGTGACCGCTCCCACCCCGCTGCTGCAGGTCGACCACCTCAAGATCGAGTTTCCGACCCGGCACGGCACGCTGACCGCGATCGACGATATTTCGTTCAGCATCGCGGTGGGCGAGGTGCTGGGCGTGGTCGGTGAATCCGGCGCCGGCAAATCCCTGACTGGTGCCGCGATCATCGGCCTGCTGGAACCACCCCTGCGGATCGCCGGCGGCCAGATTCTGTTCGACGGCAAACGGATCGACAATCTGCCGGCCGAAAAGATGCGCCGGATTCGCGGCAAGAGCATCGGCGCCATCTTCCAGGACCCGCTGACCAGCCTCAACCCGCTCTATACGGTCGGCCGACAGCTGACCGAGACGATCCGCACCCATCTCGACATGGATGAACGCGCGGCACGCCGCCGGGCGGTCGAGCTATTGCAAGAGGTCGGCATTCCCGGTGCCGCGCAGCGCCTCGACGCCTATCCGCACCAATTCTCCGGCGGCATGCGGCAGCGGGTGGTGATCGCCCTGGCGCTGGCCGCGAATCCGCGCCTGATCATCGCCGATGAGCCGACCACGGCGCTCGACGTATCGATCCAGGCGCAGATCATTACGCTGCTGAAGCGTCTGTGCCGCGACCACGGGATGGCGGTGATGCTGGTGACCCATGATATGGGCGTCATCGCCGAAACCGCCGATCGCGTCGCCGTCATGTATGCCGGCCGGATCGCTGAGATCGGCCCGGTGCGCGAAGTCATCAAGCACCCCAAGCACCCCTATACGGTGGGGCTGATGGGCTCGATCCCGACGATCGGCCACGACCTGGAACGGCTGCGGCAGATCGATGGCGCGATGCCCCGGCTGGGCGGCATTCCGACCGGCTGCGCTTTCAACCCGCGCTGTTCCGAGGTGTTCGACCGTTGCCGGCGCGAGCGGCCGAATCTGTTGCCGACCGGCGACACCAAGGCGGCGTGCTGGCTTTACGACGCGGCGAGCGAAAAGCGCGCGGTGGAGACCGCCCATGGTTAAGCTCGCGACCGCCCAGCCCGGCGTCTTGGTTCCCGATCGCCCGCTGCTGCAGGTGACCGACCTTACCCGGCATTTCGACGTGTCGGCGCCCTGGCTCACCCGGCTGGTCGGCGGCGGCAAGCGTCAGACGCTGAAGGCGGTCGATGGCGTGGATTTCGAGATCGAGCGCGGCAAGACGTTTTCGCTGGTCGGCGAAAGCGGTTGCGGCAAATCCACCGTGGCGCGGCTGATCGTCGGTCTCTATGGGCCGAGCCGCGGCCGGGTCGAGGTCGACGGCGTCGATCTTGCCGGCTTGAAGACGCGGGCGGAGCAGGCGCCGCTGAAGCGCCGGGTCCAGATGATCTTCCAGGATCCGTTCGCCAGCTTGAACCCGCGCTGGCGGGTCAAGGACATCATCGCGGAACCGATCCGTACCCATAAGCTGCTCGACAGCCCGGCGGCGGTGCGTGCGCGGGTCGGCGAGCTGTTGAGTCAGGTGAAGTTGACCCCCGCCGATGGCGACAAATACCCGCATGAGTTTTCCGGCGGACAGCGGCAGCGCATTTCGATCGCCCGGGCGCTGGCCTCCAACCCGGAATTCCTGGTCTGCGACGAGCCGACCTCGGCGCTCGACGTCTCGGTGCAGGCGCAGATCCTCAATCTGATGAAGGATCTGCAGCGCCGGCTGGGCCTGACATACCTGTTCATCTCGCACAATCTGGCGGTGATCTATCACGTGTCCGACCGGGTCGGCGTGATGTATCTGGGCCGGCTGGTCGAGGTGGCGGACGCCAAGAAATTGTTCGCCCGGCCGCGCCATCCCTATACGCGGCTGCTGCTCGACACGATCCCGGATCTGGAGATGACCGGCCGCGCCCGCATACCGGTCGCGGGCGAGGTGCCCAACCCGATCAACCCGCCGAGCGGCTGCGCCTTTCACCCGCGCTGCGCCTTCGCCAACGAGCGCTGCCGGGTGGAGCGCCCCAATCTGCGCATCGCCGACGGTACCTTGGTGGCGTGCCACGCGGTGGAAGAGGGACGGCTGCCCGAAATGGCGCTGGCGGTGCCGGCGGCTTAGCTCGTGCCAGCGGCTTCTCGCCGCCGGGATACGTTCTATGCTATACATTGGGAATAATTATCTTTAGATGCCGAAATTGCGCCGGGTCCATAGATGGCTAAATACAGACCAGAGTTTGAAAAAGGCCTCGGTCTATTAGCTAGAGCCTTTGACGCCGTATGTGAGAAGGGCCATTCCCGCCCCGTTCTTGTCGGCGGAGCCGTGGTGGAATATTATACGGGTGGTTTGATTCATTCCGGTG
>DATMGU010000121.1:0-106615 GCA_035555315.1 Allostellaceae bacterium
GCCGATCCGACGCGGCGGGCGATGGTGGAGCGTCTGTCGCGGGGGCCGGTTTCGGTCAGCGATCTGGCGCGTCCGCTCGCCATGTCGCTGCCGGCGGTGATGCAGCATCTGGCGGTGCTCGAAAGCAGCGGCCTCGTCCGGTCGGAGAAGGTGGGGCGCGTGCGGACCTGCCGGATTGAACCCCAGGCGTTGAGCCTGGCGGAAGGGTGGATCAACGCGCGCCGCGTCGAGTGGGAGCGAAGGCTCGATCGGTTGGGCGTCTATCTCAACGACTTGAAAAACAATGGAGGCGGCGATGGCTCAGGCGAATGATACCAAGACCGGCAGAAAGCCCGAACCCCTGGTGATCTCCCGCATTTTCTCCGCGCCGCGCGCGCTGGTGTTCACGGCGTGGAGTACCGCCGATCACATGCGCCGTTGGTTCTGCCCCGAGCATTTCACCGTCCCGCACGCGACCGTCGACTTCCGCGTAGGCGGGGTCTGCGAGATCTGCATGCGCGCGCCGGACGGTCAGGAATTCCGGTCCAAGGGCCATTATATCGAGATCGTTCCCGCCGAGCGGTTGGTGTTCGCCACCGGCCTTGTCGGCGAGAACGATGCGCCGCGCTTCACGGCCCTGACCACCGTGACGTTCGAGGATGCTGCCGGCGGCACACGCATGACCGTCCATCAGGCTTATGAGATCTTCGACGACAGCGCTCTCGGCGCCATCGAGGGAGCGCCCGAGGGCTGGCGCACCACGCTCGACCGGCTGGAGCAGGAAGTGGCGCGCATCCAGTCCGTCGAAACCCGCTCCGTCGTTCATGCGATCTTCACGCTGGAACGCACCTACGACGCGGCACCCGCCCAGGTGTTTCACGCCTTGACCGACAAGGCGGCCAAGGCTCGCTGGTTCGGGGGCGGCGATGGCTATGTGGTGCTCGAACGCGCCATGGATGTCCGCCCGGGCGGCCGCGAGCGCGTGAAGGGCCGCTGGGCGAGCGGCACGGTCTCGACCTTCGACGCGGTCTATTACGACGTCGTACCGAATGCGCGGATCGTCTACGCCTATGAGATGAGCCTCGACGACCGGAAGATCTCCGTCTCCCTGGCTACCCTGGAACTGAATCCGGTGGGCGAGAAGACCCGGCTCGTGGTCACCGAACAAGGCGCGTTCCTCGACGGCTATGACGATGCCGGCTCCCGCGAACACGGTACCGGGTTCCTCCTGGATAGGCTGGGCGCCTCGCTTAAGGGCTAAACGGTAGCTTGTCCTTCGGGATGGCAAGGCCGTTGGCTTTCGGTTGAACCACGCGATGCAACAGGTCGAGAGCAGCGATGCCTGATCCTAAGGCTCCTCCAGATGCCGGCGCAGCATCAGCCGCAACTCGGCGAGGATGGTGTCGCGCATCGGGAGTCCCGCTTCGCCGATGAGGCTGATGGCGACCCGCATCAGGTGCAGGATGATGACCGCCAGCAGTTCCGGCCGGCCGGGCGGCAGGGTCGCCCGTTCCAGCAGAGCGGTGATCTCGTTATCGTCCCGGCCTCTTACAGCATCGGCACGTCAGGTTTATGGTGTTGTTGGCAATAAGTATTTATGGTATAAGTCACCATAGCGAAATGGTTAAATTTGAAGGCAAACCTCAGGTTTCACCGGCGCCGTCATTATGATGACGGCTCCATTCTGGAGATGACAATCTGGGAGGTGCCGATACCAGTTCTCGGGTCCGCGCATCGGCTGAAATACTCTCTGTTCTTCGGTCGGCCTGGCACAGGATCGTCGGTTGCGACAACGAGCGGGGCAAGGGCGATCACAAGCATATCCGCGACGTTGAACACGGCTATGTCTTCTCGACGGTCGAGCAGTTGATCGAGGACTTCTTCGCGGATGTGGTAGCGGCAGGAGGGCAGTTATGAACGAGATTAAGGTGACGGTAGGCGGGTCCGCACGCGAGGATGCCGCTGCTTTCATCGACGCGTGGCATCGCATCGAGGCGGGCGAGGCGGTTGACGAACACCGCTTGTCGTTCCAATCGCTCGAGGGGCTGATGGCGGTTCTGACGACGAAGCGGTTCGAGATCTTGAGGGACGTTCACCGGATGCCGGCGCCGAGCGTCGCGGCGCTCGCAAAGCGGCTGCATCGCAACTATCGGAACGTCTATGACGACGTCAGTGCCCTAACCAGGGCTGGGTTGCTCAGCCGCAGCGGGACCCAGGTCAAGACCGAGTACGACGTGATCGAAGCGCGCATGGCGCTCTGAGCGGTATGGAAGATCGGGACCATCCGTCACGCAAATGAGCATTTGAGCCGCACGGACGATCGACCGCTAAGGCTCCTCCAGATGCCGGCGCAGCATCAGCCGCAACTCGGCGAGGATGGTGCCGCGCATCGGGAGTTCCGCTTCGCCGGTGAGGCCGATGGCGGCCCGCATCAGGTGCAGGATGATGACCGCCATCAGTTCCGGCCTGCCGGGCGGTAGGGACGGGGTCGCCCGGGCGAGCAGAGCGGCGATCTGGCCGCGCCGCTTGACGCGCATGGCCTGCTTCCAGCCATCCTCGCCGCGCAGATCGCTCAGCACGGCATAGACCGGGTGCGCCGCCAGGAAATCCGACAGGACGCCGAACAGCGCCTCCGCCAGATCGGCGGCACTGCCGCCCGGCACTTGGTCGCGCAGTGCGTCGAGTTGCCGAGTCAACGCCTCCGCCAGATCGGCTTGCAGCGCCCTGGCGAGCAATTCCTTGGTCGGAAAGAACAGATAGAGCGAGCCGATCGACCCGCCGGCGCGGGCGGCGATCTCGGTCATCGTCGCGGCATCGTAGCCCTTCTCGGTGAACACCGCGGTGGCGGCGGTCAGCAGGGTCGTCACCCGTTCCCGACCCCGCCGCCGCTGCGGCGCGCGGGGTATCACGATCGTATCGCTTGCGTTTTCTGAGGACATCTTCATATTTGAAACCTGAAACTACCCTCATATAAAGCGCAAGCCACCCTCAGATAAAGCGCGGGGTTCGAAAAGTCACCGTCGGGGGGCCTGGGAGGACCGGCCGATGGCCCGGCTGCTGTGGGGTGCCCGCCATGAGGCGCTCCCGTTGGAGAGACCGATCGATGAGCACCGCGACATCCCCGAGCGCCAACCACGGCGATAAATGGGTCGTCCTCAGCAACACGACCCTGGGCATGCTGGCCGCGACGATGAACAGTTCGATCCTGCTGATCAGCCTGCCGGCGGTGTTTCGCGGGATCGGCCTGAAGGCGCTCGATCCCGGCAACATCAATTATCTGCTCTGGGCGATCATCGGCTACATGATCGCGACCGCCGTGCTGGTCGTCGCCTTCGGCCGGCTGGGCGACCAGTTCGGTCGGGCCAAGATGTATAATCTGGGCTTCGCGATCTTCACCGCCGCTTCGGTCGGTCTCAGCCTGCTGCCTGGCCAAGGCGAGGCGGCGGCGCTCTATCTGATCGTCATCCGCATCGTTCAAGGCGTCGGCGGTGCGTTGATCATGGCCAATTCGACGGCGCTGCTGACCGACGCGTTCCCGGCGGATCAGCGGGGGTTCGCGCTCGGCATCAATGTGGTCGCGGCGATCGCCGGCCAATTCCTCGGCTTGCTGATCGGTGGACTGCTCGCCGATACCAATTGGCGGCTGGTCTTCTGGATCAACGTGCCGTTCGGCCTGATCGGGACGATCTGGGGCTATTGGAAGCTGCGCGACGCGCGCAGCAAGGTCAGCCACAAGATCGATTGGGCGGGCAACATCACCTTCGGCGTCGGCCTCATCCTGATCCTGACGGCGATCACCTATGGCATCCAGCCCTATCGCGACCAGACCATGTCCTGGACCAGCCCCCAGGTGCTCGGCCTGTTCGTCGTCGGCTTCGCGGCGCTGGCGGCGTTCGTCGTGATCGAGCAGCGGGTCAAGCAGCCGATGCTCGACTTCCGGCTGTTCCGCCTGCCGGCCTTCGCCTATGGCAACCTCGCCAACCTGCTGTCCTCGGTCGCCCGGGGCGGGCTGCAATTCATGCTGATCATCTGGCTGCAGGGTATCTGGCTGCCGCTGCACGGCTATTCCTTCGAGGAGACGCCGCTCTGGTCGGCCATCTTCATGTTGCCGCTGACCCTTGGCTTCCTGGTTGCCGGTCCGATCTCCGGGTATTTCTCCGATCATCTCGGCGCACGGCCCTTCGCCATCGGCGGCATGCTGATCGGGGCCGCGTCGTTCGCCGCCTTGATGGCGCTGCCCGCGGATTTCTCCTACACGCTGTTCGCGGCCCTGATCTTTCTGAACGGCCTCGGCTCCGGCTTGTTCGTGGCGCCCAACGCCACCCAGGTCATGAACGCCGTGCCGCCGCGTGAACGCGGCCAGGCCTCGGGCATGCGGGCGACCATGACGAATGTCGGGCAGGTGCTGTCGATCGGCGTGTTCTTCAGCCTGATGCTGGTCGGCCTGGCCGCCACGTTGCCGCAATCGATGGAGGCCGGCCTATTGGCCCAGCAAGTGCCGGCGGCGGTGGCCCATCAGGTCGCCGGCGCGCCGCCGGTGGCCAGCCTGTTCGCGGCCTTTCTAGGCTACAACCCGATGGGCGAGCTGATCCCGGTCACGGTGCTCCAGTCATTGCCGCCGGCGAGCGTGGCGACGCTGACCGGCAAGGCGTTCTTCCCCGGCCTGATGTCGGGGCCGTTCATCCTGGGGCTGAAATTCGCCTTCACCTTCTCGATGATCCTCTATTTGCTGTCGGCGGTCGCCTCCTGGCTCGGCGGGCGACCGGCGGCGGCCGAACCTGCCTTCGGCAAGGGGGAGGCGACGGCCGAGGCGGGCGAATAGCGGCGGTTCCGCCGCAATCTAAGGTTGGTGAGGCGCCCAGGTTCCGCTAGTCTCTGGTGATCCGTGGGATCGCCAGGGGGGGCCGATGGTCGAGGACCTGATCGGGAAGCGCCGGGCGGCATGGCCGATCGCCCTGCGATGGCCGCGCTCGACCGGCGGTGCCATCGCCGCGGCCTTCGTCGAGGAGCGCGAGCGCTGGATCCTGTGGCTGCCGGTCGTCTTCGGCCTCGGCATCATGGTCTATTTCGCCCTGCTGATCGAGCCGCCGATCTGGCTCGGCGGGGTGGTGGCGGCGCTTGGCTTGGCCGGTGCCTGGGTGCTGCGCGGCCGGCCGGTCCTGGCCGCCGTGCTGTTGCTGACCGGCATCGCCGCCGCCGGCTTCGGCATCGCCCAATTCAAGACCTGGCGGGTGACGGCACCGGTTCTGCAACGCCAGACGGGCCCCGGTCGGGTGGCCGGCCGGATCGTCGATCTGGATACGCTGGTCGACGGCACCCGGATCGTGCTGGAACCGACGGAGATCCAGCGGCTGGATCCGGCGGCCCTGCCGCGCCGGGTGCGCGTGCATCTGCGGCCGGGTGCGGGTCCGTTGGCGATCGGCGATCGGGTCGAGGTGACCGCGACGCTGTTCCCGCCACCGGCGCCGGCGCTGCCCGGCGGGTTCGATTTCCAGCGCCAGGCGTTCTTCGCGCAGCTCGGCGGGGTCGGCTACGCGGTCGGCATGCCGCGCGTCCTTCCCGCGTCGGAGGGTGGATCAGCCTCGCCCGGTTTCTGGATCAACCGGTTGCGCGCCGCCATGACCGAACGATTGGAGGCGGCGCTGCCCGGCGATGCCGGCGGTATCGCGGCCGCGCTGATCACCGGAGAGCGCGGCGCCATACCCGCCGCCGTCAACCAGGATTTCCGGGATTCCGGCCTCGCCCATATCCTGGTGATCGCCGGGTTGCACATGACCTTGGTGACCGGCATCGCCTTTTTCGGCATCCGCGCCGGCCTGGCGCTGATCCCCTGGGTGGCGTTGCGCTTTCCGCTCAAGAAAGCCGCCGCCGCGGCGGCCTTGGCGGTGGCGTGCTTCTACCTGTTGATCTCGGGCGCCTCGGTCCCGGCGGAGCGCGCCTTCGTGATGTGCGCGTTGGGACTGGTCGCGATCCTGATCGACCGGCTGCATATCTCGCTGTTCGGTGTCGCCTGGGCGGCCTGGGCGGTGCTGCTGGTCAGTCCCGAGGCGCTGGTCGGCGTCGGCTTTCAGATGTCGTTCGCCGCGGTCGTGGCCCTGATCGCATTCTACGAGACCTATGGGCGGCGGCTCGCCGGCCTACGGCAAGGCGCGGGGCCGATCGGGCGCCTCCTGCTCTATGTCGCCGGTGTCTCCACGACCACGGTGATCGCCACGCTCGGCACGGCGGCCTTCGCGATCTATCACTTCAACCGGTTTTCGTTGTTCTCGATCCTGGCGAATGTGGTGGCGGTGCCGATCAGCGGTTTCTGGGTGATGCCTTGGGGCATGATCGGCTGCGCGCTGATGCCGTTCGGTCTCGAAGCCTGGGGCCTGGCACCGATGCGCTGGGGCATCGCGCTGGTCGTCTGGATCGCCCATTGGACCGCCGGCTTGCCCAGCGCTGTCCTGCAAGTGCCGGCGATGCCGATCGGCGGCTTGATCGCCATCGCCCTTGGCGGGTTGTGGCTGTCGATCTGGCGGCAGTCCTGGCGTCGCTGGGGCTTTGTGCCGATCGGCCTGGGGATGGCCTCCATGGCGCTGACCCAGCCGCCCGATCTGCTGATCGCCGGCGACGGCAAGCTGATCGCCGTGCGCGGTGCCTCGGGCGGTTATCTGGTTTCCGACATGAAGGCCGACCGGATCGTCCGTGAGGCCTGGGCGCAGCGCGCCTTGGGCGTGCCGAACCAGCCATGGCCTAGTCCTTCCGCACCGGCTGGCCCTTCCGTATCAACCGGCCCGTCCGGCGACGCCGCCGATCCCGACCTCCGCTGCGACGAGATCGGCTGCGTCTATCGCCATGCCGGCCATGTCGTGGCCTTGCCGCTGAGCGCGGCGGCGTTGGCGGAGGATTGCCGGAGCGCCGATCTGGTGGTGACGGCGCTCGCGGTGCGCGCGCCGTGCCGGGGACAGGCCACGGTGATCGACCGCTGGGATGCCTGGCGTTATGGCACGCATGCGGTCTGGCTGGGCCGGACGATCACCATCCAGACGGCGGACGAACTGCGCGGCACGCGCCCCTGGGTGCCGCGGCGGCCGGAAAAATGGCCGGATTCCTCGCCTAACCCAGCTTCCCCGGCCAACCCGGCTGCTCAGTAGCGACGGATCAGCCCGACCAGCCGTCCCTGCACCTTGACCCGGTCGGGCCCGAAGATGCGGGTCTCATACGCCTTGTTGGCCGGCTCCAGCGCGATCGAGGCACCCTTGCGGCGGATACGCTTCAGCGTCACCTCGTTCTCGTCGACCAGGGCCACGACGATGGCGCCGTTCTCGGCGGTGTCGCAGCGTTCGATGATCACCGTATCGCCATCGAACACGCCGGCATCCAGCATGCTGTCGCCGGAGACCTCCAGCGCGTAATGCTCCAGTGCGCTTTTGAGCAGGCTGGCCGGTACGCCGACCATGTTGCTTTGGTCCCGCAGGGCCTCGATCGGCGTGCCGGCGGCGATCTTGCCGTAGAGCGGTAGTTGCACCGCTTCGGCCTCGGCGGCGATCGACGCGCCGGGCAGCGCATTGGCGAAATCGCCGCGAATCACCGTGGGCGAGAAGCGGTTGCGATCGCCCGCCTTGGAATTGGCCCCGGCCGGACCGGAGGTCGGGCTGGTCGGCGCCGGATCCGCCGGCGGACGCGGTGCGCTGCCATCCGGCGAGCGGATCACTTCGAGCGCCCGGGCGCGATGCGCCAGACGCCGGATGAAGCCGCGTTCCTCCAACCCGCTGATCAACCGATGAATGCCCGACTTCGAGCGCAGATTCAGCGCATCCTTCATCTCCTCGAAGGATGGCGAGACACCGCTTTCACCCAGCCTGTGCTGAATGAAAAGCAGAAGCTCGTGCTGTTTCTTAGTAAGCATGGCCGCACCTCTTTCGCTGATCTCGACCGGTTCCCGATCGGGTGGATCCCTGATAAGGCGATCATCACCTTAGAACAAAACAAAAACACGTAAGATGTTCTAGTTTGGTTCTTATCGGTCGTCAAGCGACTTTATAAGGCGGCTTTTGGGCGGAGTAACCGGGGAACAGAAAATCTGGCCGGCAGGCTCGCGGTCGACGCACGAGCGCGCGTTCGCCAGCAATTTTGTCCGCTTATTTTGATCAGGCTCATGGGCGATTATGTCAAAGGCTATGGTGCCATAGCATCCGTCGTCATTCTCGATCGTTACAACGAATCGCGTATGAGGTTGGACTACCAGCCGCATCAAACAGACTTTTATGCAGAAGAAATGCCAGTCTTGAGCGAGCTCTTAGATCCGTGGCCCGCCCGAATCGAAGCGCAGAATCTCGACCATCTCGCCGGCCATCGCCGGGGCGGCGTGGGGTGGGCGGATGATCAGGCAGTCGGCGTCGGCGAGGCGCGACAGCATCGAGCTGTCCTGCCGCTCGAAGGCGGTGGCGATCGTGGCGCCGTCGGTGTCGAGGGTCTTGGTCGCGCGGAGATAGTCCTGGCGCCGGTCGTTGGCGGGCAGGTCGGCACCCAGCCTGGCGCGCTCCGCCGGCCGGTCAGTCGCCGGGATGCCCAGCAGGTGGTCGATCGCCGGTTTCAGGAACAGCAAGCCGCACACCACGGTGGAGACCGGGTTGCCGGGCAGGCCGAGCAGGGGGGTGCCGGCCAGGCTGCCGAACATCAGCGGCTTGCCCGGCCGCATCGCGATGTTCCAGAAGTCGAGCGTCAGCCCCGCTTCGCCGAGGGCGGAGCGGATCAGGTCGTGCTCGCCGACCGAGGCGCCGCCGGTGGTGACCAGCAGATCGGCGCCGGCCGCACCGGCGGCCCGGTCGCGCAAGGCGCCGGGCTCGTCGGGCGCGATGCCGAGCTGGATCGGGATGCCGCCGCAAGCCTCGATCAAGGCCGCCAGCGCGAAGCCGTTGGAGCTGACGATCTGGTTCGGGCCGACCGGCTCGCCGGGCAGAACGACCTCGTCGCCGGTCGGCAAGATGGCGATGCGCGGCTTGCGGCGGACCGTGAGCCAGGGCCGATTCATCGCCGCCGCCAGGCCGATATCCCGGGCGCTCAGCACCCGGCCGGCGCGCAAACCCACTTCACCCTCGCGGAAATCCAGCCCGGCCGGGCGGATGTATCGGCCGGGGCCGGCGGCTTCCGTGACCAGCACTTCCCTGGGGGGGCCGTCGATCGCCTCGGTATCTTCCTGGATGACGATGCAATCGGCGCCGTCCGGCACCGGTGCGCCGGTGAAGATGCGCGCGGCTTCGCCCGGGCCGATCGACCCGTCATGCCGTCCGCCGGCCTGGATGTAGCCGACGACGCGTAGCCGGGCGGGCAGGGCGGTGAGATCGGCCGAGCGCGCCGCGTAGCCATCCATCGCTGAGACGGCGAAAGGCGGTTGGGTGCGCCGGGCGACCAGATCCTCGGCCAATACGCGGCCGAAGCCCTGGCCGACCGGGATGATTTCGGTCGAAACCGGCGCCAGGCCGGCCAACACGCGCGCCAGCGCCTCGGCGACGGAAATCATGGCGCGGGCCGCTCCCAAACGCCTGATTTGCCGCCGGATTTATGGGTGAGACCAATCTCGCCGATGGTCATGCCGCGATCCACCGCCTTGCACATGTCATAGACCGTGAGCGCCGCCACGCTCACCGCCGTCAGGGCCTCCATCTCCACGCCGGTCCGGCCGGTCAGCCGGCAGGTCGCGGTGATGTCGACCGCGTTTCGGCCTGGATCGGAGGTGAGGTCGACGGTGACCGAGGTCAAGCCCAGCGGATGGCACAGCGGAATGAGATCGGCGGTGCGCTTGGCCGCCATGATGCCGGCGAGGCGTGCCACCGCCAGCACATCGCCCTTCTTGACGCCGCCGCCGCGGATAAGCTCCAGCGTGGCCGGCGCCATGAACACACTGCCCCGGGCGATCGCCACCCGCTCGGTCTCCGGCTTGGCCGAGACATCGACCATCACGGCGCGGCCCTGGGCGTCGAAATGGGTGAGTTCGGTCACGCGGCACCGCTCAGTAGGGCGCGGGTCGCGGCGGTCACATCCGGCTGCCGCATCAGCGACTCGCCGATCAGGAAGCAGTGCACGCCGATCGCCGCCATGCGGGCGAGATCGCCGGGACCGCCGAGGCCACTTTCGCAGACGACCAGCCGGTCGGCGGGCAGGCCGGGAGCCAGCCGCTCGGTGGTCGCGAGATCGATCTCCAGGGTCTTGAGGTCGCGGTTGTTGATGCCGATCAGTGTCGTGCGCAGCGCCAGCGCCCGATCGAGCTCGGCGGCGTCATGCACCTCGACCAGCACGTCGAGACCGTAATCGAGGGCCGCCGCTTCCAGCTCGGCTGCCTGGGTGTCGTCGAGGGCCGCCATGATCAGCAAAATACAATCGGCCCCGATCGCCCGCGCCTCGGCGATCTGCCAGGGGTCGATCATGAAATCCTTGCGCAGGATCGGCAGATCGACCGCCGCGCGGGCGGCGGCGAGGTCGGCGGGGCTACCCTGGAAATAGGGCTGATCGGTCAGCACCGAGAGGCAGCAGGCGCCCCCCACCTTGTAAGCGACCGCGAGCGTCGCCGGATCGAAATCCGCCCGGATCAATCCTCGACTGGGTGAGGCGCGTTTGATCTCGGCGATCAGCGCGGGGCGATCGGTGGCGACCCTGCCGCGCAACGCCGCGATGAAGCCGCGTGGCGCCGGGGTCTGCCGGGCGGCTTCATCCAGACTGGCGAGCGATCGCACCTGGCGCGCCGCCGTGACATGCTCGCGCTTATCGGCCAGGATGCGTCGCAGCACGTCGCTCATGGGGCGGGACCATCCGGTTCGGGCCGCGCCCGAGTGATCTTGATCAGCCGATCGAGCGCGCGCTGTGCCGCACCGCTATCGATCGCGGCGCCGCCCATGGCGACGCCCGCGGCGAGATCGGGAACCCGGCCGGCGACGATCAGGGCGGCGGCGGCGTTCAGCAGGACCACGTCGCGGATCGGCCCTTTGGTGCCGCCCAGCAGCGCGCGCATGATCCGGGCATTGTCCGAGGGATCGCCGCCCGCCAAATCTTCCTTGCGGGCCAGCGGCAGACCCGCATCCTTGGGATGGACGGTGAAGCTGCGCACGGCGGTGCCGTCCCAGCTCGCGACTTCCGAGACGCCGGTCGTGGTCAGCTCGTCGATGCCATCGCCATGCACGACCCAGCAGGCCTCGCTGCCCAGCCGGCCGAACACCTCGGCGAGCGGCCGGACCCAATGGGGGGCGTAGACGCCGGCCAATTGCCGCTTGACGCCGGCCGGGTTGGACAGCGGCCCGAGCAGGTTGAAGATCGTCCGCGTGCCGAGCTCGACCCGCGTCGGCGCCACGTGCCGGGTCGCGGCATGGTGGCGCGGCGCCATCAGAAAGCAGATGCCGATTTCGGTCAGGCAGGCTTGGACCTGACTCATCGGCGTGTCGATATCGACGCCCAGCGCCGCCAGCACATCCGCCGAGCCGGAGCGCGACGAGAGGTTGCGGTTGCCATGCTTGGCGATCGGCACGCCCGACCCGGCGATGACGAAGGCGGCCGCCGTGGAGATGTTGAAGCTGCCGCTGGAATCGCCGCCGGTGCCGGCGGTATCCACGCAGCCGGGCGGGGCGACGATCGGCAGGGCCTTGGCGCGCATGATTCGGGCGGCACCGGCGATCTCGTCGACGGTTTCGCCGCGCACCCGCAGCGCCATCAGAAAGCCGCCCATCTGCGCCGGCGTGGCATCGCCCGACATCATCGCCTCGAACG
This sequence comes from Allostellaceae bacterium, assembly GCA_035555315.1. Classification (GTDB taxonomy): domain Bacteria; phylum Pseudomonadota; class Alphaproteobacteria; order ATCC43930; family CGMCC-115725; genus DATMGU01. The sequence continues at coordinate 11,719 of DATMGU010000121.1, forward strand.
CGGTCTCTGCCTCGGCTTGCGTCAGGCTGCGACCCGAGGCGACCTCCGCCAGCCAGGTCTTGAACGGAAGCTCAGCGGTCATGCGACCCTCCGCCCGGCGCTATCGCGGCCGGTGGCGATGGCCAGGAAATTGCCGATCAGCGCGTGGCCGGCCTCCGACGCGATGCTTTCGGGGTGGAACTGCACGCCATGGATCGGCCGGTCGCGATGGCGCAACCCCATGATCAAGCCGTCATCGGTTTCGGCATTGACGATCAACTCGTCGGGCAGGTCGCGGCGCTCGACCACCAGCGAGTGATAGCGCGTCGCGGCGAAGCCCTCGGGCAGGCCGGCGAAGACGCCGGTGCCGTCATGGCGCATCGCGCTGATCTTGCCATGCATCGGCGCCGGTGCCCGCGCCACGACACCGCCGAACGCGGCGCCGATCGCCTGATGACCCAGGCAGACGCCGAACAGCGGGATACTCCCGGCACGGCGGACCAGCTCGACCGTGATGCCGGCATCTTCGGGACGGCCGGGACCGGGCGAGATCACGATGCCCTGCGGCGCCAACGCCAGGACGCCCTCGACATCGATCGCATCGTTACGCCACACCACCGTCTCGGCACCGAGCTCGCCCAGCACGTGCCAGAGATTGTAGGTGAAGCTGTCGTAGTTATCGATGAGCAGGAACATCGGCCGGAACAGTGCATGCTTGGAAAGGCGCCCGGTATAGCAGGTCGATCTTGGCCCCGAAAGCCGCGGATTCGGCGTGCGAGGCGCATGAGCGTGCCATTTCCGCCCCTGTCGCGGCCAGGCGAATCGCTTTAGACAAGGTTCCGCGCGGCGCTAGGGCCGCGCCCGACGACACGGTACGGCATGGCGCAGACCCGGAAAAAGCCTCAGAAAAAGCGTAGCCCGTCGACCAAGCGCCCGTTGCGCCGGTGGTGGCCGATCCTGGCCGCCACGATCGGCGGCATCGCGCTGGGTGCCGTCGTCGTCACCGTGTTTCCGAGCCACCGGCAGATCCACCCCGTGATGGTGGCCGGGCATCAGGCTGCGACGCCCGGCCCCTCGGTGGCGTCTCACCCCGCGCCACCGCCTGCCGCCACCCCCTCCCGGCAGATCGCCGAGGAGGAGATGGATTATGACGAAGAGACCGCCCACCCACCCCAGATGGCGAGCCTGCCGCCCGCCCATGCCCCGATCGAGCCGCCCGCCGCCGCGCCGCCCGTTGCGATGCCACCCACCGCGTCCGTGCCGGTCCCGCCCGTGCCGGGGGATACGCTGCCCTGGCTGCGCCACGCGGTGCCCGCCCGGCCTTACGAAGGTAAGCCGTTGATCGCCGTCGTGATCGACGATATGGGGTTGGACCGGCCGCGCAGCGCCGCGGCCATCGCCCTGCCGGCGCCGCTCACCATGTCGTTCATGACCTATGCGCAGGACCTGCAGCAGCAGACCGCCGCCGCCCGCGCCCACGGCCATGAATTGATGGTGCATATCCCGATGGAGCCGGTCGGCAGCCGCATCGATCCCGGACCGAACGCCTTGAAGATCGGCCAGGACACGGCGGAGATCCGGCGCCTGATGGAATGGGATCTCACTCGGTTCGACGGCTTCGTCGGCATCAACAACCACATGGGCAGCCGCTTCACCGCGTCGAGCGACGGTATGGTGCCGGTCATCGAGGCGGTACGCGCCCATGGCGTGTTCTTCCTGGACAGCCGGACAACGGCCCAGACGGTCGGCGCCTCGCTCGCCCAGAGCATGGGCGTGCCGCATGCCCAGCGCGACGTGTTCCTCGATGACGGCATCACCCAGGCCGGTGTGACCGAGCAGATCGCCGTGCTGGAAACCATCGCCCGACGCCAGGGGGCGGCGATCGCCATCGGCCATCCGCGGGACGCGACCCTGGCGGTGCTTGCACGCTGGCTGCCGACCGCCGAGGCGCGCGGCTTCCAACTCGTCCCGGTCAGCACGATCGTCCGTCGCAACCAGACACTGGCCGCCAAGGCGCCACATCCGGCGGGGTGAGATGGCGCTGTTCGTTGTCGCATACCCGATTATCGATGCCACAGCGCTGGAGCGGATCGAGGCGGTGCGGCGGCTTCACGATCCGGTCGGTCATGCCAAGATCCGTCCGCATGTGACCTTGGCCTTCGCGCTCCATGGGGTCGCCCCCGAAACGGTCGCGTCGGCCGCGCGTGAGGCGGCGGCGGGACCGATCGGCATCGCCCTGCGCGCGGTCATGGCGATGCCCGATCTGGTTGCTGGAGGTCATCTGGTCTATTTGGTGCCGGACACTGGTTTCGCGGCATTGGTGGCGCTGCATCGGCGGCTGCATGCCGGGGTTTTGGCGCCGTTTCGTCGACTGGATATCCCCTTCGTGCCGCATATCACGTTGAGCGCCCGATTGGACGCCGCGCCAGCCGACAAACTGGCCGTCGATCTGGCTGGAGCGGGCCTCGATTGCGATGGTCATATCGAGCAATTGACGATTGTCGACTTAACTGGCGACAAAGCGATCAACGTAGGAGAAATCCCGCTATTGCGGATGACGGCAATATGAAAGATGAGGCTTTGGGGTGCGATTCACCCCCAACCATTGGGAACGAGGTCGACCGCGAGGCTTGGCCCCTTGTGGGCTCACCGCCCCGCGGCGAACCGGACGGCTTCCTCCGCGGCGCGGACTAGGGCTTTCGCCTTGTTGATGGTTTCCTGGTATTCCGCCTCGGGATCGCTGTCGGCGACCACGCCGCCGCCCGCCTGCAGGATTATCTTGCCGTCCTGGACGATCGCTGTGCGCAGGGCGATGCAGGTATCCATCGAGCCATTGGCGGCGAAATAGCCGATGGCGCCGCCATAGACGTTGCGCCGCTCCGGTTCCAGCTCGTCGATGATCTGCATGGCGCGGACCTTGGGGGCGCCCGATACGGTGCCGGCGGGGAACCCGGCCATCAGCGCGTCGAGGGCCGTATGCACGGGATCGAGTTCGCCCTCGACGGTCGAGCAGATATGCATGACATGGCTGTATCGCTCGATCACCTCGCGCTCGGTCACGCGGACGCTGCCGATCCGGGCGACCCGGCCGACATCGTTGCGCGCGAGGTCGAGCAGCATCAGATGCTCGGCGCGCTCCTTGGGATCGGCCAGCAGATCGGCGGCCAAAGTCGCGTCCTCCTCGACGGTGGCGCCACGCCGCCGCGTGCCGGCGATCGGCCGGATGGTGACCGTGCCGTCGCGCAGCCGGACCAGGATTTCCGGGCTGGATCCGACGACGCTGAACCGGCCGAAATCCATGAAGAACAGGAACGGCGAGGGATTGAGCCGGCGCAGCGCCCGATAGAGCGCGAAGGGCGGCAGGCGGAACGGCAGCACGAAGCGCTGCGACGGGACGACCTGGAAGATGTCCCCGGCGGCGATGTATTCCTTGGCGCGCTCGACCAGCGCCCGATAGGCCGCCGGCGTCAGGTTCGCCCGCGGGTCGGCCGCCACATCGCCGGTCTCCGGTTGCCGTTCCTGCCGATAGGGCAGGCTGCGGCCGAAATCGGCGACGACATCCGCCAGTCTTTCCCGCGCCTGATCATAGGCTGCCTTGGCTTCGGCCGCCTTGGCTTCAGTCGGGCCGGAGGTCGGCCAGACCGGCGTCACGATGGTCATGCGATCCTCGATATTGTCGAAGATCGCGACCACGGTCGGGCGGATGAACAAGCCGTCGGGGACGCCCAGCGTATCGGGGTTGTCGTCTGGCAGCCGCTCGACCTGACCGATCATGGCATAGCCGAGATAGCCGAACAGCCCGCTCGCCATCGGCGGCAGGGGGGCGGGCAGGTCGATCCGGCTTTCATCGATCAGCGCCTGCAGGCTCGCCAGCGGCGCTCGGCCGGTTTCCGGCTTGAACGCGTCGGGATCGACGCGCGCCTGGCGGTTCAGCTCGGCCCGGTCGCGAAAGCAGCGCCAGATGACATCGGGTTTGAGGCCGATGATCGAATACCGGCCGCGTTTGGCGCCGCCCTCGACGGATTCCAGCAAAAAGCTGTTCGGCCGGCCATCGGCGAGCTTCAGCATCGCCGAAACCGGCGTCTCCAGATCCGCGACCAGCGTGGTCCAGAGCACTGTCGGTCGGCCGGCCCGATAGCTCGCCCCGAAAGGCTCGAAGTCCGGAAAGATCTGCATCGGCCTGCTCAGGACACTTGGTTCAGAACAACTGGTCGACGACGGCGCGGTTGACCTTGACCGGGTAGCGCTTGCGCAGCGCCTGTTCATAGGTCGCCGCGAGATCGCCGCCGATCGCCTGGGTCAATTGCCGCTCGATATCCGCCGTGACGACCGCGTCGCCGGTTGGGTCGGCCGGCTTGATCTCCTTCAACTGCGCGATGTACTCGCCGTCCGGTGTCGTCGCGGTGCCGATCGTACCGACCGGGCCCGCGAACAGCTTGCTGACGGCACCCGGGGGCAACGGCACTTCGCTGGTCGGCGCCGTCTTGATGAAGGGCGCCGTGGTGGTCACCGTCAGCTTCGCGGCGACCGCCACGGTTGCCAGCGGCTTGTCCGGGGTGATCTCGGCGACCAACGCCTTCGCCCGCTCGGCCGATTTGGCGGCGCGCAGGTCGTTCACCACGGCGGTCTTGACGACGGCCGCCACGGTTTCGAACGGCTTGGGCGCCGGCGGGGCGACCGTATCGGTCTTGGTGACATAGAGGCCGCCATCCGGGGTTTCCTGGATCGCGCTGGTCTGTCCGGCCGGTGTCTCGAACACCGTCCGCAGAACCAGGTCGGACGAGATCGGAAAGTCCGGCACGACCGCGTTCTTCGGGTCATGGCCGGTCCCATCGATCGCCGCGACGGTGAAGCTCTTGAGCGAGAACTGCTTGGCGAGGCTCGCCAGATCGGTACCGCCGGCAAGCGCGTCCTCCAGCTTGTTCGACAGCTTGCTGATCGCCTCGGCCGCCGCTTCGTGCTTGGCGTCCTTCAGCAACTGGTCCTTCACCGCCTCGAAGGTATCCACCCCGCCCGGGGTCACCGCCGTCACCTTGATCAAGTTCCAGCCGAAACCGGTATGGACCGGCTCGGATACCTTGCCGGCATCGAGCGTGAAGGCCGGTTCCGCGACATCCGGCGGCAGCTCCTGCTTGGTCACGTCGCCGAGATCGATGGTCTTCTCGTCCTGCTTCGCCACGTCGGCCGCGACCTTGGCGAAGTCCTGACCGCCATCGAGCGCCGCCTTGGCCGTCTTCGCCGCCGCCTCATCCGGCAGGATCATCTGCTCGACATGCCGGCGTTCCGGCTTGGTGAACTCGTCCAGGCGCTGCTGGTATTCATCCTTCAGCTTGTCGTCGGAGATGGCGAGACCCGCATCGAGATCGCTGGGCAGAACGGATACCAAGGTGAAGCCGCGATATTCCGGCGCGCTGAACCGCTCCGGATGCTGGTCGTAATAGGCCTTCACCGCGGCATCGTCGGGAGCCGCGATATCGGTCATCTGATCGTTGCGGATCAGCACCCAGTCGGCCACGCGCTTTTCGTTGCGCGCCCGAAACAGCGCATCGACCAGCACCTTCGGCACCTGGGCGTTGCTCTGCGCCAGATCGGCGAGGTAGCCGCGCGGCAGATCGTCGCGCAGCAGGGCGATGTATTTCGCCTCGGTAAGGTTGTTCGCCGCCATCAGCCGGTTGAACGTGTCGCGGTCGAACTTGCCGTCGGCGCCGCGGAACACCGGATTGCCGACGATCTCGTCGCGGATCGTCTGGTCGCCGATTTCGAGATCGAGCCGCTTGCTCTCCTGGTCCATCGTGCTGCGCGTCGCGAGATCGTCGATCACGCGGTTGACCAGGCCCAGTTGTTTCGCGGTGGCGCGGTCGAGCGAGCCGCCGAACATCGGGCGCAGCCGCGCCATCTCCGATTCGAGCTGGTTTTGCACCGCGTCGGCGCGGATCGGCACGCCGCCGACGGTGGCGACCGTCGTGTCCTGGTTGTTGCTGCGGAACAAATCGCCGATGCCCCAGACGCCAAAGCTGAGAATCAGCAGCACGAAGAGGATCTTGACGACGAAAGATCCGGCTTTGGAGCGCATGGCTTGGAGCATGGAAAGGCGACCGTTATAAAGGTGATGGCATCGGGCCGCGGCCGAGACCGTGTGCGGGCAAGGGCTGAGCCCGACGCTCGCGCAAGCGAGGCGCGACCATAATGCCCGGCCCGCGCGCGCCGCAACCGGGAAAAAAGGATGAGTGATTTGGCGATACGACCATTGGTTGCCGGCAATTGGAAGATGAACGGCCGTCTGGCCGATGGCACGGCCCTCGCCCGCGAGGTGGCGACGCGCGCCGCGGCGGCGGGAACGGCCTTGTCCTGCGACGTGCTGGTCTGCCCGCCGGCGACCCTGCTGACGGTGGTCGGCGCGGCCCTCGCCGGCAGCGGCGTGGCGCTGGGCGCGCAGGATTGCCATTGGCTGCCCAAGGGTGCCCATACCGGTGACATCTCGGCGCCGATGCTGGCCGATATGGGATGCTCCTACGTCATCCTCGGCCATTCGGAGCGGCGCGCCCTGCATCACGAGGACGACGCCACGGTCGGCGCCAAGGCGTCGGCGGCCCTCGATGCCGGGCTGATCCCGGTGATCTGCGTCGGCGAAACCGCGGCGCAGTACCAGGCGAAGGAGACCCTCGCGGTGATCGAGCGGCAGGTCATCGGATCGGTGCCGCCGGACGCCCTGCCGGCGAAGCTGGTCGTGGCCTATGAGCCGGTCTGGGCGATCGGCACCGGCCTCACGCCGACGGCATCCGAGATCGACGCGGTGCATGCCCACATCCGCGCCGTGCTGGGCCGGTTGCTGCCCGGCGGCGAGCAGGTGCGGATCCTCTATGGCGGCTCGGTCAAGCCGTCGAACGCCCCGGAATTCATGGCGCTGCCGCATGTCGACGGCGCCCTGTTGGGCGGTGCCAGCCTGGTGGCGGAGGATTTCTGGGCAGTGGTGAACAGCGTGCCGATGCGGACGGGGGGCTAGCCAGCCCGCGCGGAACGGACTAGAACCCGCCGGGATTCTTTTCGCTCGCCATGCCGTGGCGAGCCGCTACGCATTAGGACAAAGCCCACCCGTCATGCTGATCCTCGTTCTGGTCATCCATCTTATTCTCGCCGTGGCGCTGATCGGCGTCGTCCTCATCCAGAAAAGCGAGGGCGGCGGTCTCGGGTTGGGCGGCGGTGGCGGCGGTGGCATGTCCGGGTTCATGACCGGGCGGTCGACCGCGAACCTCTTGACGCGGACCACGGCGATCCTGGCCGGCCTGTTCATGGTGACCAGCCTGGTGCTGGCGATTTTCGCCGGGCGGACGTCGGGTGGCCGGTCGATTCTCGATCAAATCCCCGCGGCGCCGATCACCGTGCCGGCTCCGGCGGGTGCGCCGGCGACCTCCGGGGCGGCGCCCGCCGCCGGGGATACGGCGCCGAAACCCGCGGAACCCAAGGCTCCAAGCGTTCCGCTCGCGAAGTAAGGTGACCCTTCGCGAAGAAAGCAGGGCAGGGCTTCGGCTTTCGCCTTTGGCGGTTTCATTGGTTGATGTAATCTAACCGTCCATGACGCGGTTTATTTTTATCACCGGCGGCGTGGTCTCCTCTCTCGGGAAGGGCCTTTCGTCAGCCGCCCTCGGCGCGCTGTTGCAGGCGCGCGGGTTCAAGGTCCGGCTGCGCAAGCTGGACCCTTATCTCAACGTCGATCCGGGCACGATGAGCCCGTATCAGCATGGCGAGGTGTTCGTCACGGATGACGGGGCCGAGACCGATCTCGACCTTGGTCATTACGAGCGCTACACCGCCGTGCCGGCGAGGCGCAGCGACAGCGTGACGACCGGCCGGATCTATTCGACCGTGATCGGACGCGAGCGGCGCGGCGAATATCTGGGCGCCACCGTGCAGGTCATCCCGCATGTCACCGACGCCATCAAGGAATTCATCCTCGCCGATCTCTCGGACGAGGATTTCGTGCTGTGCGAGATCGGCGGCACGGTCGGCGATATCGAAAGCCTGCCTTTCCTCGAGGCGATCCGGCAGCTCGGCAACGAGCTGGGATCGGCCCGGACCCTGTTCATCCATCTGACGCTGGTGCCCTATATTCCGGCGGCGGGGGAGCTCAAGACCAAGCCGACCCAGCATTCGGTCAAGGAACTGCTCGGCCTCGGCATCCAGCCGGATATCCTGCTATGCCGCTGCGACCGGGAGATCCCGGATTCGGCGCGTCGCAAGATCGCGCTGTTCTGCAATCTAAAAGAGGAGCGGGTGATCCCCGCGCTCGACGTCGACACCATCTACGCGGTGCCGCTCAGCTACCACGCCCAGGGCTTCGACCGGCAGGTCTGCGAGTATTTCGGCCTCGACGCGCCGGAGCCGGATCTTGCGCGCTGGAACAGCATCGTCGGCACGGTCAGGAAGCCGGAGGGGCAGGTGTCGATCGCCGTGGTCGGCAAATACGTCAATCTGCTCGACAGCTATAAATCCCTGAGCGAGGCGCTGACCCATGGCGGCATCGCCAACAACGTCCAGGTCAATCTGCGCTGGATCGACAGCGAGATCTTCGAATCCGAGGACGCGGTCCATCACCTGACTGGGGTCAACGGCATCCTGGTGCCGGGCGGCTTCGGCGAGCGCGGCACCGAAGGCAAGGTGGCCGCGGTCCGCTTCGCCCGCGAGCGCGAGGTACCGTTCTTCGGTATCTGTTTCGGCATGCAGATGGCGGTGATCGAGGCGGCCCGGCATCTGGCCGATCTGCCGGCCGCCAGCTCGACCGAATTCGGTCCGACATCGGAACCGGTGGTCGGGCTGATGACCGAATGGCTGCAAGGCAATCAGGTCGAAACGCGCCAGGCCGGCGGCGATCTCGGCGGCACCATGCGGCTCGGCTCCTATCGCGCCGTGCTGGAGCCGAACAGCCGGGTGGCGGAGATCTATGGCAGCACGGCGATCGACGAGCGGCATCGGCATCGCTATGAGGTCAACAACCAATACAAGGCTCGGCTGGAGCAGGCCGGGCTGAGCTTCTCCGGCATGTCGCCGGATGGCGTGCTGCCCGAGATCATCGAGATCCCGACGCATCCCTGGTTCATCGGCGTGCAGTTCCATCCGGAACTGAAATCGAAGCCCTTCGCGCCGCACCCGCTCTTCACCTCTTTCGTCCGCGCGGCCCTCGACCAGGCGCGCCTGGTCTAAGCTTAGGATCGATTGCTCATGACAGATCAGGCGGCAGCACCTCGTCCCGTGTCGATCGGCCCGTTGACGCTCGGCAATGATCTGCCCTTCGTGCTGATCGCCGGCCCTTGCGCGCTGGAATCCCGGACGCATGCCCTGGAGATGGCGGCGGCGCTGACGGAGATCTGCGGCAAGCTGGGTCTCGGCCTCATCTACAAGACGTCGTTCGACAAGGCGAACCGCACCTCCGCCGGCTCGGCGCGCGGCATCGGCATGGCGCAGGGCCTGCCGATCCTGGCTGAGGTTCGCGAGCGCTTCGGCGTGCCGGTGGTGACCGATATCCATACCGAGGAACAATGCGCGCCGACCGCCGAGGCCGTCGACGTGCTGCAGATCCCGGCCTTCCTGTCGCGCCAGACCGATCTGCTGCTGGCGGCGGCGGCGACCGGTGCCGCGCTCAACATCAAGAAAGGCCAGTTCCTGGCACCCTGGGACATGGCGAATGTCGCCGCCAAGGCGTCGAGCACCGGCAATCACCGGCTGCTGCTGTGCGAGCGTGGCGTCAGCTTCGGCTACAACACCCTGGTCTCCGACATGCGCTCGCTGCCGATCATGGCGCGGACCGGTTATCCGGTGGTGTTCGACGCGACCCATTCGGTGCAGCAGCCGGGCGGGCAGGGGACGACCAGCGGCGGCGAGCGGCAGTTCGTACCGGTGCTCGCCAGGGCGGCGCTCGCCATCGGCGTCGCCGCGGTGTTCATCGAGACCCATCCGGATCCCGATCGCGCGCCCAGCGACGGCCCCAACATGGTGCCGCTCGACCGGCTGCCGGCCTTGCTGGAGACCTTGATCGCGTTCGATCGGCTGGCTAAGGCGAATCCGCTCGCCATCTGAGCGGCCGGCGTCCTTTTGCGGTGGGTTTTCGCTGAAAACCCGTCTAATCGACATATTGACCTGTTAAAGTCCGCCGTCATATCGGCCGGCCGCCTGAAGGAGTTTGATCCCATGACTGCCATTCTTGATATCCGCGCCCGCGAAATCCTCGACAGCCGCGGCAACCCGACAGTCGAAGTCGATGTCACGCTCGAAAGCGGCACGGTCGGCCGCGCGGCTGTCCCCTCGGGTGCCTCGACCGGCGCCCATGAGGCGGTCGAGCTGCGCGACGGCGATGCCAAGCGGTTCGGCGGCAAGGGCGTGCTGAAGGCGTGCGAGGCGGTGAACGGCGAATTGTTCGATGCCTTGTCCGGCTTCGATGCGGAGGATCAGCTGGCGATCGATACGCTAATGATCGATCTGGACGGCACGCCGAACAAATCCCGACTCGGCGCCAATGCGATCCTGGGCGTCAGCCTGGCGGTCGCCAAGGCCGCGGCCGAGGAGCTGTCGGTGCCGCTCTACCGCTATGTCGGCGGCGTGTTCGCGCGCACCCTACCGGTGCCGCTGATGAACATCATCAATGGCGGCGCCCATGCGGACAACCCGATCGACATCCAGGAATTCATGATCATGCCGGTGGCGGCGCCGACCGTGGCCGATGCGATCCGCACCGGCGCCGAGGTGTTCCACGCGCTGCGCAAGCGGCTGAAGGATGCCGGGCATAACACCAATGTCGGCGACGAGGGCGGCTTTGCCCCGAACCTCGCCTCCACCGATCAGGCCCTGGGTTTCGTCATGCAGGCGATCGAGGCGGCGGGCTATCGGCCGGGCGAGGACGTCGTCCTGGCGCTCGACGCGGCCTCGACCGAGTTCTACAAGGACGGCCTCTACCATCTGGAAGGCGAGGGCAAGCGGCTCGATGCCGGCGCCATGGTCGATTATTACCGCGACCTGGTCGGCCGCTATCCGATCGTCTCGATCGAAGACGGCATGGCCGAGGATGATTGGGCCGGTTGGGCCGAGCTTACCAAGGCGATCGGCGGGCGGGTGCAGCTGGTCGGCGACGATCTGTTCGTCACCAACCCGAAACGGCTGTCCGACGGCATCGCCAAGGGTGTCGGCAACTCGATCCTGGTCAAGGTCAATCAGATCGGCACCCTGAGCGAGACGCTGGAGGCGGTCGAGATCGCCCATCGCGCCGGCTATACCGCCGTCATGTCGCATCGGTCCGGCGAGACCGAGGACGCCACCATCGCCGATCTCGCCGTCGCGACCAATTGCGGGCAGATCAAGACCGGCTCGCTATCCCGCTCGGACCGTCTGGCCAAGTACAATCAGCTGATCCGCATCGAGGAACAATTGGACCTGACCGCCCGGTACGCCGGCAAATCGGTGCTGCGGACGGCCAGCACCCCCAAATCGTAACGGGCCAAATCGTAACGGGCCAAATTGAAAAAGGGTGCGCTGGGCGAGAGCTGTTCGCCTCCTTGGATAGCTCTTGCTTCTCAACAGGGAAATGTTGAGCGTCTAGAACGATCTCTGCCAATTACTTCGCTTTGAAGGTTGACCTGCTGACTCCGGCGTGATTCTCTCGTCCTATGACGATCACTCGCCGGATACGCCGTTCAGCCCGCTCTTTGTTGGGACCCGCCATCGGGCTGTGTCTCTCGGGGTATTTCGTCTATCATCTGGTCGAGGGCGATCGTGGCTTGGGCGCCTGGCTGCGCCTGACGCAGCAGATCCGTGTGGCCAAGACGCAGGCGGCGAGCGTCAAGGCCGAACGGGATTCGGTGGAGCAGCATGTGGCGGCGCTGCGCTCCGATCATCTCGATCCGGACATGTTGGACGAGCAGGCGCGCGGGTCGCTCGATCTGGTGGCGCCCAACGAGATCGTCATTCTACGACCGACGACTAGCAAGTAACCGAACTCGTCCCTCGCTAGAGGGGCGTCAGCACCGCCAGCAACGCCGTGACGGTCAGCACCGAGAGGATCGTGGTCAGCAGGATGGTGGCCGCGGCGGGTGCCTGGTCGGTGTCGTAGGCTTCCGCCAGGATGAACGGCCCGGTACCGGTCGGCAGCGCGCTGAGCAGCACGGCGGTGGCCATCAGCAGCGGCGGCAGATGCAGCAGGCGATCGGCGATCAGCCAGGTGAGCGCCGGCTGCACCAGCAGCTTCAGCGTGACCAGGCCGAAGACCTTGCTGGCGCGAAACTCCGTACTATGGGCGGCGATGAACAGGCCGGTGGCGACCAGCGCGCAGGGGCTCGCCGCTTGCGCCAGCAGCTTGATGAACGCGCCGATCGGCACCGGCATCTCAAGGCCCAGGCCATCCATCACCAGGCCCAGCGCCGGTACCGTCACCAGCGGGTTGCGGACCAGGCGCAGCAGCACATAGCGGCCAACCCCCTCGCTTCGCCCGCCATGCCGGTCGATCTCGATCAGCGCCACCACGCCGGCGAACTGGAGGGAGGCGGTCATGATGACGGCGATCACCACCGGCCCGAGGCTCGCCGGCCCGAACGCCATGGCACAGAGCGGAATGCCCATGAAGCCGACATTGCAATAGGTCGCGTTCAAGCCGCGCAAACTGGCGATGGACAGGCTTTGCCGGCGGAAACTCGGCACCATCAGCAGCAGCGTGCCGATCATGCCGCCGCCGAACGCGGCGATGAAACCCCAATCGAGCACCTGTCGCAGCGGCGCATGGGCGGTCACATCGAACAACAGCGCGGGCAGCGCCAGGCTGATGACGAACCGGTTGAGCGCCCCGGTGACCGGCGCGTCCAAGACACCGAACCGACCGGCCAGCCCACCCGCTAGGATCAACGCGAAGACCGGGAACGCCGCCCCGAAAACCGCCTGCATCGGCTAGATTGGCGCAGTCATGGCTCAAACCCCCAACAGCGCTATACCGGCGACACCACCAGCGTCTCGTAAGGCCTTGTCGAGCGATGCCAGAGGCAGGCTGAGGCGTTGGGCGAGTTCAAGATAAGAGGCGTCATAGATCGTCAGGCGGTACCGTTCGGCCAGCCGCACGGTGGTGGACCAAGCGTAGCGGTCGGTTTCCGGGTCGGTGCGGATGTCCATTTCGGCAAGGGCGGTCAGGACCGCGTCACGCTGCGCGGGTGTGACACGACCGCGCCGGATGCCCGAATGCAGGCCGTTGGCCACTTCGAGCCGCCATAGCGCGGGCACGACCGCCCCATCCGCCGCGACCCGCAACATCACCGTGTCGATGGCCGGCGTGCTCTCGTCGTCGAAACACCATGCCAGCGCCGCTGAACCATCGAGGACCAGGCTCACCGGCGGCCTTCTTCAATGAGTTCCTTTACGCTGATGCCTGCGCCGAGGGTCATGCCCTTGCGCAACGCCATGACGCGGTGCGCGGCGGCGATCGCTTTCGCCCGATCGACTCCCCCCTCAGGACGCACCAACCTCGCGACAGGTTTGCCGCGGCGGGTGATCGTGACTTCCTCGCCGCGCTCGACCGCGTTGAGGAGTTCGGCAAGTTTGTTTTTAGCCTCGAAGGCGCCTATTTCGCGCATGCCTCACCTCTAACATCCAGCTTTAAAGCTAGCTGACGAAGCGGAGAATATCCAGATCATAGTGGATACGTTGTTGGCGGTATCAAATCGACGGAGCGACGGCCGGGCGTCGATAGGGCAGTTCCCAGGCCCCCGGCGCCGAGCCGCGCGGAGTCGTGACATTTGTATGGGCGGATCGCGTCGCTGTCGCGCAGGTGCGGCGGCGGCGCTCGTCACACAGCGGCGGCATGGCGAGCTTGTTCGACCGCAGGTTCACTCTTCTCCAGATGGCCATCATTCGCCGCCGCCACCGACGCGACGCCGCGCTTGGAATCAAAATGCGCCGCCGCGAACCACAAGGTATTCGAGCCGTTGTGCCGCAGAGCGCCAGTCGGCAGCACGCGCCAGCCCATGGCGTAGTCCCCGCCGAACGGCGGCGTATGCAAGACGTGCCAGGTGGACGGTGAAAGTATCGGACTCCGGTCACGATGGGCGACAAGATAGGTCAGAAGATCGCCCAGTCCCATATGGACACGACCGGCCGGCCCGAGCGCCACGGGATTGTCGGTAACTCCCTCTCCGAGATGAAAGGCACGTCGCTCTCCGTTTGGCTCTGCCGCGTGGCCGACCGGCTGATCGGTACGCCCGGCGATGCCGGGAGCCCCGAAGCCCGCTGAGCGCAACCCGAGAGGTTCGAAAAGATGAGTACGGATCAGCTCCTCCCACGAGCGTCCTAACCTGCGTTCAAGCATGGCCCCGGCGACCACGTAGCCATTGTTGGAGTATTCGAAGGTCGTTGTCGTCGGGCCCTGTACCGGCATGGACAAGGCAATGCGGGCGTAGGCCTCACGCTCCTGGCGGGGATCTCCGATGTCGCGTGAGAATTTCAGGATTTCGGCCATGGGAATGTTCGACGGCAGGCCCGAGCGATGGCTGAGGAGGTGACGAAAGGTTACCGGCCGATAGTCCTCCCGCACTCCCTCCGCCGTATCGGCAAAGACGTCGCTGATCGTATCGTCCCATCCGACAGCGCCAGCCTCGACAAGGCGCGCGATCAGCGTCGCTGTCATAGACTTGGTGATCGATCCCAGGTGCCAGTGGTCGTTGATCGTCGCCGCGATTCCCGATCCAGCGGCGCGTTCGCCATCGACCCAGAAGCGGCGCTTGGTGCCCCGACGATCCCGCGCGACGGCCAATGCCGGAGAACCTGCTTTCCGCCGGAGCTCGGCCAGCTTCCTCTGCGTCAGCGGTTTGGCGATCACCCGATCGCTCCCCTCTTCAGGTCGCATCAGCCTCGCGACAGGTTTGCCATGCCGGGTGATCGTGACTTCCTCACCGCGCTCGACCGCATTGAGCAGCTGGGCGAGTTTTTTTTGGGCTTCGGAGGCGCCTATTTCACGCATGCCATACCCCTTATATCTCGTTTTAGAGATCGCCGACGAAGCAGGGGATGGCCGCGTAATTTATCGTATATACTAAATACATTGACGCGACCATATATTGTTTATACGTTAATCTCGATGAACTACGAGTTCGACCCGGCCAAGGATGCCATCAACCTGGACAAACACGGGGTGTCTCTGGTCGATGCCGAAATCTTTGAGTGGGAAACCGCCGTGGTTCGTGAGGACGAGCGCAAATCGTATCCGGAACCACGTTTCCAGGCGACCGGATACATCGGCGACCGCTTGCATGTGATGGTGATTTGCTTTCGGGGACAAGCGGTTCGGGTCATCAGCTTGCGCAAAGCCAATTCAAGAGAGGTGAAGGGTTATGCCAAAGCTTAAGCTGGGAACGATTGTTCCCGATCACGCCGAAGACGTGATCATCGATGCGGGAACTGTCGCCGACCAGGAAAATCCGGAGCTAACGCTGGATTGGTTCGAGGGAGCCAAACCTGCCGGCGAGGTGTTCGCACCCCCAATCTATGCGGACCTGGTTTCGATGAAACGCCCGCGTGGGCGGCCAAAAGCCCAGTCGACCAAGGTCTTCACCGCGATCCGTCTGGATGCCGATCTGCTGAACGCATTCAGGGCCACCGGCAAGGGCTGGCAGACGCGGGTGAACGCCGCCTTGCGGCAATACATCGCCGAACATCCTTTGGTCGGAGATTGATGGTATCCAGCGCGTTCGCACCTCGGAACGCTCTCCGTCTCGGGCGGGGGCGGTTCAGGTCGACGGAGCGACGGTCGGGCGTCGATAGTGCAAGTCCCAAGCCTCCTCACCGACCCGCGTGAAGCCGTATCGTTCGTAGAGGCGGATCGCATCGCTGTCACGCAGCACAGTTAGAACGACCGGAAGGCCAGCGCCATCCGCCTCGGCAAGCAGTCGCCGGAGGACGGCGGAGCCCAGGCCGCGGCCGTGATAGGGAGGGGCGAGATAGAATTGGTCGATCTCCAGCGCGTCCGGCCGGGTCCGCGGCGCGACGCAACCGGCAAGCGCGTCGTCGACCAGGATGAGGCGCGTATCGGCCGGCACGAAGCTGGCGCGGAACCGGTTGCGCGCGCGCTCCGGCTCCCAGCGGCCGACCCGTTCGAGCGACGGTCGCATGGCTGCGTGGCGGATCGCAAGCAGCCGTTCGAAATCGTCTTCCGACGCCACGGCGAAGGTGAATTTCATCGGTCTACCTTGAGTATGGGCGCGCGACATAATGGATCGTCAAGGGATCTTCGCAAGCTGGGCAAATCCCGTAAACATCTGATTCGGCCAGATTTAACCGAATTTCAGTTAATTTGAATTTTGCATTGCAAAACAAAGTTTTGCAACCAATGAGGTTGGCACGGGCGACTTTCCATCCTATGTTCCGGCGGTGGGTGGCGAAAATGGGCCGCCCGCGCGGATTGTCGTTTCAGCCCTCTCTCGGCGCGAGGCATCACGATGGCGTTAGCGAAGCGTAGGCCCAAGATCGTCAAGTCGGAGGAGCCGGAGGTATCGCCGGAGCAACTGCTGGAATTCTACCGGCGCATGCTGCTGATCCGCCGGTTCGAGGAAAAGGCCGGGCAGATGTACGGCATGGGGCTGATCGGCGGCTTCTGCCATCTCTATATCGGCCAGGAAGCGGTCGTCGTCGGTATGCAGGCGGCGATCGAGCAGGGCGACACGGTGATCACCAGCTATCGCGATCACGGCCATATGCTGGCCTGCGACATGGATCCCAAAGGCGTCATGGCCGAGCTGACCGGCCGCAGCGGCGGGTATTCCCATGGCAAGGGCGGCTCCATGCATATGTTCTCGAAGGAAAAGAATTTCTTCGGCGGCCATGGCATCGTCGCCGCCCAAGTGCCGCTCGGCACCGGCCTCGCCTTCGCGCATAAGTATCGGCGCAATCAGCGGGTCTGCATCACCTATCTGGGCGACGGCGCCATCAACCAGGGGCAGGTCGCCGAAAGCTTCAACATGGCGGCGCTGTGGAAGCTGCCGGTCATCTACGTCGTCGAGAACAATAAATACGGCATGGGCACCTCGGTCGCCCGCGCCTCCGCGTCGCCCGATCTCTATACACGGGGCCAGCCCTACGGCATCCCCGGCATTAAGGTCGACGGCATGGATGTGGTGGCGGTCCACGCGGCCGCCCGCGCCGCGGTCGAGCACGCGCGATCGGGTGCCGGGCCGTATATCCTCGAGATGCTGACCTATCGGTATCGCGGTCACTCCATGTCCGATCCGGCGAAATATCGGAGCAAGGAGGAGGTCACCAAGATGCGCACCGAGCACGATCCGATCGACCTCATTCGCAAGCGCCTGGTCGACGGCGCGCTATCGGACGAGCCGGCCTTGAAGACGATCGACAAGGACGTCAAGGACCTCATCACCGCCGCGGCCGAATTCGCCCAGGAAAGCCCCGAGCCCGATCCCAGCGAGCTGTGGACCGATGTGCTGATCGGCGCCTAGGTGGTCTCCTCCATTCATCCCTGACCAGCTTCCCCGACCGACTTCCCCTGCCGCCGGATCGGCGGCGAACAGCCTTTCGTCTCGTAAGGAACCGTCGCCGTGCCGATCGACATCCTGATGCCCGCGCTCTCGCCGACCATGACCGAGGGCAAGCTCTCCAAATGGCTGAAAAAAGAGGGCGACGCCGTCAAGTCCGGCGATATCCTCGCCGAAATCGAGACCGATAAGGCCACGATGGAGGTCGAGGCGGTCGACGAGGGCACCCTGTCCAAGCTGCTCGTCGCCGAGGGGGCCGAGGGGGTGCCGGTCAACCAGCCGATCGCCGTGCTGCTGGCCGAGGGCGAAAGCGAGAGCGCGACCCCCGTGGCGAAGCCCGCCGCTGCCGCGCCACCCGAGGCGCCGGCCCCGTCGGTCA
Organism: Allostellaceae bacterium; assembly: GCA_035555315.1. Lineage (GTDB taxonomy): Bacteria > Pseudomonadota > Alphaproteobacteria > ATCC43930 > CGMCC-115725 > DATMGU01. The sequence continues at coordinate 29,581 of DATMGU010000121.1, forward strand.
AGCCGCCCGCTTCGATGCCGGCCCAGCCGGTCGCCGCCCAGCCGGTGGCGGCCGCTATCGTCGAAGCCGAATACACCGGCAAGACGGTGACCTTGACCGTCCGCGACGCGTTGCGCGACGCGATGGCGGAGGAGATGCGCGCCGACCCATCGGTGCTGCTGCTCGGCGAGGAGGTCGCCCAGTATCAGGGTGCTTATAAGGTCAGCCAGGGCCTGCTGGATGAATTCGGCGCCGACCGGGTGATCGATACGCCGATCACCGAATACGGCTTCGCCGGCCTCGCGGTCGGGGCCGGTTTCGCGGGGTTGAGGCCGATCGTCGAGTTCATGACCTTCAACTTCGCCATGCAGGCGGTCGATCACATCATCAATTCGGCGGCCAAGACCCTCTACATGTCGGGCGGCCAGATGGGCTGTCCCATCGTGTTTCGCGGGCCGAACGGCGTGGCTTCGCGGGTCGGCGCGCAGCATTCGCAATGCTATGCCAGCTGGTACGCCCATTGCCCGGGCCTGAAGGTGGTCGCGCCCTACACGGCCGCGGATGCCAAAGGCCTGCTGAAATCCGCGATCCGCGATCCCAACCCGATCGTGTTCCTGGAGCACGAGCTGGTCTATGGGCAAAGCTTTGAGGTACCCGACGATCCGAATTGGACGGTGCCGATCGGCAAGGCCAGGATCGCCCGCGCCGGCGATCAGGTGACGATCATCGCGTTCTCCCGCATGGTCGGCCTGGCGCTGGAGGCGGCGGAGCAGCTCGCCGCCGACGGCATCTCGGCCGAGGTGATCGATCTTAGGACGATCCGCCCGCTGGACGTCGCCACGGTCGTCGCCTCGATCAAGAAGACCAACCGGGTCGTCTCGGTCGAGGAAGGCTGGCCGTTCGCCGGCATCGGCGCCGAGATCGCGGCGCTGACCATGGAGCACGCCTTCGATTGGCTCGACGCACCGGTGAAGCGGGTATACGGCGCCGACGTGCCGCTGCCCTATGCGGCCAATCTCGAAAAGCTGGCGATCCCGCAGGTCGAGGACATCGCCAAGGCCGCCCGCGAAATCTGCTATCGCTGAAACCCGCCGCTAAAATCCGCCAAGGAAAGCCGCAATGCCCATTCAGATCTTGATGCCGGCCCTGTCGCCGACGATGACCGAGGGTAACCTCGCCAAGTGGCTGAAGCAGGAGGGCGACAGCGTCAAGGCCGGCGACATCATCGCCGAGATCGAAACCGACAAGGCGATCATGGAGGTCGAGGCGGTCGACGAGGGCACCATCGGCAAGATCCTGGTCGCGGAAGGCAGCCAGGGCGTCAAGGTCAACGAGGTGATCGCGCTGCTGCTGGAGGAGGGCGAAGCGCTGCCCGCCGGCGGTGCCGCCCCTGCGCCCAAGCCCGCACCGGCCGCCGAAGCGCCGAAACCACCGGCGGATGCACCCAAGGCAGCCGCCGCACCTGTTCCAACCCCGACACCGGTCGCGGTCGGCGATCGGATGTTCGCCAGCCCGCTCGCCAAGCGGATGGCGTCGCAAGCCGGTCTCGATCTGCACGGCATCGCGGGATCGGGTCCCAATGGCCGGATCGTCAAGGCGGATATCGATGCCGCCCTGGCCGGCGCGCCCGCCGCGGCACCCAAGGCCGCGGCGGCTACACCAACCGTCGCCACGACGGCGGCGCCCGTGGCCACGCCAGCTTCCGCCGCGGCGCCGATGGTGCTGAGCAAGGCGCAGGTCATCGCGCTGTCCGGCACCAAGACCTTCACCGAAATGCCGCTGACCGGCATGCGTCGGACGATCGCCAAGCGGCTGACCGACAGCAAGGTCACGGTGCCGCATTACTACGTGACGGTGGATTGCGAGCTGGACGCGCTGCTGAAGATCCGCAGCGAGTTGAACGGCCGGGGCGACGGCGTGAAGCTGTCGGTCAACGACTTCATCATCCGGGCGGCGGCGCTGGCGCTGAAGAAGGTGCCGGCGGCGAACGCGTCATGGTCCGACGAGGCGGTGATCCAATGGGGTTCGGCGGATATCGCCGTGGCGGTCGCCATCGAAAACGGGCTGATCACGCCGATCATCCGCGATGCCGAGACCAAGGGCCTGGCCACGATCTCGGCCGAGATGCGCGACCTGGGCAGCCGCGCCAAGGCCGGCAAGCTCAAGCTGGAAGAGTTCCAGGGCGGCACCTTCTCGATCTCCAACCTCGGCATGTTCGGGATCAAGCATTTCACCGCGGTCATCAACCCGCCGCAAGCCTGCATCCTGGCGGTCGGCGCCGGCGAGCAGCGGCCGGTCGTCAAGAACGGCGCGCTCGGCATTGCCACGGTGATGACCTGCACCCTGTCCTGCGACCATCGGGTGGTGGACGGCGCGGTCGGCGCCCAATTCATCGGCGCCTTCAAGAAGCTGATCGAAGATCCGCTCTCGATGCTGCTCTAGGCGGGAATGTCATCATGGCCGAAACCACATTCGATCTGATCGTCGTCGGCGGCGGCCCCGGCGGTTATGTCGCGGCGATCCGGGCGGCGCAGCTCGGCATGAGCGTCGCGGTAGTCGAACGCGAGCATCTGGGCGGCATCTGCCTGAACTGGGGCTGCATCCCGACCAAGGCGCTGCTGCGCACGGCGGAAATCAATCACCTGCTGCACAATCTCGACCAATACGGCTTCACCGCGAAGGAGGTCAGCTTCGACCTCGCGAAGCTGGTGCAGCGGTCGCGCAAGATCGCCGGGCAACTCTCCGGCGGCGTCAAGCATCTGCTGAAGAAGAACAAGGTGCCGGTGTTCGACGGCGCCGGCCGGCTCGCCGGGGTTGGACCCGCCGGCCGCAAGGTGGCGGTCGAGAAGGAAGGCAAGCCGGTCGCCGAGCTCGTCGCGAAGAACGTGATCCTGGCGACCGGTGCCCGCGCCCGGTCGCTGCCCGGCCTCGAACCCGACGGCAAGCTGGTGTGGAGCTATCGCGAGGCGATGGTGCCGACTCTGTTGCCCAAGCGCCTGCTGGTGATCGGCTCCGGCGCCATCGGCATCGAATTCGCCAGCATGTACCGCAATCTCGGTGCCGAGGTGACGGTGGTCGAAACTCTGGACCGGGTGCTGCCGGTGGAGGATGAGGAGATCTCGGCCTTCGCTCGCAAGGCATTCGAAAAGCAGGGCATGAAGATCATCACCTCGGGCACCGTGCAGGGCCTGAAGAAGACGGCCGATACGGTGACCGCGACCATCGCGGCGGGCGGCCAGACCACCGAACTCACCGTCGACCGGGTGATTCTGGCGGTCGGCATCGTCGGCAATGTCGAGAATATCGGTCTCGAGGGTACCAAGGTGGTGGTCGAGCGGACCCATGTCGTGGTCGATAAATGGCTCGCCACGGCCGAGCCCAATGTCTATGCGATCGGCGACCTGGTCGGGCCGCCCTGGCTCGCCCATAAGGCCAGCCATGAGGGCGTGCTGTGCGTCGAGCACATCGCCGGGGTCAAGGGCGCCCATCCGATCGACATCGCCAATATCCCAGGCTGCACCTATTGCACGCCGCAGGTCGCGAGTGTCGGGCTTACCGAAAAGCGCGCGCGCGACGCCGGGCACGAGGTTCGGGTCGGCCATTTTCCGTTCATCGGCAACGGCAAGGCGATCGCGCTTGGCGAATCGGAGGGCATGGTGAAGACCGTGTTCGATGCCAAGACCGGCGAGTTGCTGGGCGCGCATATGGTTGGGGCCGAGGTGACCGAGCTGATCCAGGGCTATACCATCGCCAAGACCATGGAGACGACCGAGGCCGAATTGATGGCCACGATCTTTCCGCATCCCACCCTGTCGGAGATGATGCACGAAGCCGTGCTTGACGCGTATGGCCGCACCATCCACTTCTAGAGGCCAGAGATTGTGGGTCAAGCCATCGTGCACGACATCATCCCAGCGGGTGGAAGGGTCATTCATGTCCACGGCTGAGGCCGCGGCCGGGCCACGGCAAAGGCAAGCGACCGAGACGACCGAGCGGGTCCGGCATCCTGAAAAGGCCGCCAATCCCGATCAGCCGACCCTGCGCAAACCGGATTGGTTGCGCGTCAAGGCGCCGGTCTCCCCGGAATACAACGAGACGCGCAAGCTGATGCGCGCGCTCAACCTCAATACGGTCTGCGAGGAAGCCGCCTGCCCGAATATCGGCGAGTGCTGGAAGCAGAAGCACGCGACCGTGATGATCCTGGGCAGCGTGTGCACCCGCGCCTGCGCGTTCTGCAACATCGCCACCGGTCTGCCCGACCTGCTGGATCCGCACGAGCCGGAGCATGTCGGCGAGGCGGTGGCGAAGCTCGGCCTGACCCATGTGGTCGTGACCTCGGTCGACCGCGACGATCTCGATGATGGCGGGGCAGGGCAGTTCGTGCGGACCATCCAGGCGATCCGCGCCGCGACCCCGAGCACCACGATCGAGGTGCTGACGCCGGACTTCCTGCGCAAGCCCGGCGCCATCGAGGCGGTCGTGGCGGCGCGGCCCGACGTCTATAACCACAATCTGGAGACGGTGCCGCGGCTCTATGGCGATGTCCGCCCGGGTGCGCGGTATTTCCATTCGCTGCGCCTGCTGGATACGGTGAAGCGGCTGGATCCGGCGATGTTCACCAAATCGGGCATCATGGTCGGCCTCGGCGAGACCAAGCCGGAGGTGTCGCAGGTGATGGATGATCTGCGTGCCGCGGATGTCGATTTCCTGACCATCGGGCAATACCTGCAGCCGACGCCGAAGCACCACAAGCTTGACCGCTTCGTCACCCCGGACGAGTTCGCGAGCTATCAGCGGCTCGCCTATGGCAAGGGCTTCCTGATGGTTTCGGCCTCGCCGCTGACACGGTCGTCCTACCATGCCGGTGACGATTTCGCGCGCCTCAAGGCTGCGCGGGCGCAGCATCTCGCCGCCATCGCCGGCTGAACGGTTCCGCGTCCATCCCATGTCGAAATACGCCGAGCAGCGCGTCCTGCCCTATACCCCGGAACAGATGTTCGATCTGGTCGCCGATGTGGAGAAATATCCGCAATTCCTGCCCTGGTGCATGGCCGCGCGGATCCGCCATCGCGACGGCAACGAGATATCGGCGGATCTCGCGATCGGCTTCAAGATGTATCGGGAGCGCTTCACGTCGCGGGTGACGCTCGAACGGCCGGGGGCCATCCACGTCACCTATTCCGACGGGCCGTTCAAATATCTGCAGAACGAGTGGCGCTTCGAGCCGCTGCCCGGCGGCCGCTGCCGTATCGACTTCTATGTCGATTTCGAGTTCAAGAGCCGCATGCTGCAAAAGCTGATCGAGGTGCTGTTCAGCGAGGCGGTGCGCCGGATGGTCGCCGCCTTCGAGGGCCGCGCCAAGCAGCTCTACGGTGAAACACCCCGGCAGCCGGAGCCGATACCGACGACGGGCTGACTCGAGTCGCGGCCCCGAGTCGGGCTGGACGCAGCGGCTTTCGCCGAGGGGACGATGCGTCGTCAACAAAAGATGAAGAGAAACGACGAAAAATAATGCCCTGTCGGAACGCTTTGAGCGAGTTTCGGCGGGGTTTCGAAACTTTCCGCCTCGTAATCGTCTCGCCATGATGTAACCCGGCAACGGATGCCAAGGAAATGCGGCGCCGACCGCGTCGCGCTTGAAGAAAATCCGGCGTTGCCGCTACCCTGTTTTTTGTCGGATCAAACTTTGGGGGGCTCTAAATGAAGAAGTTTATGTTTGCTTTGATGCTGGCGACTGCGGCCGGTATCGCTATGCCGGTCATGGCCGCGCCGCTGTCGGTCGAGGGGCCGACAGCCCATGCCGCGTCGGCAAGTGCGGCGACGACCGCGTCGAAGCCGTCGCTGCTGCAACACGTCGTGGTCAAGAAGAAACCCGCCACCACCACCAAGAAGCGTAAGAAGGCCCCGGTTCACAAGCCGGTCGCTTAGTCGTCCCGGCGGTTTCGCCGTTAAGGTCGAGGACCGTTCGATCGGAGCCGATCGAATGGTTTAGCGCGCGGTGTCGAGCAGCAGGGCCAAGGCCCGTCTGACCGATGCCGCGCGGACCGCTTCCCGGTCGCCGGGAAATACATGCCGTTCCGTCGTGCCAGGCCCGTCGCGGCGGGCGATGCCGATATAGACCAATCCGACCGGCTTGGTCGCCGTTCCGCCGCCGGGACCCGCGATGCCGGTGATCGAGACCGCCAAGTCGGTTCCGGGAATGCCTCTCAAAACCCCCTGCGCCATGGCTGCCGCGACCTCGGCGCTGACCGCGCCGACGCTGTCCAGCAGGTCCTGCGGCACGCCCAGAAGGGCCGTTTTCGCCGCGTTGGAATAGGTGATGAAGCCGCCCTCCACCACGTCGGACGAGCCGGCGATCGCTGTGAGCGCGCCGCCGACCAAGCCGCCGGTGCAGCTTTCGGCGGTGCCGATGCGCCAACCGCGGGCGCGGTATGCCGCCAACACCTCGATCGCCAGCCGGCTAGTTCCATCCGACATGATCCAACCCCCATAGGATGAGCGTGAGGCAGCCCCCGGCGTAGACGCCCGCGAGCATGTCGTCGAGCATGACGCCGAGGCCACCCGGCACCCGCTGGTCGGCGAGCGATACCGGCCACGGCTTCCAGATATCCATCACCCTGAACAGTCCAAAGCCCAGCAGATATCCCAACGGACCCAACGCGTCGTCCAGGAAGGCGAAACCCAACAGCAGCGGGGGCAATGCCAGGGTCAGCCATTGGCCCGCGACTTCATCGATGACGATCCAGCCGGGATCGCTCGACCGGCTGGTGTCGAGGGCGCGGTGGGCGGCGATCCACCCCACCAGGAAGATCAGCAGAGCGGCGATCAGCAGGGCGGCCGTACCGCCGGTGGCGGTGATCAGCCAGGCGACCGGCAAGGCGGCCAGCGAGCCCCATGTGCCGGGGGCGCCGGGCAATCTTCCGGCACCGAACCATGTCGCCAGCAGCATCGCGGGATGGTGCCAGGCGAGCGCCCGCGGCGGGGCCGGATCGGCCACCGGCCTGCTCAGGCGAACGGCAGGCGGATGGTGGCGATCGCTTGGGCGGCGATGCCTTCGCGCCGTCCGGTGAAGCCCAATTCCTCGGTCGTGGTCGCCTTGACGCTGACCCGCGTCGGGGTGATGCCCAGGATCTCCGCGATGCGCGCCACCATGGTGGCGCGATGCGGCCCGATTTTCGGTCGCTCGCAGATTACCGTCACATCCGCATGGGCGATGATCCCACCCGCCGCGCGGACCAAATCGGCCGCATGGGCGAGGAATCGGTCCGACGCGGCCCCCTTCCAGCGTGGATCGGTCGGCGGAAAATGACTGCCGATATCGCCGGCGCCGATGGCACCCAGGATGGCGTCGGTCAGCGCATGCAGGCCGACATCGGCATCCGAATGGCCGAGCAGGCTCGCCGAATGGGGGATCTTGATGCCGTTGATCCAGACGTGATCGCCCTCGGCGAAACGGTGGACGTCGAAGCCCTGGCCCGTGCGGATGTCGCCGAGTTTGGCCATCACCACGCGTTCGGCCCGTTCGAGATCATCGGAGGTGGTCAATTTGACATTGTCCTCGTCGCCCTGAACCAGTGTGACCCGCAGGCCGGCGCGCTCCGCCACCGCCCCGTCATCGGTAAGATCGAGACCCGCCGCCGCGCGATGGGCGGCCAGGATCGCCGGATAGTGAAACCCTTGCGGCGTCTGCGCGCGCCAGAGCTGGGTGCGGTCGATGGTCTCGGCGATCGCCCCGTCCGCCGCGCGCTTCACCGTATCGCGGATCGGCAAGGCCGCCATGGCGCCCGGCGCCTGATCCAGCGCCGCCAGGGTCCGGTCGATGACCGTGGGCGGCAGCAGCGGTCGCGCGCCGTCATGGATCAGCACGATATCGGGCATCATCTCGGCCAGGGCCTCGAGACCGTTGCGCACGGATGCCTGCCGCGTGGCGCCGCCGGCGATCGGCGGTAGCAGATCCAGCCCGGCGATGGCGGCGTCGTATAACGCGCGATCCTCCGGGTGGATTACCACCGCCACGCCGGCGATGGCGGAATGGTCCAGATAAGCCAGAACCGTCCGGCGCAGCACGGCGATCCCACCGAGCGACGCGTATTGCTTTGGCAGGGGGCCGCCGAAACGTGCGCCACGGCCGGCGGCGACGATCAGCGCGATGGCGCGGGTCATGTGCAAAACTTCCTCGACAAGCGGTCCGCAACCTAGCGAGGGGGGCTCTATCCGACAAGATGTGATAAGGTGAAGCGCGGTGTGCTTTCCCCGGCGGCGGTTGGAAGGGGCGGCCGAACCCGCGATTTGGCGGGGGCGTCGGGGCCGAGTCGATGCGACACCGCAAGCTCTTGCGCTTGTATGACAAGCTCGATACGGTGCTTACGAAATCGGCAACGGTAACTTCTTGCATAGCAAATGAGCATTAGCATCGGACCCATAACACTGGCCGATCCGGTCATCTTGGCGCCTATGTCGGGTGTCTCGGATATGCCGTTTCGTCGCTTGGTCAAGCGTCACGGGGCGGGCTTGGTCGTTTCAGAAATGATCGCCAGCCAGGCGATGATCCGCGAGACGCGCCAGTCGATGAAAATGTCGACCCATTGCGCCGACGAGTTTCCGATGGCGGTGCAGCTTGCCGGCTGCGATCCGGCGGTGATGGCCGAGGCGGCGAAACTGAATGCCGACCGGGGGGCCGCGCTGATCGACATCAATTTCGGCTGCCCGGTGAAAAAGGTCGTTAACGGCCATGCCGGGTCGTCGCTCATGCGCGACGAGTTGCATGCCGCGCGGATCTTGGAGGCTACGGTCAAGGCGGTCGACCTGCCGGTCACGCTGAAGATGCGGACCGGTTGGGATGACGCCAATCGCAACGCGCCGCGCCTGGCGCGCATCGCCGAGGAGGCCGGCATCCGGCTGGTAACGGTGCATGGCCGCACGCGCTGCCAATTCTACGAGGGGCGGGCCGATTGGGCGTTCGTCCGCTCGGTCAAGGAGGCCGTGAAGATCCCGGTGATCGTCAATGGCGACATCGTCTCCCTGGCCGATGCGCGCGAAGCCCTGGCGGCATCCGGTGCCGACGGCGTGATGATCGGCCGGGGCAGCTATGGTCGGCCCTGGTTCGTCAATCAGGTGATTCAGCATTTGCGGACCGGGGTCGAACTGCCGGACCCGTCGCTCGCCATCCAATCAGGTATTGTGCAGGAGCACTTTGACGACATGCTGAACCATTATGGCGTCACCACCGGCACGCGCATGGCGCGCAAACACATCGGCTGGTATTCCAAGGGGTTGCCGGGTTCGGCCGAGTTCCGCTCGGCGATCAATCAAGTCGACAGCGTCGATCGTGTCCGGGACATGATTCGCCGGTTCTACGATCCGTTGATCGAACGGCTGGCGGCTTGATCCGTTGATGAGCGCCACCTTCGCGCCCTTCCGATCCCCGCTGGCTCGGAATGTGCCCGATGCCTCGGCGATCTTGGCAGCGCTGCCGGACCCGATCGTCGTGATCGACGGCGCCAATGTCATCCGCTCGGTCAACCTCGCGGCGGAGCAGTTTTTCGACGCCAGCGCGCTGATGCTGCATGGTCAACCGCTGCGCGACGTCATTCCCCATGACAGCCCGGTCTTCTCGCTGATCGATCAGGTGCGGTCGACCGGTTCGAGCGTCACCGAATACGGCATCAGCATCGATACGCCGCGGCTCGGCAACCGTGCGGTGGTGATCCAGGTCGTGCCGATGCCCGAACTGCCCGGGGAGATCGTCATCTCGCTCCGCGAGCTGTCGATCACCCATAAGATCGACCGGCAACTCAACCACCGCCATGCGGCTCGGTCGGTGACGGCGATGGCCGCGATCCTCGCCCATGAGGTCAAGAACCCACTGTCCGGCATCCGCGGCGCCGCGCAGTTGATCGAGCAGAACATCGCCCCCGCGGATCAGGAGCTGACCCGCCTTATCATCGACGAGACCGATCGGATCTGCGCTCTGGTCGACCGGATGGAAGTGTTTTCCGATCAGCGGCCGCTCGATCGGGCGCCGGTCAACATCCATCAGGTGCTGGAGCGCGTCCGCAAGATCTCGCAAAGCGGTTTCAGCCGGCATGTCCGGTTCGTCGAGGAATACGATCCGTCGCTGCCGCCGGTATTCGGCAATCGGGACATGCTGGTCCAGGTGTTTCTGAACCTGGTGAAGAACGCGTCCGAAGCGGTGCCGGAGGATGGCGGCGAGATTACCCTGTCGACCGCGTACCAACATGGCATCCGGCTTGCGGTGCCCGGCAGCGAGAGCCGGGTGCACCTGCCCCTGGTCATCTCGGTTCAAGACAATGGGGCAGGGATTCCAGAGGATTTGCGTGCGAATTTGTTCGATCCGTTTGTCACCACGAAGCGTAACGGCACCGGTCTGGGCCTCGCCCTGGTCGCCAAGATCATCGGCGACCACGGCGGCGTGATCGAGTTCGATAGCCAGCCGCGCCGCACCGTGTTCCGGGTGCTCTTGCCGATGGTTACCGGTGATGGACACGCGGGATGACCACCTCGACCATTCTGGTGGCGGACGATGACAAGGCGATCCGCACTGTCTTGAATCAGGCGCTCGGCCGGCTTGGCCATGATGTCCGGCTGACCGATAACGCGGCGCAGCTATGGCGGTGGGTCGCCGGCGGCGATGGCGATCTGGTGATCACCGATGTGGTGATGCCGGATGAAAACGGGCTGGACCTGATCCCACGGATCAAGAAGGTCAGGCCCGACCTGCGTGTCATCGTGATGAGCGCGCAGAACACGCTGATGACCGCCGTCAAGGCGACCGAGCGCGGCGCCTTCGAATATCTGCCCAAACCCTTCGACCTGCGCGAGCTGGTCAATGTGGTGGAGCGCGCGTTGACGGCGCCGGCGGCGCCGATGGCCGCGCCGGACGGCATCGAGACCGAGGAACAACTGCCGCTGATCGGCCGGTCCCAGGCCATGCAGGAGATCTACCGGGTCCTGGCCCGGTTGATGGGCACCGATCTCACGGTGATGATCACCGGCGAGAGCGGCACCGGCAAGGAGCTGGTCGCGCGCGCCCTGCATGACTATGGCAAGCGGCGCAATGGCCGGTTCGTCGCCATCAACATGGCGGCGATCCCGCGCGAGCTGATCGAATCCGAGCTGTTCGGCCATGAAAAGGGCGCCTTCACCGGCGCCACCTCGCGCAGCCAGGGCCGGTTCGAACAGGCCCAGGGCGGCACGCTGTTCCTCGACGAGATCGGCGACATGCCGATCGAGGCGCAGACCCGCCTGCTGCGCGTCCTGCAGGAGGGCGAATATACCTCTGTCGGCGGCCGCTCCCCGACCCGCACCAATGTGCGGATCGTCGCGGCAACGCATCGCGATCTGAGGCAGCTCATCCGCCAGGGGCTGTTCCGCGAGGACCTGTTCTACCGCCTCAACGTGGTGCCGATGCGGCTGCCGCCGCTGCGCGAGCGGACCGAGGATATCCCGGCGCTGGTACGGCATTTCCTCGGCATCGTCACCGCTGAGGGATTGTCGCAGAAAAGCCTGACCCAGGACGCGATGGAGCGTCTCAAGGAGCACAACTGGCCGGGCAATATCCGCGAGCTGGAAAACCTCGTCCGGCGCATCGCGGCGCTGTACAGCCAGGAGGTCATCGCCCTCGATGTGATCACCCAGGAACTGGCCGAGATGAGCCCGCTCGCCCATGCGACGGACGTACCGGCGAACGAGGGCATGGGGCAGGCGGTCGAGCGTCACCTGCGCGAGTATTTCGACGCGCATAAGGACAGCCTGCCGGCCGGCGGGCTATACGACCGGGTATTGCGGGAGGTCGAACGGCCCCTGATCTCGCTGACCCTGTCGGCGACTCGCGGCAATCAGATCAAGGCGGCGCAATTGCTCGGGCTCAATCGCAACACATTGCGCAAGAAAATCCGCGAGTTGGACATTCAGGTCGTCCGCGGCCTAAAATAGCGTTCCTCGCGCGGGCGTTCTGCAATCGCTGGGCGGGATCGGGGATGCTCCCGAGGGGGCATCGCCGATCGCGGCTTTCGCGAGGCAAGGCTGCTTGGCACACCCTGCTTAGGTACCTTGGGTAGGACATGACCACCGAACCGCTTCGACCTCGGATCTCGTTCACCCAGCAGGTGATGGCGTGGGTGACGCGCTACAGCATCGGTCGCAGACTGGCCGTGGCGCTGGTCGTCGCGGCGATTCTGTCGGGTCTCGCGACCTATGTGACCTTGAGCGGTTCGACGCCCTTCGGTCCCAAGCCCAGCACCGTGCTGTTGTTGCTCAACATCAACCTGGTGCTGTTGCTGGGCCTTGGCGCCGTGGTCGCCAAGCGACTGGTTCAGGTATGGGCGGAACGTCGGCGCGGCCTCGCCGGCGCCAAGCTGCATATCCGCTTGGTGGTGTTGTTCAGCGCGGTCGCCGTGACACCGACCATCGTGGTCGCGGTGTTCTCCTATGTCTTCCTCAGCTTCGGCATGCAGTCTTGGTTCAGCGAGCGGGTCAAGACCGCGCTGTCGGAGTCGCGCGCCGCCGCCGCGGGATATCTCGAAGAACATCAGCAGACGATACGAGTCGAGGCGCTCGCCATGGCGAACGATTTGGATCATCAGGCGATGATGCTGGTCGGCAATCCGGAGGGGCTGGCGCATGTCGTCACCCAGCAGGCGTTGTTGCGCTCGCTGACCGAGGCGATGGTCTTCGATCGCCGCGGCCGTTTGATGGCGACCGCCGGTTTCACCATCGCCCCCGAGCCGATCGCCGCTTGGGCCATGAACCGGGCCGATCAGGGCGATGTCGCGATGCTGCAAAGCAGCGACGACAATCGCGTGCGCGCCCTGGTGCGGCTCAACGAATTTCCGGACGCCTATCTCTATATCGGCCGTTATATCGACCCCAAGGTCCTGCACCATATGAACGCGACCAACGAGGCGGTCGACCAATACGAGCAGCTGGAGGGGCAGCGATCGGGTTTCCAGATCACCTTCACGCTGATCTTCGCCGTCGCCGCCTTGCTGTTGCTGGTGGTCGCCGTTTGGGTCGGACTGAATTTCGCGACGCAGATGGCGGGACCGATCAGCAATCTGGTCGTGGCGGCCGAGCGGGTGCGCGGCGGCGATCTGTCGGCGCGCGTGATCGAAGCCGATGATAACGACGAATTCGCCTCGCTCAGCCGTGCCTTCAACCGGATGACCAATCAGCTCGAAACCCAGCAGAGCGAGTTGGTCGAGGCCAACCGCCAGCTGGATTTCCGGCGCCGCTTCACCGAGACGGTGCTGGCTGGTGTCTCCGCCGGAGTCATCGGCCTCGATGACAATGGATGCATCAACTTGCCCAATCGATCGGCCTCGGTGCTGCTCGGCACCGATCTCGATCAGCGGATCGGCCAGAAGCTGGGGGATGTCGTTCCCGATATGGCGTCGCTGGTCGAGGACGCGATGCGTCGGCCGGACCGGCTGGTCCAGGGCGAGATCCGCATCTTTGCGCGCGGTCGGCCATCGACCCTGCTGGTGCGGATCGCGGTCGAGGCGGATCGGCGGGAAACCGGCGGCTTTGTCGTTACCTTTGACGACATCACGGAACTGCTATCGGCACAGCGCAAGGCCGCCTGGGCCGATGTCGCCCGCCGCATCGCCCATGAGATGAAAAACCCGCTGACACCGATCCAGCTTTCGGCGGAGCGTCTGAAGCGCAAATACCTCCACGAGATCACCGGCGACCGCGAAACCTTCGAGATTTGCACCGACACGATCATCCGCCAGGTCGGCGATATCGGCCGCATGGTCGACGAATTCTCGTCCTTCGCCCGCATGCCGACGCCGGTGCTGCGTCAGGAAAACCTACTGGAAATCACCCGCCAGGCCCTGTTCCTGCAACGCACCGCCCATTCCGACATCAGCTTCGACGCCGATTTGCCGACCCAGCCGTTGCTGCTGACCTGCGACGCGCGACTGATCAGCCAGGCGCTGATCAACCTGCTGCAAAACGCGGTCGATGCCATCCACGCCCGGCAGGTGGCGACCGAAGGGGTGGCCCTGCCGGGTCGAATCCATGTCCGGCTCGGCACCGAGCGCGGCCATACGGTGCTGACGGTCGAGGATAACGGCAAGGGTTTGCCCAAGGAGGGCCGGGAGAATTTAACCGAACCCTATGTTACGACGCGCGCGAAAGGGACCGGTCTTGGGCTTGCTATCGTTAAGAAGATCATGGAAGACCATGCGGGCGAACTGACATTGGACGATCTCAACGGTGGGGGCGCCCGGGTCAGCCTGATCTTCCCGACCGGTGCGGGTCGCCTCGCCGATGCCGCTTCGGCCGAAATGCCCGAGACGGCTATCCCCGCAATCAACGAAGCCTGAGAGGAACTCGGCGTTTATGGCGCATGACATCCTCATCGTCGATGATGAGGCAGACATTCGGATGCTGGTCGCCGGCATCCTCGATGACGAGGGCTACCAGACCCGCGAGGCTGCCGACAGCACGCAGGCCCTGGCGCGCATCCGGGCGCGTCAGCCCAGCCTGGTCATTCTCGACATCTGGCTGCAGGGCAGCGAACTCGACGGGCTTGAGATCCTCAAGATCATCCGGCGCGAGGCGCCAGCCCTGCCCGTGCTGATGATCAGCGGCCATGGCACGATCGAGACCGCGGTCGCCGCCATCAAGATCGGCGCCTACGATTTCATCGAAAAGCCCTTCAAATCGGATCGGCTGCTGTTGCTGGTCGAGCGCGCGATCGAGGCGGCCCGCCTGAAGCGCGACTACGAGGAACTTAAGCTGCGCTCGGGCGGCGATGTCGACCTGATCGGCACCTCGCCGACACTCAACCAGCTGCGCGCGGCGGTCGACAAGGTGGCGCCGACCGGCTCACGCGTGCTGGTGAGCGGCCCGGCGGGATCGGGCAAGGAAGTGGTGGCGCGGCTGATCCATAATCGGTCCCGGCGCAGCAAGGGGCCCTTCGTCGTGCTGAACTGCGCCGCGATGCGGCCGGAACGGCTGGAGGTCGAGCTGTTCGGCACCGAGCCCGGGGCGGAGGGGCCGGATTCACCCCGCAAGATCGGCACCTTCGAGCGCGCCCATGGCGGCACCCTGCTGCTCGACGAGGTCGCCGACATGCCGATCGAGACCCAGGGCAAGATCGTCCGGGTGCTGCAGGACCAGGTGTTCGAGCGGGTCGGTGGATCGAATAAGGTCGAGGTCGATGTCCGGGTGATGGCATCGACCAACCGGGATCTGGCGCTGGAAATCGCCGGTGAGCGGTTTCGCGAGGATCTGTTCTATCGGTTGAGCGTGGTGCCGATCCGCGTGCCGCCCTTGCGCGACCGGCGCGAGGACATTCCGACCCTGGTCAAGCACTTCATGACCCGCTCGACGCAGTCCACCGGGCTCGCCGCTCGGGAACTGGGCGAGGACGCGATCGCCGCTTTGCAGGCCTATGAATGGCCGGGCAATGTCCGGCAGCTGCGCAATGTCGTGGATTGGCTGCTGATCATGGCGCCCGGCGACCAGCGCGAGATCATCCGCGCCGACATGCTGCCCGCCGAGATCGGCTCGATCGTGCCGACGGTGCTGAAATGGGAGAAGGGCGGCGAGATCATGAGCCTGCCGCTACGCGAGGCGCGCGAGGTGTTCGAGCGGGAATATCTGCTGGCGCAGGTCACCCGGTTCGGCGGCAATATCTCGCGCACCGCGGCGTTTATCGGCATGGAACGATCGGCCCTGCACCGTAAGCTGAAATCCCTCGGCGTGCTCAACGGCGAACGGGCGATGCGGGTGACCGCTGCTCCGGAATAGCGCCCGAAGGGTGTGAGTTGGGGATCATCCCTCAGACTAAACCTGCAATAGATCCTGAGCCCGTGGATTGAACCAATCGATAGGGCTTGGTCCGCTCAAGTCGATATAGAATCTTGATAAGAAAACGCAATGCGCTACCTGTCATAAAACAGACCTGAAAGCGGCGATAACCTGTCCGCCGTATCTCATTTTGTGCCCGGACTTTTTTGTTGGTGCAATCGTCGGAAGGTGTTCGATGAAGTTCGCAGTGAGATTGGCGAGTGGCGTCGCTGTCGGTGCGGTGTTCGCTTTCGCCCATCAGGCCGCCGCTCAGACCGCTCCCGTCAATAATACCCAGATCGATGCGCTGCAGAGGCAGATACAGGCGCTCCAGCAGCAGGTGGAAGCGCTGCGTAGCCAAATGACGCAGAATCAGGCGCAAACCCAAGCGGCCGCCCAGGCCGCCGCTCAAGCCCAGGCCGCCGCCCAAGCGAACACCGTGGCGCAGGGCACGCCGCCGGCTGCGAACGCCCCGAAGGTTATCCAGACGGGGACGCACCGGTTCGGGCTGTCGAGCGCCGACGGCCAGAACACTATCGAACTTACCGGTCGGTTGCATATCGATGCCGGCTCCTATTTCAACTATCACCCGGCATCGAAGGCCACCTCGCCGCAGGATCTGGCGAGCGGCGTCAACGCTCGCCGAGCCCGCATCGGCATCGTCGGCAAGATCGACGGCGATTGGGCCTATGGCCTGATCTACGATTTCGGCGGCTCGTCGGACACGATCAACAGCGCCAATAGCGGTGCCATCAGTTCGGGCTTCGAGAATGCCTATATCCAGTATAACGGCTTCAAGCCCCTGACGATCGAGGGCGGCTATCTCGACGTGCCGTTCACGCTGGACGAGGCGACCAGCTCCAACGACATCATGTTCATAGAACGGGGCTCGTCCCAGGTGCTCGCCACCAGCGTCGCCGCCGGCGATTTCCGTTCGGCCTTCGGTGGCCACTGGAACAACGACCGCGCCTGGGCGGGTGCCTATGTGACCGGCCCGACCTCGGGTACGGCGCACAACATCGGCACGCTGGGCGGCGGTGCCGGGCAGTTGGGGATGGCCAGCCGGGCCAGCTACCAGGCGCTGCAATCGAACGACTATTCGCTGCATGTCGGCGTCGATGTCTCGGAGCTGTTCAGCCCGCCGCACAGCGGAGGCGTGCGGTCGCTCACCCTGTCCGATCGCCCGGAACTGCGCATCGATCCGACCAGCATCCTGACTACCGGTGCTATCACCAATGTCAGCGGCGCGGGCGTCTACGGGTTGGAACTGGCCGGCGGCTATCGCAGCCTATTCTTCCAGGGCGAATATTATCACTACATGATCGATCGCGATAACGCGCCGACCGCCAATTTCGACGGCGCCTACGTCGAGGCGAGCTGGACGCTGACCGGCGAGCATCGCCGGTATCTGCCGAATGCCGGCGCCTATTCGGGCATCACGCCGGACCATCCATTCGGCATCACCTCGTCAGGCATCTCGGGCTATGGCGCGTTCGAACTGGCGGCGCGGTACAGCTACGTCGATCTCAACAGCAACTTCACCTCCGGCCTCTCGGCCGCGTCGACCAACGGCATCGCCGGCGGGTTCCAGCAGGTCTATACCATCGGTCTCAACTGGTACCCCAATTCGAATATCCGGTTCATGCTCGACTATCTGCATGGCGACATCAACAAGACCAGCGCCAGCACGGCGACGGCGGCGCTGGGGACGCCGATCGGCGCGACATTCGATGCCATCGCCCTGCGTAGCCAGTTCGCCTTCTGACAGGGCCGCACCGCGCCTTACCCTCACATCGACTAAAAACGAGGGCCGTCCGGCACATGTGACCGACCTGCGGCATACCGGCGCTTGACAGCGGTCGACCTCGCGCCGCCATATTGCGTTGCAATATAATAAGACGAGGTGCCTTCATGTCATGGATTGCCGGAGCCTGGCGGTGTGGTATGCCCGGCGGGCGACCGGTCTCGCATCCGTGCATCGGCTCGGATAAGGTTTCGTGACCGTCGGCACGACGTCCGGCGAGGGGATCGCGGATTGGCCAACCGCCCTGCTGTTCGACTGGGACAATACGCTGGTCGATAGCTGGGGGACGATTCACGATGCGGTGAATACCACCCTATCGGCGATGGGATTGCCGGCCTGGACGATGACCGAAACGCGCGAACGGGTGCGCCAATCCTTGCGCGATAGTTTTCCCCGGATGTTCGGTGACCGCTGGCCGGAGGCGCGGCGGATTTATCTGGAAGCCTTCGAGGCGATCCATCTGCAGCGGCTGACGCCTTTGCCGGGGGCCACGGAATTGGTTGCCGATCTGGCCGAGGCAGGTTTCTATTTAGGCTTGGTCAGCAATAAGACCGGTCGACTGCTGCGCCGTGAGGTCGAGGTGCTCGGCTGGTCGGCGTTGTTCGGTCGCGTGATCGGTGCCGGTGACGCACCGGCGGACAAGCCGGATCCGGCGCCGGTCGACCTGGCGCTGGGCGATAGCGGCATCACGCGCGGGGCGCAAGTTTGGTTCGTCGGCGATACAGGCATAGATATGGCATGTGCCCGAAATGCCGGATGTGTCGGGGTGCTGATCCACCCCGCGGTTCCGGTCCTGACGCCGGGTGAGTTCGACGACGCGCCACCGGCGCTGGCCTTTACGGATTGTGCCGCCTTGGGACGATATCTCCTGGCGCGGCACTGACGACGCGGCCCCGATCGACGCGGCGAGGGGTGGATAGAAACGCGGTCCGCATTCACGAGATAGCAGAACGTTCGTGAAAATTGAAACCGAATCGCTTTTGCGGTTCCAACAACAGACTTAAGGGAATATCCCATGTCAGATAAATCGCAAAATGTTCAGGATGTTTTCCTCAACTATGTGCGCAAGAATAAGACACCGGTTACGGTGTTTCTCGTGAATGGTGTGAAGCTTCAAGGCATCATCACCTGGTTCGATAACTTTTGCGTCTTGCTGCGCCGCGATGCGCATTCGCAATTGGTGTATAAGCACGCCATCTCCACTGTGATGCCGGCGCAGCCCGTACAGCTGTTCGAGCCGGACAAGGATGGTGAAATCTGAGCGTGAGCCTGCTCTTGAGAAGCCGGTTGTCATGAGCGGGCGGGGCGACCTGACGGACGAGACCGCCTCGACCGGCCGGGCTCTCGTGCTGCACCCTCATTTGAAATCGGCGGAACGGGCTGCCTTGCGCGCGCCCGAGGGGCGGCTGGACGAGGCCGTCGGGCTCGCCGAGGCGATCCGCCTGACGGTCGTCCACCGCGAGGTGGTGCGCCTATCCAAAATGCGTCCGGCGACCTTGATCGGCAAAGGCACCGTCGAAAGCTTGCACAGCGTCATCGAGGACGAGGATATCGGTGTCGTGGTGGTCGACGCGGCGGTGACGCCTGTGCAGCAACGCAATCTGGAAAAGGTCTGGCAGTGCAAGGTAATCGACCGCACCGGCCTGATCCTGGAGATCTTCGGCGAGCGGGCGCGGACTCATGAGGGCCGATTGCAGGTCGAACTGGCGGCCTTGTCCTACCAACGCTCCCGCCTGGTCCGGTCCTGGACCCATCTGGAGCGGCAGCGCGGCGGCTTCGGCTTTCTCGGCGGCCCCGGCGAAAGCCAGCTGGAAA
Organism: Allostellaceae bacterium; assembly: GCA_035555315.1. Taxonomy (GTDB): domain Bacteria; phylum Pseudomonadota; class Alphaproteobacteria; order ATCC43930; family CGMCC-115725; genus DATMGU01. The sequence goes on from DATMGU010000121.1 coordinate 49,001, forward strand.
TCGATCGGCGGCTGATCGACGAGCGGATCATCCGGCTGAAACGCGAGCTGGAGACGACGAAGCGGACCCGCGCGCTGCATCGCCAGGCCCGTAAGCGGGTGCCTTATCCGGTGGTGGCGCTGGTGGGTTACACCAATGCCGGCAAATCGACCCTGTTCAACCGGCTGACCCACGCGACCGTGTTCGCCCAGGACCTGCTGTTCGCCACGCTGGATCCGACGATGCGGACGTTGAAACTGCCATCCGGCCGCCAGGCGATCCTGTCCGATACGGTCGGCTTCATCTCCGACCTGCCGACCCATCTGGTGGCGGCGTTCCGAGCCACGCTGGAGGAGGTTCGCGAGGCGGACCTGCTACTGCATGTCCGCGACGTCCACCACCCGGACAGCGATGCGCAACAGCAGGACGTTCATAAGGTGCTGACCGAACTGGGCCTGGATACCGAGGTCGAGGCGGGCTTGGTCGAGGTGCTGAACAAGATCGATCTACTCGATCCGGAGCAGCGGGAACGCTTGACCAACCAGGCCGGCCGCAACGAGACGGCGATACCCGTATCGGCGGTGACCGGCGAGGGGGTCGGGGCGCTGTTGACCTTGATCGATCGCCAGCTCGATGGCCGCACGCGGCCGGTCCCGATGGCGGTGCCGCTGACCGATGGGGCCGGCATCGCCTGGCTCTATCGCCATGGCGAGGTACTGGAACGGCGGGATGACGACCAGCTGGCGCATCTCGTCGTCAATCTCGATCCGGCCGACCTCGATCGCTTCACGGCGCGTCAGCGCCTTCACTAAGGTGCCTCACGGCACCCGGAATGGTCTTATCCCCTCCATGTTCTCTCATATCGATACGATCGCGCCGCTGATCCGCGAGACGGCGGCGACGGAAATCCTGCCGCGTTTCGAGCGCTTGGAGGCGGCGGACATCCACGAAAAGGGCCCCGGCGATCTGGTCACCGTGGCGGATCTCGCGAGCGAACGGATGTTGACCCAGCGGCTGCGGGACCTGGTGCCGGGCGCGCTCATCGTCGGCGAGGAGGCGACGGCCGCGGATGCCGCGGTGCTGGACCGCCTGACCGGCGACGAACCGGTATTCGTGATCGACCCGATCGACGGCACCTCCAATTTCGCCGCCGGCATCCCGCTCTTCGCGGTGATGGTCGCCTATGTGCGCGGCGGCGAGATCCTCGCCTCCTGGATCTATGATCCGGTGCGGGACCTGATGGCCGAGGCGCGGGCCGGGGCCGGCGCCACCTTGAATGGTCGGCCCATCCGCGTGGCGCCGACCACCACGCCGGAGAATATGAGCGGCTCGTTCAGCGTGCGGTACGGCAATCGCCAATTGGTGCGCAAGATCGCCGGACGGTCGAACCTGGTGGGCTCGACCTTCAGCTTCCGCTGCGCCGGTCAGGAATACCTTGCCATGGCCAGCGGCAAGGTGCATTTCGCGCTCTATCACCGGTTGATGCCGTGGGACCATGCGCCGGGCTGGCTGCTGCATCGCGAGGCCGGCGGGTTCAGTCGTCGGCTCGATCAATCCGCCTATTCGCCCCGCCATCTCGATGGCGGCTTGTTGCTGGCCCCGGACGAGACGAGCTGGCAGGCCTTGCACGCGGTGCTGATCGGCTGAAGGCGGAACTCAGCCCCGTTCGGCCGCCTTCACCGCGTCCCATAGCGCGTCGAGCGTCGGCAGATCCTTGCCGTCAAGGGTTTCGCCGGCCGCCGCAGCCAGCGCTTCCATGCCCCGGAAACGCCGCTCGAATTTCCCGTTGGCGCGGCGCAGGGCGGCTTCCGGGTCGAGCTTCAGGTGCCGCGCCAGGTTGGCGACGGCGAACAGCAGATCACCGACCTCGTCCTCCAGCCGATCCGCCGGCGCGTCCGTCTCCATCTCGACGCGCACCTCGTCCAACTCCTCGGCGATCTTGTCCAGGATGGGGGGCGCCGTTGTCCAGTCGAAGCCGACCCGAGCGGCGCGCGCCTGAAGCTTGACGGCGCGGGTGAGGCCGGGCAGGCCGATGGTGACGCCGTCCAGCGCGCTGGGCACGGCATCGGTTCCAGCCGTGCCCGCTCGTGCCGCCTTGGCGGCCCGCTCGGCCGCCTTCAGCATCTCCCAATTCGCGGTCTGGGCGTCCGCGGTGTCGATCGACTGGTCGCCGAACACATGCGGATGCCGGCGAATCATCTTCTCCGCGATGGCATTGGCCACCGCGTCGAAATCGAAGGCCCCGGCTTCTTCCGCCATCCGGGCGTGGAAGGCGACCTGCAGCAACAAGTCGCCCAATTCGTCCTTCAAGTCGTCGAGATCGCCCCGCGTGATCGCATCGGCGACTTCATAGGCTTCCTCGATCGTGTAGGGGGCTATGGTCGCGAAGCTCTGCTCGATATCCCAGGGGCAGCCGGTCTCGCGGTGGCGCAACCGGGCCATCACGGCGATCAGGCGATCGATGCCCCGCCTCGCATCAGGAGTACGGGCGTGAGGAGGGGCATCGTTCATTCCGCCTTGGTCCTATATCGTCTGGATGGCCGGATTGTCGAACTCGCGACGATATTCCGCGACCGCCGCGGTCTCGTCGAAGGCATTCTCGGTCTTGGCGATCACCACCGTCGCGACGGCGTTGCCAATGAGGTTGGTGATCGCCCGCGCCTCGGACATGAACCGGTCGACGCCCAACAGCAAGGCGAGACCTTCGACCGGCACGGTGCCGGTCGCGGCCAGCGTCGCCGCCAGGGTGATGAAGCCGGCACCGGTGACGCCCGCGGCCCCCTTGGAGGTCATCAACAGGACGAGCAGGATCCAAATCTGCTCGCCGAGGCCGAGTTCGACCCGATAGACTTGGGCGATGAACAGCACCGCCATCGACAGGTAGATCGAGGTGCCGTCCAGGTTGAACGAGTACCCGGTCGGAATGACCAGGCCGACGACCGGCCTGGCCGCGCCGAAGCGCTCCAGCTTTTCCATGATGCGCGGCAGCACGGTTTCCGACGACGACGTACCCAGCACGATCAGGATCTCGTCGCGGATGTACCAGATGAACCGATAGACGTTGAAGCCGAACAGTTTGGCGATGAGCGCGAGCCCGACGCCGATGAACAGCGCCATGGTGAGATAGACGCACAACATGAGTTCGCCCAGCGCCCAGAGCGAGCCCAGGCCGAACTTGCCGATGGTGAACGCCATGGCGCCCAGCGCACCCAACGGGGCGACATACATGATGATGGCGATGACCCCGAAAAACACCTTGGAGAGCTTGTCCAGGCTATCGAGTATCGGCTTGCCCCGCTCGCCCAGGCGGGTGAGGGCGGCGCCGAACAGCAGGGCGAAGACCAGCACCTGCAGGATGTCGCCCTTGACGAACGCGCCGATCGCGTTGTCCGGGAAGATGTTGATGACGAAATCGAAGGCCGACTGGCTCTTGGCGGCGGCGGCGAATTTGCCGACTTCCGCGCCGGCATGCACGGCGCTGGCGTCGAACCGATGGCCGGGTTGAACGACGTTGACGACGATCATGCCAAGCACGAGGGCGAGGGTGGTCACCAGCTCGAAATAGATCAGCGCCTTGCCGCCGACGCGGCCGACCTTCTTCATGTCGCCCATATGGGCGATGCCGGTCACCACGGTCAGGAAGATGATCGGCGCGATGACCATCTTGACCAGCGAGATGAAGATCGTGCCGAGCGGCTGCAGGGCGACGCCGGTATTGGGTGCCACCTCGCCGATGAAGGCGCCGATGATAATGGCCGCCAGGACCTGGATCGTAAGGTTCTTGTAGAACGGTCCGCGGTGTGGTCGCACCGCGACATCTGTTTGTGTCACCACCGGTCTCATCTCCCCGAAAATTGTTCTTGGGTCGGTTCTTGGGCGTCATACACATGTGATTGCCGACGACCGCAATCTAGCCGATCGAGCCGCCGGTACGGAACAAAAAGGCCCCCGCGGTTTCCCGCGGAGGCCATTCTGTAGCAACTATCGGTCGCGGTGGCGACCGATAGTCTGGTTCTGGATGGGTTTGGATTAGAAATCCATGTCGCCCATGCCGCCCATGCCGCCGCCCTGCATCGGGGGGCCCTTCTTCTCGGGCTTCTCGGCGATCATGCACTCGGTGGTGATCAGCAGGCCGGCGATCGAGGCCGCGTCCTGCAAGGCGATCCGGACCACCTTGGTGGGGTCGATGATGCCGGCCTTGAACAGGTCGGTGAACTCACCCTTTTGGGCGTCGTAGCCCCAGTTGTGGTCCTTGCTCTCGAGCAGCTTGCCGACGACGATCGACCCGTCGGTGCCGGAATTCTCGGCGATCTGCCGAACCGGCGACTGCAGGGCCTTGCGGACGATGTCGATGCCGACCTTCTGGTCGTTGTTCAACGGCGTCAGCTTGTCGATGGCGCGCGCTGCGTAGAGCAGGGTGACGCCGCCGCCGGCGACGATGCCTTCCTCGACGGCCGCACGGGTCGCGTGCATCGCGTCGTCGACGCGATCCTTGCGCTCCTTCACTTCGACCTCGGTCGCACCGCCGACGCGGATGACCGCGACGCCGCCGGCCAGCTTGGCCAGCCGCTCCTGCAGCTTCTCACGGTCGTAGTCGGAGGTGGTCTCTTCGATCTGCGCCCGGATCTGAGCGGTCCGAGCCTCGATCGCCGTCTTGGCGCCCGAGCCGTCGATGATGGTGGTGGCTTCCTTGGTGATCGTCACCTTCTTGGCCTTGCCCAGCATGTCGAGCGTGACGTTCTCAAGCTTGATGCCGAGGTCTTCGCTGATCAGCTGACCATTGGTCAGGATCGCGATGTCTTCCAGCATCGCCTTGCGACGATCGCCGAAGCCCGGTGCCTTGACCGCCGCGACCTTGAGGCCGCCGCGCAGCTTGTTGACCACCAGAGTGGCCAGCGCCTCGCCCTCGACGTCTTCCGCGATGATCAGCAGCGGACGGGTCGACTGCACGATCGCCTCGAGCACCGGCAGCATCGCCTGCAGACCCGAGAGCTTCTTCTCGTGCAACAGGATGTACGGGTTCTCAAGCTCCGTGATCATCTTCTCGGCGTTGGTCACGAAGTACGGCGACAGGTAGCCGCGATCGAACTGCATGCCCTCGACGACTTCGAGTTCGGTCTCCAGGCTCTTCGCCTCTTCGACCGTGATGACGCCCTCGTTGCCGACCTTCTGCATCGCCTGAGCGATCATCGCGCCGATTTCTTTCTCGCCATTGGCAGAGATCGTGCCGACCTGGGCGATCTCGTCATTGGTCGAGATCTTCTTGCTGCGGCTCTTCACTTCTTCGATGACGGCGGCCACGGCGAGGTCGATGCCGCGCTTCACGTCCATCGGGTTGAGGCCGGCGGCGACCGCCTTGGAGCCTTCCCGAACGATCGCCTGGGCCAGCACGGTCGCGGTCGTCGTGCCGTCGCCGGCGAGGTCATTGGTCTTGGTGGCGACTTCGCGCACCATCTGGGCGCCCATGTTCTCGAACTTGTCGGCGAGCTCGACTTCCTTCGCGACCGTCACACCGTCCTTGGTGATCCGCGGCGCGCCGAAGGACTTGTCGATGACGACGTTGCGACCCTTGGGGCCGAGCGTCACCTTGACCGCGTTGGCCAGGATATCGACGCCGCGCAGCATCTTTTCGCGGGCATCGCCGCTAAACCGAACTTCTTTCGCTGCCATGTGTCAGTTCCTTTTTATTGAATGCTTTATGAGCGAGCGGACGATCAGGCGACTTTCTTGGATGCCGCGGGCGTCTCGACGATGCCCATGATGTCGCTTTCCTTCATGACGAGGTAATCGACCGTGTCGATCTTGACCTCGGTGCCGGACCACTTGCCGAACAGGATCCGGTCGCCGACCTTGACGTCGAGGGCGTGGATCTTGCCCTGCTCGTCCCGGGCGCCCGGACCGACGGCGACGACTTCGCCTTCCTGCGGCTTTTCCTTGGCGGTGTCGGGAATGATGATGCCACCGGACGACTTGTCTTCCTGGTCAATCCGGCGAACGACCACGCGGTCGTGCAATGGACGGAATTTCATTGATTGCTCCCTTAGGATGATTTGGATCGGGGGGTTATTAGCACTCTACCCCGACGAGTGCCAGCGAGATACTGATTTTGCCGTCGCCTGTCAAGGTCGTGAGGGTTAACAAGGTTCTGAGGGTTGCATAGGGGGGCTGTCTGCCACCCGCCACCGCCCCGCGACACGATCGAAGCGGGTATCGGGACCATCGACGAACCGATCCGACCGGAACATCCGAACGCGGCAACTCAGCCCCGTGGACGCGGTCGAAATCAGGTTATACGCGTTTTCCTCGGCCCGGGTACGGGTCGAGATCGCCGTGCCGGCCTGCGCCACCAGGATCGACCGGTCGACCGTCCGATGGAACGCACCGACCTCCGCGATATAGGAATGATGGTAGTGACCCGCAAGCAAAAGATCGACGCCGGCGGCCTCGATCGCCGATAACGCCGGGATCGCGTGGCGCAGGATCGGTCGGTCCGGCGCGTCGGGCGGCGGCACCAGCGGATGATGCGTCACCAGGACGCGCAGCCGACCCGTGGGCACCTGATCGAAGATCCCACGGATCTCGAGCAGCTGACGATCGGAGATCCGTCCATTGGACACCGCGATGGAGCGAACCGTGTCGATGCCCAGGACGGCGATATCGTCATTCTGGAAAAATGGGTAGCGCTCCGCCGTGATGAAGCGGTGATAGCGCCGCAGCGGCGTGAACAGCCGCCGGCTGAGGTTATAAAGCGGCACGTCGTGGTTGCCCGGCACGATGATGACGGGTGCCGGCAGCGCGTCGAGAAATCGCCGTGCCGCGGCGAATTCCACGCGGCGCGCCCGTTGCGTCAGATCGCCGCTGAGGGCGATCACCGTCGGCTCGGCGGCCCGGAGATCCGCCAGCAATGCCCGAGCGATCGCCTCGTCATGGTGGCCGAAATGCAGGTCGGAGATATGCGCGATCAGGCTCATGACGGGGGTAACGATGGCACCACGACGGTCAAGGCGCCGGGTCGGCTGCGGTAGGTCAGCGGCGGCCTCATGATATGTACCTCGCCGTCGAGCGAGACGCGCATGCGGCCGCGCCGGGCGGCGATTTCCACCGTGTCGACCTGATAGCTTTCGAAATCCCGTGCCTGATTTAACCGGCCGACCAGCCCCGCCGCCAGCAGGCCCAGCATCCCGAGGCGGCTGCGCCGCTTGATCAGATAGACCGAGAGCAGTCCGCCGGTCAGCTTCGTCCGGCTGCCGAAGGCGAGCAGGTTCATCCGATACTTGTTGTTGCCGATGAAGATGAGCGGCGTTTCGATCGCGCTCAGACCATCAGCCATGCCGTGGCACCGGACGCCGATCCGCAGCAAGGGAAAGCGAAACGCCATGCGCAGCGCCGCGACCCCATAGGCGATCCATTTGTTGCGCCGCCTGTGGCGTCGCTGCTGATCTCGATCGACGACCAGGGCGGGATAGAGGCCGAGGGCGGAATTATTGACGAAGCATCGGCCGTTCACCTCGGCGACGTCGACGGATCGCCGGTTGGCCGCGGCGAGCACCCCGATGGCGCCGGCGAGATCGAGCGGCAGGCCCAGATCCTTGGCGAAATGATTGAGCGTGCCCAGCGGCAGCACGCCCAAGGCTACTTCGGTGCCGGCGACCGCGCCGGCGACCGCGCCGACCGTCCCGTCGCCGCCCGCCGCGACCAGAATATCCCAGGCGCCCGAGGTGGCGGCCGCCGCGGCTTCGGTCGTGAGGTTGGGTCCGGGTACCCGCCGGATGGTGAGGTCCAGCGCCCGTTCGTCGCCCAACAGGGCGATCTCGCCGTCGAGCCCGCCCGCCCGTCCACCGCCGGCCGCGTCGTTCATCAGCACCAGAATGCGCGGGCGTCGGGTATCCGGAAGCGATCGGTCGGTTGGCGCGCTGGTCGCTTCGGTGGTCGGGGACATCGTCAAGATGGTGCACAGTCCTGGGGAAAACCAGCCTCATGATTTATATTGACCGGTGGACAAATAATCCGCACGCTGACGGGAAAATCGCCGTCAAAGTCATCCTCTAAGGTACAGCTTCACTCCGTGAAAGGATCCTCCGACGTGCGACGCCGCAACTTATTGAAGGCTGGCGCGGCAACCGTGCTGGCGGCATCCCCGATCGCCCGCTTTGCCATCGCGCAGCCGGCGGAGCGCTCCGTCCTGCGCTATGTGCCGTCGGCCAACCTCTCCTTGCTCGATCCGATTTGGTCCACGGCCTATGTCAGCCTGTGCCACGGCTATGCCGTGTTCGACGCGCTGTACGGCGCCGACGCGAAGCAGCAGATCCGACCGCAGATGGCCGAGGGCCACTCGGTGTCCGATGATGGTCGTGTGTGGTCCATCCGGCTGCGCGACGGGCTGAAATTCCACGACGGCGAACCGGTTCGCGCGGTCGATTGCGCGGCGAGCCTGGCGCGCTGGGCCGCGCGGCAGCCAACTGGGCAGGTCGTCGGGACTTTCGTCGAGTCATGGTCGGCGACCGATGATCGCACGATCAAGGTGTCGCTGCGCCAGAAGTTGCCGTCGCTCGCCTATCTCTTGGCGATGTCTGTCTTCCCACCATTCATCATGCCCGAGCGCCTGGCGAAGACGGACCCCAGCAAGCAGGTGACAGAGATGGTCGGCTCCGGGCCATTCCGCTTTGTCGCCCGCGAATTCGTCGACAGCAGCCTGGTCGTCTATGAAAGGTTCGACGGCTATGTGCCACGTCCCGAGCCGGCGGAATGGACGTCGGGCGGCAAGGTCGCGAAGGTCGACCGCATCGAATGGCACATTATCCCGGATGCCTCGACGGCGGTGAACGCCCTGATGCAGGGCAGTGTCGACTGGCTGGAGCATCCGATCGCCGATGCGCTGCCGATGCTGCGCAAACACCCGGATATCGAACTCGACTATATCGACCCGACCGGCTGGACCGGCTTCCTGCGCTTCAACTGCCTGCAGGCGCCCTTCAATGACGAGCGCGTTCGCCAGGCTGTGATGATGGCGGTCGATCAGACCGACTATCTGCGCGTGGCGACCGGCGACGATGACTCATCTTACACGGTCTGCCCTTCGGTGTTCCCCTGCGGCACGCCGCTCGGCAAGCCGATTGGCGTGCCTTTCATGCCGGCGACCATCGAGGCTGCCAAGGTGCTGTTGCGGCAATCTGGCTATGCCGGGGAGAAAGTCGTGTTGCTGAGCCCAAGCGACAATCCGCCGCTCGGTGATTTCGCCGAGATCACGGCCGATCTGTTTCGCAAGATCGGGCTGAACACCGAATTGTTCACGACCGATTGGGGCACGGTCACGCAGCGACGGGCGAAGAAGGAGCCGGTCGCGCAGGGCGGCTGGTCGGCCTTCGTCTCCGTCGTGAACGGGCCGGCCATCATGAACCCGGCCGTGAATTTCCTGGTCCGCGGGCAGGGCGCGCGCGGCTATTTCGGCTGGTACGAAAACGCGGAGGTTGAGACGCTCGCACAGGAATGGCTGCAGTCCGATACAGAAGCGGACCGCGCCCGGCTCAGCGATCGGATCCAGGAGATCGCCTTCCGCACCGTGCCCTATGTGCCGCTCGGCCAATACGTGCAGCGCACCGCCCATCGCCGCGCTGTCCAGGGTATCCTGCGTGGGCCGGCGGTGCTGCCCTGGAACGTCAGCAAGGCTTGATATGACGACCGCTTCGGAAACACCCCTCCCAGGAAGGGGCTAATCTTACTGCGTCATGCGGCGTTAACCATTTATAGGCCAAAGAGGCGGTAGACAGCGTAGAAAGGGGGCTCGCGGCCCATCGTCTTTCCACCGGCTATCCGAGCGCCCGCTGCCGGCTAAGAACAATCTCAACGAGTGACCGCGCCGAAAAGGCGAATGGCACTCGATAAGGGGAAGTTACCATGTATCGGATGACGGTTCTGACGTTCGCCATCATGGCCTTTTTCGGCGGTGCTCGCGCTGAGGAGATCGTCGGGCATTTCCGGCCGCGGCCGCCCGAAATGGTCGTCGCCGACGGCAAATTTTCAGGGCCGATCAAAGACATCCTGGAACAGGCGCTGGCCCCGCTCGGGTTGACGATCAGCTGGCAGGATGTGCCGTTCGCCCGATCGCTCAAGGAATTGAAGGATGGCGATCCGGTCATCGTGCCACGCTACAATCGCACGGCGGAGCGCGAGGAATTCAGCCTCTATCTCGGGCCCATCGCCGTACAGCGGCGACACATCGTTTTCGCCGTGCGGCAGGGCGACGAACAGCGCATCAAGTCATACGCCGATCTGGCCAGCCTGACGATCGGCACGAAGCGCGGGACCTCCTACTTCGACCAGTTCGATCAGGACAAGACCCTCCACAAGGAAGAGGTCGTCGACGATCTGAACCTCGCCCTGCCGTTGCGCGCGGGGCGTCGTGACGCGGCCATCGTTCTCGATCAGACCGCGTTCGAAAGCGCCGCCAAGGAGGCGGGTTGGTCCGACTATGCCTGGGCGGCCTGGAGGGTCGATCTCACGCAGGCGAACTACTACGCCATAGCCAAGAGCGGGCCGCTCGCGGCGAAGGGGCCGGCCATCGACGCGGCGCTGCAGGCGATGGCCGCGGATGGCCGGGTCAAGGCCATCTATGCCAAGTACGGCCTCGATCCGGAGCATGTCGATTAACGGTCCGAACACTAAAGCAGGCGTAAGCTCATCCGTTTCCGGGGATGGGCCCAATGTCCAGCAGCGAGTTTGAGCTCGATGCCGGCGGGAGGGCGTGGTGTCCTTTAATCAAGGGGGCGGCATGCACGTTCGTCGGCGACCTGCTCGCCGGACCAGTTTAAAAACGCAGAGCCTCGTCAGGCTTGGCTTTTTGCTGCTCGTCATCTTCAGCATTGCGACCTTCATCGAGGCCCGAGTTGCGCAGCGGGAGAGAAGCCATCTCGTCGAGACCCGCGGCAGGTTGGTCGCGGAGCTGCAGGCCACGGCTCTTGCGACCCCGATATGGGACCTCGACGACCGGCAGGTCAAAGTGCTGCTCGGAGCGCTCCAACAAGATCCCGACTTTTCGTCGGCCCGTATCCTGGACAATGCCGGGCGGGTCCTTGCCTCGCTCTCGGGCGCCGCGGCCGCCGACGATGACTTTGTGATCACCTCGCCAATCACGTTCAATTCCCGCCCGCTGGGGATGCTCGAAATGCGCCTCTCGGCGGCCGCTTCGAACAGCGCGTTGCGCGGCACCATCCTGGGGATCGGCGGCTGGTACCTGATCCTGCTTCTCGTCGTCTCCGGGGCTGCCTGGATCATGCTGCATCGGATCCTGGCACCGCTGAGCCAGTTGCGCTCGGTCATGTCAAAACTGGCGGCCGGAGCGCTCGACACCCAGGTCTCGCAACTCCACCGGAGCGACGAGGTGGGGGAGATGGCCGAGGCCGTCCAGACCTTCAAGGAGAACGCCGAAGAGGTGCAACGGCTCTTCATCGAGCGCGAGCGCCTCCAGGCCGAGGCCAACGTACAACTTCTGCAGCGCCGTTTCGAGCAAGCCATCGACAGCACAGGCCAAGCGATCGCGCTCTACGATGGGGAAGATGTCCTGGTCGCGTGCAATACGCCGTACCTCGAACTCCACAGGCAGCCTGACGAGGCGTGTCCCGAAAAGACGGCCCTCATCGGCCTGACATTCCGTGCGGCCCTGGATCTTCGGATGAAGGCTAATCTCTACGTTTTTGACGAAAAGGATCGCGAGGAGTTCATTGCCATGCGCGTGGCACGCCACCGCAATGACCAGGGTGAGCAAACCAATCAACTTCGCGATGGTCGCTGGATGCGGATACTTGTTCGTCGCACGTCCGACCGAGGCGTGATCAACCTCTGGACCGACATCACGAGCATCAAGGCTGCTGAAGTCCAGCAGCGCGACCTGCAGGATCAGCTTCACCATTCGCAGCGGCTGGAATCCCTTGGCACCCTGGCCGGCGGCATCGCCCATGACCTGAACAACACGCTCGTGCCGATCCTCGGCCTGGTCGAACTCACGGCGGAATTCATGCCGGAGGGCAGCGGCGACCGCCAGAACCTCGAAATCGTGGCTTCGGCCGCCCGGCGCGCCAAGGAACTCGTGCGACAGATCCTCGCCTTCAGCCGGAAGGAGTCCGGTCGCTCCGAAATGTTCAATATGGCGAGGTTGACGCGCGAAGCCATGACGCTGCTGCGCTCCGCCGTTCCTGCGACCATCGCCATAGACACCGATATCGCCGACGTCGCACCGGTTCGTGGCGACGAAGGGCAATTCCATCAGGTCATCGTCAATCTCGTCACCAACGCCGCCAGCGCGATCGGCACGAAGCAAGGGTCGATCTCGGTCTCTCTGCAGTTGGTGCTGCGCGACGACGGCGCATCGGTCAATCGCCTGCGGGTCGAGGATACCGGCTGCGGCATGGACGAGGCGACGCGCGCCCGCATCTTCGAGCCGTTCTTCACCACCAAGCCCGTCAACGAGGGGACCGGTCTCGGGCTTTCCGTCGTGCACGGCATCATCACCGCCCACGGCGGCAGGATCGACGTCGCCAGCACGCCCGGCCAGGGCACCACCTTCGAGATGGACTTGCCGATCGCCGTCGAGGAGGAGCTACCCCAGGCTGCTTACGGGGAGTAGGAGCATCGGAGCTTTGACGTCGGGGCAGATTAGACGAAGGTCAGCAGCCGGCGCGGGTTGCGCACCAGAATCGTCTCTACCTCATCCTCGGAGAAGCCGCGGCGGAGCATCAGCGGCACGACATTGCGGAAGATATGGCCATAGCCGTGTCCCCCATAGGCGAGCAGGCGTGAGCGGGTGCAGATATCCTGGCTGATCAGGATGCGCTCCAGGTGCCCATGGTCGCGCAGCAGGCGCAACCAGCGCAGGCGGGCGCCGTCATTCGGCATGTCGATGTCCGGGTTGGGGAAATAGTAGCTCTCCTCCCAGCCGAACAGGTCGAATTCGATCACCACACCCGTATCGGCCAGGCGCAGCAGACGGTCCGCGTCGAAAATCGTGCGATCGATATGGCTGATGATGACGCGGTCCATCGGCGCGCCAGCGGCGCGCGCGAACTCCGCCACCTCCCGCGGCTGATCCGCGGCGCGCCCAGGATGGACGTTCAGCGAAGCGCCGGTCTCCGCCTGGGCGATCAGCGCACCCTGTAGCACGCGCCGTTCTTGAGACGTCCAGGGCGACTGGCAGCCGATCTCGCCGATGATGCCGGCGCGGATCGGCGTGCCCCAGGCGCCTACGGTGATCTGGTCGATGATCTCGCGGGCGAAGGCCTCGACGCCGCGGCCGGTATTCGCCGGGTCGTGGTATTCCTCCACATAATGACCGCAGCCCATCACGATGTTGACGCCCGTGGCATGGGCGAGTTCGGCCAGAATATCGGGCTTTGGTCCCAGCCCGCCCACGGTCAACTCGACCAGGGTGGTGCCCCCCGCGTCGAGCAGCTTCGAGAGTTCGCGCCGGGCGAGTTCCCGGTCGTTCAGGCGGAAGTTCAGCGGGCGATAAGCCGATCCCCACCTTATGTCGAAGCAGTCGCAGATCGGCATCGGCACGTCGCCGCCCACCGGCTCGGCGCGCAGCCTTGGCGGGTTAAGCTCGATCTGCAGATGCTCGTGCATGAGCGTGCGGCCCAGCGTGTCGGGAGCGACCAGGCCCGTCACCGTCTGGGCCTTCCCACGCAATGCCTCGCGTGAGACGGGGGTGACGGCGTTCATCCCCGCAGGAAGGCCGCGCGGCGATCCACGAAGCCTTCGATCGCGGTGAGCAGGGCGGCCTCCTCGGCATCGCCGAGCGGTAGCATCAGGGTGATCATGCCGCGCCGCGCGAGGTAGATCCCAGCCTCGATCATGTCGAAAAAGAACAGGTCGCGCAGCCGCGCGTCGCAGACGGCATCGGCCGGGCGGCGGATCGGCGCTAGGGTAAAATGCACATTCATGATCGAGCCCAGCCCGCTTACCCGCAGGACAGCGCCGCGCGCCGAACAGGCCGCGTTGATGCGTGCCCGGAGCGCGTCGCCGCGCGCGGTCAGCGCCTCAGCCGCCTCGGGCGGGTAGAGCTTGCTCAGCCCCGCGATGCCGGCGGCCATGCTGAGCATGTTGTTGTTGAAGGTCCCGGCATGGGGGAGCGCCCCGGCGCGGCGCGGATCGAACAGCGCCATCAGATCGGCCCGCCCGCCGAAAGCGCCGAAACTCATGCCGCCGCCCAGATACTTGCCCAAGGTCGTGAGATCGGGTGCGAGGCCGAGCAGCTTCTGCCGGCCACCGCCGGAGAGGCGGGAGGTCATCACCTCGTCCAGGATCAGCAGGGCGCCCGCCCTGGCGGTCGCGTCGCGCAGCGTGGACAGGAATGCCGGTTCGGCGGGGATGCAGCCGCCGCTGCCCAGCATCGGTTCGACCAGCACGGCGGCCAGGTCGGCGCCATGCAGCGCGATCAGCCGTTCCGCCTCGGCGATGTCGTTGTAGGGAGCGATCACGAAATCATGCGGCACGGTCATCGGCGAGGCGCCGCCGGCGAAGGACAGCACGCTGCCGTGATAGGCGCCCAGGAACACCATGATCTTGCCGCGGCCGGTCGCGGCCTTGGCGAGCGCGATCGCCATCAGGTTCGCTTCGGTGCCGGAATTGGTGAAGCGCAGCCGCTCCATCGCCGGAAAGCGGTCACAGATCAGCTGCGCCAGCCGGCTTTCCAGGAGGTTGTGCCCGCCGAGGTTGATGCCGCCATCGAGCGCCCCGTCGATCGCTTGGCGGATGATCGGGTTGGAATGGCCGTAGAGCCCGGCGGTGTATTCGCCGAGCAGGTCGATGTAGCGGTGCCCATCCGCATCCCACAGGAAGGCGCCTTCGCCGCGGGCGAGGGCGAGGGGGAAGGGCTCGTAGAACAGCACGCTGCGCGTATTGCCGCCGGGCATCACCGCCTCGGCCTTGGCGTATTGCGCGGCGCTGCCCGGATTGGCGGCGATGTAGCGCGCCCGCGCCTCGCCCAGGGCGCGATCCAGGGTCGGAGCCGGGGGCTGATCCAGGGAGGTCATCGGCAGGGCGTTCATGGCTGGCCTCGCGTGATATTATTGTCTGACGAACAATAAATGTGCCTCTTGCCGCTGTCAATTGATCTGACTGGCCAGCCGTTCCAGCCCTGCGATCACCGTTTCGATATACGCGGTGAAATGCGAGTCCAGAGAGATCACCGTGCCGTTCTGCCAGCGCAAGGTGAAGCTCCGGTTGGCCATGCGCGGCAGATGTGCCGCGAGCAGCGGATGCCGCTCGGCTGTCACCGAGCCGATCAGCCGCTGCATGTCTTCGGCCCAGCCGGCAGGGTCCTCCGCGGGGGCGGGGGCGAATTCCAGGGTCACGAAGCCGACTTGGGCCGCGATTACCACGTTGAACGCGGCGATCAGTCGCTGGCCGCGAAAGCCCGCCTCGCTCAGCACTTGGAGCATCCGCTCCATCAGGTCGAAATCCATGCTGGCATTGGAGACCAGTTGCGCGCCGATCAGCGGGGCGATGTTCGGATGCAGCCTTATGGCGTCGCGATAGCCGATGAACAGCTCCCGCAGCCAATCCTGCCAGGCGGCGACAGCGCATTTGGGGTTCAGGTCGCGGAGGACATGCGCGACCAACTCCGCCAGAAGGGCGTTGCGCGTCGGGATGTGCCAGTAGATCGCCGCCGGGTAGACGCCCAGCGTCTTGGCGACATCGCGCACCGAAAAGGCGGCGAGCCCGTGCTGGTCCAGAAGCTCCAGCGCGGTGGCGACGATCTTGTCGCGCGTCAGAGCGTCGCCGGCGGCGGCCGGCGGGCGCCCGCGGCGCCCCGAGGGTTTGGATGCTACGGGTTTGGATAAGGATGTCATGGCGCCGCTTATAGCAGCCGCGTTCCGCGGCATCATCAGAGCAGTGGGCGGCAAGCCGGAGCTTCGAATTGCCTAGACCGCCAGTCCCGGTCATAGTCGAGGCCAAGCGCTGCAAGTCTACCAGAAAGCAAGCGCATAAGCGGAGGAAACCAATGAACGACGAGACATCATGCTCGCGGCATAGGACCATTTGCGCTATCGGCCTGACCGCCGCCCTGGCAACCTGCGGCGCGCCGGCTTTCGCGGCCGATCCCATTCGTATCGGAGTGATCGCCGAGGCGTCGTCCATCTCCGGTGCCGCCATCCCCAACGCCGCCCAGATGGCGGCCGATGAGATCAATGCCAAGGGCGGCATCGACGGGCGGAAGATCGAGATCGTCGCCTATGACGATCACAATTCCTCGGCGGACGCGGTGCGGGCGTTCCAGCGCGCCGCCAATCAGGACAAGGTGCACGCGGTTATCGCGAGCTATGTGAGCGAGGTGGTCCTGGCGCTCGAGCCTTGGGCCGCCCGGCTGCACATGCCGATGATCACGCCGGGTGCTGCCAGCAACGAGATCAGCCTGAACATCAAGAAGGACTACGAGCACAACAAGTATACGTTTCACGGCTACCTGACCTCGGCCTTCCTCGCCCGCTCGGTCTGCGACGCGGCGAAGGATCTCCTGGTCGGCGGGTTGCACATGAAATCGGCCGTCGTGGTGAGCGAAGACGCTGCTTGGACTACGCCCCTCGATACGGGATATCTCGAATGCCTGCCGCAAATCGGCTTCAAGGTGCTCGACCATATC
Source organism: Allostellaceae bacterium (assembly GCA_035555315.1). Lineage (GTDB taxonomy): Bacteria > Pseudomonadota > Alphaproteobacteria > ATCC43930 > CGMCC-115725 > DATMGU01. Next base: position 65,613 of record DATMGU010000121.1, read on the forward strand.
CGGTTCTCGCCGGATACGACCGACTTCACGCCGATCTTCAATAAGATCGAGAGCGAAAAGCCGGATGTGATGATCACCGGCATCAGCCATGTCGGCGTGCAACCGACGGTGCAATGGCAAAGCCAGCAGGTGCCGATCCCGATGTTCGGCATCGCCTCGCAGGCGACCTCCAGCACCTTCTGGAAGGACACCAACGGTGCCACCGAAGGGGTGCTGTTCCAAACCGTGGCCGCCCCCGGTGTCGCGACGACACCGAAATCGGTGCCGTTCACCGACGCCTATGTGAAGCGCTTCGGCATCACCCCGGCCTATTGCGGCTATACCGCCTATGACGAGGTCTACTATATCGCCGACGCGGTACATCGCGCCGGGTCGACCGAGCCGGACAAGATGGTGACGGCGCTCGAAGCGACCGACTGGATCGGCACGGTCGGCCGGGTACAGTTCTACGGCAAGGACGACCAATTCCCCCATGCGATGAAGCAGGGCGCCGAGTTCGTGTCCGGCCTGCTGGTGCAATGGCAGGATGGCAAGCAGATGACGGTCTGGCCGGACGGCGTCGCCAATACCAAGATGCGCTTCCCCGGCTTCATCAAGCTGAGCCAGGCGTCCAACTAAGCCGCCCGATCGATGCGCGCGGCCTTCCGGCATCTGTCCGGGGGGCCGCGGCATGGTCGGTTTGCCGTCTTCATCCCGAAAATCCAGGTCGCTCGAACCGGCCATCGTGAGAGCCATGCTCGGACTCCAGATACTGATCGACGGCTTTGCCATCAGCGCGCTCTATGCCCTGGGAGCGACCGGTTTCACCCTGATCTTCGGTGTCTCGGGCGTGCTGAACCTGTCGCATGGCGCGATCATGGTCGCCGCCGCCGTCGCCGCCTGGGCTTTGGCCGGAAACCCGCTCTTCGGGACCTATCTCGGGGCGCTGCTGGGTGTCGGGGTCGGCGTCGTGGTGGCGTTCGCCACCTATTTCATCGTCGTCCGGCCGATCCAGCGGTCGCGGGCGATCGCCGAGGTGGAGAAGGAGATCTTCATCCTGACCGGTACCTTGCTCTGGGGCATCATGATCCAGGAGGCGATCGCCTATCTCTATACCAGCAACCCAAAGACCGTACGGCCGCTGGTCGACGGGGTGATCGGCATCGCCGGCGTGCGCACGCCGATCAACGAACTCGTGACGGCCGCGATCTGCTGGTCGGTCATCGGCCTGCTCTGGCTGCTGGTCAACCGCACCCGGGCCGGCAAGGTGCTGCTCGCCGCGTCGATAAACCCGCGCGGCGTCACCCTGCTCGGTTTCGAATTGTCGAGCGTCTATCTCCTCGTCTGGGCGATCTATGGCGTGCTGGCGGGGATCGCCGGCGTGCTGCTGGCGATGTTCCTGGGCGTCAGCTCCGACGGTATCGGTCCGCTGACCGCCAGCGCGTTTTCGATCGTCGTGCTGGGCGGTCTCGGCAGCGTCTCGGGCTCGCTCGCCGCCGCCTATGTGGTGGGGTATATCGAGACGATCACCGCCTATATGATCTCGCCCGCCTACCGCACCATCCCGGTATTGCTGTTGCTCGTGCTGGTGGTCTATCTCCGCCCGCAAGGATTGCTGGGGCGGAGATAGCGTCATGATCGCGCTGCGCGCCATCACCCGCTCCCGCCTGGTCTGGATCAGCCTGCTGATCGTGGCCATCGCCGCGACCCTGCCGCTGTATGTTTCCGCCTATATCCTGGGGCTGCTGACGCTCGCCTATTACTTCGGCGTCTTCGCCATGGCCTGGGACCTGCTGTTCGGCTTCGCCGGCGAGGTGAATTTCGGGCCGACCTTCCTGATCGGCCTCGGCGCCTATACCGCCGGCATCCTGAACAGCCGCTACGGCTTGTCGATCCCGGTCTGCGTCGTCGCGGGGGCGGCGGCGGCCGTCGCCGGCGGCGTGCTGTTGGCGCTGCCCGCCCTGCGCCTGCGCGGGCCGTATTTCGGGCTGATCACCCTGGTCGCGGTGCTGTTGCTGCAGAACATGATCGTCATCTTCGCCAGCGTCACCGGCGGAGAGATCGGCATGACCGTGACCGACGTCCTGTCGATCGACGAGACGGAAAATTACGAATACGCGCTGCTGTTCATGGCGCTGAGCGGGGCGATCCTGTTCGGCCTGTCGCGCTCGCCGATCGGGCTCATCCTGCAGGCGAGCGGCCAGGATCCGATCGAGGCCGCAGCGCTCGGCTTCAACGTCGCCAAGCACAAGCTGGCGGCGTTCTGCGTCAGCGCGCTGTTCTCCGGGCTGGCCGGCGCGTTGCTCATCTTCTATCTGGGCACCGCCTCGGTCGGCACCGTGGTCGATATCAGCGTCGGCGTGCAGGTCATCATCGCCGCCGTTCTGGGCGGAAGGCGGACCATCCTGGGTGGCGCCATCGGCGCCGTGTTCCTGATCGTCGCGGGCGAGGTGCTGCGGCCGTTGGGGGAACTCAGCACCTTCGTCGTCTCGGCGGTCGCCCTCGCCGTGATCCTGTTCTTCCCGGCGGGCTTGCTCGGCATGCTGATGCGCGGTCGAGAAATGCGATGACCGGCGGTTCCCTATTGGAAGTCCCATTGCTTGAAGTCCGAGGCCTTACCAAGCGCTTCGGCGGGTTGGTGGCGGTAAAGAATATCGGCTTCGCCATCGAAGCCGGCGAGATCCTCGGCCTGATCGGCCCGAACGGGTCCGGCAAGTCGACGGTCATGAAGCTGATCATGGGCATCATCCGGCCGAATGCCGGATCGGTGCGCCTCGCCGGGGAGGATGTCTCCGGTTGGCCGTCGCATCGGATCGCGCGGCGCGGCGTCGGCATCGTGTTCCAGCATTCCCGGCCCTTGCACCGCCAGACCGTGCTGGAGAACATCAAGCTCGCTTTGTTGCCTGACAGCCTGATCCGGCTGTTCGCCGATCCCGAAGTGGATGGTCGAGCTCGGGCCATCGCCGAGCGTGTCGGTCTCGACCGCGTCGTCGACCGGCGCCCGGCGACCTTGCCGTTCGCCGATCTGCGACGTCTCGAACTGGCCAAGGCGATCGCCCGCGATCCGCGCGTGGTACTGGTCGACGAGCCGTTCGCCGGGCTGACCTCGGCCGAGGTCGAAACCTTCTCGGACCTCATCCGGGGGTTCCGCGCCGAGGGTCGCGCCGTGCTGCTGGTCGACCATAATGTGAAGAGCGTGGCCGCGCTGGTCGATCGGGTGCTGGCGATGTATCTCGGCGAGCGGATCGCCGAGGGCAGCGCCGAGGCGGTGATGCGCGACGAGACCGTCCGCCGGGTCTATCTGGGTGGGAGCATCGAGACCGCCTCGCGGCCGGAAACCGCGTTCGCCGATGCGGTGCCGTTGCTTCAGGTCGAGGCGCTGAGCGTGCTCTACGGCAAGGCCCAGGCGCTCGACCACGTATCGATCCATGTGCATGAGGGCGAATTCGTCTCCGTCGTCGGGCTGAATGGCGCCGGCAAGACGACCTTGTTCAACGCGATCTCGGGCCTGGTCCCGTATAGCGGCGGCATCCGCTGGGGCGGCGCCCGGTTGGACGGCATCACGCCCGCCGCGATCGCCCGCGGCGGCATCGTGCACTGTCCGGAAAGCCGCGAGCTGTTCGGGGACATGACCGTGCGCGAGAACCTCGACCTCGGCGGGCAGCACCAGACCAAAATCGAGCGGGCGGAGCGGCTCCAGTGGCTGTTCGATCTCTTCCCGATCCTGCAATCCAGGCAAAGCCAGACGGCCGGTACCTTGAGTGGCGGCGAGCAGCAGATGCTGGCGATCGCCCGCGCGCTGATGATGAAGCCGCGCCTGCTGATCCTGGACGAGCCGACGCTGGGCCTGGCGCCGGTCATCCTCGAACAGCTGTCGAAGGCGCTCGAACGGTTGCGTCGAACCACGCCGATTACCGTCCTGTTGGGCGAGCAGAACGTCACCTTCGCCCTGCCGCATGCCGATCGGGTCTATGTGCTGGAACACTCCCGTATCGTCTGGGAGGGCGACCCCGGCCGGTTCGCGAAGGAGGCTGGGGCAGGCTATCTTTAGGACACCTCCACCGGTGCCGGTCTTGATTTCGCCTTCCGTGGTCGTATGTGGAAGACATGGTACGATCTCATCGAGTCCTCGCTACCCTCTTGGCGACGGCACTGCTGGTTCCGGTACTGTGCGATACGGCCGAGGCCCAGACACAACTCTCCTCACCAAACCTGGCGCCCGGCATTGCGCCGCGGATCGTCGATCCAAAGCCTTTGGTGCCCGCCGTTCCGACGCTGATGCAGCCGGCGCTCAGACCCTCGGTCGTGTCACCCCAGGGGCTGCCCAGCCTCACCCCGTCATCCAGCCCGCTCGAGCAGGAAAAGGCCTCGATCTATCGCGACCAGCTGCGCGCGCAGCAGAACGAGTTGCAGCTCAACAATGCCGGGCGAACCATCCAGGGCGCCGAGCGGCTGCGCGACCTCAATACCGAACTCAACCGGGTCAACCAGTCCCTGCAACCCTGACCGCGCCGCGCGCATCCGGCTTTACGCGCGACCGCTTGAACCGTTCCTCGAAGCGGCCTACCGTCCAGGCTAAGCGATTGCCGGGATAGGGACACTTGGTCCGCCTTTCCGGACGCGCGCGGCCGGAACGGTTGGGAGGCATGATCATGGAACGACCGGACACAAACCGGCAAAGCCTGCCGAAATCAGCCATCGCCTTGGTTCTGGCGGGGGGACGCGGGACTCGCCTGCAGCAATTGACAGACCGGCGCGCGAAGCCCGCCGTGTATTTCGGCGGCAAGTTCCGCATCGTCGATTTCGCGCTGTCGAATTGCCTCAATTCCGGCATCCGGCGCATCGGCGTCGTCACCCAATACAGCTCGCATAGCCTGTTGCGCCATCTGCAGCGGGGCTGGGCGTTCCTGCATCCGGAGCTCAATGAGTTCATCGATCTGCTGCCGGCGCAGCAACGCATGGGCGATGCCTCGTGGTACCGCGGCACGGCCGACGCGGTGCTGCAGAACCTCGACATCATCCGTAGCTATGGGCCGAAATACCTGGTCATCCTGGCGGGCGACCACATCTACAAGATGGATTACGGCGTGATGCTGTCGTTCCACGTCGAACAGGGCGCCCCCTGCACGGTCGGTTGCATCGACGTGCCCCTCGCCGAGGCGACGGAATTCGGCGTGATGGCGGCCGATGAGCGGAATCGCATCACGCAATTCGTCGAGAAGCCCAAGAACCCGCCGCCGATGGCCGATAATCCGGATCGCGCCTTGGCGAGCATGGGCATCTACGTGTTCGACGTGGAATTCCTCTATGCCGAATTGGAGCGCGATCTGGCCGATCCGAACTCCAGCCACGATTTCGGCAAGGACATCATCCCGAGCGTCGTCGCTCGCGGTTTAGCGACGGCGCATCCGTTCCGCATGAGCTGTGTGTCGACCGATCCGGCGGCCGAGCCGTTCTGGCGGGATGTCGGGACGATCGATGCCTATTGGCGGACCAATATCGACCTCACCTTGCCGACGCCGGCGCTCGATATGTATGACCGCAACTGGCCGATCTGGACCCATCAGGAACAATTGGCCCCGGCGAAATTCGTGTTCGACGACGACGACCGGCGCGGGAGCGCCGTCGACTCTCTGGTATCCGGTGGCTGCATCATCTCCGGTTCGACGATACGCCGCTCGGTGCTGTTCTCGCGCTGCCGGATCAATTCTTATTGCGCCGTCGAGGAGGCGGTGCTGCTGCCCGATGTCCAGGTCGGCCGCCACGCCCGGCTGCGCAAGGTGGTGGTCGATCGTGGCTGCGTCATCCCGGAAGGCCTGGTGGTCGGGGAGGACGCGGCGGCGGATGCGGAGCGATTCACGCGGACCGCCGGGGGCGTCACGTTGATTACCCGCGACATGCTCGCCCGCCTGCGATGATTTCGATCGGCTGCTCCGGGTGGTGATGCGCGTTCTCCAGGTCGCGGCCGAATTGTTTCCCATGATCCGTACTGGCGGGTTGGGCGATGTGCTGGCGGCTCTGCCCCCGGCGCTGGCGTCGCTGGACACCGATATCCGCTATCTGCTGCCGGGCTATCCGGCCCTGCTGGCAGCCCTCGGCGAAACCCGGCGGGTCGCCACGATCGCGGCGCGTTTCGGCCTGCCGGGTGGCGTGCTGCGGCTGGGCCTGGCACCGCGGAGCGGCTTGCCGCTTTACGTGCTGGATTGGCCGGCGCTGTACGATCGTCTGGGCAATCTCTATCTCGGCCCGGATGGGTTGGATTGGCCGGATAATCATCTGCGGTTCGGCGCGCTCGGCTGGGCGGCGGCCGAACTCGCCGCCGGCCGGCTGGATCCGGATTGGCGGGCGGAGATCTGCCACGCCCATGACTGGCATGCCGGGCTTGCCCCCGTCTTCCTGCGGGCGGGCGGGGATCCGGCCGAAGCACGGCCGGCCTCGGTCTTCACCATCCATAACCTGGCGTTCCAGGGGTTGTTCCCGCTTTCGGCGGCCGACGAGCTGGGGCTGTCCCCCTCGTTCATGACGCCGGCCGGGGCGGAGTTCTGGGGCCAGCTCTCCTTCATGAAGGCCGGCCTGGTGTTCGCCGATCGGGTGACCACCGTCAGTCCCGGCTACGCGGCGGAGATCGCCACGCCGGAATTCGGCTGCGGCCTCGAAGGCGTCATCGCGGATCGCGGGGGCGCCGTGGTGGGCATCCTGAACGGCGTCGATTACGAGCGATGGGACCCGTCGCAGGACTCGGTGCTGCCGGCCCGCTTCGATGCCGAGGCGCTCGACGGCAAGGCGCTGGATGCGGCCGCGCTTCGGCGGGAATTCGGTCTCGCGGAGGTAGATCCCGATGCGCCGGATCGGCTGCTGCTCGGCGTGGTCAGCCGACTCACCGCGCAGAAGGGTTTGGACCTGGTGCTCGAGGCGCTGCCCGAGGTGACGGCGCTCGGCTGCCAGCTCGTCTTGCTCGGCGCCGGCGACGCGCCGCTCGAACAGGCGTTCCGCGACGCGTCCCTCGCCCAGCCGGAGGCGATCGGCGTGCGCATCGGCTATGACGATGCCTTGGCCAAGCGGATCATCGGCGGCGTCGATGCGCTGTTGGTGCCGTCGCGGTTCGAGCCCTGTGGCCTGACCCAGCTCTACGCCTTGCGGTACGGCTCGCCGCCCCTGGTGCGGCGGACCGGCGGCCTGGCCGACACGGTGGTGGATCATGCGCCGGCCACGGCGGCGGCGGGAACCGCCACGGGCTTCCTGTTCGACGAGGCGACGCGGGCGGCTTTCCTCGACGCTCTCCGGCGCATGCGGCGCCTGTTCGACGACCGGGTCGCCTGGCGCGGCCTGCAACGCGCCGGCATGGCGCAACGCTTTGGCTGGAGCGCCGCCGCCGAGGCTTATCGATCACTCTATGCGTCGCTTTGATCGTTAAGCCTGCGATCACCGGTCTGCTGCTGGCGCTCGCCTGTCTCGTCCTGGGCCACGCATCGGCCGAGGCCGCCGCCGTGGAGCGCGACCCGGCGGCGCTGTTCCAGCAGGTCAAGCAGGCGACCGGTGGTGCCGCCTGGGACGCGGTGGTCGAGATCCGGGCCGTCGGCAGCGTCGCCATCGGCGGTTTGCGCGGTTCGATGCGCGGGTTCACCGACACCAAGACCGGGCGTAGCGCGGTCTATTCCGATCTGGGACCGGAGGGCGGCGGCAGCGGCTTCGACGGCATCGCCGGCTGGCAACAGGATGCCTCGCGCAGCGTGCGCACGATCGATGCGCCGGACAGCCGCGCCGGCACGCTGAGCGACGCCTATATCGCCCGGAACGGCTGGTTCGATCCGCGTGACCCGGCCGACCAGCATTATCTGGGACGCCGGAAGGTCGGCGGGCGCGGTTTCAATGTGGTGCGCGTCGTCCCGGCCGGCGGGCGGCCGATCGAGGTTTGGATCGATGCGACGACCCACCGTATCGGCCGGCTGGTGACCCGGCTGCCGACAGCGATGCAGACCATACGTCTGTCGAATTATCGCCGGGTCGGCGATCTGGTTCTGCCGTTTCGCACCGAGATCGATCGAGGTGGCGCGCAGGATCGTGAGGTCGTCACCGTCAGCGGCTATGAACTAGCACCGATGGCAACCAATGCGGATTTTCGCCGGCCGGCGGATAACGTCGCCGACGGGCGTATCCTGATCGGCGATCATGTGGTCGTGCCGATCGCAATCGAGGCCGGCCATGTGGTGATCGGCGTCACGATCGGCGGCGTCGGGCCGTTGCCGTTCATCTTCGACACGGGCGGCCGCAACCTGGCGACGCCGGAGACCGCCCGCCGCCTCAATCTGAAAGGCGAGGGGGCCGCCGTGGTGGGCGGCGTCGGCGAAGGCGATGCCGTCGGGGAATGGACCCATGTCGGGCGGCTGCGCATCGGCGCCGCGGAACTGGAGAACCAGCAATTCCTGACCGTGGCGCTGCCGCCGCTGATCGTCGATCGCGGCGGCGCACCGCCGATCGCGGGCTTGGTCGGGTATGAGCTGCTGAAGCATTTCGCAATCGAACTGGACTATGCCGGCCGTCGCCTCACCCTGTGGCCGATCGCCGGATACAAATATGGTGGGACGGGGACCGAATTGCCGTTCGGGTTCGCCGACACCATCCCGCAGGTGAGTGCGCGGGTCGACGGCGTCGACGGCCAATTCGTTATCGACACGGGCGATCCAGGTGCTGTGACCCTGTTCGGCCCCTTCGTCGATGCGCAGGGGTTCAAGGCGCGGTATCGGCATGGCCTTGCCCTGGCCGCGGCCGGTGGTATCGGCGGTGCCGTGCCCACCTTCACGACACGGGTGACGTCGTTCGATCTCGCCGGCTTCCGCGTCGACCGTCCGATCACCGAATTCGTCGACCAGCATCGCGGCGCCTTCGCCTCCACCACGCTCGCCGGCAGCATCGGCTACGACATTCTATCGCGGTTCCGGATCACCTTCGATTATGGCCATCAGCGGCTGTATTTCGAGCCCGGGGCTGATTTCGGCCGTGTCTCCGACTACAATCGCGCCGGCCTGTCGGTGACCAAGACGCCGGCGGGTTTCACGGTGCTGGGGGTGGCGCGGCCATCGCCGGCCGCCGCCGCCGGTATCCTCGCCGGCGATGCGATCCTTTCGATCGACGATCGACCGGTGGGCGGCCTGTCCTTCGCCGATCTGCGCCAGGCGGTCGAACGCCCGCCCGGCACCCGTCTGCTCCTGGCACTCGGTCGGCGCGGGGGCGTGCGGAGCGTCAGGCTGACCTTGGCCGAGGTGCTGCCTTAGACTACGATCCTCACGGGTTCGATCTGTCACCAAACGGTGGTACTGTCTTAACACTTCAAGGCTAATCTCGGCTTTTCGACCACTATCTCTGAAGGTGCCGATGTCCATCTCAGCAGTCGATCCCAAAGAGCCCACGCCAGTGGCCGCCGAAGACGGCGAGTCGCAGGAACGGGGACGGCGGGGGACGGATGCCCTAAGCCGGCATCTGGCCGACCGGTTGTTGTATTCCGTCGGGCGCGATTCCGTTGCCGCGTCGAAACGGGATTGGCTCGCGGCGATTTGCTACACGGTGCGCGACCGATTGATGGATCGCTGGACGGTGATGCACCGCAAGCAGTTCGATCAGGACGTTAAGCGCGTCTACTATATGTCCATGGAGTTCCTGATCGGCCGCGCGCTGAGCAACAGCCTGCTCGCGACCGGCAATTACCCGGCCTATAAGGACGGGCTGAGCGAGCTCGATCTGGTGCTCGGGGATCTCGCGGCGCTAGAGGAGGACGCGGCGCTCGGCAATGGTGGTCTCGGCCGGCTGGCGGCCTGTTTCCTCGACAGCATGGCGACGCTGGGATTGCCCGGCTATGGCTATGGCATCCGCTACGAATACGGCATGTTCGCCCAGCGCATCGTTGATGGCCGGCAGACCGAGCATCCGGATACCTGGCTGCAGGCCGGCAATCCCTGGGAATTCCAACGGCCGGAGATCGTCTTCACCGTGAAGTTCGGCGGCCGGGTCGAGCATATCGGCAACCGCGCGCTTTGGGTCGAGACCGACGACGTCACGGCGATGGCCTATGACACGTTTATCCCCGGTTTCCATACTCGCGCGGTGAATACCTTGCGGCTGTGGTCGGCCAAGGCGACCCGCGAGGTCGAGATGTCGCTGTTCAACCAAGGCGACTATACGCGCGCTGTCGAGGCCAAGAACCGGTCGGAAAACGTCAGCCGGGTGCTCTATCCCGACGACAGTTCGCGTGCCGGCCAGGAATTGCGGCTGCGGCAGGAGTATTTCTTCTGCAGCGCCTCCCTGCAGGACATCCTGGCGCGCTATCTGCGCAGCCATGACGATCTCGACGTGCTGCCGGAAAAGGTCGCCATCCATCTGAACGACACCCATCCGGCGGTGGCCGTGTTGGAATTGATGCGTCTGATGGTCGACGTCCATGGCCAGAGTTTCGCGACGGCGTGGGAGATGTGCACCAAGATCTTCTCCTACACCAACCACACGCTGATGCCGGAGGCGCTGGAAACCTGGGCGCTCGGCCTGTTCGGGTCGACCCTGCCGCGTCATCTGGAACTGGTACTGCAGATCAACGAGCATTTCCTGGCCGAGGTGCGCGAGAAATTCCCCGAGGATACCGATCTGCCCCGGCGGGTCTCGCTGATCGATGAATCGGGAGAGCGGCGGGTGCGCATGGCGTATCTGTCGGTCGTCGCCAGCCATAAGGTGAACGGCGTCTCCAAGCTGCACAGCAATTTGATGCGCGAGACGATCTTCGCGGATTTCCACCGGCTATACCCCAATCGCTTCGTCAACAAGACCAACGGGGTGACGCCGCGGCGCTGGCTCAATCAGGCGAATCCCGGCCTCGCCAAGCTGATCGACAGCCGGATCGGCGAGGAATGGCGGCTCGATCTCATGCAACTCGAACGGCTGAAGCCGCTGGTCGACGATGCGGGCTTCCGAGCCGAGTTCCGTCAGGTGAAGGCCGCCAACAAGGCGGTGCTGGCCAACCACATCCTGCGCGAGACCGGCGTGCGGGTCGATCCGGACTCGCTGTTCGACGTCCAGATCAAGCGGCTGCACGAATACAAGCGGCAGCTGCTGAACCTGCTGCATGTCGTGACGCGCTATCAGCGCATCCTGGCGGACCCGTCGGGCGATTTCGTGCCGCGCACGGTGGTGTTCGCGGGCAAGGCGGCGTCGGGTTACCATATGGCCAAGCTGATCATCCATCTGATCAACTCAGTGGCGGCACGGGTCAATTCCGACGAACGCATCGGCGATCGTCTCAAGGTCGTGTTCCTGCCCAATTACAACGTGTCGCTGGCCGAGATCATCATTCCGGCGGCTGATCTGTCGGAACAGATCTCGACCGCCGGTACGGAGGCATCGGGCACCGGCAATATGAAGCTGGCGCTCAACGGCGCGCTGACCATCGGGACCGAGGACGGTGCCAATATCGAGATTCGCGATCAGGTCGGCGACGAGAACATCTTCATCTTCGGCCATACCACCAGCGAGGTGCAGGCCTTGCGCGCCGGCGGCTATGACCCGCATCGGATCTATGACGAGAATGTCGAACTGCGTCGCGTGCTGAACCAGATCGGCTCCGGCTATTTCTCGGCGGATGAGCCGGGCCGGTTCCAGCCGATCATCGATGCCCTGCTGCGCCATGGCGATCACTATCTGCTGCTGGCCGATTTCGCCGCCTATGTCGATGCGCAGGATCGGGTCGATCGGCGCTTCCGCCAGACCGAGAAATGGACCAAACGCGCGATCCTCAACGTCGCCGGGATGGGGCCGTTCTCCAGCGACCGGGCGATCAAGGAATACGCCGACGAGATCTGGCATGTGGAACCGGTGAAGCTCTGACCGCCCCATACAGGGTTTCCGTCCTACGGTGATGGTGCCGCTTGGCACGATGACACCGGGCCGCCCCTGGCCGCTGGGCGCCTCTCTCGTCGAGGGTGGGATCAATTTCGCCCTGTTCTCCGCCCATGCGACGGCGGTCGAGCTGTGTCTCTACGCGGCGGATGGGGCGACCGAGACCGCCCGCCTGCCACTCGGCGGTCCGACCGATCAGGTCTGGCACGGCTTCGTGCCGGGCCTAGGGCCCGGCCAGCGGTATGGCTATCGGGTGCATGGCCCCTATGACCCGGCGGCGGGCGATCGATTCAACGCCAACAAATTGCTGCTCGACCCCTATGCGCGGGCCTTCGATCGCGAGTTGCGCTGGGCCGATCCGGCACTCGGCCATCAGATCGGCGAGCCGGATCAGGAGCCGGGCTTCGATGCCCGCGACAATGGACCCGGCATGGCCAAGGTCGTGGTGCAGGGTCCCGACGGCTTCGACTGGGGTGACGACGCGCCGCCACGCATCGCCTGGCGCGATACGGTGATCTACGAGGCGCATGTCAAAGGCCTGACCATGCGGCATCCCGACCTCTCCGAGGCGGAACGCGGCAGCTATGCCGGTCTTGGCGCGGCACCGATGCTGGCGCATCTGAAGCGCCTCGGCGTCACCACGCTGGAGATCCTGCCGATCCACGCGTTCATCGACGAGCCGATGCTGCGGCGCACGGGGTTGGTGAATTACTGGGGCTACAACACGATCGGCTTTTTCATGCCGGATCCGCGCTATGGCACGGCCGAGCAGTTGAAGGGCGCCATCAAACGGCTGCATGCCGCCGGGATCGAAATCGTCCTCGATGTCGTTTTCAATCATACGGGTGAGGGCGACCATGCCGGCCCAACCCTGGCATTCCGAGGTATCGACAATCGCAGCTATTATCGCCTGTCGCCGAACGACCCTAGCCGGTACGACAACCCGACCGGCACGGGCAACGCGCTCGATTTCACCCAACCCAGGGTCGTCCAACTGGTGATGGATAGCCTGCGCTACTGGGTGGAAGAGTTCCACATCGACGGGTTCCGTTTCGATCTAGCAACGACATTGGCGCGGGAGGCGAACGGCTTCGATCCCGGGGCGGGGTTGCTCGATGCGATCCGCCAGGATCCGGTGCTGGCGCCGGTGAAGCTGATCGCCGAACCCTGGGATATCGGCCCGGGCGGCTATCAGGTCGGGCGGTTTCCGCCGGGCTGGGCGGAGTGGAACGACAAATCCCGTGACGACATCCGTCGCTTCTGGCTGACCGGAGATGTCGGCATCGGCGCATTGGCGCAACGGCTGGCCGGCTCCAGCGAGCTGTTTCGCCATGACGGCTGCTCGCCGCTCGCCGGCGTCAACTTCATCACCGCCCATGATGGGTTCACGCTCGACGATCTCGTGACCTATCAGCACAAGCGCAACTCGGCGAATGGGCAGGACAATCGGGACGGCACCGACAGCAATTGGGGCTGGAATGCCGGCGTCGAAGGGCCATCGGACGATCCCGCGATCAAGGACCTGCGGGCGCGGCTGAAACGGTCCCTGCTGGCCACCTTGCTGACGGCGCAGGGCGTGCCGATGCTGCTGGCCGGCGACGAGCTGTCGCACTCGCAGGCCGGCAACAACAACGCCTATTGCCAGGATACGCCGATCAGCTGGATCGACTGGTCCAGGGCGGATGACGGACTGATCGCGTTTGTCGCGCGGCTGATCGAGCTGCGCCGGTTGCATCCAGCACTCCGCCGGGTCGACTGGCTCACCGGCGGCTCGACCGCCACGGGGGAACCGGATGTCGTCTGGCGGTCGCCGGGCGGTGCCGCGATGACCGATGCGGATTGGGCCGATCCCGGATTGTTTATGATGGATCTGGGACCGGTCGAGGCTGGCCCCGCGGAACGCGTTCTGCTGATCGTCAATCGTGCGGCGCATCCCAGCCGTTACACCTTGCCGGTCGGCGCATGGAGGTTGGAACTGAATACCGGTGATAATGCGCCGCACACCACGCAGGATGGTGGTGGGCTGAATGACCTGGAGCTGCCGCCCCGGAGCTTCGCCGTGCTGGTTCGACCGCTGATGGGGCCTCCTTCATGACTGACGGCTTGGCGACGGGTGGCTCGCCGTCTGACCTGTCGGCGACTGATCCGGTCGATCGGCTGAGCGATCTCGCGGGGTTGAGTCGCGGTTATTGGGATGGGCTCGGGCAGTGGCGCGACGCCGTGATCGACGATCGCCTGGCGTTGCTGGCCGGGTTGCGGTTCCCGGTCGACAGCGAGGCAGCCCTCGCGACCGCCTTGCGCGGTCTGGAGACGGCGGCGTGGACGCGCGCGCTGCCGCCGGTCGAGGTCCACGTCGTGAGCGGAACCCCGATCCGCGTCGTGGTGACGGTGCCGGCCACCGCCGCGCGGACGCTGGGCTGGCGGCTGGTGGAGGAGGGTGGTGCCGAGCATGCCGGCACAATCACCCTACGGCGCGGTGCCGCGCTCGATCGCCATGAAAGCCCGACCGGGCCGCTCGAACGTCATGCCATCGTTCTGCCGACCCTTCCGCTCGGTTATCACACGCTTGAGGTGCCCTCGCTTGGCGCCGCGATGACGCTGATCCTGGCGCCGGCGCGATGCTATCAGCCCGAGACGATCCGCGCCGGCGGCCGGGTCTGGGGTGTGTCGGTGCAGCTCTATGCCCTGCGGTCGACGCGCAATTGGGGGATCGGCGATTTCAGCGATCTCGCCCATGTCGCGGTCCTCGCCGGCCGGGCCGGCGCCGCGATGGTGGGGCTCAACCCCGTGCATGCCCATTCGCTGGTGAAGCCCGAGGATTGCAGCCCCTATTCGCCGTCCAGCCGGTTGTTCCTGGATGGGTTGTCGGTGGATGTCGAGGCGATCGCGGATTTCGCCGAAAGCCCGGAGATCCAGGCGCTGGTCGGCGCGGCCGAGTTCCAGCGGCGGCTGGCGGCGCTTCGCGAGGCGCCGCTGGTGGATTACGCCGCCGTGGCGGCGATGAAGGTGCCCGTGCTGTACCGGCTGCATGCGGCGTTCCGGGCCAATCATGCGGACCCGACCGACGAGCGGCGTCGCGCGTTCGAGGCGTTCGTCGCGGCGGGTGGGGAGATGCTGAGACGGTTCGCCCTGTTCGAGGGCATCCGGCATCGGTTGAAGGAAACCACCGGCACGGTGCCGTGGTGGCGTGACTGGCCAACGGAATGGCGCGAGCCCGATCACCCGGAGGCGACGGATGACGCCCTGGGTGCCGAGGTCGATTTCCAGCTCTACATCCAGTGGCAGGCCGATCTGCAGCTCGCCGCCGCCGCCGAGGCCGGGCGGGTCGCCGGCTTGTCGATCGGCCTCTATCGCGACCTCGCCGTCGCCGCCGATGGCGACAGCGCCGAAGCCTGGTCGCATCCCGACATCGTGGCGCAAGGTCTGACCGTCGGGGCGCCGCCCGATGCGATGAGCCGCAACGGCCAGAATTGGGGCATGCCGCCGCCCAATCCGCGCGCGATGGAAAACGCCGGGTTCGCGCCGTGGAGCGCCATGCTGGCCGCCAATATGCGGCATGCCGGCGCGCTGCGTATCGACCATGTCATGGCGATGGCGCGGCTATTCGTCATTCCGGCGGGGCGCGACGGGTCGCGCGGCACCTATCTGGCCTATCCCTTCGAGGCGATGGCCCATATCGTGGCGCTGGAAAGCGTTCGCCACCAGACGCTGGTGATCGGTGAGGATCTAGGGTCGGTGCCCGAAGGTTTTCGCGACAAGATGGCGCTGTTGGGCGTGCTGTCGTACCGCGTGCTGCAATTCGAGCGGTTCGAGGACGGCGCCTTGAAGGCGCCCGCGAATTATCCTGCCCTGTCCCTCGCCATGGCCTCGACCCACGACCTGCCGACCTTGGCCGGGTACTGGACGGGACGGGACATCGAACGGCGCCAAGCCGCCGGATTGATCGCGGATGCCGCTCAACTCGACCGCGAACAGGCCGAGCGCGCGGTCGAGCGGCGGCGATTATTGACGCTGTTCGATTGGCAGAAGCTGCCGCTCGACCCGCCGGTGGCGCTGCCGCCCGAGGCCGTGGACCGGACGACCGACCTCGTGGATCTGCCGCCCGGGCTGCTCGACGGCATTCATCGGCTGATCGCGCGCGCGGCATCCGCCGTTGCCATGGTGCAGCTCGACGACGTGATCGGCGAGATCGATGGCGTCAACATGCCGGGTACCTATCAGGAATACCCGAACTGGCGCCGCAAGCAGCGCCTGGCCATCGACGGCGAGGAACTGTCCGATCGCCTCGCCGCGACCGCCGCGATCATGCGCGCCGAACGACCATCCTGGGAGCACAGCGGGGTTTCCGCATCAGACGACGCTGGGCCAGACAAGCTATGACGATGTAGGTCGGCATCCGGCGGCGAGCATCGCGCGCATGTCCGACTGGGTGGCTTGGCGCGGATTGACCGCGCAATTGCCCGACAGATACGCCTCCGCGATCACCTCGTCGAAGCGCGCCTCGTCGACCCCGAAATCCGCCAGCGTGGCGGTGATGCCGATATCGGCCTTCAGCTCTTCGACCGCCACGACCGCCCGCGCAGCCGCGTCGCGCAGCCGCAAATGCTCGACTTTCTCCCCGAGCAGGGCGGCGATGCGGGCAAAGGCCTCGAGATTGCCCGGCAGATTGTAGCGCATCACCACCGGCAGCATGATGGCGTTGACCAGGCCATGCGGCAGGCCGAATTTTGAGCCGAGCGGCAGGGCGAAGGCATGGACGTAGCCCAGCCGCGTGCTGTTGAACGCCATGCCGGCCAGCGAACTTGCCACCAGCATATCGGCGCGCGCCTCGGCATTGCTGCCGTGCGCGACGGCGCTGCGCAGCGACTTGCCGATCAGCGCGATCGCCTTCTCCGCCGCTGCTTCCGAGAACGGATGGCTCGCGGTGTTGACGTAGGATTCGACCGCATGGGTCAGCGCGTCCATGCCGGTGGCGGCCGTCATGGGCGGTGGCAGGGACACGGTCAGCTCCGGGTCGAGCAACCCCACCCGGGGGCAGTTGAGCACGCTGCCTACGCTGATCTTGCGGTGGTTCTGCTTGTCCGTCAGCACGGACCAGATCGTCAGCTCGCTGCCGGTGCCCGCCGTGGTGGGGATTGCCACCACCGGCATGGGGGGACTCTTCACCTTGCCGATGCCGACATAGTCGCGGATGCTGCCGTCATTGGTCAGCATCAGGCCGATCGCCTTGGCCGTGTCGAGCGCGCTGCCGCCACCGATGCCGACCACCGCGTCGCAGCCGTTGCGCTTGCCCAATAGGGTGCCCGCCTCGACAGAGTCGACCGCCGGGTCGCTCTCCACGTCGGTGAAGGTCCAGGCGGGAATATCGGCCGCGGCCAATGTGCTGACGACACGGTCTACCAGACCCGCCCGGGCTACACCGGGATCGCCAACGACCAGCACGGTGCCACCGCCGAGCTCACGCACTATGCCGGGTAGTTTCGCGAGCGAGCCCCATCCGAATTCGAGCGCGGTCGGGCTGTGATAGGAGAAAGATTTGAATGGTCCGTACAAGTGCCTGCTCCTCGGTTGGGATGGAATGGCGCGCGGCGATGCGGTGGGCTAGGGCTAGTCCGCCGTCGCCACTGCCTTGGCGGGGGCGGCAGACGGGTAGCTGCTGAGCCAGACCACCGTGTTCACGGCGGCCGAGGCGAGCAGCGCGTACCCGACCACATGAAAGCTGCCCGCGGGCGATCCGCTCCCTGCCGCGGCACCCACGACGATCGGGCCGACGATGCCGCCGAAATTGCCGAAGAAGTTGATGAGGCCGGCGGATGGGCCGATCTGGTTGCGAGGTGCCATCCCCAATGCCCAGGCCCACCACACGCCGATGCCGCAGAACAAGCTGACGCCGGTGATCACCAACAGCACCATCGACATGACGAGACCGGGAGCAAGCTGGTTCTGTAGCAACATGCTTACGCCGCCAATCGCCAACGGCACGATAAAGTGCAGCGCCCGCGCATGCTTGGCGCGGTCGGCCCAGTACACGTTGAGGAAGAGGCCAAGTATCGCGAACGCGTACGGAATGGCGGTGAGTTCGGCCGCCGAACTGATGCCGGTCGACGAAATCTGCCGGATCAAGCTGGGCAACCACAGCCCGAAACCATACAACCCGGTTAGCCAGAGGAAGTAAGCGAGGCAGAGCCCCCAGACCACGGGCCGCCGGAACACGTCGAAGAAGCTGCCGGCCTGTCCCGTGTCCTGATCGCGGGTTGCCAAGATGCGGTACTTCTCGGCCTCGCTGATGCGGCGGTCATGCGTTGGGTCGCTGCTGCCGAGGATGATCCAGGCCAGCGCCAGGACCAGGACCGGCAGGGCCTGGAGGATGAACATCGCCTCCCAGCTCCAGGCCGATATCATCCAGCCGGAAACCGGCGCCATCAGGGTGGAGGAGAGGGGGAGGACGTATTGTGCCAGGTTTACGGCCCGGCCACGCTCCTCGCTCGGGAACCAGCGCATGATGATGACGGCGAAGGAAGGCCAGATCACTCCTTCCGCCAGCCCCATCAGGAAGCGGATGGCCAGCAGGGCGCGATAATTCTCCACCACCCCGGTCAGCACGCCGGTCACGCTGACGCCCAGCAGGCAACCGACGATCACCCATTTCGGCCCGAAGCGGCTGGCGATCCAGCCGCCGGGGATCTGCATGACCACGTAGCCCCAGAAGAAGGCGGAGAGCAGCACGCCGGTGCCGACGCCGGTCATGCCGAAATGCCGCATCATGTCGGGTGCTGCGACGCTGATGTTGTTTCGGTCCACGTAGCAGGCGAGATAGGCGAGGAAGATCAGCGGGCCGATGCGGAACCAGCGGCTGCGCGGCGTTGGTTTGTGGTCGGGCGCGGCGATACGGTCCGGTGATGTGGTCTCACGCATTTTGGATGCTCCCCTTGTGTTTTTTGTTATTCGTTGCTCGACGGGAACCTGCCTTAGGCCCCCGGCGCCTTAGTCGAACAGGTCCGGATCCGATCGGCAGATCGCGTCGTAGATCGGCTGAAAGTGCAGCCAAGCCATGAAGGGCGTGGCCAGGTGGTCGCGCGAATGCATCGCGGCGGCGGGCGGCACGAGCTTCAACGGCGAGCCGGTGGACTCGGCCTTGATCTGGATTTCACAGGCGCGTTCCGCCGCGATGAACCACCACGCGGCCTCGTCGACGCTCTCTCGCCCGGCGGAAAACAGGCCGTGGTTCTGGTGAATGGCGATCTTCGCGCCGCCGAAGGCACTGGCAACGCGATGGCCGGCGGAACGCTCGACCACAACGGCGCCGGCTTCCTCGGTGATCAAGGCCTGGCCGTCGCCGTAGAAGCCGCAGGCGGTCTGCGTGATCGGGTCGAGCGGCCGGCCGAGGGCCGCCCAGCTCATGCCGTAGGTGGTGTGGGCGTGACAGGAGGCGAGCACGTGCGGGTTCGCCTCATGAATGGCCGCATGCAGCACGAAGCCGGCACGGTTCACCGCCCAACTGCCTTCCAGCACCCGGCCGTCATGATCCACCAGCAGCAGGTCGGACACGCGCACCCGGCCGAAATCCATGGCAAAGGGGTTGGTCCAGTAAAGGCCCGGCTGCTCTGGGTCGCGGACGGTGATATGCCCGGCGAACCCGTACTCGTAGCCATAGCGGGCGAAGACGCGGCAGGCGGCGGCCAGGCGCTGCTTTCGATGCAACCGCTCCTCGGCCACAGTCGCGAAAACAGGCGGCCGCGGGAAATACAGATCTTCCTGGTCGGGCTCGTAAACCGAGCGCCTCGTCAGCGCGACGTTCATGCTGTTTCACTCCAGAGCGATCACGGGATCGAGGGGAAGCGGCAGTCCGTGGAGGCCTCACGCGGGTCGTTCTGGCTCGTTCCACGAGGAGTGCTGTATCGAGCCCCTCTGTTGTTATGGCGCAGCCTACTCAGCGGCATTGATCGCCGTCCAATGCAGAGTTAGCCTGGATTGATGCCATGGAGGGATCAATCATGCTGGAGCTGCGCCAACTCCGTGCCTTCGTCGCCGTGGCGGAAGAACTGCATTTCGGTCGCGCGGCGTCACGGCTGCGCCTGGCGCAATCCGCCCTGTCCCGCCAGGTGCAAGGGATGGAAGCGGTTCTCGGGGTCACGTTGTTGGAGCGCACGCAGCGGAAGGTCGTGCTGACCGCCCCCGGCGCGTTACTGCTGGACCGCGCCCGTCAGATCCTGCAGGCCAGTGCCGAGGCGGAGCGCGACACGCGCCGCGCGAGCCGTGGCGAACTGGGGCAGCTCACCATCGGCTTTGTACATTCCGCGACCTACGGCTTGCTGCCCGACTTGCTGCGCCGCTTTCGAACGCTCTTCCCGGATGTCGAGCTGCGCCTGCGCGAAATGCGCACGCCGGATCAACTCGCGGCGCTCGCGGGGGAAAGCATCGATATCGGCCTGGTTCGCCCCTTTGTTTTGCCGGCGGGCGTTGAGGCTATTCCTATCGTCACCGAGCGCTTCGTGATCGCGCTGCCGGCGAGCCATCCGCTGGCGAGATGTCGGGAGCTGGCGTTGAACACGCTGGCCGAGGAGAAATTCGTGATGTTCTCCGGACTCGACAGCCCGATGTTCCACTCCGCCGCGATCGCGATGTGCGAGCGGGCGGGCTTTCATCCGCGCGTGGCGCAGGAGGCAGTACACGTGCATACAGTGCTGGGGCTGGTTGGCAGCGGCTTCGGCATCGCGGTGGTGCCGGAGATCGCCCGACGCCTCGCAACCCCCAACATCGTCTTCGCCGAGATCATCGACGACCCGCCGCCGATCCAGGTGCTGCTCGCCTTCCGCGGCACAAGTCCGAAACCGGCAGCCACGGCATTCCGTAACGTTATGGCGACATACATCGCCGAGCACGCATAGTTGCTTGCGGCTCGCTGATTGGAACCGATTGGCCCTAATCCCTTGGTCGCCTATTTCTTGCCGTAAGTAGCATCGTGATTAGGCGCGATGGTCAGCAACCGTATGAAATCTCCGTCCCTATAAGCCGTAGCACGTCGAGATTGCGTGATGCGCAGAGAGTATACGGCGGAGATTCCGGCTGGGGGCGTAATGCTGACGATCTTCTCCCATTTTAGACCGTTGTCTCCATAGACCTGATTCCAAGTCATCTGTCGCAGCTTCTTGAGCGTCTCCAATGCGGAGTGCGCTCGGATTTTTGCAAATTCAGCAGATTGTCTTGAAACACCGGATTGTTGAGATCGAGTCTGACCAAGATATTTGCATCAGTCTTGGTCATTCAGTTTCGCCAGGACCGTATCAACATCGCCGTCGGCCGGCGTATTGGCTTGTGCCCAGGTCAGCGCATTTTTTAGATCCTTGGCGGCCTCGGGCCGTTGCAGCCAGAGCTCGTTGTCCGGCACGACGGTAGCGGTTCTGATCAGCCAGACGCCGGGCTCATGTTCCTCCACCAGCACCTGCCGTCCGGCAAATTGCTTTCCCAGCGAGATTTGTCCGTTTGACCCAATGACCTTGACGCTGCCAACGGCTGTGGACGATGCGCTCACCATGGCCTCCTATGACTTTCTGCACGATGGCACTATAGCACGAAATTCTCCTCCGCACTAAAATGGATCGCATGGGGGAACGCGCCTTTCACCCTGTCGTGGTTGACAAAGGTTCGTCCTCAAACTGCGGGGGAGGGGCTGGTGGCCGGTCGGTAAACGACACTGGCGCCGCCTCCCGTGAGGGGGCGACGCCAGCTTCAACAGTCCAATGGTCTCACACGTCACAGATCGGCTTTAGACGCCGACCCGATCGTCTAGAAGCGGCGCCACTTCCGGACGGCGTCGTTCTGCGCCGCGAGGACCGCGTCCCGCCGCAACTCGGCATCGGTCTTGGTGATTGTATCCACCTTGGTGAGCACGCCGGCATTCGCCTGGCCGATGGCGGTGAGGGTAATCGCATGGTGGCCGGCATCGCCGCGGACTACTGCCAGGCCGCCGGCCGCGCCCAGAATGCCGACGCCAAGCAGCACGAAGCCGAAGGCGCGGAATTTATGCATCGTGTGGGCGGCGAACCAGACAAGGGCGATGCCTGCGATCAGCCAGCCAATACCGATTGTGAGTGTGGACATGTTCTTGCTCTCCTATCTCGACCATCGGGTGAAGTCCCGACTAGTCGCCGTGTCTTGACTTCAGTAAGAAACCAAATTACACGCGAAAAAGCAAGAGATCTTCAGCATATCGCCGATTTATCGCCAAGATAACGGGCAAAATGTCGCGAATATTACAGTGAATTACCGGGTTTATTTGAATAGATTTTTAGGGAAATGCCGCCAACGCCGCGGTTGGACGCCTGACCGGCGATCGGCTTTGTCACCGATCGCCGGTCAGGCGTGTCACCAAGATGTGGCGACCGCCCCTGTATACTTCTGCTCGACGAACGCTTTGACCGGTTCCGAGTGGTAGGCTTTGACCAGCTTCGCCACCCATGGGGCGTCCTTGTCCTTCGTCTGGACGGCCAGCACGTTCATATAGGGCGATTGCGCGCCTTCCATGGCGATCGCATCGCGCGTCGGCTGCAGGCCGGAGGTCAGCGCAAAATTCGTATTGACCGCTCCGGCATCGACATCCTCCAGCGATCGTGGCAGCTGCGCCGCATCCAGCTCGATGATCTTGAGCTTCTTCGGGTTGTCGACGATATCGGCCAGCGTCACCGCGATGCCGGCCTTGGGATCGACGGTGATTAGGCCGGTCTTTGCCAGGAGCAGCAGCGCGCGGCCGCCATTGGTCGGGTCGTTCGGGATGGCGACCTGGGCCCCGGTCCGCAGATCGGCCAGTTTCTTGATCTTCTTGGAATAGATGCCCATCGGGAACACGACGGTCTTGGCGATCGAGACGATCTTGTAGCCGCGATCCCGGACCTGATTATCCAGGAACGGCTGATGCTGATAGGAGTTGGCATCGAGATCGCCCTGCGCCAGGGCCGCGTTCGGTTGGATGTAGTCGGTGAACTCGGTGATCTTGAGCGTCAAGCCGTCTTCGGCCGCGACCTTCTTGACCACTTCCATGATCTCGGCATGCGGCCCGGCGGTGACGCCGATCCGGATCGTTTCGGCCATCGCCGGCCGATTGGTGAATCCACCGGCTACTCCACTGGCCAAAACACCGGCGATCAGTGCCAGGCCGGCGGCAAGCCTGCGTCTATTCGGTACCATTGCAATGAACTTTCTGCGGTTGCTCTCGGGAGGGGGAGATGTCTCAGGTCTTGGTCAGGCGCCGCGCGATGAGGTCGCCGCCGCTTTGGACCAGTTGAACGAGCAGGATCAGCACGATCACGACGGCGGCCATCATCACGCCGTCGAAGCGCTGATAGCCGTAGCGGATGCCGAGATCGCCCAGGCCGCCACCGCCGACGGCGCCGGCCATGGCCGAATAGCCGATCAGGCTGATGATGGTGAGCGTCAAGCCGCGCACCAGGGCGGGCACGGCCTCCGGCAGCAGCACCTTCCAGATGATTTGCAGGGGTGTCGCTCCCAGCGCCTGCGCCGCCTCGACCAGGCCGCGATCGATTTCCTTCAAGGCACTTTCGACCAGCCGGGCGAAGAACGGTACGGCGGCGATCGATAGCGGCACGATCGCGGCACCGGTGCCGATCGACGTGCCGGCCAGCAGCCGGGTCAGCGGAATGATCGCGACCATCAGGATGATGAACGGCGTCGAGCGTGTCGCATTGACGATGGCCCCCAGCCCGCGCTGGATGGCCGGCAGCGGCAGGATGCCGCCGGGGCCGGTCACCGTCAGCACGACGCCCAGCGGCACCCCGGCCAGCAACGCCACGCCGGCGGCCGTGCCGACCATCCAGAGGGTTTCGAGAAAGGCGTCAGACAGCAACGCGAGCATGGCTTGCGACATAGCCCAGCACCTCCACCCCTAGATGTTTCGCGGTCAGATAGTTGATGGCTGGTTCGAGCGGCCCGGTGAGTTCGACCACCAGGGTGCCGAGCGGGCGGCCCTGGATATAGTCGATCGAGCCATGCAGCAGGTTGATATCGACCGATAGCCGGCGGACCAGATCGGCGATGATCGGCTCCTCCGCCGCGAGGCCGGTAAAGCTGATCCGCAAGATGGCGCTGGCACCGGCGCTGGGACCTGACGTCAGGCGATCGCCGTAGAGCGTCCGCAGCGGCGCCTCGCCATCATGGGCGCGCATGATCTCGCGCGTGATCGGCTGGGCCGGTGCCGTCAACAGGTCGAAGACGCTGCCGGCTTCGACGATCCGCCCATGCTCCATCACCGCGACCCGGTTGCAGATCTGGCGGACCACCGGCATCTCGTGGGTGATCAGCACGATGGTGAGCCCCAGCCGTTGATTGATGTCGGCCAGCAATGCCAGGATCGATCGGGTCGTCTGCGGATCGAGGGCCGAGGTCGCCTCGTCGCACAGCAAAATGGACGGCTTGTTGGCGAGGGCCCGGGCGATGCCGACCCGTTGCTTTTGTCCGCCCGACAAGGTCGCCGGATATTGGTCGCGCTTGTCGGTCAAGCCGACCAGATCGAGCAGCGGGGTGACCACCGCCTCGATCTCGCGGGCAGGCGTGCCGGCGAGTTCGAGCGGCAGCGCCACGTTGCCGTAGACGGTGCGGCGGGCCAGTAGATTGAAATGCTGGAAGATCATGCCGACGCGCCGGCGTGCGCGGCGCAACGCCGCCGCGTCGAGGGTGGTGAGATCGACGCCGTCAACGGTGACACGCCCGGAATCCGGCCGCTCGAGCAGGTTGAGGGTCCGCAGCAGGGTGCTTTTGCCGGCACCGGACCGCCCGATGATCCCGAAGATCTCGCCGGCCTCGACCGACAGCGACACGTCGTCCAGCGCCCGGACGATGCCGTTCGGGCCGGAGAAGTTTTTATGCACATCGGCGAGGACGATCATGCCTCGGGTCTCCACCAACAAAAAATCCGCCACGACAAAAGCGTCGGGCGGATCCTCCCCTCGCTTTAGCCGCATTTATAAAGCGCCCGCAAGCTGAGTAGCAACTCGGCGCTGTTCGTTATAATGGACAAAGAGATGTGATTGTCAACGACAAACCGGGCGCGGCGACGCAGGCCGACAGCGCGTATCGCACGGCTCCTAATGCAGCGTGGGGCGGTCCGGCGGCGGTTCGTCGATGGCGCTGCGCAGCTTGTCGGCGACGGCGCGGATCTCCACCAAATGCGGGTTGATCGCCAGCGCCGCCTCGAAGGCGGTGAGGGCGCCGGCGGGATCCTTGGTCTTCAGCAGGATCTGTCCAAGGCCGGCGAGCGCCCCGTAATGCCTGGGCTCGCGCACCAGGGTCGCCGCGATGTCGGCGATCGAGGCCGGCAAGTCGCCGGCGATGAAGCGCGCGGTCGCCCGCTTGTTCCAGGCTTCGGCGAAGCCGGGATCGGCGGTGATCCCGCGCGTGAACGCCGCGATCGCCGCCGGCATGCTGCCATCGCCCATCGCCGTCATCCCGTCATGCAGGCATTCCATGGCGGTCTCGCTCCCGCCCGAATCCCACGCCAGCCAGATCAGCCGGTCGAGTTCCGACGCCTCGGCCTGATCGACGGTCGCCCGCAGCCGGCTGAACGCCTCGTGCAGGATAGGGTCGTCGCGCTCGACCGGCACGGCGCCGGCCAACAGCTTGACGAGGGTGAGGATCGTTCGATTATCCGTCGGCATGGGACGGGATTATAGGCCATCGACCGCTGCAACCCAACTGTAAGCTGGCCCAACTGTAAGCTGGCCAACCTCAAGCTGGCGCTTAGGCTAAACTGAGACTGAACTGGGCGAAGCCGTTCGCCGCCGGGCCGATGAAGCTCACGGCCGGATACCGGTCGGCATAGGCGCGCGCGGCCGGGGCGGTTTCGAACACGACCTTGACCGGTCGCTTGATCGGCTCGAAGCGCCATTTGCCGTTGGCCGATGGGTTCACGACGCGCTGCTCGACCACGTAGCGGATGATCACGTCGCGGTTGGTATCCGGTGCCTCGATCACCACGCTCGACCCGTCCAGACCGGGGAATTTGCCGCCGCCGGAGGCGCGGTAATTGTTCGTGGCGACCAGAAACCGCTGCTTGGGATCGATCGGCCGATCGGCGAAGCGTAGATCGACGATCCGATGGGCATCGGGTCGTTCGACCTTGCCATCCGGGCCGTAGCGGCTGGGTTGGGTCACGTCGATCCGATAGGTCACGCCCCACATCACGTCGAAATTATAGGAGACGAAGCGGCTGTTGATCAGTTCTTGCGGCGTGGTGATGGCCGGGTCGATCCGGTTGAACATGCCGGCCGCCCGTTCGAGCCACTCCCGCACCCCGGCGCCATCGATCAGCACGGCGCGCAGCATGTTCGGATAGACGTAGAGATCGGCGATATTCTTGATGGCGATGTCGCCGGCGGGGATGTCGGTGTAGTTGTCGATGCCGTAGCCGCCGCCGGCCTTGAACGGCGCCGCGGCGGACAGGATCGGGACGTCCTTCCACGGCGTGGCACCGGCCAATTGGCGCAGGTACCAAGCCTGCGCCAGATTGACGATCTCCACCGACGGATCATCCGCGACCTGGGCGAAATAGCTGTTGATCGGCGCCGTGATCTTGCCGACCGGTTGCCGGATATAGCTGAGAGTGTCGGCATGTTCGGTCTCGGCCGCCGCCGTGATGCGCGCGGCACCGCCGATCAGGGCGACGACCTTGGCGCCCTCGCGGCGGTAGATCGGTCGGGCCTCGACCGTGAAATCGGTCACCGTCCAGCCGGTAGTGGCACCGGTTAGCGTGAGGTCGATGATGCCGAGATGACTACCCCAAAAGCCTGGCATCACCGCGGGAACGCCGTTCAAGGTGCCGCGCACCGCGTCGATGCCGGACCGGTCGGCGTAATCCGGCCCCGGGAATACCCGGTGCGAATGGCCGGTCAGGATCGCGTCGATGCCGGGTATCGCCGCGAGATGGAACGAGGCATTTTCCTCGCCGACGCTCTGGGAGCCCGTGCCGATGCCGGAATGGCAGAGGGCGACGACGATATCGGCACCGGCCGTCTTCAACCTCGGCACATGCTCGCGGGCGGTCTCGACGATGTCGCGGGTGCGCAGTTTGCCGTCCAGGTTGGACTTGTCCCAGACGACGATCTGCGGCGGGACGAAACCAATCACGCCGATCTTGAGCGGATGCGTCACGCCGGCTTCGTCCGTCAGGGTCCGGTCCAGCATCAGGGTCGGCGGCAGATAGGTCGCCGTACCGCTGGGGCCGGCCAGGATATTGGCGCTGACGAACGGGAAGTTCGCCCCGGCCAGGGCCAGGCGCAGAAATTCCAGGCCATAGTTGAATTCATGATTGCCGAGCGTGGCCGCGTCGTAGCCCAGCAGGTTCATCGCCTTGAACATGGGGTGCACGTCGCCCGGCTTGAGGCCGTGCTTATAGGCCATGTAGTCGCCGAGCGGATTGCCTTGAATGATGTCGCCATTGTCGAACAGCAGGCTGTTGTGGGCTTCGGACCGGGCGGCATCGATCAACGAGACGGTCTTCGCCAGCCCGACGGTATCGTCCGGCTTGTCGCGGAAATAATCGTAGTCGTAGATGAACATGTGGAGATCGGACGTCCCCAGCACGCGCAGTTTGATGACCGGTGCCGAGCCGTCGCCGCCGAACGCGGTGAGCGGCTCCATCACGGCACCCGCGGCGATGCCGGCGGCGGTCTTGAGGACAGACCGGCGCGGAACGTTCGATATCCGGGGGCCTGGCAAAGGCGGGGTCTCCAAGCGAGTTTCGGCGACATCGCGTCAGTATGCTGATCGCGATCGACGATAACACCCCCTGATTTTAACGATCAGGCCCGAGTGGGAAAGGTTTCTCGCTTGCGCGACGGCGGTCGCGGCGGGGTGTCCGGCTTGGCCACGGCCATCAGTTCGTTCGGAACGGTCGGTAGCTCGATATAGACCTCCAGCCCGCCATCCGGTGCGTTGTCCAGTCGGATTTCGCCGCCATGGGCATGGAAAACGGACCGCACCACGGAAAGGCCGAGGCCGGTGCCCCCGGTATCCCGGTTGCGCGAACTCTCAATCCGGTAGAATGGGGCGAACACCTTTTCCCTGAGCTCGGGCGGAATACCCGGGCCATTGTCGCGCACGACGATATGGGCGGCTCCGCCGGTCATCGTCAGAATGATCTCGACCGCATCCGCGTATTTCGTCGCGTTGTCGACCAGGTTGCCGAACGCCCGCCGCAAGGCGACGGGCCGACCGAGGAACCCGGCTTGGTGCGGACCGTCATAGCTGGCGGTACCCCCGCAATCGATCGCGTGATCGACCAGATCCTGGAGCAGGGCGGCGAGGTCGATGGTCGTGGCCGGCTCGTGAGCCGCATCGTCGCGGGCGAAGGCCAATGTCGCCGCGATCATCGTCTCCATCTCTTCGATCTCGGCCAGCATGCCGGCCTGTTGGTCGGCATCGTCGAGGAACTCGGTCCGTAGGCGAAGGCGCGTCATGGGTGTGCGGAGGTCGTGTGAGATGGCGGCCAGCATCTCGGTCCGATCGCGAACAAAGCGCTGGATCCGCTCCTGCATCCGGTTGAAGGCGATGGTTGCCTGCCGCAATTCCGCCGGTCCCGAGACGTCGAGGGACGGCGCCAGCGGGTCGGTGCCGAAACGGTGTGCCGCGTCGGCGAAGCCGGCGATGGGCTGTGCCAACCAGCGCGTCGCCCAGATCGATACCAGCCAGACCGAGAGAATGATGCAGAGGGCGAGTGAGCCGAGGCGGAACCAAAAGCCGGGATTCCAGGGGCGTTCATTCGAAACGAACGCCAACCAAGAGCCGTCGCTCAGGGGTGCCGCCAGGATCCGCACCGGACGATCCGGCGGTACTACGTCCCGCAGGGGCGGGAGATGCGCCGCCGGCGAGTCGCCGCGCATCAGGATGATCCGATGCGGACTGCCCGGTATCCGTTCGCCCAGCCAGGAATCTATCTCGCCCGGCTCAGGACTCGGCTCCGGCGGCGACGTGGTATCGGGCGCGGGGATCGGGACATCGGAGAACCAATGCAGGATGTAATCCGGTGCCCGGGCCGCGCGGACCAGGGCCGGCCGTTCACCGGGAGTCGCCGCATCCATCATCCGGATGACCGTGGCGACCCGTCCGCCGAAGCCGAATTCTTCGAAGGGCGGACGCGCCCAGTCGCGCGTCACGAACACCAGAACGCCGTTGGTGACGACGATCATGACAATGGCGCCGAGGATGGTGCTAGCGATCCGGCGGCGGATCGTGTCGCGCGGCAGCCAGCCGGACAAACGCATCAATGGTTCCTCCGCCTCACCCCCTGGCGGACGCGGTGGCTTCACCCAGCTTGTCGAGAGCCTCCGGTCCCCGGGCGGACTCGGCACCGGTCGAATGCTCCGTCATGCCTTCGACGGTGGCGGCGAAAAGATAACCGCCACTGCGCACGGTACGGATGATCATCGGGTCCTTCGGGTCATGCTCGATCTTACGACGCAAGCGGCTGACCTGTACATCGACGCTGCGATCGAACGGAATGGCCGTCCGGCCGCGCGCCAGATCGAGCAATTGGTCGCGTGTCAGCACCCGTTGCGGATGTTCCAGAAAGGCCACCAGCAACTCGAACTCGCCGCTGGTCAAGGCGACCAGCAGCCCATCGGGCGAGCGCAACTCGCGCCGGGTGATGTCCAGCCGCCAACCTTCGAAGGCGAGGAACAGGTTCGAGGCGATGCCGTCGGTCTGCCCGCTGGCCCGGCGCATCACCGCCTTGATGCGCGCCAGCAATTCGCGCGGGCTGAATGGCTTGGGCAGATAATCGTCAGCGCCCAGTTCCAGCCCGATGATCCGATCGGCCTCCTCACCCATCGCCGTCAGCATGATGACGGGCGGCGAGCCGGCCACGTCGCGCAGCTTGCGACACAAGGTGAGGCCGCTTTCACCGGGCAGCATGAGGTCCAGGACCACCAGATCGACCCGGCTGGTCTCCAGCATGCGGAACAGGGCAGCGCCATCCGGCGCGGTCGAAACGCGGAAGCTGTTCTGCGTCAGGTATTTCGACAGCAGTGTGCGAATACCGGCATCGTCATCGACGATAAGGATGTGAGGGTTTCTATCCATAGGCTTTTCCTACACCGCCACCATGGTCGAACTGGAACGGAATGGTGTTACGCGGTGGTAACCCCGGCGGTTCCACCGCGACGCCGTCGGGTATGATGAACGATACCAGGGAGATGGAGAGAAGGCGAACGACATGACCGCTCGCCCGTCCTTATTGGCCCCCGGCCTTCTTGGCTAGAGACCGAGCTTCGCCGCGAGGTCGGTGATGTTCGTCGCGACGATGTCGATATAGGCCTCGGGCTTGCCATCGACCACGGTCTCCGGCCCGAACTCGGCTGGGTCAGAACGGGTTAAAGATCGAGATCCCGAAAGGAGCGAAATCCGCGACATTCTTCGTTGCGACCGTCATGCCGCGCGAATGGGCGATGGCCGCGATCTGAGAATCCTCGATGTCGGCATGCGCTCGGGCCATCATGGTTCCCCACGCCTGGGAGGCCGCCAAGTCGAAAGGCAAGACGCGATTGCCGTAATTGGCGATAAGAGAGGTAAGCCAGCCTTCAAAGTGAAGAGCCATGGTCGGGTTCGTAGGCCGCGCCAGCTCAATCCCTTTTCGAATCTCTCCAATCGTGATAACCGACAAATATAGATCAACGTCGGCTTGCGCGACCACCCAAGAAAGGACCTTTGAGCTTGGCGACTTTTTGATTAGATCCGAAATGGTGACGGTATCAAGCAGGTACTTCAAAATAGTTCTTCCTCGGAAAATGCTTATCTCTTGTCATGGTTAGCTCGAATGCGCTGTGGCTGGACAAAAGAAATGTCTTGAAATCTTCCGCAGGCACAGATTCGGTGAACTGTTTGTAAGAGATTACAACCACGGCATTGGTGCCGTGGCGAGTGACCACCTGCGGCCCATCTACCATTGCACGTTCAACGACTTCGCTGAATCGGGCTTTGGCATCCTGTAGCTTCCAAGTATCCATGACTTAGACTTCCCGTCTGTAATTCCTGTTATGGTGATGTTGTAGGTCCGGTGATTCGGCTTCCGGTGGCGCTTTTTCGTTGGCTGCAGATACAATCTAGTCTGGACTAGTCTGAATGTCGAGATCGTCGACTACCCCTAGGCTGATCTCGAATCCGACGCCGGGCGAGATGCTGCTGGCCGATTTCATCGAGCCCTTGGACCTGAGCCAGAATGGTCTTGCCCGCGCGATCGGCGTGCCGCCGCGGCGCATCAACGAGATCGTGCTGGGCAAACGCTCGATCACGGCGGATACGGATCTCAATCTTGTCCGCGATTTCGGTCAGTCGGAGGGATTCTGGCTTGGGGTCGAGTCCGATTGTGATCTGCTTGAGTGCCGCCGTCGGATCGGGCCGGAGCCGGCGCGTATCACGTCATTTGCATAGGGGGCATCAAGAAATTGACATCATTGATGTTGCGGGCAACATCGTGAGTTGCGTTATCAGACGATGTTGCCCATAATATCACGATGCTGAGAGTCGTGATCGATACCGATGTGATGGTCGCCGCTTTCGAGAGTGCGAGGGGAGCATCCAGGCAGCTCATATCGGACGTGCTCGATTGCCGCGTGACATTGCTTTTGTCGACCAGCCTCATGCTCGAATACGAGGGTGTTCTGACCAGACCGGAGACATTGACGCGGAGCAAACTGACTGCCGGGGAGGTTCTGGAGGTGCTTGATGAATTTGCAAGCCTCTGCACGCCGGTGGGGTTCGACTATCGATGGCGGCCTGCGGCACAGGACGCAGATGACGATCTGGTGCTGGAAACGGCCATCAACGGATCGGCCGACGTGATCGCTACCTTCAACATGAAGGATATGACAGCGGGGGCCAAGGCGTTCGGCATTCCGGTTGAGCGTCCCGCCGACGTGATAAGGAGGATTGGCAGATGACCGTTTTTGCTTTGCGGCTGCCTGAGGATTTGAAGGATAAGGCAGCTGCGCAGGCCGCCGAAACCGGGGTGAGCTTGAACCAGTTCATTGCTGTCGCGGTAGCGTCGCGCGTTGGCGCGCAAGCGGAAGCGGAGCGGTATTTCCGGACTCGCGGCGCTAGAGCCAAGTCCGGTCGGGCCAAGGCGCTTCTGGCGCGTGCCGGCGTCGGTAATGAGCCGCGCGATGACGACAGGAACGAGCGGCCGTAAGGCCGTGGCCCAGGGGTAATTGCCCGGCTTCGACATCATGGGCTTTCGAGGTGCATGATCACCGCGATCCGAGGAGGCGAGGGATGCAGTTCGAAAAGGGGGGGCTCTGGCGCAACTGGGTCGGCAATCAATCCTGCATCGCCCGCTACAAGGCGGCACCGGACAGCGAGGCGCTGCTGGCCGAGATGGTGCGGGAGGCGGACGAGCGCGATCTTCCCATCCGCTGCGCGGGCTCGGGCCACTCCTTCACGCCGGTGGTCGGCACGGGTGGGCTGCTGCTTTCCCTCGCCGGGCTGCGCGGCGTGCTGGATCTGGACGAGCCCCGCAAGCGCGTCACCGTGGCGGCGGGAACCCGCATCGGCGATGTCGGGCGGGCGCTGAAGGGGTTGGGCCTGTCGCTCGCCAACCAGGGAGACATCGATACCCAGGCCATCGCAGGCGCCTTCACCACCGGCACGCACGGCACCGGCGCACGCCTCGGCTGCCTCGCCTCGCAGATCGTGGGTCTGCGGCTGGTGCAGCCCGATGGCGGCATCCTGGTCGTCGATGAATCCGACATGGACCTGCTGCACGCCGCCCGGGTCGCGGTTGGTACGCTCGGCGTCATCTCCGCCATCACCGTTCAGGCGACCGAGGCGTACAACCTGCACGAACATCTGTGGCGCGACGATTTCGAGACCTGCATGGCGCGCCATGACGAACTGGCGGCCAACCACCGGCATTTCGCCTTCTTCTGGTGTCCGACGCCCGAGAGCCGGCACCTCTATTGCCTGCCGGATACCGCCGATGCGCCCGGCACCAGCACCGGCGAGACGGCGGATGTCTGCGAGATGAAGGTGATGGACATCACCGAGGCGCCGCCGATGGAGGCGCCGTTCGAGCGCATCGCCTATAGCTCGGAAATCTACCCGATCGAGTATGTGCCCAACTTCCACGAGCTGGAATACGCGGTGCCGCTGGCGCATGGCAAGGCGGCGATCCGCGCCGTGCGCGAGCTGATGCTGACCAAGCACACCAACTGTATTTTCCCGATCGAATATCGCTTCACCGCGGGCGACCCGGCCTGGCTGAGCCCCTTCCACCACCGGGACAGCATCAGCCTCTCCGTCTCGGGCGCCCCGGGCATCGACTACTGGGACTATCTGCGCGATGTGGACGCGATCCTGCGCCAGTTCGATTCACGGCCGCATTGGGGAAAGCTGCATTTCCTCGACACCGACGACGTGACCCATCTCTACCCGCGCGCCGGGGATTTCCGAGCGCTCCGCCGCCGGCTGGACCCAAAGGGACGGTTCCTGAACGATCACGTGCGAATGCTGCTCGGGTGAGCGCGGCGCGGCCTGTGTCAGGCCGGTCCAGCGTCAAACTCGATCCGGGATGTCCAGCGCGGATATCGGGTGCAGGATGGCGCGGGTCTGCGCATGCAGCAGGCCCTGGAGCATCGCTAGCCTTTCCCCGCGGAAATCGGGCCATCCGAGCATGGCCAGCGCGTTGTTCCGCCCAAGGTGGAACACGCTCAGTTGCCCGAGAAGGGCGATGGTGCGCAGCTTCGTTCGCGGATCCGCCGGCGAGCGGCCGGTCGCGAGGCCGACGAGGCGGACACAGCTGGCGTGGAGCCTGTCGCTCACCTGCCGCCTGAGGGCGTCATAGGCAGGTCCGCGTTCTTCCCCCTGGCCTCTCGCCAGGAACCGCGACCAGCCGTTCATCTCCGCGGAGCCGAACAGGAAATCCATGAAGGCATCCAGGATGCCGCACAAGGCATCCGCCGCGCCTTCGGGATCGGTCGGCCCGATGTTGTCCGCTGCCGCGTAGGCGGCTTCCAGGGATTGTGAAAGCCGCTCTGCAATATGCTCGGTGCAAGCGAGGTGGAGTCCCGCCTTGCTCTCGAAATAATATTGCAGCGCCGGCGGATTGACGCCCGCATCCTGTGCGATCTGGCGGGTGGAGGCACCCTCGTAGCCGTGCTCGCCGAAGACACGAAGCGCCGCCTCGATGATTTTCACCCGTTTCTCGTCACCGCGCGCATAGCCGCCTCCCGGCGGCCTCCGCCTCGGTCCCGCCTGCTCCATCCTCGTGCGCCTCCCTCTTACCCGACTCCGACCGTAATGTATTCCACTTGACAGACATTTGAAACGTTCCACATGTATTCCGATCGGAATACTTTTCCAGGGGATGCCCGTGTCATCTGCGAATTTTGTCCCCGCCGACGGTTCGACGATCGCTGTCGGCCCCGCGCCATCGGCCGGGGCAGCCCAGCCTGCCCGGCAGCGTTCGATCCTCGGGCGTTCGGTCGCCTGGCTGGCGCTGGTCGTGGCCCTGCTGGCGATCGTTGCCTATGCCGATCATTGGTGGACGGTCGGGCGCTTCCTCGAGACCACGGACGACGCCTATCTGCAGGCCGACAACGTCACTGTCGCGCCCCGCATCGCCGGGTACGTCTCAGAGGTGCTCGTCGGCGACAACCAGCCGGTGAAAGCCGGTGAGACGATCGCGCGCCTCGACGACCGTGAATACCGGGTCGCCCTGAAGCAGGCGCAGGCCGAGGTCGAGAAGGACGAGGCCGACCTGCGGGGGGCCGCGGCGGCGATCATCCAGCAGCAGGCGCAGATCGAGCAGACACGTGCCGAGGTCGAGAATACCGAAGCCGCCCTGACCTTCTCGTCGCTGGAATTCACCCGCTACCAGAGCCTCCTGCGGACCGGATCCGGCACCGCGCAGCGCCAACAGCAAGCCGATGCGGACCTGCGTCAGCACCGCGCCGCGCGCGACAAGGCCAAGGCCTCTTTCGATGCGGCCCAAAAGCAGGTCGACACCCTCGTGGCGCAAGAGGCTGGTTCAAAAGCGAGCCTCGAAGGCGCCGAGGCCAAGCTCGACCAGGCGCGGCTCAACCTTACCTATACGACGATCACGGCGCCGATCGACGGTGTGGTCGGCGACCGCTCGCTGCGTCCCGGCCAGTTCGTCTCGGCCGGCACCAACCTGCTTACCCTCGTCCCGATGGGACGCGACATCTACCTCGTGGCGAACTTCAAAGAGACTCAGGTCGGCGACATGAGGGAGGGCCAAGCGGTCAGCCTCACGGTCGACGCCCTCGGCGGCCATGAGTTCAAGGGCCGTGTCGCGAGCTTCGCGCCAGGCACCGGCGCGCAATTCGCGCTGCTGCCACCCGAAAACGCCACGGGAAACTTTACCAAGGTGGTTCAGCGCGTGCCGGTCCGCATCGCGCTCGACGCATCCGACCCTCTGCTCGGACGTCTGCGCCCGGGGCTGTCGGTCCAGGCGACCGTGCACACCGCGAGCGAGCCACCGCGAGCCGCCGGTCCGCAGGTCACCGAGGCTCCGCCCCGATGACCGCCGCCGCGGCTCCCCCCTCCGGTCCCACGCCCGATGCCGCGCGGGCGAGCGCGCGCGACTGGTTGGCGGTGGCCGGCGCGATCCTTGGCGCGTTCACGGCGATCCTCGACATCCAGATCACCAACTCCTCGCTCGCCAACATCGAGGGCGCGCTCGGCGCCTCGTCGGACGAGGGAAGCTGGGTCTCGACCGCCTACCTCATGGCCGAGATCCTCGTCATCCCGCTCACCGGCTGGCTATCCTCGGTGATCGGCCTGCGCCGCTACCTCGCGACGAGCACGCTTTTGTTTGTCGGTTTCTCGATCGCCTGCGCGCTGTCGACGAACCTCAACGAGATGATCCTCTTCCGCGCGGGCCAGGGCTTCACCGGCGGTGCCCTGATCCCGACCGCCGTCGTCATCGTTCGCTCCCGCTTGCCGAAGTCGCAGCAGATGATCGGCATCGCGCTGTTCGGGCTCACCGCGACGTTCGCGCCGGCGATCGGGCCGACGGTGGGCGGGTGGCTCACCGACAATTTATCCTGGCACTACATCTTCTATCTGAATGTGCTGTTCGGGCCGATCGCCGCGGTCATCCAACTCGTGGCGCTCGATGCGGCTCCCGCTCGGTGGCGCGACTTCCTCAAGGGCGACTGGATCGGCATCGGCTTCATAGCGGTCGGCCTGCCCTCGCTCATCCTCGTGCTGGAGGAGGGGCAGCGCAAGGACTGGTTCGGTTCGCCCTTTATCGTGATCGCCACGCTTCTCGCGACCATCGGCGTCATGGGCTTCGTCATCCGCGAGCTCATGGCGGAGCGCCCCTTCATCAACCTGGGGGTGCTGGCGAGCCGCTCGGTGGGGGGCGCCTGCATTCTGCAGACGGTGCTCGGCGCCGTCGCGTATGGCGCGATCTACATCATCCCGGTCTACTGCGCGCAGATCCAGGGCTACAACGCGCAGCAGATCGGTTACGTCGTGATGTGGAGCGGGCTTCCGCAACTCGTTCTGTTCCCACTGATGCCGCTGCTCATGCGTGTCGTCGACGCCCGCCTGCTCGTGGTCACCGGCACCCTGTTCTTTATCGCGAGTTGCTGGATCAATGTCGACCTGACGCATGATGTCGGCATGGACCAGTTGATCCTGCCCCAGCTCCTACGGGCCATCGGGCAGCCGCTCTTCTCGATCCCGCTCTCACAGATCTCGGCCGCCGGTCTGGCACCACGGGACACGGCCGACGCCTCCGCGCTCTCGAACATGATGCGCAATCTCGGCGGCTCGATCGGCATCGCCCTGCTCTCGACGGTGATCGACCGCCGCGAACACTTCCACTTCTCGATGCTCGCCGAGGCGATCACGGTGAACGCCACCCGCACGCAGGAGCGGATTGCGACGCTTGCGGCGGGCATGCACGCGCATGTCACGGACTCGGCCCTGGCCAGGGGCCAGGCGCTTGCGAAGCTTGCGGCCCAAGTTCGGCGCGAAGCCTATGTGATGGCCTATGCGGACGGCTTCTATCTTGTCGGCGTCTGCTTGGTGCTTAGCCTCGGAGTCGTCGCGATTCTGCGCAAACCGCGGAATGCGATGCCGGCCTGAATGTGCTGGGCCGCTCTCCCGCCGATGCGGGCGAGGGGCATGAAGCCTCCTCTGTTTTTGAGTAGATTCCGTGGCTATCGCGACCCGATTCCGGCGGTCTCAACTATCTTCACCAGCAGAGCTGGGCCGCTCTTCCAGCTTCAGTGCCGACATTTTCCCGATGAAGAGAATCCGCTGAAAAATCTCAATATTTTCAGCGCATAAGCAAATAAAATATATGAACGCTTATCATCTTCAAAGCACAGGGAAGATGAGGTGGTTCCAGTATTTACCCGCCGTTAAGCAGTCATGTGCATTTATGCCTGGGAGAACGGAACAAACCGCGTTCGTCCCATGGGAAATTGCTCATTCTAGCGGGCTAGTTACGTCCGCAAATGACAAAAATCCTGAGTATTCGCTTTGCCGACGTTTGTCAGGAATGCAAAAAGATGAAACTCTTGGGAACAACCTTGCTGATCCTCGGGGCTATTGTCGCCCCGGCTGGCTCCGCCCGTGCCGATGTCACGCTGAAGGACCTCCAAGTCATGGGGCGGGCGCTCGGCTTTACCGAGAAGCCGCCGACCGGCGAGGTCGTCATCGGCATCGTCTATACCCCGGGCAATCCGCAATCGGCCAAAGAGGCCGAAGATGTCCAGAAGCTGATCGGCGATGGCCTCAAGGCGGGCGCCATCGTGCTGAAGCCGCTGCTGGTCAAGATCGACGAAGTGTCCACCGCGACTGTCGGGGCCTACCTGCTGACCGAAGGGGTTGGCGCCCAGGCGAGCGCGCTCGCGGCCGCCGCCAAGACCAAGCAGAAGCCTTGCGTCACCGTCGACATCGAGCAGGTGCGGAGCGGCGCCTGTGTCATGGGCATCAAGTCCGACCCGAAAGTGGAAATCACCGTGAACAAGGCGGCGGCCGCGGACAGCGGCATCAGCTTCGCGGCCTCGTTCCGCATGATGATCACTGAGCTCTGAGCGGCCCGGTAGCGGACCCATCGAAGGATATTTGACCATGCGCCACCAGCTTCTCGCCGCCACCTCCACTGCGATCCTGATCCTCGCTTCCCATGCCCTGACCTCCGACGCCCGGGCGCAAACCATCGACTATGGCGCACTCGAACAGCTGTTCGGCGAACCCGTCACAACCAGCGCCACCGGCTCGCCTCAGAAGGCGACCGAGGTGCCGGCCACGATGGAGATCGTCACGGCCGAGGATATCCGCCGCTCCGGCGCCCGAGACATTCCCGGCGTGCTGAAGCACGTCACCGGCGTCGACGTCCTGCAATGGGGCACGGACTCCGCCGATGTCGGCGTGCGCGGCTACGACCAAGCCTACTCGCCGCGCCTGCTTGTCTTGATCGATGGCCGTCAAGTCTATGCCGATTACTACGGATTTACGCCGTGGAGCGCGATCCCCGTCGAGCTTGGGGCCATCCGGCAGATCGAGGTGGTGAAAGGCCCGAACAGCGCGCTGTTCGGCTTCAACGCGGTCGGTGGCGTCATCAACATCGTCACCTACAACCCGCTCTACGACGATGTGAACACCGCGACCCTGCTCGGCGGTACCCAGGGGCTGGCACAGGGCTCGGCCGTGGGCACAGTAAAGCTCGGCAGCATCGGCGGCCTCAGGATCTCGGCGGGCGGTCGTTCGGGCGACGATTTCTCAAGCCCGCTCCCTGCTTCGTCGCTGGGTGCCCGGCGCGGCAATAATCGGGGTGCCATCGATGTCGACGGCGTGTTCCGCCTGAGCGACAAAGTGCAGCTGACGTTGGAGGCAAGCCATACCGAGGCCGATCAAACCGAGTTCACCCCCGGCTTCACCTATGGCTACAACCGCTATGGCACCGATTCGGTCAAGGGTCAGATCAATGCCGATACGGCTTTCGGCGCGCTGCAGGGCTCAGTCTACAGCAACTGGATCAAAGCTACGTCATTTACAGGCACCTCGACCATCCCGTTCTTGACGATCAACAACCAGGTGACGGTCGCCCAGGCGCAG
This sequence comes from Allostellaceae bacterium, assembly GCA_035555315.1. Lineage (GTDB taxonomy): Bacteria > Pseudomonadota > Alphaproteobacteria > ATCC43930 > CGMCC-115725 > DATMGU01. The sequence continues at coordinate 104,565 of DATMGU010000121.1, forward strand.
GACACGTTCAAGCTCGGCTCCGATCATACCTTTCGGGCGACCGCGGAATACCGCCACAATTCGATGGGGACGGTGCCCACCGGCGGCTCCCATATCTTTTACGACGTCATGTCGGGCGGCGGCATGTGGGATTGGAAGATCCTGCCGACCCTGTCCCTGACCAATGCGCTGCGGCTCGATTACCTGAGCCTCGGCAAGGACGGCACGAAGCCCGCGGGCTTCCCTCTGAACAACTCCTATTGGAACCGCACCATCACCGAGCCCAGCTTCAACAGCGGCCTGGTTTGGCAGGCCGATGACGTGGATACGTTCCGCCTGACGGCGGCGCGCGGCGTGCAGGTGCCGAACTTGCTTCAGCTGGGTGGGATACTTATCGGGGCAGGTAAAGTCTTCAACTCCGGCCTCCCGACGCTCGATCCGACGATCGTGATGAATTATGAGTTGGGCTGGGACAGGGCGGTGCCGGCACTCGGCGGTCAGACCCGCGTCAATGTCTTCCATCAGACCAATGACGCGGTCAGCTCGCTGTTCGGCGGCCTCTCGAGGGTAAACGGCGTGTTGATTTCTAGCGGCGCCAATATCGGCAGTTCCGAGGCGAACGGGATGGAGTTCTCGGTCAAAGGCACCTTCCTGCAAGATTGGCGCTGGGGCGCCAGCTACACTCCGGAGATCGTCACGGACCGTTTCACCGTATCGTCTTCCGTGAGCGGCGTGGATTACCAGCACACGACGCCGACCCACATCATCAAGGCCAATCTCGGCTGGGCACATGGCCCCTGGGAGATCGACAGCTATCTGCAATACACATCGAGCTTCTATGGCATTGTCCTGGCCCCGGGTGCGACGACTGGCGGTGCTACACAGCTCTCGCGGATCAACGACTATGTCTCGCTCGACCTCCGTGTCGCCTACAAACTGACCGATTGGGCGACGATCGCCCTCTCGGCCCAGAATTTCAGCCAAGCGAGCCAGCGGCAAACGGTCGGCGCCAATGTCGGGCGCGTGGTGTACGGCTCCCTAACCTTCAATTTCTGATCGGTCCATCCCGAGGCGCCATGCGGGCGTCTCGGGTCGCAACTTTGCCAGGTGACGCCATGAACCGTTTGTTCCGAATTGCCGATTGGCCCTTTATCGTGAAGCTCGGCATAGCGCCGGCCGTGGCGGTCGGCTTGATGATCCTGCTGGCCGTGACGGGCATGGGCGGTCTCGCCACGCAATCGGCGAGTGTGGGCAAGATCGTCGAAACCAGCGTCGAGGGGACCGCCCTGCTGGCCGATGCGCAGAACGGCGTGCAGTTGATCAATGGCGGGCTCTATCGGGTGCTGGCGTTGCAGGCGGCGAAAACGCCGGGGCTCGATGCCGACGCCGAATTGAAGAAGCTCAACGGCCAGATCGATCTGGTTGTGGCCAAGCTCACGGAGTTCCGCGACCGCTTCCCGGCGCCGGAGCAAAAGTCTCAGATCGCCAAGTTGATCGAGGATATTCAGAAATACAAAGGTGCTGTCGACTGGGTGTCGCAGATGCTCGAGATCGACTTCAGTTCCGCGGTTTCCTTCCTGGCGCCGTTCGATCAGAATTTCCAGTCCTTGACGGGCATGATCGCGACACTGGTCGCGGCGGGCGGCAAGATATCCCATGACAACGCGGCGACCGCGATCGCCGCCGGTTCGGCGACCCGGCAGGGGTTTCTCTGGACGACGATCGTCGCGGTGACGCTGGTCGTCGCCTTCGCGGCTTTGATCGCCCGGGCGACCGGCACCTCCATCGGGCGCATCGCCTCGGCGACGCGGCGGCTGGCTGATGGCGATACGAGCATCGACATCGCGGCGCTGGCGCGGCGCGACGAGTTGGGGGCCATCGTGGCGAGCCTCGACGTCTTCGCCGCGAACCTGACCAAGGTGGCGGCGCTGCAGGTGGAACAGGAGGCGCAGAAGCGCCAGGCGGAAGCGGAGCGCCGCGCGGCGCTGCTCGATCTGGCGAGCGCCTTCGAGGGCAGCGTGCGCGGCGTCGTCGCCGCCGTCGCCACCTCGGCCGGCGAGGTGCAGGCCTCG
>DATMGU010000122.1:0-58741 GCA_035555315.1 Allostellaceae bacterium
TTCGGCTATGATTCCCGGGTGCTCGTGCAGCGCCTGGCGTTCAACCGGATGACACCGCGCGAATACGCCTTGTCCTATCTATGCTGGTTTCCGGATGGCAACGGTCTCGCCAATACCCTGGTCGGGCCGCATGCCTGCGACCGGTTCAACTGGGAGGAAACGCCGGACAGCTTCTATTCGATCGGCAACCATGAATTCATGGCCGAGACACTGGCGGCGGCCGGCGGGCCGGACCATCACTTGGCCTATCTCCTCAGCCATGAACTCCTGCCGCAACCCGTGAAGCATGCCCTGGTCACCCTGCCGCTGGCGCTGCGCGGCGCCTGGATCGATCATTATTGGGGGCTGTTGCTGATGCCGATGTGTCTGGTCGTGACGATCGGCGCGATCCGCCGGCGCGATCCCGCCCTCTTGGCGCTGACGCTGCCGGCCTGGTTCATGCTGTTGTTCAACGCAGCGGTCGCGGTCAACCAAACCCGCTACAATTTAATGCTGATCCCGCCCTTCGCCGTGTCCGGCGCCTTGTTCGTCGACCGGCTTGCGGTCCGCTTCGGTGGGGTCCGCGGGCGGGCGATGGCCGATCGATCGGCCATCGCTCCGCCACGAGGTTAGGAACTCGCCGACAAATCGTCCTTGCCCTTGATATTGGCGGCGAGCGACGCCTCGAGGAACTGGTCGAGATCGCCGTCCAGAACCGCCGCGGTATTGCCGGTCTCCACCCCGGTACGCAGATCCTTCACCATCTGATAGGGGTGCAGCACGTAGGAGCGGATCTGGTGGCCGAAGCCGATATCGGTCTTGGTCGCGTTGAGCGCATCCGCCGCCGCCTCCCGCTTGCTCAGTTCCAGCTCGTAGAGCCGCGCCTTCAGCATGTCGAAGGCGACCGCGCGGTTGCGGTGCTGCGACCTGTCCTGCTGGCATTGCACGACGATGCCGGTCGGCATGTGGGTGATGCGGATGGCGCTGTCCGTCTTGTTGATGTGCTGCCCGCCGGCGCCCGATGCGCGATAGGTATCGATCCGCAGATCCTTGTCGAGGATCTCGACCTCGATCCGGTCGTCGATCACGGGATAGACCCAGGCGGAGGCGAAGCTGGTATGGCGCCGCGCGTTCGAATCGAACGGCGAGATGCGGACCAGCCGATGTACGCCGCTTTCGGTCTTCATCCAGCCATAGGCGTTCGGCCCCAGGATCTTCAGCGAAGCGGATTTCAGGCCGGCCTCTTCACCGGGGCTTTCTTCCAGCCACTCCACCTTGTAGCCGTGTTGCTCGGCCCAGCGGATATACATGCGCAGCAGCATCAGCGCCCAATCCTGGGCCTCGGTACCACCGGCACCGGCATGGACTTCCAGATAGCAATCGTTCGGATCCGCCTCGCCGGAAAGCAGGCTTTCCAGCTCGCGCTTGGCGACCTTCTGCTTCAGGAGATCGAGGTTGGCTTCCGCCTCCGCGACGATCGAGGGCTCGTTCTCGGCCTCGCCCAGCTCGATCAGTTCGAGCGCGTCGTCCAGCTCCCGCTCGATCTCGCGATAGCCGGTGATCGCCGTTTCCAACCGCGTCCGCTCGCGCATGATCTCCTGCGCGCCGGTGCTGTCGTTCCACAGCGCCGGGTTTTCCGCCTTGGCGTTCAGCTCGTCGAGGCGCCTGAGGGACGTATCCCAGTCAAAGATGCCTCCGCAGCAAGGCCAACGACTGACGGATTTCGTCGGCGATCGCTAATATTTCCGCGCGCATCTACTCTTCCCTTTTATGGTCATCGGCCGACCGGCGAGTCCGATCGACCTGTCCGATGGTCTAATATAGTCCGCCCGTGCCGCTGGCGGGAGCGGTCCGGGTTGGCGCCTGTGCCGATTCCGGCGGGCCGCCACTCTCCGGTTGCGGCGCGTTCACCGGGAAGGTCTGGCCATCCGCGCCCGGATCGCCATCGATATCGACCACCGCGTCATGCCCGCTCGGCTCCGTGCCCGGCTTGAACGCCTCATAGATGGCGCCCGGGGCGCCCGGACCGGCGAGCTTCCCGGTCTTGGGATCGACCCTGGTCAGCAGCAGGCCGGGCGGGATGCGGAACGGGATGGCCGGGGCGTCTTTCAGCGCCGCCGCCATGAAGTCGCGGAAGATCGGCGCCGTGATATCGGCCGCCTGCTCCCTCTCTCCCAAGGTTCGCGGGCTGTCGAAAGCGACATAGATGCCGACCGCCAGATCGGGCGAGAAGCCGACGAACCAGGTGTCGAAGATGTTGCTGGTGGTCCCGGTCTTGCCGGCGAGCGGCCGCTTCAGCGCATCACCGATCTTATGTCCCGTACCGCGCTGGACCACGCCTTCGAGGATCGACACCATCTGATACGCGGTCCGCGGGTCGATCACCTGCTCGCGCGTGTCCGGCAGCGTCGGCACGTCATCCGGCGACCAGGCCTCGTCGCCGCATTGCGGGCAAGGCCGGTCGTCATGCCGGAAGATCGTCTTACCGTTGCGATCCTGCACCCGGTCGATCAGGGACGGCGTCACCCGTTTGCCGCCGTTGACGATCATCGAATAGGCGGTGGTCATCCGCAGCAGCGTCGTCTCGCCGGCGCCCAGCACCATCGAGTATTCGAGCGGCGTACGATCCATCACGCCGAGCCGCTCGATATACGGGGCGATCTTGTCGATGCCGATCGTCGCCGCCATCCGCACCGTGGCGACGTTGACCGACTTCTCGATCGCGACGCGCAGCGGGATCGGGCCGAGGAATTCGCCCGATTCGAAATTGCCGGGCCGCCAGAGTGGCAATCCCGGCCCCTGCTCCAGCGCGATCGGGCCGTCGAGGATCAGGGTGGACGGCGTCATGCCGTTGTCGAGCGCCGCCAGATAGACGATCGGCTTGATCGTCGAACCGGGTTGGCGCTTGGCCTGGATCGCCCGGTTGAACTGGCTCATCTCGTAGCTATAGCCGCCATCGATGGCGAAGACGCGACCGGTATGGGGGTCCATCGCGACCAGCGCGCCGGACACATCGGGGATTTGGCGCAAGCCGTAGATCGGCCGTCCCGACGCTTCCACGCGTGCCGGCTGTGAGGCCGGCTGCGGCTTGCCCGCTGCCGGCTTGGCCGGTGCCTCGGGAACCGTCTGGGCCAAGCGTTCGACCAGCACCACATCGCCGGTCTTCATGACGTCGGAGGGCACGCGCGGCGCGCGGCCATAGCGCTGATCGTCCAGCACCGGCCGCGCCCAGGCGAGCTCGCTCATCGGCAGGAAGCCGGTCGAACCATCAGGCAATCCGATCTCGACGCCATCGGGTTTCACGTCGAGCGCCACGGCCGGTTGCCATTTGGTGGTGCCGGTGACAGCACCGGCCGGTAGCGCCAGACGGGCGATCAGCGGCTGCCAGGTGCGGCTGTGATCGGTATCCAGATGCCCGATCGGACCGCGATAGCCGTGCCGGCGGTCATAGGTGACAAGGCCATTGCGCAACGCCTGATCGGCGATTGCCTGCAGCCGGGGATCGAGGCTGGTCCGAACGCTGAGCCCCGCCTTATAAACCGTCGCCTCGCCATACATCGCCAGCAGTTCGCGGCGAGTCTCCTCGCTGAAATAGGGGGCGGTCACGACTTCGGTCTCGTCGCGGCTGCGCGTCTGGATCGGTTCGGCCATCGCCGCCTGTCCCTCCGCCGCGGAGATCGCGCCGATCTTGACCATGCCGTCGATCACATAGTCGCGCCGCGACTTGGCCGCCTCGGGAAAGCGCACCGGGTCGTAATTGCTCGGCCCCTTCGGTAGCGAGGCGAGAAACGCGGCCTCGGCGATGGACACGTCTTCAAGCGATTTGTTGAAATAATTCAGCGAGGCGGAAGCGATGCCATAGGCGCCCCGGCCGAAATAGATCTCGTTCAGATAGAGTTCGAGAATGCGATCCTTGCTGAGCGTTTCCTCCAGCCGAACGGCGAGGATCGCCTCCTTGATCTTGCGCTGGAGGCTGTACTCGTTGCTGAGCAGGAAATTCTTCGCGACCTGCTGGGTGATCGTCGAGGCGCCGACGCCGCGCCGATGCTGGCCGATATGAACGAGGTTGGTAAGTGCCGCCCGCACGATCGCCGCCGGATCGACACCGCCATGCTGGTAGAACTCGCGATCCTCGGCGGCGAGCACCGCCTTGACGATCAGCGGCGGCACCGCCGAGATCGGCACGAACACGCGTTTTTCGGTGGCGTATTCAGCGAGCAGCCGACCATCGCCCGCCTGGACGCGGGTTACCGTCGCCGGCTGATAATCGGCAAGTTGCTGATAATTGGGCAGATCGGCGGCGAAATGCTCGTAGACCAGCCACAGCCCGGTCAGCCCGACGACGGAGAGCAGCAACAGGGTGCCGGCGAAATACAGGATGGAGCGCATGGGAGGTTTCGCAGCCAGTCGAGCTTGATGTGTGAGTCGTTTGGTTGAGTTGTGCCTTCGGAACTTCTACCGGACTGCCAGTCAGGTACCGTCACCCCGCTCCGAATGAAGGGTTTCGCAGGTCCGGTTATGAACGGTCGACAAGGAATTTGCCACGAGATTATGGCCGATCCGCGACGCTTAGCCGGCCTTTCCGAGCAATAGAGTGTGCCAAGCGTAATAAACGATTGTCGAGCCGAGACATGGTCGATATCTTCGGTCGTGCGAAATTCCTTGGGTTACCAGCTGGCCGTATGGCCAAATGGGGTATCTCGGATGGAAACGATGCGAAGTCGGTTGTGTTCCTTAGGCGCGCCGCTTGCAATCCGTCCGTGATGTTTAAGACCCCTCGGAACCTCTAGAAACCCCGAAGCCAGGCCCGGAAATGTTTTCGGGTTGCGGGTGCCAGACAGAGCCTTGCCATGGTCGATCCCCGTGATCCGCCGTTCGGCAAGATGACCGCAGGCCCCGCCGGCTTCGACCCAGACAGGAGCGCGCCGCCACCCGTTGTTCGCGCGGGCAGGATTGAAGCGTGTTCCGGAGTATTGCCGGAATGGCAAAACGTATGCTGATCGACGCCACCCACTCGGAAGAGACCAGGGTCGTCGTCTTGGATGGAAACCGTCTCGAAGAGTTCGACTTCGAGAGTTCGACCAAAAAACAGATCAAGGGCAACATCTACCTCGCGAAGATCACGCGGGTCGAACCCTCGTTGCAGGCCGCCTTCGTCGAATATGGCGGCAACCGCCATGGCTTTCTCGCCTTCAGCGAAATCCATCCGGATTATTATCGGATCCCGGTAAGCGACCGGGAAGCGATGCTGGCCGAGGAAAACGCCGCGGCCCGCGCCGAGGAAGCCGCCGACGCCGGCCAGGACGGGTTTTTCGAGGAATCGGAACCGGCCTTCCTGGAGCGGAGCGATACGTCGTTTGACGCCGAGGAGCAGCCCGAGACGCCCGAAGGCTATAGCGAGACGCCCGACGGGCACGGCGAGACACAGGCCGCCGCCCATGATCACGGCGTCCTGCTGCACGCGGAGGATGCGCCCTTCGCCGAGCGGGTCGAGACATCGGAAGCCACTGAGGCGCCGGAAGCCGACGAATCCCCGGACGCCGCGACGGTGCAAAATCCCACGGAAGCTCGGGCCGAACCGGCATCGCCCCGCGGCGGCGTCGAGATCGTCGGCGGCGACGAAGTCGAAGAGGTCGAGGAAGTCGCGCGCCAGCGGGTCCGGCACTACCGGAACTACAAGATCCAGGAAGTCATCAAGCGCCGGCAAATCATCCTGGTTCAGGTGACCAAGGAAGAACGCGGCACCAAGGGTGCTGCCTTGACGACGTATTTGTCATTGGCCGGCCGCTATTGCGTGCTGATGCCGAACGCCGGTCGTGGCGGCGGCGTGTCGCGCAAGATCACCTCCGCCCAGGATCGCCGCCGCTTGAAGGAGCTGATGGAGGAGCTGAGCGTGCCGGAGGGCATGGGCGTCATCGTACGCACCGCCGGCAGCGAGCGCTCCAAGGCCGAGATCAAGCGCGACTACGAATATCTGATGCGGCTGTGGGACGACATCCGCGATCTCACCCTGAAATCCTCGGCGCCGGCGCTAATCTACGAGGAAGGCAATCTCATCAAGCGGGCGATCCGCGATCTCTACGCCCGCGACATCGACGAGGTCGTGGTCGATGGCGAGGATGGCTATCGGAGCGCCAAGGACTTCATGAAGATGCTGATGCCGAGCCATGCCCGGCGCGTTCAGCCCTATCGCGATCCGACCGTCCCGCTGTTCCATCGCTTCCAGGTCGACAGTCAGATCGACACGATCCACAACCCGGTCGTGCAGCTGCGCTCCGGCGGCTATATCGTGATCAACCCGACCGAGGCCCTGGTCGCGATCGACGTCAATTCCGGCCGTTCCACCAAGGAACGAAACATCGAGGAAACGGCGACCAAGACCAATCTCGAAGCCGCCGAGGAAGTCGCTCGACAGCTTCGCCTGCGCGATCTGGCCGGCCTCATCGTCATCGATTTCATCGATATGGAGGAAGGCCGCAATCAGGCGGCGGTCGAGCGCAAGCTCAAAGACGCGATGAAGAACGATCGGGCGCGTATCCAGCTCGGCCGGATCAGCCCGTTCGGCCTGCTCGAACTGTCGCGCCAGAGGTTGCGCTCCAGCCTGATCGAGGCGAGCACCCAGCCCTGCCCCCATTGCGCCGGGACCGGGACCATCCGCTCCACCGAATCCGCCGCCTTGGTAGTGCTGCGCGCCATCGAGGAAGAAGGCATCCGGCGGCGCACCGCGGAAGTCGCGATCTATGTGCCGACCGCGATCGCGCTGTATGTGCTCAATCAAAAGCGTGAGGCCTTGGGCGCCATCGAAAAGCGCTACGGCTTTCATGTCGCCATCCTGCAGGACGACGCGTTGATCCAGCCGGCCTTCCGTCTGGAACGGCTGCGCGCGCTGACCCAGGCGGAGATCGACGCGCTGCCTGTTCCGGTCATGCCGCCGCCGATCGTCGAGGATGACGATTTCGACGAGGATGAGGCCGCCGACGAAGACATGACGGCCGAGCACGCCGATGGCGAGGAAGCCGGCGAGGCGGGCGACGGCGGTGAGCCCGGCCGACGCAAACGCCGGCGGCGCAAGCGCCGGCGCAACGGCGACGCCCGGACCGGCGATGAGGCATCGGCCGACCATCAATCCGGCGATGCCCAATTTGGCGATGCGCCCTCCCAGGGTGGCGAGGAAACGACCGGCGACCAGGACGCGGACTCCGATGACGACGCGTCCGATGGCGACGACGACGATGCGATCGCGTCGGAGAGCACCGAAGCCGGTGGCGACACAGGCACCGAGGCGGGGGGCACCGACGAGGCGAACGAACGCCGCCGTCGGCGCCGTGGCCGTCGCGGCGGCCGGCGACGCAGCCGGCGCGACGATCCGTCGGCCCCAAGCACCGGTGACGCCGAGCAATCCGATATGACGGATGCCGCATCGACCGGACATTCGGGGTTCGGCCCGGCGGAGAGCTTTGCCAATGATGGCAGACTCCCAACCGACCATCTCCCAACCGACCCTCTCGAAGCCGAATATGTCGAGCCGGCGCTGCCGCCGGCGGTCCAGGACGGCCCGGCCGAGGAAGTCGTCGAGACGGTCGCCGCAACGCCTGCCCCGCGCCGTCGCAGTCGCCGGAAGGTCGCCGCGGCCGACGGCGATGCGGTCGTGGTCCCGGAGGCAGTGCCCCCGGAAGCTGCGATCATCGACCTCGGCACCGAGGCGCTTCCGATCGCCGAACCGAAAAAGCCGCGGAGCCGGCGCAAGGCGGCCGTCGCCGAAGAGATGCCGCGGCAACTGTCCACCGAAGTGCCGGCACCGGCCCCCGAAGCGGTATCGGCGGCACCGATCGTCGAAGCCGCTCCCGAAGCTACGACCGTCGAGGTCTTGGAAAGCGCCGCCCCGACTGACGAAGCCGAGGAGTCAGCCACCCCGCGCAAGGGCTGGTGGAAGCGTCTGATCCAGCCGTAACCGAGCGACGCCCCTCCGGATTCACTCAAGACCCGTGAATCCGGAGGTTAGACCGACCTGTCGGTCGACGGGGCGCCCCGGATCAGGCGGTGACGGATCAGCCGTGACAGCATGTCGATGACCGCCACCGTGACCAGGATGATCAAGATCACGAAGGCGACCTGATCCCAGAGATTCGCTTTGATCCGTTCCGATAGGGCGAGGCCGATACCGCCGGCGCCGACGATGCCGAGAATGGTCGCGGATCGCGTGTTCGATTCGAAAAAATACAGCGCCTGGCTGAGGATCACCGGGATGACCTGCGGCACCACGCCGTAACGCAGCACTTGAAACGGCAGCGCGCCGACCGATCGCACGCCGTCGACCGGCTTGCGATCGACGTTCTCGATCGCTTCGGAAAATAGTTTGGCCAGGGTACCGGTATCGCTGATGGCGATGGCGAGGATGCCGGTAAGCGGCCCCAGACCGACCGCCCGGACGAACACCAGCGCCCAGATCAACTGATCGATACCGCGCAACACGTCCAAACCGCGGCGCAAACCGAAATGTAGAACCCAGTTGGGCAGGACATTCCTGGCGGCCAGGAAACCGAGCGGCACGGCGAACAGGGTCGCCAGCAGGGTGCCGATGAAGGCCATGGCGAGCGTCTGGGCGAGCGAGCCCAGCAATTCGGGCAGGAAACCACCGGTTTGCGGCGGAACCATCAGGCGCAGGATCTTCCACACGCCGCCGATCCCCAGGAACAGCCGCTGGGGGGTCACGTCGAACTGCCATAGGCATTCGATCACGAAGCCCAGGAACAGCAACCAGAGCGCCGCCCGCATCGCCCGCTCGTTGAGCGTACCGGCGAAGGCCCGGGGCATGCGGCGCCGTTCCGCCGCGATGTCTTCCGGCGTGATATCGCTCACACGCAAGGTCATGCGAGGCTCTCCCGCCCGATCAGCCGGTGGCGTACCGCTTCGGAAGCGAGGTCGATCGCCACGACGCAGAGGATGACCAGGAGGACGATGGCGCTGATTTCCTCGTAGTAATTCTGGCTGATGACCTGGTTCAGTTCCTGACCGATGCCGCCGGCACCGACGAAACCCACCACCGATGCGCCCCGCACATTGATCTCGAAACGCAGCAGGATGTACGAGGCGAAGTTCGGCAAGACCTGCGGAAGCGCTCCGAAACGCATGGCCTGAACCCAATTGCCGCCGGCGGCGCGGATGCCGTCGAGCGGCTTCAGGTCCAGGTTCTCGTTCGCTTCGGCGAACAGCTTGCCCAGCGCGCCGGTGGTGTGCAGGAAGATCGCGATGACCCCGGCCAAAGGCCCGACGCCGAACGCCCAGACCAGGATCAGCGCGTAGACCAGTTCCGGCACGGTGCGCAGCAATTCGAGCAGCCGCCGCACCAGGAAATAGCCGACCCGGCCGCGCACCAGGTTGCGTGACGCGGCGAAACTGGCGGCCCCGCCGACGATCGCCGCGGCCACGGTCGCGAGAAACGCCATCTGCACCGTCTCCAGCAGCATCAGCGCCCAGGGCGTGAACCGGTAGAACCAATAGGCGATCGAGCCCTTGACCTTGCTGCCCTCGAACAACGCGTCGAACCGCAAGGTGGGCATGATGCGATAGAGATATTCGCCGGTGCGCGGCAGCCCAGCATAAAGCTTGGACGGATAGAATTCGCCGGCATAAGCCGAAGCGAGAAACGCCAGCACGAACAGACCGAGAAACAGCACGGTCTGCCGCCGCTTGATACGCGCCAGGGCAGCCCGGTCGCGCTCGAAACGCGCGACCGGGTCTTCGTGCAACATCGTCGAGACTATCGGATGGGTGACGGCGGCCGTCAGCCGCCGCGGCGGATATCGGCCTCGGCGCGCTTCATATCGACGACCGGCTGATAGAACTCGTGGGTGACGGTGGCATAGCCCGCGCCATCGCCCTGGTTGATGTCGACATACATCTTGGGCTGATCGTCCTTGAGCGCCAGGAAGACCTTGGTCAGCTCGGCCTTGAGGTCGGCCGGCAGGTCCTTGCGCACGACGACCGGGCCGTTCGGGATCAGCCGGCTCTGCCACAGGATGCGGATCTGGTCCATGCTCAGCATCTTCTTGTCGACCATGCTGCGCAGGTTGCCGCGGGTATAACCGTCTTCCATCTTGCCCTGGCCGGAGATCCAGGTGAAGCCGGCGTCGTATTGACCCTTCATCACCGCCACCACGGCCTGCTCATGACCGCCGCCGAAGCTGGTCTTGCTGAAGAACTTGGTGGGATCCTTGCCCATGCCGCGGAATTCGCTGGCCGGCACCAGGAAACCCGAGGTCGAGTTCGGATCGGCGTAAGCGATGCTCTTGCCCTTCAAATCGTCGATCGACTTGTAGGGGCTGTCCGCCCGGCAATACAGCACCGAGTAATAGCCGGTCGAGCCATCGAGCTCCTTCGCCACGACGATCGGCTCGATACCGCCATTGGTGTCGATCCAGGTCGCCGCGTAGATCGCGGCACCCATGTTCGGCGACAGGTCCAATTGTCCGGCGGAGAACGCCTGCATGACGCCGGCGTAGTCCGATGCCTGGAACAGCTTGACCGGGACGTTCAGCTTCTTTTCCAGATAGGCCTTGAAGTCGGTGTAGCGCGCCAATTGATCGCCGGCGTTCTCGCCGCCGATCAGGCCGACCCGAAGCTCTTTCACCTGGTCATGCCAATCGGCATGTGCCGGGGTCGCGGCGAACAGGGCCGAGACCGCCGCGGCGGCGATCGTGGCGAAAAGGGTGCGACGGATCATCATGTATTCGCTCCTAACGGGAATGTGCGGCAGCCGATGTAGGCCCCGCGCGTTACAGAAAATCGTGCGCGGTCGGGAAAACCGCGGTCAGCTGATCGCGGGCAAGGCTTCGGAAGCGGGCTGGGCGACCGGGCCGGGCATCCATTCGGCAGGCCCCATATCACCGTAGATCTCCCGCTCGACCGCCTGGGTCAGCTGGTCCGGCGCGCCATCGAACACGACCCGCCCATGGGCGAGGCCGATGAGCCGGTCGCAATAGGTCCGTGCGATGTCGAGCGCATGCAGATTGACGATCACCGTGATGCCGTCCTCGCGGTTGATCGTGCGCAAAGCGTCCATCACGACCTTGCTGTTCTGCGGATCGAGCGACGCGATCGGCTCGTCCGCCAGAAGGACGCGCGGTTCCTGCATCAAGGCGCGGGCGATCGCCACCCGCTGCTGTTGGCCACCGGACAGCGTCTCGGCCCGCTGCAGCGCCGCCTGGGCCATGTCCAGCCGGTCCAGCGCGCGGATCGCCAGCACCCGTTCGGCGGCGCTGAAGTGCTTGAACAGCGTCGGCACGGTACTGTGATAGCTCAACCGGCCGATCAGCACGTTGGTCAACACGTCGAGCCGGTTCACCAGATTGAATTGCTGGAAGATCATGGCGCAGCGTCCGCGCCAGCGGCGTAGCGCCTTGCCGTTCAGGTCGGCGACATCGAGATCGTCGTAGCGAATGCGGCCATCGGTCGGATCGACCAGACGGTTGATCAGGCGCAGCAGGGTCGATTTGCCGGCACCGGACCGGCCGATCACGCCGACGAGTTGGCCGTCCGGGATCCGCAGGTTCAGATCATCCAGCACCCGCCGGGATCCGAAATCCTTTCGCACAGCGGTGAGTTCGAGCACGGTCGACTGTCCTCCCCAAGGATCGAGGACGATTTAGCCGACACGCCATGACCGTTTGATGACAGGGGACCGAGATTGGCTCGGATAGATCAGCCGCGCTGGGTCAGCGCCGCCACTGCTTCAGCCGGCGGGTCGCCTCGACCATGTCGGCGGTCGAACCGGCGAAGGAGAACCGGACGAAACGATGCCCCTGTTCCGCATCGAAATCGCTGCCCGGCGTAGCGGCGATCGCGGTATCGGCGAGCATCCTTTGACAGAACGCGGCGCTGTCGTCGGTCAGCTCGCTGATATCGGCATAGATGTAGAAGGCGCCGTCGGCGGGTGCCAAACGGGCGAAGCCGGCCGCCGGCAGCTCGTTCAGCAGCACTTCGCGGTTGGCGGCGTAGCGCCGCAGATTGCCCCGCAGCTCGTCATGGCAATCGAACGCGGCCAGGGCCGCCAACTGCGACAATGTCGGCGCCGAGATCACCATGTTCTGGGCCAGGCATTCCACCGAGCGCAGCAATTCGGGCGGCACCACCATCCAGCCCAACCGCCAGCCGGTCATCGAGAAATACTTCGAAAAGCTGTTGATGGTGAGCGCGCTCGGCGAGCAGGCGGCGGCGGTCATCGGCCGGATGCCGTACTCGATGCCATGATAGATCTCATCCGAGACCAGCCGCATGCCGCGTGCTTCGCAGCCGGCCGCCAAGACAGCGAAATCGGCCGGCGCCAGCATCGTGCCCGCCGGGTTGGACGGGCTGGCGACGATCAAGCCGTCGAGTGGTCCGTGCTGCGCGATCGCCTGATCGATCGCCGCCAAGCTGGGCTGAAACCGCTCCTCGGGACCGGTGCGCAGGGTTACGACCTCGACATCGAGGGCGCGCAGGATGTGGCGATAGGCGGGATAGCCTGGCGCCGCCATGGCAACCCGGTCGCCCGGCTCGAAGGCCGCGAGAAACGCCAGCAGGAAGGCGCCGGAGGCCCCCACGGTCACGATGATCCGGGCAGGATCCAGATCGAGCCGGTGAACATCCCGATAATGGCCGGCGATCCGAGCGCGCAGTTCGGGCAGCCCCAAGGCCTCGGTATAGCCCAATCGACCGGTCTCCAGCGCCTGACGCGCCGCCTGACGCACACCCGCCGGGGCGCCGGTGCTGGGCTCGCCAACCTCAAGGTGGATGACGTCGGCCCCTGTGGCGGCCAGCCGATTCGCCGCCCGCATCACATCCATCACGAGGAAGGCCGGGATCTGGCCGCGCCGGGCGATCTTCATGGCCATGGCGGCTATTTCTCGCGAACCGCCTGGAGGATGATGCCAGAGCCGCGTGGATCACGCGCGGTGCTGCAGGTCGTCGCATCGCCGAAGAAGCCATCGGGGCAAACCAGGCCGCTGATCCGATCGGCGACGGCGGTGGCGGGGCTCGGCTTGTCCTCGGCGGAACGAGGTGCCGCGACGGCATCGGCGAACGGCACGGTCCGACGCGCGGCCAAAGCGGCGTAGAGCGCGCTCGCCTCGTCCACGGCGGCGGCCGGGCTGCCATTCGCGACCACGGCGGCGACGAGGTCCTTCTTGTCCCGCGTCGTGATGATCACCGGCGCCAACGACAGCGCCTCGACCGATTGCGCCGTCACCGGCCGGGCAGCCAGGATGTCGAGACCACCGATCGTCTGCCCGCTGCCGAACAAACCGCCCAGCGTGAGGCTGCAGGCGACGGCACCGCCATGGGCGTCGATCACGACGAAACCGGTCGATCCCGCGTCGGACGCCGCGTCGACCGTCGCCCCCTGGGCCAGCGATGTCAGCACCTGCGCCCCGGTGGCATGCGCCAAGGTCAGACGCTGCGCCGGGTCCGCCGCGCGGTCACGATCGGCCTCGAGCGCCTGCCACACGGCCTTTTGCATGACGCCGGCGCTCGACGCCGGCAGAGTGGCAGACGCGCCGTTCGCGGCGATCATCAGCGGCGGCTGCCAGGTTGGCACGAATGCCGCGAGGTCGGTACCGGGCAAGCCCGCCTGCACCAGGCGTTTGGCCAGAGCCCCGGTGTAGAAATCCGAGGCGCCGTTCAGCCGAATGCCGGCAAGAATGGCGGCTGTGCCCTCTTGGCGCAGGATATCGCCTTCCTTCAGAGGACCGCCGCCGGCGCCGTTCATCGTCAGGCCGGCTCGACGCATATCGGCCAGCAACGTTGGACCGGCCTTCACCCCCAAGGCGGCCAGCCGTTCCGCCGGTGCCAGAACCTGTTGCCAGCGCAACGTGCCATAGCGTGCCTGGAGCGCCGCGAGGCCGCGCACCATGCCGGGGATCTGCAGCGCGGAACCGGCCGCCGGGCGCGGCAGGAAGTCGATCATCTCGACATCTCTACGATCGGATTGCGCCAGGCAGATACCGCCACCGCCCAAGCCCGCCCGGGATGGCAGCGACAACGAGAGCGCCGCGCCGATCGCCGCCGCCGCGTCACCCGCCATACCGCCGGCCAACAGGATGTCGCGCCCCGCTATTCCCGCCTGGGTTTCTTCCGCGAAGACGGTGCCGTAGAACTGCGAACTGACCGAGACCTGCTCGGTCACCGTCGACGAACTGCACCCGGCCGCCAGCAGCGCCAAACCCAGGGTCAGGCATCGCCGGGCGCCGATGGCCGGCCGGCGCACTAGGCGATTGCGTGGTACCAAGGTGCTGATCGAAACGATCGATGACTTCGACATAACGCGGCTATCGCTCAAAACTCTCTCTCCCACCCGGTGCCCTCGCCGGCGCCAGCGCCGCCATTCATAGCCGCCCTCGGACGCGCCGCCAATGCCGCATCAAACCCTTGGCGGCCGTGGCACATTGACAACGCGGGCCACGCAGCCGAATCATCGTGTCAAGACAAATTTCACACGGATGGTGGAAACTTCCGACATCGTGATGACGCAGGGGTAATCGGTATGGCCGCCATCGGCATCCGTGGAACAAGATCGGCCGCCCACATCGCGGCGGCGATCCCTGCCTTCATTCTGTTGATCGCCATCCTGATCGGCCCATGCCCCGCCGGAGCGCAAACACTGACGACCGTCGCCTCGGATTGGGCGCCGATGTCCTATCTCAAGAACGGCCAGCCGGCGGGCCACCTGACCGAACGGGTACAGAAGATCCTTAAACGGGCCCAATTACCGATAGCGATCGATATCATGCCCTGGGAACGGGCCTTTCGCACCGCGCGATCCGGACCCAACATCGCGATCTTCCCGATCGGCCGGACCGCCGACCGGGAGAAGCAGTTCATCTGGATCGGCGAACTCATCCCCTACAAAGTGTTCCTGTGGCGGCATGTGGACCGTCGCGACATTACCTTGAAGAGCGTGGAAGATGCCGCCCGCTATACGGTCGGTGGCGTCCCCACCGAGATGAAGGCCGTGTATCTCGAACATCATGGCATCACCATCACACCGCTGGTCAGCGGTGATAACGGGTTGGCGATGCTGGCACGCGGGCGACTGGATCTGGTGGCTTCGGACAGCCTCACCCTCCCCGATCGCGCGCGCCTTCTCGGCATCGACCCCAAGGTTTTCGTGCCCATCCTGCCGCTGCCCGAGTTGTCGTATCCGGTCTATTTGGCGCTTAGCCAAGGCAGCGACCCGGCTCTGGTCGATCTATTGCGATCGGCCTTCGCAGCGGAAAATCCAAAGACGGCAGTAAACTAAACAGCCAGAAACTAAGCGGGCGGCGGATCCATCGGGACATCCTGCCTGAAGCGAACGGCGGGCAGGCGGATGGTCACGGTCGTGCCGTGGCCCGGCCGGCTCTCGATCGCTATCGAGCCACCATGCCCCTCGACCAGCAGTCGGGCCAGCGCCAGACCAAGCCCCGCTCCCTGGTTCCGGCGTTGATACACATTCTCGAGTTGGGTAAAGGGCTGCATCAGCTTCGAGATATCCTCGGCGGCGATGCCGATGCCGGTATCCTCGATCGACACCTCCACGTCACCCGATGGAAGTCGCCGCGGGACCACCGTGACGGTGCCGCCTTGGGCGGTGAATTTGAGTGCGTTCGACAACAGGTTGAACAGGACGCGGCGAATCGCCTGGGTATCCGCGCGCAGCCGCGGAACGCCGGGAATCGGCGCGACGATCAGGTCGATACCGGCGACGTTAGCCTGCACGGTAAGGATGCGCGCCACCTCGACGACGACGTCGCACAGGTCGAACTCGCGCTCGTCGAGCGTGAACTCGCCCGCCTCGATTTTGGCGACATCCAGGATGTCGTTGATGATGCTCAGCAGATGCTCGCCGCTGACCAGGATATCGCCGGCATAGACACGGTATCGCTCGTTCCCTACCGGCCCCAGCATCTCGGCGTTGATCATCTCGGCCATCCCGATGACGGCGTTGAGCGGCGTGCGAAGCTCATGGCTCATATTGGCGAGGAAGGCGCTCTTCGTACGGCTCGCCGCCTCGGCCTGCTCCTTCGCTTCACGCAGGATCTGGTCTGACAGAACCATCGCGGTCACGTCCCGCGCGACACCGCGATATCCTCGAAACCGGCCCTCGGCCTCGAAGACCGGGATGCCGCTCGCGGAAATGTACGACAACTCGCCTTTGCCGCCGCACATCGTATAGAGAAAGTCGCGAAACGGCTCATGCCGGGCGAAGACACCCCGGTACTCGTGCCATTTCTCCGGTTCCGTCTCGATATCGGCCGCCATTTCCCACCAGCGCGCGCCGATCCTGGCGTTCAGATCGCTCTTGAAACCGACCTGTCCGGCCCAGAGGCTGGTGAGTTCGTGCTCCGGCCCGGTCTCCCAGAACCAATCGGAGGCGGTTCCGGCATAATCCCGAAACCGCTGCTCGCTCTGCCGCAACGCTTCCTCGATACGACCACGCGCAAGAATATCCTGCTCCAGCTTGACATTGGTCTCGCGCAATTCGTCGTAAGAATGCCGGAGGTTCTCGCAGAGACGATTGAACGCCCCCACCACCTGCGCAAGCTCGTCCTCCCCCTCCTCCCGCTCGCGGCGGAGACCGAGCGGCATGGATGGTTGATGGACGTCGTATCGATCGGCGAATTGCGCGATCGTCACCAGATGCCGCGTCACCAAACGGTGAAAAATGTAGAGGATGAAAAGGGAGACCAGGAACGTCTTCGCTCCCTGCCCAAGCAAAATGACCAGCACCTCATCCATCAACTCGCGATATATCGGATCGAGGCTCGCCTCGACATAAAACACCCCGATCTGCTGGTCGGTCCCGCCAATGGAATGCAGGATAGGCGTGGTCCGGGTGATGGCCGACCCTGTCGTGCGCCGACCGACCGACACGGCGATAGGATGCTCGCCTGGGCTGGTTTCATGGACCTCCGCGGCGGTGATGTCCGGCAACCGGACAAGACCCTCCAACTGGATCTCCAACTGGGCTCTATTCAAGACCCACAAGTTTTCTTCTATGCTTTTCAAGTAGCTATTTTTAATTTCTTCCAGTCGGCTCTCTATCCGATCCGTACCACGCCGATAGTCCATGTATATCTGAATGGAAGTCAGCAATATGGTGACAGAGGAGCTGAATATAAGCACCCTGGATAAAATCTTAAATCCGATAGCACTATAGTTTCGATAGGCGGCCGCCCATCCCACGCCAAACCTCACTATAAAAATCACAGCCTGGCGGAAACCATCCCGTTTACCTCCGCCGCGATTCGATCACCTTAACGGTAGGGCCGAATTTAATAGGCCATTCGAGCAGGTTCATTCGGCGAATGTAATACCCGATACGATCAGTACGCCGTGAGACACGATGAGAGCAACAGGCGATCATTAAAATGTGGGAGAACGCACGCGATCAGAGGGCGAGCCTTGCGGGGCATCCGGCCGGCGTCTATCGTCCGCGCCATCGATCCCGACCCTGAAAAGGCGATACGCACCATGACGACATCGCCGATTTTCCGTTTTGGAACGCGCCGTCTCGCCGCGTTGGTCATCATGCTGGTGTCGGCCGCCTGCCCCGCCAAAGCCGCCGATGCCCTTGGCGCCGATCAGAAGGCGGCTATCGAGGCCGTGGTGCGCGACTACATCGCCGCCCATCCCGAAATCATCGTCGACGCGCTCCGTACCGCCAAGAGCAAGACCGAGGCGGATGAAGCGGCGCAAGCGAAGACCGCGCTGCGCACCCATCGGGCCGAGCTCGAAGCCAGCGTCGATTCGCCGATCGCCGGCAATCCGCAGGGCGACGTCACGATCGTCGAGTTCTTCGACTTCCGCTGCCCCTACTGCAAATCCATGACACCGACCCTCGTCGACTTGCTGGCCAAGGATGCGGGGGTGAAGGTCGTCTACAAGGATCTGCCGATCCTGGGAGCGGAATCCCTGGTCGCCTCACGCATCGCGCTGGTCGCGGCCACCTCGGGCAAATATCAGGCGTTCCACGACGCGGCCATGGCATCGAAGACGCCGCTGACGGCGGAGCGCAGCTTCGAGATCGCCCGGTCGATCGGCCTCGACCCGGCCAAAGTGAAGCTCGACATGCAGGCGCCGCGCATCGACCGGATCCTGAAGGACAACATGGCGCTGGCCGTCGCCCTCGGCATCGAGGGCACGCCCGCCTTCGTGATCGGCGATACCCTCACCCCCGGTGCCGTCGATCTCGACACCTTGCGCGGGATGATCGCCGCCGCCCGCAAGGCGCCCCCCAGCAAGGGATAGACGGGCCAGCAAGGGATAGAGAGGCCAGCAAGGGATAGAAGAGAGGCCGCCCTATTCGGCATCCGGCTGGTTGGCCGGCATGGCGCGCTCGAAAGCCGGCAGCTTCAGGCAGGCGTCGAAGATCCGAACCACGGTCGGGTATGGTGTCATGTCGAGCTTGAAGTTGCCGGCATTGAAGACTTGCGGCACCAGGCAGAGATCCGCCAGGGTCGGCTCGTCGCCATGGCAGAACCGGCCGGTTTGCTCCGACCCGCTCAGCAGCGCCTCCAGCGCCTTGAAGCCCTCGGCCATCCAGTGATTATACCAGGCCTGAACCGTCGGCTCGTCGTGACCCAGCGGCTCCCGCAGATAGCGCAGCACGCGCAGGTTGTCGATCGGATGGACATCGCAGGCGACGATCTGCGCCAGCGCCCTCACCCGCGCCCGATCGCCCGGATGCCCGGGCAGCAAGGGCGGATTCGGATGCGTCTCGTCGAGATATTCGAGGATCGCCAGCGACTGGAACAGCACCTCGCCCTCGTCCTCCAGCACCGGCAGCAGGCCCTGCGGGTTGAGTTCCAGAAAGTCGGGCCGTAGATGCTCGCTCTTGCGCAGGTGATGCGCCACGGTCTCGTAGCCGATGCCCTTGAGGTTGAGCGCGATCCGCACGCGAAAGGCGGCCGAGGAGCGGTAATAGCCGTGCAGCTTCATGGGGTGATATTTTCCGTAGCAGTCAGCCCGGTCGAGGCGGGCAGCGCGGAGCCTCGATCGATCCGGGTGCGGCGTCAAGGATGTCGAGATATCCTATGGCGCTTCAAGCTGGGTATCGCCGAATGGCGACTGATGGCGGCGCTCGGCCGGTTCGGACCGCTCTCGGCCAACGAGGTCGCCGATCGGACCGCCATGGACAAGGTGCGGGTCAGCCGCGCCGTCGCCCAGATGATCGAAGCCGGGTTGTTGCGGCGGACCATCGACCGGGGCGACAAACGCCGCTCCGTCCTGGAGTTGAGTGCCGCCGGCTGGGCGATCCGGTCCGAGATCGTGCCCTCGGCTTTGGCCATCGAGCGGCGGCTGACCGCCGTGCTGGACGAAGCCGACCGGGCGACGCTGGACCGGCTGCTGGCCAAGCTGGAGCACAGCGCCTCGACCGCCTTCGTGGATGGCGACCCGTTGCCTTGAGGCCCGCTCAGGGAGCGGCCGATTTTTCCTTCAGCAGATCGCGAATCTCAGCCAGCAGGACCTCCTGATTCGGCGGCGGTGGCGGCGGACCGGCGGGTTTTTTGTAAAGCCGGTTGACCTGCTTCACCAACAGGAACACCGCGAAGGCCACGATCAGGAACCGGATCACGGCGTTGATGAAGATACCGTAATTGATCGTCGCCGCCCCGGCTTCCTGCGCCGCCTTGAGGTTGGCGTAGCCGCCGCCGCTCAGGTTGATGAACAGGTTCGAGAAATCGATGCCGCCGATGATCAGGCCGATCGGCGGCATGATGATGTCGTTGACCAACGAGTTCACGATCGAGGTGAACGCCGCCCCGATAATGATACCGACCGCCAGATCGATCACGCTGCCGCGCGAGATGAACTGCTTGAATTCCTGAAACATGGCGCCCCTTCATTCGCTGTTTCACGAAGCCTACGGGATCAGGCACGAACCTGCCACGCTAACGACCTGCGCCAGCCGCCTTGCCCGCCGGGCGCCTCATGCTATAACGCCCCTTGCTATGATGCAGGTTCATTGGGGACCGCGGGGATAGGGTTTGACGGCATTTACGGTTTTGATCCTGAACGGCCCCAACCTCAATTTGTTGGGGGTACGGGAACCCGAGATATACGGCCAGGAAACCCTCGCCGATATCGAGGAGGCCTGTCTGGAGCGAGCCGCGGCGCTGACGATCGACATCGACTTCCGGCAATCCAACACCGAGGGCCAATTGATCGATTGGGTGCAGGAGGCGCGGCAGACCGCCGATGGCATCATCATCAATGCCGGTGGTCTCAGCCATACCTCGGTCTCGCTGATGGATGCCCTGCTCGGCAGCGGGCTGCCGGTGATCGAGGTGCACATCTCCAATATTTATCGGCGGGAGGCGTTTCGCCATGCCTCCTACATCTCGCGGGCAGCCCTCGGCGTGATCTGCGGGTTGGGCGGCCATGGCTACGAACTGGCGCTCGACGCGCTCAGCCGTCATTTGACCTCCAGCGATTAACCCCGTTTTTCAGACGCGACAGGATCTTTCAGGCGCTCTCATGACCAAGATCAATGACTTTACCGTGGATGGCGATCTGGTTCGCAAGCTGGCCGGGCTGCTCGACGAAACCCATCTCACCGAGATCGAATATGCCTGGGGCGAGCATCGCATCCGGGTGACCCGCGCGCCAGCGGTGATGCACGCGGTCGCGGCCCCCGCGATGGCGGCGGCCATCCCAGGCGTGGCGCCAAGTGTGGCGGAGGCGCCGATCGCCGATCATCCTGGGGCCGTCACCTCCCCCATGGTCGGCACCGTCTACCTGTCGGCCAGCCCCGGTGCCGCACCCTTCGTGCGACCGGGCGATGCGATCAGCGTCGGCCAGACCGTGCTGATCATCGAAGCGATGAAGGTCATGAACCAGATCCGCGCGACCAAGAGCGGCACGGTCAAACGCATCTTGATCGCCGATGGCGCTCCGGTCGAATTCGGCCAGGCGCTGATGGTCATCGAGTAAGCATCGACATGTTCGAGAAAATCCTGATCGCGAACCGCGGCGAGATCGCCCTGCGCATCCTGCGCGCCTGTCGCGAAATGGGCATTCAGACCGTGGCGGTGCATTCGACCGCCGATGCGGCGGCGATGCATGTCCGGCTGGCCGATGAGAGCGTTTGCATCGGCCCACCCTCGGTCCGCGACAGCTACCTCAACATACCGGCGATCCTTAGCGCCGCGACCATCACCGGTGCCGATGCCATCCATCCCGGCCTGGGTTTCCTCGCCGAGAATGCCGAATTCGCCGAGATCGTCGAGGAGCACGGCCTGACCTTCATCGGCCCGACCGCCGAGCATATCCGGATGATGGGCGACAAGGTGATCGCCAAGCGCGTCGCCGTGGAGTTGGGCATCCCCACCGTGCCCGGTTCCGACGGGGCGGTCAGCGATATCGACGCCGCGGTCGAGCGCGCGGCCGAGGTCGGTTATCCAGTGCTGATCAAGGCCTCGGGCGGCGGCGGCGGCAAGGGCATGAAAGTCGCGCGCAACGCCGACGAGCTGCGCACCCAGATTCCGATCGCCCGAGCCGAGGCCAAGGCCTATTTCAACAACGACGAAGTGTATTTCGAGAAATACCTGGGTCGGCCGCGGCATATCGAGATGCAGATCCTGGGTGATGGCCAGGGCGGTGCCGTCCATCTGGGCGAGCGGGATTGCTCGCTGCAGCGGTCACACCAGAAGATCCTCGAGGAAGCGCCGTCGCCGATCCTGAACGCCGAACAGCGCGGCCGGATCGGCGCCATCGCGATCGACGCCATCCGCAAGCTGAACTACCGGGGCGCCGGAACGCTGGAGTTCCTGTACCAGGACGACGCCTTCGCCTTCATCGAGATGAACACCCGCATCCAGGTCGAGCACCCGGTCTCGGAGATGATCAGCGGCATCGACCTGGTACGCGAGCAGATCCGTATCGCGGCGGGCGAGGCGCTGGGCTATACCCAGGCGGATGTGACCTTGTCCGGCCATGCCATCGAATGCCGGATCAATGCCGAAAACCCCTACACCTTTGTGCCCTCGCCCGGCCGGATCACCGATTATCACGCACCTGGCGGCTTTGGCGTGCGCATCGATTCGGCGCTGTATCAGGGCTATCAGGTGCCCAGCTACTATGACAGCCTGGTGTCCAAGCTGATCGTCCACGGCACCAGCCGAGCCGAGTGCCTGATGCGGTTGCGGCGGGCCTTGCACGAATATGTCATCAACGGCATCGACACGACGATCCCACTGCATCAACGGCTGGTGGTCGAACCGGATTTCATCAATGGCGACTACGATATTCATTGGTTGGAGCGCTTTGTCGCGCGTGACGCGTAATTCCTTCGACGGATCGTCGATGTGACGGCGCTGACGCCGGACCTTCTGTTGCGCGCCTATGCCGTCGGCATCTTTCCGATGGCCGATTCCGCCGATGACGACGAGATCTTCTGGGTCGACCCCGATCGCCGCGGCATCATCCCCTTGCAGGGCTTTCATCTATCGCGGCGCTTCCGGCGGACGCTCCGCTCGACGCCCTTCGAGATACGCTGCGACACGGCCTTCACCGAGGTCATCCGCGGCTGCGCCTCACCCACGGCGGACCGGCCGAAGACCTGGATAAACGACGAGATCATGGCGCTGTATACCGCGCTGTTCGAGCGCGGCGAGGCCCATAGCGTCGAGACCTGGTACGAAGGCGAATTGGTCGGCGGCCTCTACGGCGTCTCGCTGAACGGCGCATTCTTCGGCGAAAGCATGTTCAGCCTGGCGACCGATGCCAGCAAGATCGCCCTGGCCCATCTGGTGGCGCGGCTGATCCTCGGCGGCTATGCGCTGCTCGACACGCAATTCGTGACGGATCATCTGAGGCAGTTCGGCGCCATGGAAATCCCGCGCGGCGAATATCGCCACCGCCTGGCCCGGGCGCTCCAGATCCCGGCGCGGTTTCAGCCGGACTTGCCCGGCAACGTCGTGTCGGTTTTGCAATCCAGCACCCAGACGTCGTAAACCGGATGCTCGAGCGCCGATAAGGCCGGGCTCGAGGCGAACATCCAGCCGCTGAACACTTGGCGCGGCACCGGCTCGCCGGGTTTGGTCTCGCTGATTTCCAGGAACGCCGCGGTTTCCGGCTGCTCCTCCGGCGGCCGCTTCCGGCAATCGCGCACCGTGATGGTGAGCGTGCCGAAGCGCACGGCGCGACCGACCGACGCCTCGAACTTGGTGGCCCGCGCGGTCGTCTTGTCGAGACCCTGGAGCATCGCCACCGTGTCGGCCTGGGCGGCAACCGGCGTCAGCGCCAAGGCGATCACCGAAAAGCCACACCCGAAAACCCAGCGTCGCAGCGCAACCATCCGATCAGCCCCGCCGGTAAGGATTGTCGAGCGTGGTCAGCAACTCGCTCAACACCTGGCGCACCTGCGCCTCGTCGCACCCCATCAGCAGCGCGTCCTCGAACGCGTCCTGTGCCAGCGCCTTCAGCTCCGCCAGGTTCTCGTTCAAGACCTTGATCTTATCCACGCAGGATACCGGCGTCCCCTCGGGCGTCAGCCAGCGGATCGTATCGAACGCGTCGGTCATCGGCAGTCACTGGTTAAGATTTGGCACAGGTTACGGTTTGGCACAGGTTACGGTTTGGCGGGGGCGGCATTGTCGAGCTTGGGCACCAGATCGCTCGCCGCCGGCTTGCCAGGCGCCGCACCTTGTCCAGCCTGGCCAGCGCCATTCCCTTGGCCATCGGCGGGCTTGCCGCTGCTCTGGCTGAAGATGTACTGGCCGATCAGGCTTTCGATATTGGCCGGCGATTGGGTGAATTTGATGGTTCCACCCGGCGGGATGTCGTCATCGGCGCCGCCCGGCACCAGCGAGACGTAGCGGTCGCCGATCAGCCCGGCCGAGGTGATGCTGGCCTGGGTATCGGCCGGCAACTTCACCGACGGATCGATGCTCAAGGTCAGCTGCGCCTGGAACGTCTTGGGATCGAGCGTCTGCTTGGTGATGCTGCCGATCTTGATGCCGCTGATCTTCACATCCGTTCCCGGCCGAACGCCATCAACCGAGCTGAATTTCGCGACAACCTCATACCCGGCGACGGAGCGCACCTGCGCCGAGGAATAGGCAAAAATCAGAAAGATCACCGCGACGACGAGCACCAGGGCGCCCATCACGGTTTCCATAATATTACGGGTCATTCAGCTCTTCTCACTGCCGGGATTGCAAAACGGCCCGTCAAAAATCGATCGATCGCTCGGCACCTGAACCGATGGCACCGAAGTCAGCTTGGCGTCCACGGCTCGTAGTCACCGGTCGCCTTGGCCCGATGACCACCGAGCAGGACCGAGCCGGGTGGATGGTAGGCGAGCGGCGTTCCGGTCAGGTTCGCCACGTGCTCCTTCTGCCAGGGGCGCTTCACCCCGCCACCAGGCGGCGGCACCTCGTTGGTCGAATGATGCAGCCAGCCATGCCACATCGGCGGCACGCGGGACGCCTCGGCCTCGCCCGGATAAATCACCCAACGCCGCTCGCGGCTGAAAAAGCCGCCGCCGCGCGTCAGCTTGCGCTTGGACTTCGCCCGGAAATAGCGATTGCCGAATTCATCCGTGCCAACCGGTTCGCCATACAACCGCGTGAACAGCCAGGTTCCAACGTTCACTTGCCGACACTCATCAAGGCCGTCCCCTCAAGACCAGTAGCTAACCGCATATGGCATTAAACTTATGGCATTTCCAGGCGCTTGGTGTCGAGAACCCGAGAACGCCTGGGACCGACCACGACGGACCGGTTACAACAAGCCCAGCGCCCGCAATTCCCGCAGCATCTCGACCGGCATCTCGTCACCATCCTCGGCGAGCCCCGTACGCCGATCGGGGGGTGCGTCGTCCTCGGCGAGATACCGCCAGCCCTGCATCGGCCGCCGGGGCTCCGCCAGCGTCTCGATGTAGTCGGGCTTCAGGCGGATGAAGCAATACCGCCTGCCCTCCTCGTCCGTTTCGGCGTCGAAGCCCAGGATGGGTTGCCGGACGCGGATCTGTCCCTTGATGATCCAATACAACGAGCCCCCGTAAAGGATCTCGTCGGCGCGTTTAGGGAAATTCCGCGTCCGGTGCCGGAAGGGTCCTTCCGCCCCCCAGCGGGCGCGCTGCGCCGCCTTCAGTTGATCGAGATCGGCGATGCCGACGCACATCTTCAGCAAATGCAGGGCCATCGAGGTCAGCTAACCATTGAAATCAAGCCGCCTTCGCGGCCAATGCCCGGGCGACCTTGGAGGCGGGCTCGCGGCTGAGCGCCGCGGAGATGAACCGCCCCGCCTCCGCCAGCCGGCCGAGATCGACGCCCGTCGCGACGCCCAGGCCGTTCAGCATATAGAGCAGATCCTCGGTCGCGACATTGCCCGTCGCCCCTTTGGCATAGGGGCAGCCACCCAGCCCGGCCACCGCGCTGTCGACCACCGCGACGCCAAGCTCCAGCGACGCCAGGATATTGGCCAGCGCCTGACCATACGTGTCGTGGAAATGCACGGCCAGGCGGTCCCGCGGCACGACCGCGGCCACGGCACGCAGCATGGTTTGCGCCGCGGCCGGGGTGCCGACGCCGATCGTGTCGCCAAGCGAAACCTCATAGCAGCCCAACGCCGCCAGCCGCGCCGCGTAGTCGGCGACGGCCGCCGGGGCGATCGGCCCCTCATACGGACAGCCAAGGACGCAGGAAATATAGCCGCGCACCTTCAGGCCCTGTGCCAGCGCCGCCGCCACGACCGGAGCGAAGCGCTCCAGGCTTTCGGCGATCGAGCAGTTGATGTTGCGCTGAGAAAAGCTTTCGGAGGCGGCGCCGAACACGGCGACTTCGCGCGCGCCCACTGCCAAGGCGGCATCGAGCCCCCGGCTATTCGGCACCAGCACCGGAAAATCGACACCAGGCATTTGCCGGATGCCGGCGAACACCTCGGCGGTGTCGGCCATCTGCGGCACCCATTTGGGCGACACGAAGCTGCCGGCCTCGACGGTGCGCAGCCCCGTCTCGACCAGCTTGTCAATCAGCGCGATCTTGACCGCCGTCGGCACCAGAACGGCTTCGTTCTGCAACCCGTCGCGCGGCCCGACCTCGACGATGCGCACCCGGCTCGGCAGGTTCATCACTCAGCCTTTCACCGCATCGGCGGGCATCGCGAAGCTGATCAGCTCGGCGCCGTCCTCGACGGTCTCGCCGACGGCGAAGCGCACGCGCTCGATCGTGCCGTCGGCGGGCGCGGTGATCGTATGCTCCATCTTCATCGCCTCCAACACCAGCAACGGCGTGCCCTTGGTGACCTCGGCGCCGGCGGCGACCATCACCTGGGTGATCTTGCCGGGCATGGGTGCCGTCAACCGCCCTCCCGCCACCGCCTCGGAGGCCGGCGGTACCGTCGGATCGACGACGCCCAGCCGATGGTTGACGCCCTCGGCGATGATGACCAGCTCGCCACCCCGCCGCACACCGCGCGCCCTCACTTTGATGCCGTCCAGAGTGAAATGGAGGCCACCCGCTTCATCGACAACGCCGCGAAGCTCGACCGAGCCTTGCGGCAGATCGACCAGCCACCCTCCCTGCCGCGGATGAACGCGGATGACCAACCGGGTCGCCCCGTCCAGCAGCACGAAATCCTGATAGGCCGCCCCGTTCATCCGCCATCCGGACCGCAGATTCCATGGCGAGTACGGATCGAGCGATGAACCCGCAGCGGCGCAGGCGGCGCGTCCCTGCTCGTCGAGCAGGAACAACACCGCCGCGGCCAAGGTCGAGGGGCCGAGCGGGGCCAATGGCGGCATCAACGCCGCCGCGTGGCGCGGGATGAAGCCGGTATCCAGCTCGGCCGCGGCGAAGGCCGGATGGCCGGCCAGCGCCGATAGGAAACCGAGATTGGTCGCGACACCGACGATCTCATAACCGGCCAGCGCACCGCGCAGCCGACGGATGGCGCCGGCACGATCGTGATCCCAGACGATCAGCTTGGCGATCATCGGGTCGTAATGGATCGAGATCTCGTCGCCGGCGCGCACACCGGTATCGATCCGCACATGCGGGTCCTCGGCCGGCGCGGCCAGATGGACGAGCGTCCCGATCGACGGCAGGAAATCCCGGTTGGGATCCTCCGCGTAGACGCGCACCTCGATCGCGTGGCCGGTGATCGACAATTGCGCCTGGCTGCGCGGCAAGGGCAGACCGGCGGCGACCTGCAGCTGCCAAGCAACCAGATCCTGGCCGGTGATCATCTCGGTCACCGGATGCTCGACCTGCAACCGCGTGTTCATCTCCATGAAGTAGAAGGCGTCACCCTCGGCGATGAATTCCACCGTCCCCGCGCCGACATAGCCGATCGCCCGCGCCGCGTCGCATGCCGCATCGCCCATCACCTGCCGGCGCGCCGGATCGAGGCCGGGCGCCGGGGCTTCCTCCATGACCTTCTGATGGCGCCGCTGGATCGAGCAGTCGCGTTCGAACAGCGAGACGGTGTTGCCCTGCGTATCGGCGAAGACCTGGATCTCGATGTGGCGCGGCCGGGTCAGATACTTCTCGATCAGCACCTGATCATCGCCGAACGAGGCGAGCGCCTCGCGCTTGGCCGAAGCGATCGCGGCGGCGAGATCGGCCGCCCGCTCGACGATCCGCATCCCCTTGCCACCGCCGCCGGCCGACGCCTTGATCAGCACCGGATAGCCGATCCGATCGGCCGCCGCCGTCAGCGTCGCCGCATCCTGGGCGGCGCCGTGATAGCCGGGCACCAGCGGCACGCCGGACTTTTCCATCAGGGATTTGGCGGCGGATTTGGAGCCCATCGCGCGAATCGCGGCGACCGGCGGACCGATGAATACGATGCCGGCTTCGGCGCAGGCCTCGGCGAAATCGGCATTCTCCGACAGGAAACCATAGCCCGGATGGATCGCCTGGGCGCCCGATCGGCGCGCCACCTCGATCAACCGCTCACCGACCAGATAGCTTTCCCGCGCGGGTGCCGGCCCAATCGGATAGGCCTCGTCGGCGAGATCGACATGCCGCGCCCGCGCATCCGCCTCCGAGAATACCGCGACGGTGCGAATGCCCAGCAGCCGCGCGGTGCGGATGACCCGACAGGCGATTTCGCCGCGATTGGCGATGAGGATCTTGTCGAACACCGCGCTCAGCCCCGCCAGGCCGGCTTGCGCTTGTCGAAGAACGCCGCCAGACCTTCCCGCGCCTCCGCCGAGGCGCGGGCGGTTGCGATGCTGCGCGCGGTCAGGACGACCAGGGCGTCGTCGACCGGCCGGTCGGCCACCGCCGCGATCAACCGCTTGGCCGCGGTCTGGGCCTGCGGTCCGGCCTCCAGCAACGCCCCGACGATACGCTCGACCGCGTCGTCCAGCTCCGCCGCCGGTGCCACCTCGTGCAGCAGGCCGATGCGCCGCGCCTCCTCGGCGGAGAACCGCTCGGCGCTGAGAAAATAGCGCCGGGCCGCGCGCGTGCCGATCGCAGCGACCACGTAAGGGCTGATGGTCGAGGGGATCAGCCCGAGCCGCGCCTCGGAAATCGAGAAGATCGCCTCGGCGGAACCGATCGCGATGTCGCAGCAGGCGACCAGCCCGACGCCGCCGGCGAACGCCGCCCCCTGCACCCGGGCGACCGTCGGCTTGGCCAACTCGTTCAGGGTGCGCATCAGCAGGGCGAGCCCCATCGCATCGGCGAAATTCTCGGCCTCGCTATAGCCGGCCATCCGGCGCATCCAATTGAGATCGCCGCCAGCGGAGAAGCTGGCGCCCTTGCCGGTCAGCACGACGACCCGGATAGCGGGATCGGCTTCCAGGCCGCGCAGCGCCTTGGTCAGCAGGCCGATCAGGATATCGTCGAACGCGTTATGCAGCGCCGGGCGGTTCAGGGTCACCGTGGCGACGCCACGCGCATCGGTCGCGACCAGCACGGGGGGTTCGGCCGAAACAAGGGGATCGGTCATCCGCGTCACATCCGGAAGACGCCGAACCGGGTCGGTTCGATCGGTGCGTTGAGGCTGGCGGAAATACCGAGGCCGAGTACCATGCGCGTATCGGCCGGATCGATCACCCCGTCATCCCACAGCCGGGCGCTGGCATAATAGGGATGGCCCTGGGTTTCATATTGCTCGCGGATCGGCGCCTTGAAGGCTGCCTCGTCCTCGGCGCTCCAGCTCTGGCCGCGTCCCTCGATACCGTCGCGGCGGACCTGCGCCAGCACCGAGGCGGCCTGTTCGCCGCCCATCACGCTGATCCGCGCATTGGGCCACATCCAGAGGAAGCGCGGGCCATAGGCGCGGCCGCACATGCCGTAATTGCCGGCGCCGAAGCTGCCGCCGATGATCACGGTGAATTTCGGCACGGAGGCGCAGGCGACCGCGGTCACCAGCTTGGCGCCATCCTTGGCGATGCCGCCGGCCTCGTATTTCCGGCCGACCATGAAGCCGGTGATGTTCTGCAGGAACACCAGCGGAATGCCGCGCTGGCAGCACAGCTCGATGAAATGCGCGCCTTTCACGGCGCTCTCGGAGAACAGGATGCCGTTATTGGCGATGATGCCGACCGGATAGCCCCAGATATGCGCGAATCCGCAGATCAAGGTCGGTCCGTAGAGCTGCTTGAACTCGTCGAACTCGCTGCCATCGACCAGCCGGGCGATGATCTCGCGCACGTCATAGGGCCGGCGCGGATCCGACGGTACCACGCCATAGATCTCGTCCGTGCCATAAGCCGGTTCGTGCGGGGCGCGCAGCTCCACCGGGGGACGCTTCACCCGGTTGAGGTTGCCGATGATCCGCCGCGCGATGCCCAGGGCATGGGCATCGTTCTCGGCATAATGATCGGTGACGCCGGAGGTCCGGCTATGCACATCGGCGCCGCCCAGATCCTCCGCGGTGACCACCTCGCCGGTCGCGGCCTTGACCAGCGGCGGGCCACCCAGAAAGATCGTGCCCTGGTTGCGCACGATGATCGACTCGTCGGACATCGCCGGCACATAAGCACCGCCGGCCGTGCAGGAACCCATGACGACGGCGACCTGGGGAACGCCCAAACCCGACAATGTCGCCTGATTGTAGAAGATCCGGCCGAAATGATCCCGATCGGGGAACACCTCGTCCTGGTTCGGCAGATTGGCGCCGCCGCTATCCACCAGATAGATGCACGGCAGCCGGTTCTCCCGGGCGATTTCCTGCGCCCGCAGATGCTTCTTCACGGTCATCGGAAAATAGGTGCCGCCCTTGACCGTGGCGTCGTTGGCAACCACCACGCATTCCCGACCCGTGACCCGGCCGATGCCGGTGATGATTCCGGCGGAGGGGCTGTCGCCATTGTACATGCCGTGCGCGGCGAGCTGTGACAGTTCGAGGAACGGGCTGCCCGGATCCAGCAGGGTCCGCACCC
Organism: Allostellaceae bacterium; assembly: GCA_035555315.1. Lineage (GTDB taxonomy): Bacteria > Pseudomonadota > Alphaproteobacteria > ATCC43930 > CGMCC-115725 > DATMGU01. The sequence goes on from DATMGU010000122.1 coordinate 30,338, forward strand.
GGTCGCGCGGCAGCAGCTTGCCGCGCGCCAGATGCTTGGCCTGTGCCGCCTCGCCGCCGCCGATGCGCACCGCCGCCGCTTCGGATCTCAGATCCTCGACCAGCGCACGCATCGCCGCGGCATTGGTCTTGAACGCTTCCGACCGGGGATCGACGGCACTCGGCAACAGCGGCATGGTCGACCAAACATCCAAGCTTGCTAAGGCGGCGGTGGCGCGACCGCCGACGGGAGGCCGCACAATGCCAAGCGCCCAAGGGGCGCGGCAAGCGGTTTCTGGGCACCCTCAGGCCACCCCGGCGCGACCCTCAGGTAAGCGCGCCGACTTGTCTCTCCAGCAGGTCCCACGCCTCCTTGCCGTATTTGTCGCGCCATTCGGCGTAGAAGCCGGCCTGTTTCAAAGCGGCGCGGAACGGGGCGGGATCGGGGCTATTGATCGCGAGACCCTTGCCCTTGAGATCGTCGACCAAGCCGTCATTCAGCTTGCGGACGTCCTCGCGTTCGAGCAACGCCGCGGCGTTGAAGTTCCGGGTGACGACCTCACGCACATCCTCGGGCAGCGCCTTGAAGGCGCGCGCATTGGCCAGAAAATGGAACCCGTCCCACATGTGATTGGTCATGGAAACGTATTTCTGCACTTCGTAGAGCTTGCCGGTATTGATGATCGCCAAGGGGTTTTCCTGGGCCTCGACCACCTTGGTCTGCAGGGCCGAGTACACCTCGGCGAAATTGATGCTGGTCGGCGACGCCCCGAAATCCTTGAACATCGAGGTCCAGAGCGGGCTGACCGGCACCCGGATCTTGAGCCCCTTGAAATCGTCCGGCGTCTGGATCGGCTTGGTGCTGGTCGTCGTCTGCCGATAACCATTGTCGAACATCTTGTCGAACGCGATGAGCCCGACTTTGCCGATCGCGGTCCGTACATGATTGCCCAGATCGCCATCCATCGCCTTCCAGACCTCGCCATAATCCTTGAAGGCGAAGCCGATGCCGTTGATCGATGCGACCGGCACCAGGGTCGACAGGATCAAGCCGGAGAGGGTGAAGAACTCCAGCGCGCCGGAGCGGACCTGGGACAGCATATCCGTGTCGCCGCCCAGCTGGCTGCTGGGAAATATCTTGATCTCCACCCGCCCCTTGGTCTCCGCGTTAATCTTCTCCGCCGCCTCGACGGTGCGGAGATGCAGCGGATGGCTGGTCGCCACGTTATGCGCGTATTTCAGCGAGAAATCGGCGGCCCGGGCACGACGCGGCCACAACCCCACCCCGACCGCCGATGTCCCAACCACCGATGCCCCGATCACCGAGGCCGCTGTACCGACAAAAGTTCTGCGCGTGATGACTGTCATTTCGGTCTGTCCTCGTTGGTCGGGGGGACGGTTTGGAAAGCTCAAAGCATGACCATGCCGCCATCGGCGACCAGGGTGCTGCCATTGATATAGCTGGCTCGCGGCGATAACAGCCAGGCGATCGCCTCGGCGATTTCCTCGGGCTCGCCGACGCGGCCCTGCGCGATCAGCCCTTCGATACGGCCGCGCTGAACCGGATCCTGGATGGTGCGGTCGATCATCGGCGTGCGGGTCGAGCCGGGGGCGACCGTGTTCACCGAGATCCCTCGATCGGCCAGCGCGCGGGCGGCGTTCTTGGTCAGCGCCAGCACCGCCCCCTTGCTTGCCGCATAGGCGGCGGTGCCCGACAAGCCGCCCCCGCGAATGCCGGCGACGCTGGCGATGGTGCAGATCCGGCTGCCGCGCGGCATGGTCCGAGCGGCCTCGCGGATCGACAGGAAGGTGCCGATGACGTTGATGTCGTGAACCCGGCGGAAGGTCTCGACAGACACCTCCATGAAGGGGGTGGTATCGACCACCCCGGCGCAGGTCGCCAACGCGTCGAGCCGGCCGAAATCGGCGGCGACGGCCTCGAAGGCGGCAATCACATCGGCTTCGTCGCCGACATTCACCCGGTAGGCGCGATGGCCGTCACCGGCCTCGGCCGCCACGCGCGCGGCGTTCGCTTCGTTGAGGTCGAAGCAGGCGACGCGATAGCCATTCCGGCCCAGCGCCCGCACCGTGGCGGCGCCGATGCCGCTGCCGGCGCCGGTGACGACCGCGACCGGTTCAGCGGCCGACATGGGAGCGGCCCTCGCGGTCGGACCCATGTCGTCTCACCGCGGCGAAGCGGTCAATCATGCGTCCCTCCCCAACAGCTCAATTCAACGAGAGCTTTTATGCGGTTGATCGGCGTGAGACTTCTCATCCCGCCGTCACCGGTAGCGCATCATCTTGAAGCAGCGTCTTGTTGGCAAGCCGGAAACAATGATCGGACTCACCAGCCGCCGGTGGCCAGCCACCGGTCCACCTGATCCAGGCGATCAGCACCCCAGAACGGTTCGCCATCGACGATGATGAAGGGCGAACCGAAAATCTCGCGGCTGATCGCGTCGTCGGTGATCTCCTTCAGCCGCTGCTTGATGCGCGGATCCTGTATTCCGGCGGCGAGCTTGTCGGCGTCGAGCCCGATGGTCCGAGCGATCACGATCACCGCTTCCGGCGCCGCGATGTCGCCGCCTTCCCCCAAACCCGCGCGATAGAGCGCCTTGGCCAGCGTGACGGCCGCGGCGGGATCGGTCTCCTGCACGAAATAAAAGGCGCGGCAGGCTGCGATGGTACTGAACGGAAACACCACCGGCCAGGCAAACGGCACCTGCATCAGACGCGTGAAGCGCGCCATGTCGTGGCGGCTATACGGCCCCTTGAGCGGCACTTCGGTCAGTGGTCCGGCCCCGCTGACCTTGAAGACGGCGCCGAGCAGGATCGGCTTCCAGTCCACCTGCCGATCATATTTGGCGGCGATCACTTCGATCCGAGTGCTCGCCAGATAGCCGTAGGGCGAACTGAAGTCGAAAAAGAACTCGATCGGTGCGCTCACTGCCGTCTCCTCCCGTTTGAATTTTTTTCTATGCGTCGAGATCCTCGTCACCCGCGATGTGCCGGGCGATGATCAGCCGCTGGATATCGCTGGTCCCCTCATAGATCTGGCAGACCCGCACGTCGCGATAGATCCGCTCGACCGGGAAATCGGTGAGATAGCCATAGCCGCCATGGATCTGGATCGCCGCGGAACAAACCTCCTCAGCGATCTCGGAGGCGTAGAGCTTGGCCATGGCGGCGTCGGTCAAGCAGGGCCGGCCGGCATCCTTCAACACCGCCGCGTGCACGACCATGTGGTGGGCGGCCTGCAGCTTGGTCGCCATGTCGGCCAGCCGGAAGGCGATCGCCTGGTGCTCGATGATCGGCACACCCATGCTGCGGCGTTCCTTGGCGTAGGCCCGCGCCGCCGCGTAGGCCGCGCGCGCCATGCCGACCGCCTGCGCCGCGATACCGATGCGCCCGCCCTCCAGATTGGCAAGCGCGATACGATACCCCTGCCCCTCCTCGCCCAGCATCAGGTCGGGGGTGAGTTCCATGTCCTCGAAGACGATCTGGGCGGTATCCGAAGCGCGCTGACCGAGCTTGTGTTCGATCCGCGCGACCTTATAGCCGGCGGTGCGGGTCGGTACGATGAAGGCGGAGATGCCGCGCTTGCCGGCGGCCGGATCAGTCACGGCGAAGACGATCGCCACATCGGCGTTCCGACCGGAGGTGATGAACTGCTTGGTGCCGTTCAACACCCAGTAATTGCCCGACCGGCGCGCCCGCGTGGTGATCGCCGACGCGTCGGAACCCGCCTGCGGTTCGGTCAGGCAGAACGCGCCGAGTTGTTCGCCGCGCGCCAGCGGCGTCAGAAACCGCTGCTTCTGCTCGGCCGTGCCGAAGCGCAGGATCGGCAGGCAGCCGACCGAATTATGCACCGCCATGATCGTCGAGGTGGCGCCATCGCCCGCGGCGATCTCCTCGATCGCCAGCGCATAGGAGACCGTATCGGTGGCGGCGCCGCCGAATTCCTCCGGCACCTGCATGCCCATGAAACCCAGCCGGCCCAGTTCGGCGATCGCCTCACGCGGGAAGCGGGCCTCGCGATCCCAATCGGCGGCGAACGGCGCCAGCCGCTCGGCCGCGAAGCTCCGGGCGGTATCGCGGATCATGATCTGTTGTTCGGAGAGCAGCATGCCGCCTTCCAGAGGTTCGGGAGGCCCTACCAGGGCAGCTCGGTACCGTCATAGTTGAAGAAATGACCGGATGTCGCCGGGCTCAGCGTCTCGATCGCGTGGCGCATGCCGCCAACGCTGGTCGCGACGTCGATATCGGCACCCGGACCGCCCATATCGGTGCGCACCCAGCCGGGATGAAACACGGCGGCGGTGATGCCGGCACCGGCATAATCCAAGGCAATCGATTTCCATGCGGCGTTGAGGGCGGCCTTGGAGGAGCGGTAGACGTAGAGCGTCCCGGTCTGGTTGGCGGCGATGCTGCCCAGCCTGCTGGAGATCGCGATGAGCTTTTTCTGCGTGCCCTTTTCCAGATGCTTCATGAAAGCGCCCGCCAGCACCACGGGCGCCACGGTGTTGACCGCCAGGGTTTCGAGCCAACTGGCGCCGTCGACCGCCTCGATGGTCATCCCGCGCGGGCCGGAGACGCCCGCATTGGCGATGACCACGTCGATCGGCTGCAGCCTCAAATCATGCGCGAGGCTCTTGATCGCCTCGTGATCGTTCACGTCGAGCGCGTGAACGACGACGGAAGGGCCCAGCCTCTCCAACTCCGGCGCGCGCGACCGGTCGCGGACCGTGGCGAACACCTTCCAACCGTCCGCCGCGTATTGGCGGACGAATTCGAGGCCGAGCCCGCGGCCCGCACCGGTGATCAAGACGCTTGGCATGCCCACTCCTGTTTGATGTCATCCCCGACGTGACGCCGCCCACCCCGGGCCGTCACGCCGATTCCCTGAACAATTCCCGACCGATCAGCATGCGGCGGATTTCGCTGGTGCCGGCGCCGATCTCATAGAGCTTGGCGTCGCGCAATAGGCGGCCTGTCGGATAATCGTTGATATAGCCGTTGCCGCCGAGGCATTGGATCGCCTCCAGCGCCATCCAGGTCGCCTTCTCGGCGGCGTAGAGAATGGCGCCGGCGGCGTCCTTGCGCGCCGCCTCGCCGCGATCGCAGGCCTTGGCGACGGCGTAGACATAGGCCTTGGCGGCATTCATCGTCGTGTACATATCGGCGAGCTTGCCCTGCATCAGCTGGAACTCGCCGATCGCCTGGCCGAATTGCTTGCGCTCGTGGACATACGGGATCACCACGTCCATGCAGGCCTGCATGATGCCGAGCGGACCGGCTGCCAGGACCGCCCGTTCATAGTCCAGGCCGCTCATCAGCACGCGGACGCCGCGGTTGAGGCCGCCCAGGACATTCTCCTCCGGCACCTCGCACTCCTCGAAGACCAATTCACAGGTATTCGAACCGCGCATGCCCAGCTTGTCCAGCTTCTGCGCGGTCGTGAAACCCTTCATGCCGCGCTCGATCAGAAAGGCCGTAATGCCCTGCGGCCCGGCGCTGGCATCGGTCTTGGCGTAGACCACCAGCGTCTGCGCATCGGGGCCGTTGGTGATCCACATCTTGGTGCCGTTCAACACCCAGCGATCGCCGCGTTTTTCCGCCCGCGTGCGCATGCCGACGACATCGGATCCCGCCCCCGGCTCGCTCATCGCCAAGGCGCCGACATGCGCGCCGGACAAGAGCTTGGGCAGATACCGCTCGCGCTGCGCATCGGTGCCGTTGAGGTTGATCTGGTTGACGCAAAGGTTGGAATGGGCGCCATAGCTCAACCCGACCGAGGCGGAGGCGCGGCTGACCTCCTCCATCACCACGCAATGTTCCAGATAGCCCATGCCGGCACCGCCCCGGGCTTCGGGCACGGTCACGCCCAGCACGCCCAGCGCGCCGAATTTCGCCCAGAGATCCATCGGGAATTGATTGTCGCGATCGATATCGGCCGCGCGCGGCGCGATCTCGGCGGCGGCGAAGCTGCGCACGCTGTCGCGCAGCATATCGGCGGTTTCCCCCAGGTCGAAATTCAAGGAGGGCAGTTGGTTGGCGAGCATTGGGTTCGCTCCTCTCCACGCTTTGCCATCTTATGTAGCGCGGCGGCACCGGGAAGCGAAGCGAAACGGAGAGTCGGCCCGAGGCGCCGTCACAGTGCCTCCAGCCGGCCAAAGCTCAGATGCTGGCGACCGACATCTCGCGGGCGATGAAGTCGGCCTGGCGGATCGCCAGCGACACGATGGTCAGCGTCGGATTCTCCGCTCCCCCGGTGGTGAACTGGCTGCCATCGGAGACGAACAGGTTCTTGATGTCATGGGCCTGCCCGTATTTGTTGACCACACCGTCCCTGGCACTGGCGCTCATCCGGTTGGTGCCGAGGTTATGCGTCGACGGAAACGGCGTGCTGGGCAGGGTGCGCACCGCGCCGACCGCCCGATAGATCGCCTGGCCCTGCTTATAGGCGTGGTTGCGCATGGCGTTGTCGTTCGGGTGATCGTCGAAATGCACATCCGGGATCGGCAGGCCGAACTTGTCCTTCTTGCTGCCGTTCAAGGTGATGCGGTTCTGCTCGCGCGGCATGTCCTCGCCGACGATCCACATCGCCGCCATGTGGTCGTACGAGTCGATCGCACTGGTAAAGTCGCGACCCCAGGCGCCCGGATCGAGGAAGGCCGCGAAGAACGGCAGGCCGACCGACAGGGTTTCAAACTCATAGCCGCCGACGAAGCCCCGGCTGGTATCGAGCCGCGCCTCGTCGCGGACGATGCCAGCCATGGTCGTGCCGCGATACATATGCACCGGCTTGTCGAACACGCCGTACACCGTACCGGTGGTATGCCGCATATAGTTGCGGCCGACCTGGCCCGACGAGTTCGCGAGGCCATCCTTGAACGTGTTGGACGCGGAATTCAGCAACAGCCGCGGGCTCTCGATGCTGTTCCCGGCGACGGCGACGATGCGCGCCTTCTGTCGCTGCCGGTTGCCGGCCGCGTCGGCATAGATCACCCCGGTCACCTTGCCGCCGGCATCATGCTCGATCAGCAGCACTTGGCTGTTCGGCCGGACCTCCAGCCGCCCGGTCGCCTCGCCTTTCGGGATCTCGGTATAGAGCGTCGACCATTTCGCGCCGGACTTGCAGCCCTGGAAACAGAAGCCGATCTGCTGGCACGACCCCCTTCCGTCGCGCGGTTCGGAGTTGATCGCCATATTGCCGGTATGGACCTCTTTATAGCCGAGCTTCTTGGCGCCGGCCGCCAGCACCTTGAAGTTGTTGTTGCCGGGCAGACGCGGGATGTTGTTGGTGCCGGTGACGCCCATCTTGTCTTCCGCCTTGGCATAGTACGGCGCCAACTCGTCGAGCGTGATCGGCCAATCCAGCAGATTGGCCCCGGCGACATCGCCATAGACCGTGCGGGTACGGAATTCATGCTCCTGGAACCGTAAACTGGCGCCGGCCCAATGGATGGTCGAACCGCCGACGGCCTTCACGATCCAGGCCGGCAGCCCCGAGAAATCCTTGGCGACACGCCAGCTGCCGGAGGTGGTGCGCGGGTCCAGCCAGCTGATCTTGTTGAACATTTCCCACTCGTCGTTGACGAAGTCCTGGATCTCGTGACGCCCGCCGGCTTCCAGCACGACGACGTCGATGCCCTTTTGGGCGAGTTCGTTGGCGAGTGTGCCGCCGCCAGCGCCGGAACCGATGACGACGACGACATGATCGTCGTTCAGGTCATATTTCTTGGCCATTTTGGTGTCCTTCCCCTAAACCACCAGCCTTAAACGGCGGGCAACCAGTCGATGTCGTCGAAGCCGCGATAGAGGTAGCCGCCCTCCGGCGCCGAGGGGCCCTCATAGCCGAACTTCGCCCAGACCTCCGGCTGGTTGTAGAGACCCGTCACCAGCCCCGCGCGCAGCTTGGTGAACAGCGCGCCGCCTTCGACAACGTGCAGCACGGCCACCCGATCGGTCGCGGCCTTAAGGTCGACATACCGCTTGGGCCCCCTCGCCCGGGCCGCCCTGTCGACCTCGGCGACGCCGGTTTCGATCAGCGCCTTCAGCTTGGGATCCTTCGCCGCATCGGTGTCGTAGCTCGCCACCGCCTTGGCGTAGAAGGCGTCGGTCAGCCGGTCGTGCGGATAGATGTCGCGCGCCATCTGGATCAGCGTCGCCATAGTTTCCGGCTTCAAGGCCGTGACCGACAGCGCCCAGGCGCCTTTGGGATCGAACAGCGTCGCCCCGGCGCTGAGCGCCACCGTGCCCAGCGCCGTCATCCCCGAGCCGGCGAGAAATCCCCGCCGGCTCAATCTCTGCCGCTTCTCCAAGGTTCGCATGACGCTTCCTCCATGGTGGTGTTTTTGTTTTCGCCGGGTCGTCTTTCGACCGTGGCGCTCAGCGGTATCGGCCGTGCCGCTGCAGCACCTCGATTTTGTAGCCGTCGGGATCCTCGACGAAAAAGAACCGGGCGAGCAGTTCGCCGCCAGGGCTGAATTCCTTGATATCGCGCGGGTTCAGCCCCAGCTCCCGAAACCTCTCATGCTCCCTGGAGAGGTCGTCGACCACGACCGCGATATGGCCGTAGCCATCGCCCGGCGCGTAAGGCTCGGTGCGGTCGTGATTGATGGTGAGTTCGACCTCGAAGTCATTTTCCGGGTTGCGCAGATAGACCAGCGTGAACGCGTCGAACGCCAGGCGGTCCGCTGGAACGAGGCCGAACGCCTGGGCGTAGAACGCGGTGGAGCTGGCCTCGTCGAGGACGCGGAACATGGCGTGGATCACCTTGGCCATGGTGCTACGACCTGCCGGATTTCAGATAGTCGATGATGGCGGCGCGCACCGCCGGGTCCGGCTGCCGGTAGTTCATCACCGAACCGGGGACCAGGGCGGCGCTGTCGGTCAGCCAGCGATCCAGCGTCTCGGGCGTCCAGGTGACGTCGGCGCGCTTCATCGCCGGGGAATAGGGAAAGCCGTCGACCGAGCCGGCATGCCGGCCGACCACGCCCCAGAGATTGGGACCCTGACGCCGCCCGGCGCCGGCGGCGAAGGCGTGGCAGGTGGCGCAATTGTTCTTGAACAGCAAATCGGCATCGGCCGCGGCCGCATGGTCCGCGTTGGGACCGATCGTCAGACCGACCAAGCCCGCGATCATGCCGGCCGCGATCTGTAGCGACACCGCTCCGGCCCCACCCTGTCCCATGCCTTCCTCGCCGCTTGTGACCCTCAGAGAAACTGTAGGCCCGGCGTCGAGGGTGGTGGTGTTATCCGGATACTACATGGCGGCGTGCAGCAGCTTTATCCGGGGATGGTCGGCGGTCGCCACCGCCGGTACGCCCTTTCGCTCGACATAGAGCAAGCAGGTGACGCGCAGCATGGAGGTGAAGTTCGGGGTTTCGCCGTGACGGATCAGCACCTCGTCATGCAGCGTGCTGACGAACCGGCCGGTTGTCGTCCCCTCGCTTTCGGCCAGTTCGTCGAGGATCGCCCAGAACGCCGCCTCCAGGCGGATGCTGGTGGTCAATCCATTGAGCCGGATGGAGCGGGTGATCGGTTCGTAGTCGTTCGGATCCTGCGACGCATAGATACGACACATGGCGATGGCCTCCCTGGCGACGACTCTGACGGTCGTTGTCGCCATGATGGCGGAGTGCCGCGCCGGAGAAAAGAAATCTTCTCGGCGCGGGGTGTTCCGGCACTCGCCTCGGCCCGCCCTTAGCGAGGTGCCGCCACCGGCTGTTCGACCGGCGCGATCGACGCCGCGTCGCTGCCTTGGACCTGCGCGTCATAGACCGCCACGGCGCTCATATTGACGATGCCGCGGACAGTGACCGACGGGGTCATGATATGCGCGGCGCCGCGCAGGCCGAGCAGCACCGGACCGATGGTCAGGCCGTCGCCCAATACCTTCAGCATATTGAAGGCGATGTTGGCCGCATCCAGGTTCGGCATGATCAGCAGATTGGCGACGCCGGTCAGGCGCGAATTCGGGAAGATCCGTTTGCGGATCGTCTCGACCAACGCCGCGTCGGCTTGCATCTCGCCTTCGACCTCAAGCTCCGGCGCGCGCTGGCGGATGAGGTCCAAGGTCGCCCGCATCTTGATCGCCGACGGCGTGTCTGAGCTGCCGAAGCTGGAATGGGACAACAAGGCAACCTTGGGCTCGATGCCGAAATGCCGGACCGCCCCGGCTGCGCGAATCGTCTTCTCGGCGAGTTGCTCGGGGCTGGGATCGCTCGTCACATACACGTCGGACATGAAGAACAAGCCATTGGGCAAGACCATTACCGATAGCGCCGCCGGTACGGTGACCCCGTCGGCGAGACCCAGCACATCGGTGAGATGCCGCAGATGCCCGGCATATTGGCCGACGGCGCCCGTCAGCAGACAATCCGCCTCGCCGCGCAGCACCATCAGCGCCGCGATCACCGAGGGCCGGGTGCGCACCACCGATCGGGCGAAATCCGGCGACACGCCCTTGCGCTCCATCAGGCTGTGATACAGCCGCCAATAGCTGTCGAACCGCGGATCATCCTCGGGATCGCAGAGCTCGAACGCCTCGCCGATGCGGATCTTGAGGCCAAGCCGTTCCAGCCGTCGCTGCACGACCTCGCGCCGGCCGATGACGATGGGTTTCGCCAAGCCGTCCTGCACGACCTGCTGCACCGCGCGCAGCACCCGCTCGTCCTCGCCCTCGGCATAGACCAGCCGCTTCGGGTCTTGTTTCGCGCGATCGAAGACCGGTTTCATGACCAGGCCGGAGCGGAACACGAATTCCGACAGGCGCTGGCCATAGGCCTCGAAATCGGTGATCGGCCGGGTCGCGACACCGCTATCCATCGCCGCCTTGGCGACCGCCGGGGCCAGGACCTGGATCAGCCGGGGATCGAAGGGTTTTGGGATGAGGTATTCGGGTCCGAACGTCAGGGCCGCGTCGCCATAGGCCGCCGCGACCACGTCCGACACCTCGGCCATGGCGAGATCGGCCAGCGCCTCCACGCAGGCGATCTTCATCGCCTCGTTGATCGTCGTGGCACCGACATCCAACGCGCCGCGGAAGATGTAGGGAAAGCACAGGACGTTGTTGACCTGGTTCGGATAATCCGACCGGCCAGTGGCGATGATCGCATCCGGCCGCACCGCCTTCGCATCCTCCGGCGAGATCTCCGACACCGGATTGGCCAAGGCCAGGATGATCGGCTTCGGCCCCATTTTGACGACCATCTCCTGGGTCAGCACCTTGGGCGCGGAGAGGCCCAGGAAGATGTCGGCGCCGTCGATCACATCGGCCAAGTGGCGCGCGTTGGTGTCCTTCACATATCGATCCTTGCGCGGATCCATCTCTTCGACCCGGCCGCGATAGGCGACACCATAGCGATCGGTCACCACGATATTCTCGACCGGCATGCCCATATCGACCAGCAGATCCAGGCAGGCGATCGCCGCGGCCCCGGCGCCGGAGGTTACCAGCTTGACCGTGTCGATCGATTTGCCGGTCAGCCGCAGCGCGTTCAGGATGGCCGCCGCGACGATGATAGCCGTGCCGTGCTGATCGTCGTGGAACACCGGGATCTTCATCCGCGCGCGCAGCTTCGCCTCGATCTCGAAGCATTCCGGCGCCTTGATGTCTTCGAGATTGATGCCGCCGAAGGTCGGCTCCAACGCCGCCACGACGTTGACGAAGAGCTCCGGATCAAGCGCATCGACCTCTAGATCGAACACGTCGATACCGGCGAATTTCTTGAACAGGACCGCCTTGCCCTCCATCACCGGCTTGGAGGCGAGCGGCCCGATGGCGCCCAGGCCCAGCACCGCCGTTCCGTTGGTGATGACCGCCACCAAATTGGCGCGCGCGGTCAGGGTCGAGGCCTCGGCCGGATCGGCGACGATAGCCATGCAGGCATCGGCCACACCCGGCGAATAGGCCAAGGCCAGATCGCGCTGATTGGCGAGCGGCTTGGTCGCGACGATGGCGATCTTTCCGGGGGTCGGGAAGCGGTGGTATTCGAGTGCGCTCTCGCGCAGGTCTTCGGCCATCGTCAAACCTTCGGACACTGGACACAGGGAGGCGGGAGTATACGGGATCGCCGCCGATCGATAAGTCATTTCGCACAAACGGTTTCAGACCATTCCGCCGGACAGCAAAAAGCCCCGGCGAGGGACCGGGGCTCTTGCGACGTCAGAGGTTCTTGTCGTCGGATGGTGCGGTCGAGAAGACTCGAACTTCCACGGAGTTTCCCCCACAGCCACCTCAAGGCTGCGCGTCTACCAATTCCGCCACGACCGCATGCTGTCCGACCTTCGGGACGGGTTTTTTCAACCCCGTCCGAACGGCTGAGGGGGAATAGCAAATCGGCATGCCCATAGCAAGCGGCCTTGCCGCATAGTGCCGGACTTGATTGGGTGAGACGACGCAAGGTACTGGGATTTGGGACGATGAGTGCGGAAGTGCCGCGGCCGGAATGGCGGATCTCGGATGGGCTGGTCGAGTATCCGGATGCCCTGGCCGAGATGGAGCGGCGGGTGGCCGCGATCCGTGACGGGACGGCGCCCGAGTTGGTCTGGCTGCTGGAACACCCGCCGCTCTACACGGCGGGCACCAGCGCCAAGGGCGAGGATCTGCTGGATGCCGGCGGCTTGCCGGTGTTCGAGACCGGGCGCGGCGGCCAATACACCTATCACGGGCCCGGCCAGCGGATCGGCTATGTCATGCTGGATTTGAAGCCGCGCGGCAGCGATGTCAGACGCTTCGTGCAGGATCTGGAGGCCTGGCTGATCGCCACCCTGGCCCAGTTCAACATCCGCGGCGAGCGGCGCGAGGGCCGCGTCGGCATCTGGGTGGTGGCCCCCGATGGCAGCGAGAACAAGATCGCCGCCCTGGGTATCCGGGTGCGCCGCTGGGTAAGCTTCCACGGCGTCGCCCTCAATGTCGAACCGGACCTCGCCCGCTTCGGCGGCATCGTGCCCTGCGGCATCCGCCAACACGGCGTCACCTCGCTCGCCGATCAGGGCATCCTGGTGTCGATGCCGGAGGTGGACGCGGCGCTGAAGACGGGGTTCGCGGCGGTGTTTGGGGACGAGTGAGGGGCGCCTAAAGGCCACAGCGCCCCGCCATGTCCCCGGCGACTGAGCGGCCCGCTTCCGTGCAATGAACGCCTCGAAATCAAACGGCGTCGATGGGCCGCTTTGCTCGCCCTCGATAAGGGCGGCACGCAGCGCGGCCAACTTCGTTTCCTGCTCTTCGAGCAATCGAAGCCCCGCGCACGAAATCGCTCGCACTGCTGTAACGGCCCTGGCCCGCCTGCGTCTCAACGAAGCTATTGAAATGCGCGCCGAGGCTGAACGACGTATTTTTGCTCATGATGAGGACACCTCGTCCTGACGGTTCACGCCGTCGGCGCCTGCTCGAACCCCGGGCTGCCGTCGTCGCTGGCGGGATGGCGCTCGACGCTGTCCACCCGGGCGAAATGCGGGCCGCGAGCGCAGAGAGTGGCGAGGGTTTCGATCGCCACCGGATCGCCGATCGCCAGCGCCTCGACGCTGCCATCCGCCCGGTTGCGCACCCAGCCGCGCAGCCCTAAGCGGCGGGCTTCGTCCAGGGTCCAGGCTCGGTATCCCACGCCCTGGACGCGGCCGTGGATGGTCAGGCGGAGGGCTTGGTCGCTCAAGGGCTAGCTCGCCCCCTCGAACTCCAGGATCACCTGGTCGACCGCCAGGCTGTCGCCCGGATTGGCCTGGATCTTGGCGACGCGGCCGTCGCGCACGGCGCGCAGGACGTTCTCCATCTTCATCGCCTCGACCACCGCCAACTCCTCGCCGGCCTTGACGTCCTGGCCGGCGGCGACCGCGATCGAGACCAGCAGGCCGGGCATCGGCGAGAGCAGCAGGCGCGACAGGTCCGGCGGGGTCTTGACCGGCATCAGCGCCGCCAGCGCCGCCGCGCGCGGCGTCAACACCCGAAGTTCGATGGCGGCACCGCCCCGGATCAGCCGCCAGATTGTACCGACCCGATCGACCTGCACGGTCGTCGCGTGGCCATCGATCTTGCCCTCGAACAGCGCATCGCCCGGCTGCCAGTCGGTTTGCACGAGATGGGTATGGCCGCCGAGCGTGACCGCGTAACCGGGCTCCTCCGGAACGATGTTCACCGGATGCGCATCACGGCCGACCAGCACCGTCCATTCAGCGGCGATCGCCGGGGGATGCCGGCGGGCCGCGATCAGCGCGTCGCGTTCCACCGCCCGGCGATGCGCCACGGCGGCGATCGCCACCACCCGCGCCAGATCCTCCGCCGACATCACCGCCCCGCCGAACCCATCGGGGAATTCGGTCGGGATGAAATCGGTGGACAGCCGCCCCTCGGCGAAGCGCGGCCGGGTCACCAGCGCCGCCAGGAAGCCGATATTGTGGTTGAGGCCGCGGATCTGGAAGCTGTCCAGCGCCGCCGCCATGCGCCGCGTCGCGAGGTCACGCGTCTCGCCATAGGTGCACAGCTTGGCGATCATCGGGTCGTAGTGGATGCTGATCTCGGCCCCTTCATAGACGCCGGTATCGACGCGGACATGCTCGTCCGTGGGCGGGCGATAGCGGGTCAGCCGGCCGATCGAGGGCAGGAAGTTGCGCAGCGGGTCTTCGGCATAGACCCGCGCCTCGATCGCCGAGCCGGTCAGCGTGACGTCGTCCTGACCGAACGGCAGCGGCTCGCCGGCGGCGACGCGGATCATCAGCTCGACCAGATCGAGACCCGTCACAAGTTCGGTGACGGGGTGTTCGACCTGCAGCCGCGTGTTCATTTCGAGGAAATAGAAATTCCGGTCGCGGTCGACGATGAACTCCACCGTCCCGGCGGAGCGGTAGTCGACCGCCCGGGCGAGGGCGACCGCCTGGGCCCCCATCGCCGCACGGGTCTCGGCATCGAGGAAGGGCGACGGTGCCTCCTCGATGACCTTCTGATGGCGCCGCTGGATCGAGCATTCGCGCTCGCCCAGATGGACGATATGGCCATGGGCGTCGCCCAGCACCTGGATCTCGATATGCCGGGGCTCGACGATGTATTTCTCGATGAACACCCGGTCGTCGCCGAAGCTCGACCGCGCTTCGTTGGTCGCCGAGCGGAAACCTTCCAGCACCTCCGCGTCGTTATGGGCGAGACGCATGCCCTTGCCGCCGCCGCCGGCCGAGGCCTTGATCATCACCGGATATCCCACCTCGGCGGCGATCTTCACCGCCGCCTCGGCATCCGGGATGACGCCCAGATAGCCCGGCACGGTCGAGACGCCGGCGGCGGCGGCCAACTTCTTCGATTCGATCTTGTCGCCCATCGCGGCGATGGCATGGGTGTTCGGTCCGATGAACACGATCCCCGCCGCGTCGAGTGCCTTGGCGAAGGCCTGGTTCTCGCTGAGGAAGCCATAGCCCGGATGCACCGCCTCGGCGCCGGTGGCACGACACGCCTCGATGATCCGGTCGATCTTCAGATAGCTTTCGGCCGCCGCCGACGGGCCGATGGCGACCGCCTCATCGGCCTCGCGCACATGCAGCGCCAGGGCATCGGCCTCGGAATAGACCGCCACCGTCTTGATGCCCATGCGGCGCGCGGTGCGCATCACCCGGCACGCGATCTCGCCGCGATTGGCGATCAGGATCTTCTGGAACATGAACGGTCTCGATGGGGACAGAGGAACAGGCAAACCTTACAGGCCAAGCCTCATAGCGGAATGTTGTCGTGTTTCTTGGGCGGGTTGGCCAAGGCCTTGTCCTTCAGCATGACGAGCGACCGGGCGATCCGCCGCCGGGTCGAGCGCGGCTGGATGACCTCGTCGATATACCCGCGGGAGGCGGCGACGAACGGGTTGGCGAATTTCTCGCGATACTCCTCGGTCCGCGCCTCGATCGCGGCGGTATCGCCCCGGAAGATGATCTCGACCGCCCCCTTGGCGCCCATCACCGCGATCTCCGCCGTCGGCCAGGCGTAATTGACGTCGCCGCGCAGATGCTTGGACGCCATCACGTCATAGGCGCCGCCATAGGCCTTGCGGGTGATCACCGTCACCTTCGGCACCGTCGCCTCGGCATAGGCGAACAGCAGCTTGGCGCCATGCTTGATGATGCCGCCATATTCCTGGCTGGTGCCGGGCAGAAAACCGGGCACATCGACGAAGGTCACGATCGGGATCTCGAAACAATCGCAGAACCGCACGAACCGCGCCGCCTTCTTGGCGCTGTCGATATCCAGGCAACCGGCCAGCACCATCGGCTGGTTGGCGACGATGCCGATCGTCTGGCCGTCGAGCCGGCCGAAGCCCACGATGATGTTCTTGGCGTAATCCGGCTGCAGCTCGAAGAAATCGCCCTCATCGACCGTCTTCACGATGAGCTCGGCCATGTCATAGGGCTTGTTCGGATTGGCCGGGATCAGCGTATCGAGCGACGGCTCGACCCGGTCGGCCGGGTCGCTGGTCGGCCGCAGCGGCGGTTTTTCGCGATTCGACAGGGGCAGGAAATCGATGAACCGCCGCACTTCCAGCAGCGCCGAGACATCGTCCTCGAAAGCGAGATCGGCGACGCCGGAACGGGTCGTATGGGTGACCGCGCCACCGAGTTCCTCCTGGGTGACCGTCTCGTGGGTCACCGTCTTCACCACATCGGGGCCGGTGACGAACATGTAGGAGCTGTCCTTCACCATGAAGATGAAGTCGGTCATCGCCGGCGAATAGACGGCCCCGCCGGCGCAGGGTCCCATCACCAGCGAGATCTGCGGCACCACGCCCGAGGCCAGCACGTTGCGCTGGAACACATCCGCGTAGCCGCCGAGCGAGGCGACGCCCTCCTGGATGCGGGCGCCGCCGCTGTCGTTGAGGCCGATCACCGGGGCGCCGACCTTCATCGCCTGATCCATGATCCGGCAGATCTTCTCGGCATGCGCCTCGCTGAGGCTGCCGCCGAACACCGTGAAATCCTGGCTGAACACGAAGACCAGCCGGCCGTTGACGGTGCCATAGCCGGTCACCACGCCGTCGCCCGGGATCTTCTGATCGGCCATGCCGAAATCCGCCGAGCGGTGCTCGACGAACATGCCCCATTCCTCGAAGCTGCCCTCGTCCAACAGCACATCCAGCCGTTCGCGCGCGGTCAGCTTGCCCTTGGCATGCTGCGCCTCGATCCGGCGGATGCCGCCGCCCGCCCGCGCCGCGTCGCGCTTTTCCTGCAACCGCGAAAAGATGTCCTGCATCGCCCTGCCACGCGCGTTTGGAGATCAATAACCCGAAGCGGGATAACACCATCGGCGGCACGACGCCAGATCGAGCGCCAGGATAGTACCTGGGATAAGGCCAGGAGGCGTGACAAAGCCCGCGATTATGACTATCCCGCCCGACATGCCGGATAACGCCACCCCGACGCCCCTACAGACCGCCCTCGCAGCGCTTGGCGACCTGCCGATCGCGTCGGCCTTGCCCGTGCTGCTCGCCATGCTGGACGAACGGCGGAGCGCCGTGCTGCAGGCGCCACCGGGTGCCGGCAAGACGACCGGCGTGCCCTTGGCGCTGCTCGATCAACCATGGCTCGCCGGCCGCCGCGTGCTGATGCTGGAGCCGCGCCGCCTGGCCGCCCGCGCGGCGGCGCGGCGCATGGCGGATCTGCTGGGCGAAGCGGTCGGCAAGACGGCGGGATATCGGGTCCGGCTGGAGACCCGCATCGGCCCCGCGACGCGGATCGAGGTGGTGACCGACGGCATCTTCACCCGCATGATCCAAGACGACCCGTCGCTGGAAGCCTTCGGCGCGGTCCTGTTCGACGAGTTCCACGAGCGACGGCTGCAGACCGACCTCGGACTGGCACTGGCGCTGGAATGCCAGGCGGCGCTGCGTCCGGATCTGCGGCTCGTGGTGATGTCCGCGACGCTGGACGCCGCACCCATCGCCCATCTCATGGGCGAGGCACCTGTGGTGACCGCCACCGGACGCGCCTTTCCGGTCGAGATCCGGCACCTCGACGAACCGCCGCCGCACCGCCTGGCCGGCGGCGCCGCCGATGCGGTCGAACAGGCGCTCGACCAGACGCCGGGCGGGCTTCTGGTGTTTCTGCCCGGCGCCGGCGAAATCCGCCGGGTCGAGCGGGAGCTGACCCAGCGGCGCCTTGGCGGCTTGGTCGATATCCTGCCGCTTTACGGCGACCTTGCCATGCAGGCCCAGCAGCGGGCGCTCGGCCCGGCGGCGCCCGGTCGGCGCAAAATCGTGCTGTCGACCAGCATCGCCGAGACCAGCCTGACCATCGACGGCGTCACCGGCGTGATCGATGCCGGTCTGGCGCGCAGCAGCCGGTACGATCCGCGCACCGGCATGACCCGGCTGGAGACGACAAAGGTGAGCCAGGCTGGCGCCGACCAGCGGGCCGGACGCGCCGGGCGGGTCGCCCCGGGGATCTGCTGGCGGCTTTGGCCGGCGGCCCAGCATCGCGCGCTGGCGGCCCGACCGCAGCCGGAAATCGCCACGGCCGACCTGACCGATCTGGCGCTCGAACTGGCCGCCTGGGGGACCGACGATCCGGCTTCACTCCGGCTGCTCGACCTGCCTGCCGCCCCCGCCTACGCGGCGGCGCGACGCTTGCTGGCCGATCTGGGCGCGCTCGATCAAGCGGGCCGGATCACCGATCACGGCCAGCGGATGGCGCGGCTCGGCGTGTCGCCGCGGCTGGCGCATATGATGCTGGTCGCCCGCCCGGCCGGGCTGGGACCGCTCGGCTGCGCGATCGCCGCCCTGCTGACCGAGGGGGGTGCCGATGGCGGCGATCGGGATGCGGATCTGCGCACCCGCCTGACACGGCTGGGCACCACTCTGGGCGCCAGCATGGGCCGCGAGATCGATCCCACGGCGAACCAGCCGCGCGAGGCGGCACGGCGGTTCGCCCGCATCCTGGGCGTCGCCGAGACGGCGATCGATCCGAATCGCGCCGGCGAGGTACTGGCACTGGCGTTTCCCGACCGCGTCGCCCAACGGCGCTCCGAGCGAGGGCGTTTCCTGCTGGCGAGCGGTCAAGGCGCCTTTTTGCCGGAGGGCGATCCGCTGTCGGGAGAGCCGATGCTGGCGATCGCCGAACTGGATGGGCAAGCGCCGGATGCGCGCATCTGGCTGGCAGCCCCGCTCGACTTGGAGGGGATCGCAGCGAGCCTCGGCACGCGGATCGTCGACGAGGACAGCATCGAATGGGATGCCGCCACCGGCGCCGTCGCGGCCCGCCGCCGCAAGCGGCTGGGCGCCTTGATCCTGGCCGACGCACCGCTGGACAACCCACCCGCCGATCGCGTCGTCGCCGCCTTGCTGAACGGTGTGCGGCGGAGTGGGTTGCAAGCCCTGCCCTGGACGCCGGCCACAGAGGCGCTCCGCGCCCGCGTCGCTTTCCTGGCAAGGCTCGACGGCGAAGACGCGGGTTGGCCAATGCTCGACGATGCCAGCCTGCTGGCGACCCTGAACGATTGGCTGGCGCCGCTGATTACCGGCATGCGCACCCTCGCCGCCCTGCAGCGGCTCGACATGGCCCGGCTGATGAACGACCTGCTCGACTGGACGCAGCGGCGCGATCTCGATCTGCGGGCCCCCACCCACATCACCGTGCCGAGCGGCTCGACCAAGCCCATCGATTACGCCGCCGGCGATGTGCCGGTGCTGGCGGTCCGGTTGCAGGAACTGTTCGGCCTGACCGAGACCCCGGCGGTCGATCGGGGTCAGGTACCGCTGCTGCTGCATCTCCTGTCGCCGGCCAATCGGCCGATCCAAGTGACCGCCGATCTACCGGGCTTTTGGGCCGGCTCGTACCACGCCGTCCGGGCCGATCTGCGCGGCCGCTATCCCCGCCATCCGTGGCCCGAAAACCCCCTCGCCGCCGCCCCTACCGCCCGCGCGAAGCCACGCAAGGAATAGGCGCCACTTCGTCTGCGCTGGAATTGGCCGGTTCATCCTTTATGATCGGGCCAACCAAATACCCACACTCCAAATGCTGGGGAAAAAATGACCGATTGGCCCGACCGTCGCATTCTGGATCTTCTGGGCATCGAGCTGCCGATCATCCAGGCGCCGATGGCCGGACCGAACACCCCGGCCCTCGTGATCGCCGTCGCGGAAGCGGGCGGCCTCGGCTCCATGCCTTGCGCGATGCTCAGCCCGGAGCAGATGCGCAACGAGGTCGGCATCGTCCGGCAGCGGACATCGAAACCGATCAACGTGAATTTCTTCTGCCATACTCCGGCACCCGCCGATCCGGCCCGTGAAGCGTCTTGGCGGCGGCGCCTCGCTTCCTATTACAAGGAATTCGGGCTCGACCCGAACGTCTCGGTCCCGGCATCGAACCGCGCCCCGTTCGACAGCGTTTTATGCGATCTGGTGGAGGAATTGCGGCCCGAAATCGTCAGCTTTCATTTTGGCCTGCCGAAACCGGATTTGCTGGAGCGGGTGAAGGCGACCGGCGCCAGGATCCTCTCCTCGGCGACGACGGTCGCCGAGGCGGTCTGGCTTGAGGAGCATGGTTGCGACGCGATCATCGCCCAGGGCTTCGAAGCCGGCGGTCATCGCGGCATTTTCCTCTCCGACAATCTCTCGACCCAGATCGGCACCATGGCGCTGGTGCCCCAGGTGGTCGACGCGGTGAAGGTGCCGGTGATCGCCGCGGGCGGCATCGCCGATGCGCGCGGCATCGTCGCCGCCTTCGCGCTCGGTGCTTCGGCGGTCCAGCTCGGCACCGCCTATCTGTTCTGCCCGGAAATGAACGTCCCGGCGGTGCATCGCCAGGCGCTCAGAAGCGCTCGGGATGACGAGACCGCGCTCACCAACCTGTTCACGGGCCGACCGGCGCGCGGGATCGTCAACCGCCTCATGCGGGAAGTCGGGCCCATATCCGAGACCGCTCCCGCCTTCCCGCTCGCCGGTGGCGCGCTAACCCCCTTGCGCGCCAAGACGGAGCCGACGGGTTCGGGCGATTTCATGCCGCTTTGGTCGGGCCAGGGGGCTCGCCTCGCTCGGGAAATGCCCGCCGGCGAGCTGACCCTTCGGTTGGCGGACGAGGCCGCGAAGAAGCTCGGAGCACGGTAGACCGAACCATGACCATGCTTCCTCGCGACAGGCCGCGCTTCCTCGTGTCGCTTCCTCGTGGGCAGCGGCTGCTAAGTGCGCTAAGCTTCCGCCATAAGAAAATTAAAAGCGGGAGGATACAGCACATGAAGTCATCTCATCTGGCGGCGCTCGCGGCGGTTGTCGCCCTGGGCGTAGGAACCGCTCAGGCGCAGACCCTGTCGGTCAAGGCCGGCATCCTGACCGATATGTCGGGGCTTTACGCCGATCTCAGCGGTGCCGGCTCGGTCGCCGCGGCGAAATTGGCGATTGAGGATTTCAAGCCCGAGACGCATGGCTTGAAGGTCGAAATCGTCTCGGCCGATCACCAGAACAAACCGGATGTCGGCGCATCGGTCGCCCGCCAATGGTTCGACCAGGATCATGTCGATGCGATCTTCGACGTCGCGAATTCCGGCGTGGCCCTGGCGGTGTCGGAGGTGACCCGCGATAAGAACAAGCTATTCATAGCCTCCGGTGCCGGCACGTCGGACCTCACCGGCAAGGCCTGCACCAAGAACAACATCCATTGGACCTACGACACCTATGCGCTGGCCTCGGTGACCGGATCGGCCATGACCAAGGCCGGTGGCGATAGCTGGTTCTTCATCACCGCGGATTACGCCTTCGGCCAAGCGCTGGAACGCGACACCACCAGCGTTGTCGTGGCGAATGGCGGCAAAGTGCTGGGCAATGTTCGCGCACCGCTCAACACGCCGGACTTCTCCTCGTTCCTGCTGCAGGCCCAAGGCTCCAAGGCCAAGGTGATCGGCCTCGCCAATGCCGGCGGCGACACCGTCAATTCGATCAAGCAGGCGGCCGAGTTCGGTATCGTGCAAGGCGGTCAAAAGCTGGCCGGCCTGCTGGTGTTCCTCACCGACATCAACGCGCTGGGATTGAAAACAGCGCAGGGCCTCAATTTGGCGGAAGCGTTCTATTGGGATGCCAATGACGGTACCCGTGCCTGGTCCAAGCGCTATGGCGCCGTGATGGGCGGCAAGATGCCGACCATGGTGCAAGCCGGCGTCTATAGCTCGATGCTGCATTACATGCGGTCGATCGTGGCGGCGAAATCCACCGCCACCGATGTGGTGATGGCCAAGATGAAGGAAACGCCGGCCGAGGATCCTCTGTTCGGCAAAACCACCATCCGCCAGGATGGCCGGGCGATCCACGACATGTATCTCTACCAGGTGAAGACGCCGGCGGAATCCAAGGGTCCGTGGGATTTTTACAAGCTGCTGGCCACCGTCCCCGGCAAGGATGCATTCCGCCCGCTCGACAAGGGTGGCTGCTCGCTCGTCACCGGCTAAAGCCGCCGGATAAAACCGCTGACGGCCGGTCCAGCAACGGACCGGCCGTCATCAGAACAGCATGACGGTCAGCAGACCGAACAACGGCAGCAAGATCGGCCACGACCACAGCATGAAGCCGAAAAAGCTGGGCATCGGCACGCCGGCGCGCTCGGCGATCGATTTCACCATGAAATTCGGCGCGTTGCCGATATAGGTGAGCGCTCCCATGAACACCGCCCCGGCGGAGATCGCGAGCAGCGTCGTAGCATGCTGCGTCATCAGCAGCGCGGGATCGCCCCCCGCCAGGTTGAAGAACACCAGATATGTCGGCGCATTGTCGAGCACGCTGGATAGCAGGCCGGTCGCCCAGAAATAAGCGCCGTTGATCGGCTGCCCCCCTTGATTGACCAAGGCCGTCATAGCGCCGAGAGCGCCGGTACCGCCGGCGCGCAGGATGGCAATCGCCGGAATGATGGTGATGAAGATCGCCGCGAACAGCTTCGCCACCTCGACGATCGGAAACCAGATGAAACCGTTGAGCCGCCGGCTCTTCCCGTCGGTCAGCCAGAGCGACAGGCCGGTCAGCGCCAGCAGGACGATATCGCGCGCGAGGCTTTCGAGCGGCAGCGGAACGCCCCGGATATCGAACACGATACCCGGGCGCCACACGCCGCTCAGCAGGACCGCCAGGATGACGCCCAGCAGCAGCAGCAGGTTGATCTTGCCCTCGATGCCGAAGGGCTGGTCATGGGGCCCCGGCCGCGCTGTCGGGTGAACGCGCTCGTGCCGGTAATGCCAGCCATCGATGACGTGATGCAGCGCCAGCAGAATGACCGTCAGCACCAGCATCGGCAGCAGCAGATGCCGTGTCGGCCAAAAGAAGTCGACGCCGTTCAAGAACCCCAGAAACAGCGGCGGATCGCCCAGGGGACTGAGCGCGCCGCCGATATTGCCGACCAGGAAGATAAAGAAGACGATGGTATGGACCCGTTTGCGTCGCCAGGCATTGGCGAGCAGCAGGGGGCGGATCAACAGCATGGCGGCGCCGGTCGTCCCGGTCACGCTGGCGATCGCCGTGCCGACCGCCAGGATGATCGTGTTGACCACCGGTCGACCGATCAGGGTGCCGGTGACGCGGACCCCACCGGAGATCGTATAAAGCGCCAGCAGCAGCAGGATGAACGGCACATATTCGCCGATCAACGCATGCAGCACCTCGTAGATCGCCGTATCGACGCCGAACTGGGCGGTGAACGGCACCAGGAACGCCAGCGCCCAGAACCCGGAGACCATCCCGTACCAGCGATGCCAGAAATGCGGCGCCACCAGCGGGAACAGCGCGATCGACAACAGCATGCCGATGAACGGCGACACCAGGACGAGCGACAAGTCCGTGCCGGCGACGGCCGCGCCATGCATATCGGCCGCCGAGACGGGGGCAGGCGAAACGGCGACGACCGTCCCCAGCGCCACACCCATGAAGGCTCGGCCGATTAAACGGTTCCAGTGCATTTCGATCATCCGGATAAGGGGGCTATAGCAGCGCTTCTAGGCGCCGGCAGATGGTTTTCATAACGGCGATCCGGGCGCGGCGTTTGTCCTCCGCCTCGATCAGCGTCCAGGGTGCCGCGTGGCTGCTGGTGCGCGCGACCATCTCGGACACCGCCGCCTCGTAGTCATCCCACTTCTCGCGGTTGCGCCAGTCCTCCTCGGTGATCTTGTACCGCTTGAAGCCGGTCGCCTCGCGCTCCTTGAACCGGCGGAGCTGCTCGTCCCGGCTGATCGCCAGCCAGAATTTCACCAGAATCACCCCGTCATCACTCAGCTCTGCCTCGAAATCGTTGATCTCGCCATAGGCGCGACGCCAATCGGCCTCGCTGCACAGACCCTCGACCCGCTCGACCAGGACGCGGCCATACCAGGTTCGATCGAAGATCGTCGTATGGCCGCGCCGGGGAATCTCCTTCCAGAACCGCCACAGATAGGGGCGCGCCGCCGCCTCGTCGGTCGGCTTGGCGATCGGCACGATCTGGCGGTAGCGCGTGTCGAGCGCCGCCGCCACCCGCTTGATCGCGCCGCCCTTGCCCGCCGCGTCGTTCCCTTCGAACGCCACGATCAGCGCATGACGCCGAAATCGTTTGTGTCGGGTGAGCAGGGCGAGACGGCCCTGCCATTCCTCCAATTGCCGGGCATAGGTGGGCTCGCCGAGCGGTTCCGGCGGTGCCAGTTCGGACAGCACCGACGGCCCACCCAGCGCCCTTGCCTCGCCGCCCGCCGGCAGCACCGCGGCGATACCCGGCACGGCACCCTTCCCCGGCTGATCGAGCCGCCCGCGCAGGGCGGTCAACACGGCATGGCCTACCGCCAGGTTGCGGTACCGATGATCCGCCGCCTCGACCACCACCCAGGGCGCGTGACCCTGATTGGTGAGACCGATGATATGCTCGAACGCCTGTCGAATCGCGTCATAATGATCCAGCGCCGCCAGATCTTCGTCGGTCACCCGCCACCGTGTCGCCGGATCGGCGGCGAGGGCGGCGAGGCGCTTCCTCTGCTGATCATGCGAGAGGTGCAGATTGAATTTGAGAAGCAGCACGCCCTCCTCGGTCAGCATCCGCTCGAACCGGCTGATCTCCGCGATGCGCTGTGCCACCTCGCTGTCCGAGGCTTTGCCGTGGGCGCGACGTTCGGTGAGGTCGCTGTACCAATGATCGAAGAAGATGGCGATCCGGCCCTTCGCCGGTAGGCGGCGCCAGTAGCGCCACATCGGCGGCCGCAGCCGCTCCTCGTCGGTCGGCTGGTCGGAGGCGTGGGTCGTGATGAAACGCGGATCCATCCAGGCCACGAGCTGGTTGATCGTCTCGCCCTTGCCAGCGGCCGACACACCCGACATGAGGATGATCGTGGCGAAGTCGGCCGATCTCGACAGATCGTATTGCGCGTCGAGCAACCCCTCGCGCAGCGTCGGCACCGAGTCGGCGTAAACCGCCTTGTCCACGGTCTTGCCCAACTCCGCGGCGTCGAGCATGGACTGGAATTTCCGTATGGCGGCTGTCACCGGCCGTTCGCTCCCGTATCCTGCATCGTGGCGTGGTCGAGAGGGCTTGCGACCGCCGAGACCACAGCTTAGACCGGCACAACCGCTGCTAGGAAACACTCAATGCGCCTCAGCCACGTCCTGTCCGTCGATCAGTTCGACAAGCCGTTCCTCACCGAGATGTTCTACCAGGCCGGCTGGATCCGCCAAGCCGCCGGCCACAGCATCGTGCATTTGCGCGGCAAGCTGCTCGCCAACCTGTTCTACGAGCCATCGACCCGCACCTCGTCCAGCTTCTATTCGGCGATGAGCCGGTTGGGCGGCACGGTGCTGCCGATCAACGACGTCACCTTCAGCAGCGTCAGCAAGGGCGAGATCCTCGAAGACACGGTGCGCACCCTCGCCTGCTATAGCGACGTCATCGTGCTGCGGCATCCGGAGGTCGGCGCCGCCGCCCGCGCCGCCGCCTGCTCCCCGGTGCCGATCATCAATGCCGGCGATGGCATTGGCGAACATCCGACCCAGGCCTTGCTGGACCTCTATACCATCCAGGTCGAACAAGGCCGGCTGGATGGCCTTACGCTGACCATGATGGGCGACCTCAAGCATGGCCGGACCGTGCATAGCCTGGTGAAGCTGCTGCGGCTTTACGACGTCAGCTTCAACTTCGTCTCGCCCGTGGAATTGCGCATGCCGGCCGAGTATGTGCGGCCGGGCATCGATCGGGAATTCACCGAGCTCGAGGCGGTGATCGAACAGACCGACGTGCTCTACGTCACCCGCGTGCAGAAGGAGCGGTTCAATCCGGTCGGCGATGTGGATTACGCGCTGACGACCGAGCACATGACGATCGCCAAGCCCAGCATGACGCTGATGCATCCGCTGCCTCGGGTGAACGAGATCCCGCTGGCGCTCGATGCCGATCCGCGCGCCGCCTATTTCCGCCAGATGCGCAACGGGTTGTTCGTCCGAATGGCGCTGCTGATGCATGTCTTGGGATGAGCGCGACACGGCTCGTCGATCAGGAGCGTGCGCCGAGTATAGACGGGCCGAATATCAGACGGGCGATACGCCTTCGCCCGGGACGGTCTCCCGGTGCTGGGGCCGCTGCTGCGTCAGCAACGGCAAGGTGACGCGCGCTTCCAGCCCGCCGCCCGACCGATTGCCGAGAGTGATCTCGCCGCCATGCCCTCGGATGATGGCCTGTGCGGCCGAGAGACCGAGACCAACGCCGCCGGTCGCCCGATTGCGCGATCTTTCGAGGCGGTAGAATGGCGCGAACACCCGATCGAGGGCGTCTGGTGGGATGCCCGGGCCGTGGTCTCTAATGGCGACGGCAAGGGTCTTGTCCTGGGAAGAGAGTTCGATCTCCGGCGGCGTGCCGTACTTGATCGCATTCTCGATCAGGTTGGTAAAAGCCCGTTTCAGGGCGAAAGGCCGCCCCAAATAAACCACTCGGGACGGGCCGGTATAGCCGATCTCGATACCTTGATCCGCATAGTCGTTCGCGATGGTCCGCAGGAGACCCGTAAGATCGAAGATGGTCGTCGCTTCCTCGTCCGCATCGTCCCGAAAGAAGGCGAGCGCGCCATGGACCATCGCCTGCATTTCGTCGACATCCCGGAATAGCTTCGCCCGTTGTTCTTCATTCTCGATGAATTCACCGCGCAAACGTATCCGCGTCAGCGGCGTGCGCAAATCATGCGAGATCGCCGCGAGCATCGCCATGCGATAGCCCACGAATTTCTGAATCTGCGCCTGCATCGCGTTGAAAGCCGTGATCACCCCTCTTATTTCCCGTGGCCCCCTCTCCGGGAGAGCCGGCGCCTGCGGATTGATTCCGAAGTGACGCACGGCGTCGGCAAGCTCTTTGATGGGGCGGGAGAGCTGCCGCGTGGCGATCGCCGAGACGGCCGCGATCAACAGGATCAAGAGGATCATCCGGATGCCGAGGCGCACTGGTCGGCTGAGGCCCCAGTTCCTGGATAACGCGGTGAGGACGAGCCAGCTGTCATCGCCCAATTTCACCCCCGCGAAATAGGCCTGAGGATGTTCCGAGACATCCCCGTGCAGGATCAGCGACGGCGTGACGGGGCTATTATCCAGTTTGAAAGCCACCATGACGCGTTGCGGATCCCCCAGCAGGATCCTCAGCGGGTTCGGGCGCTGATCGAGCTTGGCGGCACCCTCCAGCTCCAATGAGACGGAAGACGACGCTGGATACCAATCGACCCTGATCGGCTTGGTTTCCACCGCCTCGGCCAGCGTCTGCCGCAGCTCCGGGGGAGCCACCTCGATCATATGGATGATATCGGCTGCCTCATTCAAAAGGCCCGTATCCTCCAATGGAGGCTGCGCCCAGACACCACCGAAAAAAGTGTTGAACAGGCCGACGAGCCCGAATGCCACGAAGATGGCCAGGATGATCGTCACGGTGAAGCGCCGCCCGATGGTGTCGAGTAGCCAGATACGGGACCTCATCCGCGTGTCACCGCCGGGGTGAAGATATAGCCGCCATTGCGCACGGTGCGGATGACCTCCGGGTTCTTGGGGTCGTCCTCCAGCTTATGCCGCAAGCGGCTCACCTGCACGTCGATGCTGCGATCATAGGCGGCGTGCGACAGGCCGCGCGCGATGTCGAGCAGCTGGTCCCGTGTCAGGACCCGCTGGGGATGCTCCACGAAGGCGAGCAGCAGATCGAACTCACCCCCGGACAGCAGGATGAGAGCGTTGTCGGCGGAGCGTAGTTCACGCCGGGCGACATCCAGCCGCCAGCCGGCGAAGCGAAGCTCCGGCCGGGTGACGCTGGATTTCGGTTCCACCGCCCTCTCGGCGACCCGCCGCAGCACCGCCTTGACGCGCGCCAGCAATTCGCGCTGATCGAACGGCTTGGTCAGATAATCATCGGCGCCGATCTCCAGCCCGACGACACGATCCGTATGATCCGCCATGGCGGTCAGCATGATGACCGGCACGCGGGATCCCGTCCTCAACCTTTGGCA
>DATMGU010000123.1:0-13610 GCA_035555315.1 Allostellaceae bacterium
ATCTCGGCGGCTATGCCGGCCCCGTCATCGTCGGATGGATCAAGGACAGTACCAATGGCTTCGTCGCACCGCTCTACTTCCTGGCGGCATCGGCCGTGCTGGCCGCCGTCATCGGCGTCCTGGCACCTGGTATCGCCGGCGTGCGTAAGGCTGCTTAATACGCCATCTCGATGAGTACCACTCATCGAGATCGTATCGCGAGCGACGGCGAGCGCGCACCGCATGGTGCGAAAGCCAAGGCGGACGGATGTCCGCCGCCCGGCGATTGAGGCTCTCCCTGAGGCGAACCAGCGGTTCGACTCAGGGAGGTTTGGTATAAGGCTCAGGCCTTTCCGTTGGCGGCGTCCATGATCGCGAGCAGATCGGCCAGGGACTGCTTGCAAGCGGCGGCGTCCGGGGTGCTGGCGCGTAGCGCCGACAGCGCGCGATCGATGGCCTTGTCGATGGTGTGCCACTCCGCGGGGGAGCGCGGCTTCAGCGAAGGCTCCGTATCGTCCCAGGACGTCTCGAGGTCCTTGATCCGGGTCTTCGCGCCGCCGAGGTCGCCTTTGTCGACCAAGGACGCGGTATCGACAACGATGGCCCGATAGGACGAGAGGTCGCCGATCTTCGAAGCGGCCGCCGCCTCGGCCGATGCGATGATCCGGTTCGACGGCACGAGCGTCCCGGCGCCGAATGACGCGATCCCGATCACGGGGAGCAGGAACATGATCCGGGCGAGCTTAGACTTGTTCATCGTATGGCTCCTTGTTGGTTGATCCGCCGCGACAGCGACCCCTCGTCGAGCCGGCTCATGCCTTCTCCGCCGCCTTTGGCGGGATCCCCGGCCGGTTCGCGCCGATGCTCAGGAACGTGACCAGGGCCGTGATGACGACGAGGAAGAGGATGCTCGTCTGAACGGTGCCTATCCCCAATCCGCCGTTGGGCCGAGATTGGGATAGCAAGTCTCCGAGCGAGGCGCCCAGCGGCCGTGTCAGGATATAGGCCAGCCAGAAGGTAAGGACCGCGTTGGCGCCGAAATAATAGGCGCCGGCGATGACCGCGATCAGCCCGCCGAAAACCCAGACGCCGACGTCGAAGCCAAGGCTGAGCGCTTCCGTCGCCAGGTCGCCGGCGGCCGTGCCCAGGGCGAAGGTGACCAGGATGGCCGCCCAGTAGAAGCGTTCGCGCCGCTTGGTGACGATCGTGTGGATCGAGAGCGTCCGCTCGCTCGCGTACCAAATCGCAAAGGTCGCGGCCAATATCAGGGCGAAGACCGCCGTGCTGTCATAGAGGCTGACGTCCAGCCCGTCGGTGAGGGCGTCGGTGATCTGGGTTCCGACCACGCTCACAAGGACGACGGTCAGCCAATAGATCCAAGGCACATACCGTCGTGACCGCAACTGGATAAGCAATGCCGCGATCAACAGAGCGGCCATGATGCCGCCCGTGACGGCCGCGCCGAGGCCCACATGCACCGCCAGATAATCCGCGCCGGTCTCGCCCACGGTCGTCGACATGATCTTGATGACCCAGAACGCGAGCGTGATCTCGGGCACCTTGTTCAGCATCTCCGCGGTGTTTCGGTCCGCTGCGAACGTCATGGCTCTCTCCTTAGAGTCAATTGGACGACCGAACTTGGCATCTGGTGACACGAGGATGGTACGCCCGGCGGTGATCAGTAAGCTCCCTCTCGTATTGGGTCTTCTCGACTTGCCGATTGAGAAATCCCAACCTTGCACGGGCGATGCGAGTGTCGGCTCAGCCTTTGAGGAACCGGTCCAGCACTCGTCGGGCGGCGACCGTCGGGGACGTGCGGCCGGCGCCGATCTCCGCCTCGATGGCGGCAAGATCCGGGGCGATACGGGCATGGCGCCGGACCGCCTCCCGCAAGCCGTCGCCCAGATCGGCCCAAAAGGCGGCGAGCGCCTGGGCACGGCGTCGCGCTTGATGATCGCCGGTGGCTTCCAGCGTGGTCCGGTGCCGTTCGATCTCGGCCCAGGCGGCGGTCAACCCCTCGCCGGTGATCGCGGAGACGGCCAGCACCGGCGGCTGCCAATGGGGCGAACTCGGCCGGATCAGCCGCAGGGCGGAGCGATAATCGGCGACGGTGTGCTGGGCCGCCGCGCGCATTTCGCCATCCGCCTTGTTGACCAGGATGAGGTCGGCCAATTCGACAATGCCCTTCTTGATGCCCTGCAGCTCGTCGCCCGCCGATGGCAGCAACAGCAGGCAGAACAGGTCGACCAGATCGGCGACGGCGGTTTCCGATTGGCCGACGCCGACCGTCTCGACGATGATCGTGTCGAAGCCGGCGGCCTCGCACAGCAGGATGGCGTCGCGCGTGCGGCGGGCGACGCCGCCCAGCGTCGTGCCGGCGGGGCTCGGCCTGATGAACGCGGCGGGCGAACGGGCGAGGTCGGTCATGCGCGTCTTGTCGCCCAGGATCGAGCCGCCGCCCCGTTTCGACGACGGATCGACCGCCAGCACCGCGAGCCGCCGGCCGCTGCCGATCAGGGTCAACCCAAAGCTTTCGATGAAGGTCGATTTGCCGACGCCGGGAACGCCGGAGATGCCCAGGCGGATCGATCCGCCCGTATGCGGCAAGATCCGCTCGATCAACGCCTCGGCGGTCAGCCGGTGGTCGGACCGGCTCGATTCGGCGAGGGTGATGCCGCGCGCCAGCGCTCGCCGATCGCCCGCCAGGATCCGCTCGGCGAGCGATGCCGTGGTATCGGGGGAAGGTTGGACGATGGGTTCGTCAGGCATGCCGCCAATATAACTCATCAGCCTGGGAGTCACGCCTATCGGTGGCGATGCGACAATTGTTCGAGCGAGTTGTACATGATTGCCGGGAATGCCGTACCCAGGCAGAGTGACGCCAAGAATCGCTGCTCTCAGGGGGAATGCCGGTTGATGTCGAATGAAAGCCTGCTCGTTTTTCTTATCGTCGGCGCTATCGCCGGCTGGATCGCTGGCCAAGTGGTGCGCGGCGGCGGTTTCGGTCTGATCGGCGACATCGTCGTCGGCGTCATCGGTGCGTTCATCGCGGGATGGCTATTTCCCCGCCTCGGCTTCAGTCTGGGCGTGGGCATCGTCAGGGCGATCGTCGATGCCGCGATCGGTGCCATCCTTCTTCTGCTGGTCATCAGGCTCGTCCGGCGCCTATAGGCGCGCCTGTTCCCAGAGGTGCGAGGTCGGCCTCGGCGGTTGCCGTCGAGGAGGTCAGAGGAAGCGTTCGCGGATATCCACGGTCGATTTATGGCCGATATGGCTGAAATTCTCGTCCAGCCAGCGTCCGGCTGACTCGCGGCCGAACTCCTTGAGGTAGGTCAGGAACCGCAGATCGGCGTTCATCTTGCTGGAGGCACCGAGATCGCTGACGACCTTCTCCGCGGTGATCATGTGGATGTGCATCTTTTTCATCTGGCTGCTGCCGGGACCGGTGAGCGCATTGTCCTCGATCAGCTTCTGCACGAAGGCGATCGCCCGCATCTCGCGCATCAGCGATGAGTTGAACGTGATCTCGTTCAGCCGGTTCAGGATCTCCGTGGTCGTCTTCGGCACGCCGTCCCGCTCGATCGGATTGATCTCGACCAGCAGCAGATCGGGTGATTTACAGCCATAGATCAGCGGGAATAGGGCGGGGTTGCCCATATAACCGCCATCCCAATACGGGTCGCCATCGATCTCGATCGCCTGGAACACCAGCGGCAGGCAGGCGGAGGCCAGCAGCGTATCGATCGAAATCTCCGGATTTTCGAAGACGCGGATCTTGCCGGTGCGCACATTGGTCGCCGAGACGAAGAGTTTGATGTGAGAGTTCTTGCGGATGGCCTCGATGTCGATCTCTTCCTCCAGAATCGTCCGGAGCGGGTCCCAGTTCAGCGGGTTGAGCTGATAGGGCGAGAACATCCGCTGGACGGCGTCGAACATCAGATAGCTGGGCGACGTGTCGAGGTTGAAATTGCCCATGAGGCGGTCGATCAAGCCGGGCTGGACCGGGCCGAAGACCGAGAATTCGCTTAACCGCATCCAGAATTTGTCGAGGGCCGCGCGGGCGCCGGCCGCGCCGCCGACCATGTAGCCTTGAGCGAGGGCCGCCGCGTTCATGGCGCCGGCGCTCGTCCCGCTGATGCCTTCGATGATCAGCCGATCATCTTCCAGCAGCCGGTCAAGCACGCCCCAGGTGAAGGCGCCGTGGGCGCCGCCGCCTTGCAGGGCCAGGTTGATGGTCTTCTTGTGGTTGGTCGTCATCCGTATTGGCTCCCGCCCCCCGCAGGTGCTGCGGATCCGGGCGAGGCTAATATGCGGTTCCGTCGGGTGTCCATCACCACGCCGAAATTTGTCGATATCTTGTTACCCTAGACCGGTCGGCCGACGATTTCGGTCTTGTGATCCGAAGCGACGGCGACGCTCGTGTCAGCGGGCTTCGATCATCCGGCGGGCGGCCGCGATCATCGCGCTGAGCTCGGTCGGGGTGGCGGCTTGCGGCTGCTCGTTGGCATAGCGCGGCATCTCGTCATCCCGATGGCGCGGCCGGATCAACTGCCGCAGCAGCATCGAATTCGCGACTTCGGCTTCCGCGATGTCCTCGACGATATGTGTGCCCATGACTGCTGTCTCCCGCATGCTGGTTCAGACAGGGGACAGGGTAAAAGGTTAATGCTGAACATTTTATGAAGTGGCTCACTAACCCTTAATCCGGCGCCACCTCATCCTCCGCGGGCCGGTGCTGGCGGGCCCAGAGTGCCGCGTAGGCGCCGTCGCGGCGGACCAGCGCGGCATGAGGCCCGCGCTCCACGATGCGCCCGTGATCCAGCACCAGGATCTCGTCGGCGTCGATCACCGTCGATAGCCGATGGGCGATGATCAGGGTGGTGCGCGCCGTCGACAACTCGTCGAGGCTGATCAGGATCTGCTGCTCGGTGGCGCTGTCGAGCGCCGAGGTCGCCTCGTCGAAGATCAGCAGCCTCGGCCGCTTCAGGATGACCCGCGCGATGGCGACCCGCTGCTTCTCGCCGCCGGACAGCTTCAGGCCGCGCTCCCCCACGCGGGTCTCGTAGCCGTCGGGCAGCCGCATGATGAAATCGTCGATCCGCGCCTGCCGCGCCGCCTCGCGCAGCTCGGCGTCGCTGGCCTCGGGCCGGCCATAGCGGATGTTGTAGCGGATCGTGTCGTTGAACAGCACCGTGTCCTGCGGTACCACGCCGATGGCGCGGCGCAGGCTGGCCTGTGTTACGTCCCGGAGATCCTGGCCGTCGATGGTGATGGCGCCCTCATCGACATCCCAGAATCGGAACAGCAGGCGCGCGATGGTGGATTTGCCGGCGCCGCTCGGCCCGACGATCGCGACCCGCTTGCCGGCTTCGACGGTGAAACTGAGGTCCCGCAGGATCGGCCGCCGCTGGTCATAGGCGAAGCTGACCCGGTCGAACACCACCCGCCCGAACGATGGGCTCGCAACCGTGCCGATCGGGTTGGCAAGCGGCAGGGCCGTCGGGCGATCCTCGACCTCCGGCCGGATATCCAGGAGCGCGAACATCGCTTCGAGGTCGATCAGCGATTGCTTGACGTTGCGATAGATGATGCCGAGCGCGTTGAGCGGCAGATAGAGCTGGATCATGTAGCTGTTGACCAGCACGAAATCGCCCAAGGTCATGCGGCCGTCGACGATGCCCCGCGCCGCCAGCACCATGACCACGACCAGACCGCCGGCGACGATCCCGCCTTGGCCGAGATTCAGCAGCGACAGGGTGCGCTGGCTTTTCACCGCGGCCGTCTCATAGGCCTGCTTCGCCTGGTCGAACCGGTCGGCCTCCAGCGCCTCGTTGGCGAAGTACTTCACGGTCTCGAAGTTCAGCAGGCTGTCGACCGCCCGCGTATTGGCCTCCGCGTCGCGCTCGTTCATGGTGCGTCGAAACTGCACGCGCCATTCGGTCACCGCGATGGTGAAGCCGACATAGGCGAGGATGGTGCCGAGCGTCGCCAGCGCCAGCGCGGCGCCGTAGAGCCGCCACAGCACCACCGCCACCAGGCCGATCTCGAACAGGGTCGGCAGGATGTTGAACAGCATGAAGCCCAGCACGCTGCCGATCGCCGCGGTGCCGCGATCGATCGCCCGGCCGAGGCCGCCGGTCTGCCGCTCCAGGTGAAACCGCAGCGACAGATCGTGCAGATGGCGGAACACCTCCAGCGAGACGGTGCGCACGGTCCGCTGGGCGACGCGCGCGAACACCGCGTCGCGCAATTCGCCGAAGGCCTGCGCGCCGACCCGGGCGAAGGCATAGCCGACGATCAGGCCGATCGGCACCGCCGCGGCATGGACGAGGTCGGTCCCCTGGGTCGCGCCCGTGCCGGGGGTCAGCGCGTCGATCGTCGCCTTGTACAGCAGCGGCACCAGGACATTGACCAGCTTGGCCGCCACCACGCAGGCGACCGCGGCGCCCAGCCGCGCATGCAGCCCGGCCTGGCCGCGCGGCAGGAGATAGGGCAGCAGCCGACGCAGCGCCCGCATGCCGTCGCGGAGCCGGGCGCTGGATTTTCCGCCGGATTCCGGTGGCGAGCGGCGGTCGACGGACCGCATCGGCGCTATCTCGCCTGGGCTTGGGGGTGGGCCGGGGCTTGAGCCTGGGCCTGGGCTTGAGGCTGAGCCGGGGCTTGAGGCTGGGCCTGCGGAGGCCTCGCCCAATCTTGCCGGGCCAGCCGGCTTGCCAGGACCGCCGCCAGCAGCATCACCGCCGTGCCCAGGAGATAGGGTGCCCGCGGCCCGAGCGAGCCGAAGGCCAGACCGGCCACCGCCGGGCCGACGAACCGCGCCAGGCTGCCGACCGATTGATTGACGCCCATGATCTCGCCTTGCTCGGTGCTCGCCGCCTCGCGGGAGATCAACGCGTTGCTCGTCGGTTGCGCCATGCCCATGCCGATCGCCAGGAAGACGCTGCCGAGGATGCCGATCGTGGGGGTCCAGGCGAGGCCGAGCACGGCCATGCCGAGGCCGATCGTCAAGGTCCCGGCGAGCAGGATCCGCTGTTCGCCGAACCGACGCGTCAGGCGGCCGATCAAACCGCCTTGCACGATCACCAGCACGATGCCGATGAAGCCGAACATCAAGCCGACCTGGCGTGGTCCCCAGGCGAATTCGCGCGAGGCATAGAGGGCGAAGGTCGTCTCCATCCCGGCGAAGGCGAAGATGGTGGTGAAGAACAGCACCATCAGCGCGCGCAGGCGGGGCCGGCGGAACGCATCGGTCACACTGGCGACGCGGCCGCGCCGGGCGGCCCCGGGCGCGGCCCGCTGCGCGGCGGGCAGGCTTTCC
Source organism: Allostellaceae bacterium (assembly GCA_035555315.1). GTDB lineage: Bacteria > Pseudomonadota > Alphaproteobacteria > ATCC43930 > CGMCC-115725 > DATMGU01. The sequence continues at coordinate 7,298 of DATMGU010000123.1, forward strand.
GGCAACCAGATCAGGGCGCTCGCCAGGGCCAGGGCGGACAGCGCCGCCGCCACGAAGGCCGGTCGCTCGACCGACATCAGCGAGGGGTCGGAGCCGGCCAGCCAGCCACCGATCGCCGGGCCGACGATAAAGCCGAGACCGAAGGCCGCCCCCAGCATGCCCATGCCCTTGGCCCGGTTTTCGGCGGTGGTGAGATCGGCCATATAGGCCTGCGCCACCGAGATATTGCCGGCACTCGCCCCTTGCAGCGCGCGGGCCGCGAACAGCATCCATAGGGCATCGGCCACACCCAGCCACAGATAGGCCGCGATCGAGGTCAGCAGGCTGATCAGCAGGACCGGCCGCCGGCCGATCCGGTCGCTCAACCGGCCCCAAAGCGGTGCCGCGAACAGCTGCAGGGCGGAGAACGACGCCAGCAACAGCGTCACGGTCAGCGGCGACGCACCGAACCGTTCGGCATAGAACGGCATCAAGGGAATGATGACGCCGAAGCCGACAAGGTCGATGAACACGGTCAGCAGGACAGGTATCATGGTCCCGCTTACATAGCGCGGAACGGCTCCCCCTAACACCCGGCGCGACGCATCGCCGCTGGGGTGCTCGGGAAGGCTGGGCTTCAGGCGCTCAGGCTATAGCTGCCCATGATGAACTCGTCGCGCTGCTTCAGATCGGCCTCCAGATCCTCGGCGATCGCGGCGTAGAGGTCGCGGATCGAGCACATGCCGACGACGCGGCCGGCATCGACGACCGGCAAGTGGCGATAGCCGCGGCTGCGCATCATCTCCAGCGCCCGATGCGGCGCCTCGTCGGGCGACACCGTATCCGGATTGGCGGTCATCACCTCGGCGAGCCGGGTGGTCGTTGGCTGAAGACCATGGGCGACGACGCGCTTCACCACATCGCGCTCGGTGAAAATGCCGACCAAACGACCATCCTGGCACACCATCACGGCGCCGATGTTGCGCTCCGCCATGATGCTGGCGGCATCGCTGACGAATGTGGTGGGATGGAGTTCGGTCAGCATTTGATCGCGAACCAGGTCGGGTACGATACGACGGAACATGACGCTTCTCTCCCTCGCGTGCTGCCGTTGGCACCACCTCCCGGTCATCCGGGGGCGTTGGGCGGCTGTCTGCACGGCTGCGGCGTTTTGCCGCGTTTGGGCAAGGTTGGCAGCGCTTTGCCGCCGGGTCAATACCGCTGTGCTAGAGCGAATTCCACGTACGTGGAATCGCTCCAGCTCAATTAAAGCGGGGCGCTCAAGCGCCGCGCAGGCTAGAGCCGCTTCCATGTGAATGGAAACGGCTAGGGGGTGTGCCGGGGAAAGCCGGTCAGGCGAAGTCGATCAAGACGTCGCGCACCAGCGGCAGCGGCACCGATCGATCGACGAAGGCGGTGCCGATGCCCCGGGTTAAAACGAAGCCGATGCGGCCGTCGGCGACCTTCTTGTCCCGCTGCATATGGGCCAGCAGGCGGTCCGGATCGAACCGTTCGCCTCGGCCGAGATCGAGCCGCGTCGGCAAGCCGATCGCCGCCAGGTGGCGGCGCGCGCGCAGCGCATCGGCGGCCGGGCAATGGCCCAGCCTGACGCTCGTCTCGAACGCCAGCGCCATGCCGACCGCGACCGCCTCGCCATGCAGCAGCCGGTCGCCGTAGCCGGTCTCCGCCTCCAGCGCGTGGCCAAAGGTATGGCCGAAATTCAGCAACGCCCGGCGGCCGCCCTCCCGCTCGTCCTCGGCAACCACGGCGGCCTTCATGCGGCAGGCCTCCAGGATCACGGCACCCAGCCGGCTGCCCCGCTCGTCCAGCAGGTCGGCCGCCTCCGCCTCCATCTGGGCGTAGAACGCGGCATCGCCGATCAGGCCGTATTTGACCAGTTCGGCATAGCCGGCCAGCAACTCGCGGCGCGGCAGGGTGCCCAGCGTCGCGAGATCGGCCAGCACCAGACGCGGTTGATGAAACGCGCCGACCAGGTTCTTGCCCTGTTTCGTGTCCAAGCCCGTCTTGCCGCCGACCGAACTGTCGACCTGGGCCAGCAAGGTGGTCGGCACCTGGATGAAATCGATGCCGCGCAACAGCGTGGCGGCGGCGAAGCCGGCCAGGTCGCCGACGACGCCGCCGCCCAGCGCCACCAGCGTCGTGCCGCGCTCGACACCCAGATCCAGCAGCTTTTCCATCAGCGCCGGGAACCGGCCGATATCTTTCGATGCCTCGCCTGCCGGCACGGCGAGGCTCAGCACCTCGATCCCCGCTTCGGCGAGCCCGGCCGTCAGCCGTGCCAGATGCAGGGCCGCGACGGTCTCGTCGGTCAGCACCAGCACCCGAGTCGTGCGCAGCAGCGGCCGTACCAAGGCGCCGGCCCGATCCAGCAATCCGGTACCGACGACGATGTCGTAGCCGCGCTCGCCAAGACCGACGGTGAGTCGCGTCGCCGTGCCGCCCCGCGCTTCGCTCATAGCCTGCGTCTCACTCATGGCCTTGTTTCACTCATGGCCCGCGTTTCACTCATAGCTGGCCGCCGCTTCGGCCGGCGGTCGGCAACAGTCGGATCAGGGTGTCGATCAGGACATCCGGGGCGCCCGGCTGGCTATCGACGATGATGTCGGCCTCGGCATAGATCGGATGGCGGATCGCGATCAGCCGTTCCAGCACCGCGCGCGGGTCGTCCCCGGCCAGCAGCGGCCTGTTGCCGCGTCGGCCGACTCGGGCCACCAGCGTATCGAGATCGGCGCGCAGCCACACCGAAATGCCACGCGCGCGGATTCGCTCCCGGGTCGATGGGTCCATGAAGGCCCCGCCGCCGGTCGCCAGGACATGCGGTGGCGCTTCCAGCAGACGCGCGATGACCCGGCGCTCGCCGGTGCGGAACGCCGCCTCGCCATGGCGCGCGAAGATCTCGGAAATGGTGCAGTTCGCCGCGGTTTCGATTTCGTGATCGGCATCCACGAAGCCGAGGCCCAGCCGGCGCGCCAGGCGCTGGCCGATGCTGGTCTTACCGGCGCCCATCAGGCCGACCAGCACGACGGTCCGGTCGAGCACGGGCTTATCCTGAGCCGGCTTGATCGGCCCAGCGTCTCGGTCGGGCCGATCCGAAAGGGTGGGCCGGTACTGGATTTTGGAAGGCGATATCATGGCCAAGGCTGCCGTAGACTGTCCCGCGGTTGTATACGCTCCGGGGCATCGATAAAATGCCACAATGGGGGCGCATGACGCGAACCTAACACGAAATCGGCGAGCAGGTGCCAGATGGTCGGCCCAGATGGTCAGCAGCGCCGGCTCCACCGCCTTCTCGACACGTTTCCCCGGCTCGACACGTTTTCCGGTCACGCACGGCTCCGTCACATAGATCAGGTCCGATGAGCAAGTTTATCTTTATCGCGGTTTCCATCGTCGTCCTCGTCCTCGTCTGCGGCGGGGTCGTTCTCGCGTTCTGGCCGCTCTCCGCCCCCTCGACGAAGGTCGAAAAAGTGCTCCCGGATGCCCGTTTTCCGAAGTAGCTGCACCTCGCAGCAGGTGCTTGTCCGGCTGTTCCTCGGTTACGGGCCGTTCCTCGGTTGCGGGCTGATCCTCGGCTTGGCGTGGTCGATAGGGGTGACGCCGGCGATGGCGCAGATCGGTCCGCCGGTTCGCTTGCTGCCGCCCTCGGCGCAAACCCCGGCGGCGCAAACCCCGGCACCACAAACCCCGGCACCACAACAAACCCTGGCACCGCCAACCTCATCGACACCGCCTGCCGCCCAACCGGCGCCGACCGCGCCCGCCGGGATCGCCGTCGATACGCTGGCGGCACCCGACGCGGCCGGGGCCGGCGCGCTCGATGCCGCCGATCGGCCGTTTCCGACGACGCTGTGGCAGGGAACCTCGGCCGCCTTGGTCCTGGCGCTGGCGCCGCGCATCGTGCCGACGCCGTCGGCGACGCTGGACGACATGGCCTATCGGCTGCTCGCGTCGCCGGCGACCCCGCCGGCCTCCGAGCCTGGGGCCACCGCGACCGCCCTGCCGGCGGCACCCTCGCCGATCGCCGATGCGGCGGCGCTGCTGGCGATGCGGGCCGATCGGCTGCTGGCGCTGGGACACCCCGACGCGGCGGGACGCGTGCTCGACGCGGTGCCGCGCGACCAGGTGACCGAAGCGATGGCGATCGCCCGGGTACAGATGGCCTTGCTGGCGAACGATGCTTCCGGGGCCTGCGCCATCACGCGCGACCGCGGCCGGCCCTGGCAGGGCGTGTTCTGGGATCAGGCCTTGGTGACGTGCCAGGTGATCCAGGGCGAGCCGGAAGGGGCGAGCGTCAGCCTGGGCGTGCTGCGCGAGCGCAAAGGTTACAAGGATGACGGTTTCGCCGCCCTCGTCGATCGTGTCCTGAGCGGTGTCGGGAAAGCCGATACGCTGCCGGCGCCGCAGGTGCTGTCGCTGAGCCTGATCCAGGCCGCCAAGCTGGCCCTGCCCAAGGATCTGCCGCCGCAGACCGGTGCCGCCGTGCTGCGCGCCATCGCCCGCGCATCGGCCTTGCCGATCGAGCAGCGCATCGTCGCGGCCGAGCGTGCGGCGGTTCTGGGGGCACTGTCGACCGGCGACCTCGCCGATCTCTTGGCGCGGACGCCGCTGACCCCGGATGACGAGGACAACCCGATCGCCCGCGCCGATCAATTGGGTGGGGCGCGGGGCCGGGCGCTGCTCTATGCGCTGGCCCGCAAGACCACGATTCCCGCGGGGCGTGGCGCGCTGCTCGCGGCGATTCTGATCAAGGCGCCTCGGCTCGATGCCTATCCGGTGATGGCGCGGCTGGTGGCGCCGCTCCTCGTGGCGCTGCCGCCGAGCGACGCGCTGAAACCACTCGCCGGCGAATTCGCGCGGGCCCTCTATGCCGCCGGCCAACCGGTCGCGGCGCTGGCCTGGTTGAACGCCGCCGACCCGGCGGTGGCGGCTACCGTGGTTCCGTTCGCGCGCATCGCGGCGCCGACGACGGCACCGGCCCTGGGGCATGGCAGCTTGATCGATCTCTATGCCGGCGCCGGCGGCAAAAAGGATGTGGTGGCCGCCCGCAAGGCGACGCTGGCGGCCGGCCTGATGGTGGCGCTCGATGATCCGCCGCCGGACGAGGCTACGTTGTCGCTGCTGTCCGACGCGGCGCCGCCGGATGGCAAACCCGGCGATCCCAAAGCGGCACCGGGTTCCGTGCCTGCCACCGAGCCCTGGCTGCTGCTGCGCGCGGCGTCGGCTGGCCATCGGGTGGGTGCGACGGTTCTGGCGACCTTGGTGGCGTTGGGCGGCGACGGGCCGGCCGCCTCGCCGCTGCTGTTGGAACGGGCGATCGAATCGCTGGGCCGCGCGGGCCTGGTCGACGAGGGGCGCCGCTTGGCGGTCGACGCCGCCATCGCCGGCGGGCTTTAGTGCCCGTCACGGGGCGCGGTCCCGGACGGCCGAAGGCGCCCTTGGCCCCGCTGCCGCGTTACGCCGAGGCCTTCCTGGAAATGCTGGCGGCGGAGCGGGGGGCCGCCCCGCTGACCCTCGACGCCTATCGACGCGACCTCGCCGACATCGATGGGTTTCTCACCCATCGGGGAACGGGTCGGCCGCTCGCCGACGCCGGTGTCGACGACATCCGGGACTATCTGGCGCGGCTGCGGGCGACAGGGATGGCGCCGCGCACCTCGGCGCGTCGGCTTTCGGCGCTGCGCCAGTTCTATAAGTTCCTGCTGAGCGAAGGCTTCCGGGCCGATGATCCGACCGCGATGCTGGATGGCCCCCGGCTTGGCCGGCCGCTCCCCAAGATCCTGACCGCCGACGAGATGGTCCGGCTGATCGCCGAGGCGGCCCGCGTGCCGGAATCGGCGGCGGCCGCGCCGCCCGACCGCCTGCGGCTGCGGGCGATCGTCGAGCTGCTCTACGCCACCGGCCTGCGGGTGTCGGAACTGGTCGGCCTGCCGCTCGCCGCGGCGGCGCGGCCCGAGCGGTACCTGATCGTCCGCGGCAAAGGCGACAAGGAGCGGCTGGTGCCGATGAGCGGGGCCGCGCGGGCCGCCCTCGACGCCTATCTGGCGGTTCGCCCGGCCTTCCTGCCGGCCGGCCGCAAGGCTGGGGGGAGTGGGGGGGGAGGGCGCTGGCTGTTCCCGTCGCGCGGCACGTCCGGGCATCTCACCCGCAACCGCTGCGGCCAATTGCTGAAGGACCTGGCGATTGCCGCCGGCATCGACCCCCACAAGGTCTCGCCGCATGTGCTGCGCCATGCCTTCGCCAGCCATTTGCTGGATGGCGGCGCCGATCTGCGCAGCGTCCAGCAGATGCTGGGGCATGCCGATATCGCCACGAC
>DATMGU010000124.1:0-34224 GCA_035555315.1 Allostellaceae bacterium
GACCGGCATTCAGTCGGATCATGCAAGAATCCGGGTCTTCGGACATTCGCGGCCAGAGAAGGGTCTAGCCCGCCACGACCCGAACGTCCGCGCCAGCGTGCATTACTACAACGACGAGCCCGAGGTGGAGCGCTTCGAGCGCGTCCAATCCGCGCGCGGGTAGATCGAGCGCGGGCGCGCGCGGCGAGCGGGACACGTGCACGTTGATGTTCAACGCGCGCAGCCGGTCGCGTGTCTTGTGCGGCGCTTCGCCGTCCTTGAGAAAGGTGACGATCCCGCACTGCTCCACGCCGAGATCGTGCACCCCCACGCCGGGTCGCTTCGCGAGCTCCCGCCGCAGCAGCGCACCGAGCGCTTTGACCTGTGCTTCGATCGCGTCGATGCCCACCCGCAGCGCGTAACGGGCGGCGACGCCGAGGCCGATTTGGCCGGCGACGAAGCGCTCCCAGTTCTCGAACCGGCGTGCGTCGTCACGGACGACGTAGGTGTCGGCATCGATCCAGGAGGCGGCCTGGAGATCGATGAACGGGGGCTCGAGCCTCTCAATGGTGTCGCGCCGCACGTAGAGGAAGCCCGTGCCGCGGGGGCCGCGCAGATACTTGCGGCCCGTGGCCGAGAGCATGTGGCAGCCAATCTGCTGCACATCGACCGCGAGCTGGCCGACCGACTGGCAGGCATCGAGCAGATAGAGGATGCCGTGGCGCGCGGCGATTCGGCCGATTTCGGCCGCCGGATTAACGAGCCCGCGGTGCGTGGGCACGTGCGTGATCGCAATCAGCTTTGTACGCGGACCGATCACGCACTCAAGCGCGGCGAGGTCGAGCTGCCCAGACGCGTCGCTGTCTATCACGTCGATCTCGATCCCCACGCGCGCCTTCAACTGCAGGAACGCGAGGTAGTTCGACAGGTATTCTGTTCGCGCGGTGATGACACGGTCGCCCGCTCGGAACGGAACCGCATAGAACGCCATGTCCCAAGCGCGCGTGGCATTTTCCACGAACGCGATCTCATCCCGGTGCGCGCCGATCAAAGTGGCAACGGCGTCGTAAACATCCGCGATGCGATCCGCTGCTTCGGCCGCAGCCTCGTAGCCGCCAATGGCGGCCTCGCGTGCGAGATGGCTCATCACCGCGTCGAGGACCGGACGCGGCGACAAAGCGGCGCCCGCGTTATTGAAGTGGAGAACGTTGGCCACTCCAGGCGTGTCCGATCTGAAGAGCGGCACGTCGAGCGTCATAGTCATGACTGCCTCCTCGCTAAATTGTAGGGGTGGGACGACTGCCACAGCAATCCCTAGATAAAGGTGTCAGCGTCGCAGCGTTGGCGCTTGGTGACGCTCTCCCGCATAGTAGGCGCAACCCGGCCATAGCAACGCACCGGTAAAAAATTTAGGGAGAGCAACGCATGCGCCTCGGAATGACCGCCCCGCTGATCGCGGCCGGGTTGGCTACGCTTATCGGCACCGTCGCCCCGGCCCTTGCCTATGATGGCCTGGTTCAAAAGCAGACCTTCGAAATGGCCGGCCCCTATCAGACCGTGGGCGGCCGGACGATCAAGCAGGTGCGCGTCGGCTATGAGACGATCGGCACGCTGAACGCCGCCGGCGACAACGCCATTCTGATCCCGCATTTCTTCTCCGGCACCTCGCATTTCGCCGGCAAGTACAAGGCGGACGACAAGGCGCCCGGCTATTGGGATGCGATCACCGGCCCGGGCAAGGCGCTCGATACCGACAAGTACTTCCTGATCGGCGTCGACAGCCTGACCAACATCAACGCCAAGGACGGCATCACGGTGACGACCGGTCCGGCCTCGATCGACCCGGATACCGGCAAGCCCTACGGCATGACCTTCCCCGAAGTGCAGATGCGCGACTTCGTGAACGTGCAAAAGGCCCTGGTCGACAAGCTGGGCGTGAAGAAGCTGCATGCGGTGATGGGCGCCTCGATGGGTGCCCTCCAGACTTGGGAATGGGCGGCGGCCTATCCGGAGATGGTGGAGCGCATCGTCTCGGTGATCGGCGCCACCTTCGCCGACGGCTATACCACCGCCCGGATCAAGAATTGGCGCGACGCGGTGATGGTCGACGCCAAGTGGAACAAGGGCGACTACTACGACAAGGCCGAGCCGGTCGACGGCCTAGCGCTGGCCTTCAAGCTGATCAACATCGACGCCCTGGCGCCGGAATGGGGCGAGGCAAGTTTCAGCCGCAAATGGGCCGATCCCGCCAAGGATCCGGCGGCCTCGATGGACAACGCCTATGCGTCGGAGGCGTGGAACGACGCGGCCGCCATGGCGCGGGTCAAGATCGCCGATGCCAACAACCTGATCTATCTGGCGCGCGCCAACGAGCTGTTCGCGCTGGGCGGCAAATCGACCGTCGAGGACGGCATCAAGCTGGTCAAGGCCAAGGTCCTGCTGCTGCCCTCCAAGAACGACCATCTGCTGTTTCCGGAAAACTCCCGCAAGGCCCGCGACCTGCTGCAGGCCCAGGGCAACAAGGTCGAATACGCCGAACTCGACGGCCCGATGGGCCACCTCAACGGCGTCGTCGGCATCGCCCAAGCCCAACCGCAGATCATCAAGTTCCTGGCCGAGTAGATGCCGGCGAGGCTGGCCGCTCACTCCGGGAGGATGAGCGGCCAGGGCCGGGCGTTGAGCGGCGCCAGCGCCGCCTGGATGTCGCAGGCCGCCGCGAAATGCCGGGGGTTCTCCGGATCGAACACCTCCTCCGTCGAAATCATCAGGATCCCGCCATCGGGCTGTTGCTCGACGATGACGGAACGCGGCGGCGTGACCAGCGCGGCATAGGGCGCCGAGAGATAGGTCATCCAGCCGCTAAGGAACTGGCACCGGGGCGGATGCGGTTTCGGGCCGAAATCGAATATGCCGTAGGGCGTAACTGTCCCCCAGGTCGCATCACAGATCCTCGCCATCGTCAGAAGGGCCGGCCTAAGAAGCGGAAGGGTGAATATAGCCGGCTGAGGATCCTCGTTAGACCCGAGCTTAAAACTCACCTCGTTGCCCAGCATGTTCGCCCGCGTATTCATTCCGAGCGAAGCGTGCATACCAATGGTACGCCCTGCGTTCTCCGAATTCCACAGGCCGAAACCGAAACCAAGGCTCGGATTCACCTCACGCCGACCGCTTTCGCCCCTAATGTAATGTCGGCCGCCTTCGACAAGCTTGGTCATCTCGTCGATATCGAATGGCTGCTTCAGCTTTCGGGATGCCCGCCCAACCGTTGCCCACCGAGCGAATACCGGATCGATCGATTGAAGCGTCTCCAGCAAGCTTATCAGACGCTCAGTGCAAGCAGCACTCGATTCTGGGCGAGGTGGCCAATTTACGAAGATATCAAAAAGAGCTTTCATGGCTTACTCTCCATAGACTTCAAGTCTTTTGGCATGGGATCGTAAATGACGGTGATAGCAGGAAAATTTTTAAGTAACTCTCTCGCTATATCTGCCGCTCCTTTTTCGCGAAAGTGCCATTCAATCGGGCCACCTCCAGCGGCGACCACTTGATCTCTAGCTTGATTAATAAAACTCGACGCAACCCCATCACTCAAGGGAGAATATTTGCTTGTGAGAAGCGCTTCATATCCTGTGCTCTTCGCTTCGAGCATGATACGTGGCTCGCGGCACCCGTCGAAGGCCACTCCGTTCAAGCGGACCGCATAACCCTTGGACAGTCCCGAAACATATTGCTGATATTCATCTGCATGGGCGGGCGACCCGTGCGGAACATCCTCCTCCGGCGCTGGGCAGATCCTCGGTTCATCGTCATGCGGCACCGGCTCCGGTTTCGCGCGTCCGTCGGAGGAGGATGCATCGGGCTCCGGTGCCAGAACCCGGTCGATGTCGACTTGGAAGCCGTCGCCCAGCTTGGTGCCGACGACGCGGCCGGATTCGTCGCGGTAGTAATCATCGATGGGAACGTCGTGAAAAATCTGCCGGCGCGTGCCGTCGGCGTCGGTCTTATAGAGCGTCAGCACGCCTTCGTCGTAGCGGAAGTCGATATCCGGCCGGTCGGGCAATGTTCCCTGATAGACGCGCCAATTGCCCGAGGGATAGACCAGCCCGGCCAACAACGCGGCGGGGAAGGCGAAGGCGCCGCTGACCAAGCCGGCCACGGCACCGGCGGCCCGACCGAGCAACCCTGTGCCCGCAACCGCGGCGCCTGCGCGGCCGGCCTGGACGAAGCCGGCCGCGGCACCGGCGCCACCGCCGCCCGAGGTCCACTTGCCATCGCCGGCACGCGGCTCATCCTCGTCGAATTTCCCGAGAGTGTAGTCGGTCAGCGGGTGTTGCAATCCGAGACGCTCCGCCATCGGCAGCTCGCCGGCATTGAGCGCTTCGGTCATGCGGATCAGCCGCTGGTGCAGCGGTCGCGGATCGCCGCCCTCGCCGAACATGGATCGCAGCAGCGCATCCGCCTCGTCCAAGCCGATGCAGCGATAGCCACCCCTGGTGGTCCGGCGCACCAGCGTGCAGTCGACCGCTAGGCTTACCCCCGCATCATCCACCACCAGGCCCCAGGGACGCGATCCGCGCACTGGCCCATCCGGCTCCCTCGATACCGCCCCCATCCGCCCACTCCACCGATTTCCAGAACAATCCAGGAACATAAGAACGAAATAGGAACAATTGCAACCGCGGATTTCTCGACTCGCGGATTATTCTCGCGACGCCCCCCGGGGCCGACGCGGGCGTCGCAACGGGAGCGCTTGGCTGGACCGCCAAGCAGCGGCATGCTGGCACTCCCGTCCCCTCCCGAAAGTCACCGCCCATGCTCCGCCGATCCGGCGCCCTCATCCTGCTGGTTCTCCTATCGATCTCCGGCTCGGCGTGGGCGGAAACCATCAAGGTCTCGATCGGCCAGGCGACCTCGACCCTGGCGTTCCTGCCGCTCTATGCGGCGCGCGCGCTGGACACATTCGCCGCGGCGGGGGTCGAGTTGAAATTCGTCCAGACGCCGGGCGGCGATCCGATCGCGCTGGCGGCGCTGGATGCCGGCGATATCGATTTCGCGGCGGTCGGCGGCGAGACCGCGATCACCGCGATCGGCAAGGGCGTGCCGTTCCAGATCGTCTATGCGCTGATGTCGAAGCTGAGTGCCGATCTCACCGTTTCCGGCGCGTTCATGACCCGCGCGGGCGTCGGTCCCGGCGATCCGCTGGCGCGGCGGCTGGCGGCGTTGAAGGGGGCGACGATCGGCGTCTCGGCGGTCAAGGGCACGCAGGAGCGGGTCGCCCGCCTGCTGGTCCAGCAGGCGGGGCTCGACCCGCTACGCGACATCAAGATCGCCTCGATCGGTGCGCCGCCCTCGCTGCAGGCGGCCCTTGCCAACGGCACCATCGACGGCTTCGTGCTGACCGCCCCGGAAGGGCTGCTCGCCGAGGCGAATGGCGGCGGCAAGATCCTGATCCGGCTGGGCGGCGAGATCGACGGCTTTCGCTCGCTGCTCTATCAGGCTCTGGTGATGCGGGCGCCGGTCGATGCCGCCCATGCGGAAGCGGCCACGCGCGTCGCCCACGCGCTGGTCGCGGCATCCACGGCGATCGAGAAGGATCCGGACGCCGTCGCCGGGCGCATCCAACAGGCGTATTTCCCCAAGACCGCGCCGGAACTGATGACCGCCGCGGTGCGCGAGCTGAAGGATGGTGTCGCGGAGCATGGCGCGGTCTCGGCCGCCTCGATCGGCCGGCTCATCGACTTCACCCAGGCGACGGCCGGCAAGCTGGACAAACCACTGGACGCGGCCGGCGGCGACGGGCAGTTCTGGACCAACCGCTTCGTCCAAGCCGCGACGCAGTGAAGCGCACCCCCGACTGAGCAACGCCCTCCCATGACGACCGTGACGAGACAATTACAGCCCGACCCCGGTACCGTGACGGCGGCCGGCCGGCGTTTGGAGACGCTGTGGATCGCCCCCGCCCGAAGCGGCCTGCCGACCCTGGTCGTCCTGCACGAGGCCCTGGGCTCGATAGAGCTGTGGAAGGATTTCCCGCAGCACCTGGCCACGGCCACCGGTTGCGGCGTGCTCGTCTATTCCCGCTGGGGCCATGGCCGGTCCGAACGGCGCGAGAGCAAGCGATCGATCGATTACCTGCATTACGAGGGTGAGGTAGCGCTACCGGCCGTGCTCGACGCGCTGGGCATCGAGCGGCCGGTGTTGATCGGGCATAGCGATGGCTCATCCCTGGCCCTGCTCTATGCCGCCGCCCTGCCCGAAGGCCCCGCCGGCCTCATCTTGGAGGCACCGCATGTCTTCGTCGAGGAGGTGACCATGGCCGGCGTCGCCGCCGCGCGGGTCGCGTATCAGACCACCGATCTCGGCAAAAAGCTGGCGCGCTATCACGACGATCCCGATGGTGTCTTCTGGGCCTGGAACGACACTTGGCTCGATCCCCGGTTCCGTCCCTGGAACATCGAAGCCGCCCTCTCCCGCATCCGCTGCCCGGTCCTGTTGATCCAAGGCGAAAGCGACGAATACGGCAGCATGGCCCAACTCGACGCGATACGGCGCGAGACGCCCCAAAGTGAGCTCCTGCTGCTGCCCGAGTGCGGCCACTCGCCCCATCGCGACCAAGAGGCGGCGGTTCTGGCGGCGGTTGCCCGGTTCGTTGAAGCGTTAAGGTAAGGTCGGCGCCCCGCCTCCGGTGATCACCCTTCAATCGGGCCGCACCAGCCCGGCAGATAATCGGCATCCCCGCCTTTCGCGAGGTGCAGCGCCCGCTCCAATGCCCCGTCGAAATCCGCCTCGACCACCGCGCGTTTCATCCGCCGGCGCAGGAAATCCGCCCAGAGGAATTCGCTGAACGGCGTCGTATCCTTGGCGAAGCCGCCGATGCGCCGCAGTTCGCCGGCGAGCGAGCGAAAGGGATCGTCCACCAACTCCTTGACGGATTTCGGGATGTCCTTGTAGCCGCGCCGCCGACCATCGGCATCGAACGGGTGCATCCAGCTATGGTTGTCGAGCACGAACCAGAATGAGTCGGGTTCGAGCCGCGAGAGGTTCGCCACCACGGTGACGAGGATGCTCTTCACCCCCTCCTCATGAAGGGCCCGAGCGAGATGATGGTGATCGATGACGAAGCAACGATCCTTTGGTCCCAAGATCACCGGCATCATGTGCCGGCCGAGAAATTCCGCCCCCTTGTCGCCCGGCTTCGCCCGCCAGGCCTTCCGCTTGGCCTCGACCTCCCGCATGCCAACGGTGATCTGTGTCGGACGCAGATCGCCGATATCGACGGGATGCAGAATGGGGTCACGGTTGGAAACCATGGGGTCCTCTCCATCGTAGCCGACCAGGAAAGTGATGCGAACGCGAAGGCGTGCGACGTTTGCCTACCACGAGTTCGGGCCGATCGCCCCTCCCATTTCTTGACGCAAGTAAGGAAGTTCCTTACTGTTGTATCATGATAGCGGCGAAGCTCACGACCAAGGGTCAAATGACGATTCCGCTGCCCGTGCGAACCCATCTGGGGCTGCGCGAGGGCGATGTCCTCGTCTTCGCGATCGAGGGCGATCGGGTCGTTTTGACCAAGGCGAAACCGGCGCCGAGCGATGATCCGTTTGCGACCTTCGGCGAATGGGACAGCGAGGCGGATCGCCGGGCCTATGCCAAGCTTTAAGACGTGGGACGTCGTTCGGGTACCGTTTCCCTATACCGATAGACCAATCCGTCAGCGTCGGCCGGCGCTCGTGATCGTCGCGGACGGTCTTCAAAACGGCCACGGCCTGCTCTGGGTTCTGATGATCACCAGCGCCGAAAATAGGGGGTGGCCTGGCGACGTCGCGATCTCCGACCTGCCCGCTTCCGGCTTACCCGTGGCATCGGTCGTTCGCACCGCGAAGATCGCAACCATCGAGGCAGCCGACGCCGAAACAATAGGCGTGGTGTCGGAGGCTGATCGCGCGCCGGTGAGACGGCACCTTGCAACAGCATTCACAGCCATCGAGTTTGGGCCATCGAGTTCGGCTAACACCGCGACAGTAATTTGCTAAGGTGCGCCCCGACCGGGAGCTCGGTCGTCGATCAGTCCCAACAAATCACCTGTGAGGAAACATCATGGCGAAGGCATATTGGATCAGTTGCTACCGCTCGATCTCCAACCCCGAGGCGCTGGCCGAATACGCCAAGCTGGCCGGGCCGGCGATCGCCGCCGGCGGCGGCCGGTTCCTGGCCCGGGGCATACCGGCCAAGACCTATGAGGCCGGGCTCGCCACGCGGACGGTCTTGATCGAGTTCGATAGCGTCGAGCAGGCGGTCGCGACCCATGACAGCCCCGGCTACAAGGCCGCCCTCGCCGCGATGGGCGACGCGGCGGAGCGCGATCTGCGGATCGTCGAGGGGGCGGCTTAAAGGCTAGAGATACACACCCTTCATCTGCGCCTCGGCATACCGGGTGCCCGCCGCGGCACCCGGTGGCACAGCGGCGGAGATGCGGGCAATGTCGGCGGCGGATAGCGCCACGCCGAGCGCCCCCAGATTCTCCGCCAGCCGTGCCACACGCTTGGTGCCGGGGATCGGCACGATATCGACGCCCTGAGCCAACAGCCAAGCGAGCCCCAATTGGGCCGACGTGCAGCCCTTTTCCCGGGCGACCGCCTTGAGCCGGCCGACCAAACCGAGATTCTGGTCGAGATTGGCCGCGGCGAAGCGCGGATGCCGGCGGCGGCCGTCGCCCTCCGGGATATCCGCCGCCTTGACCTCACCGGTTAGCAGGCCACGGCCGAGCGGCGAATAGGCCACGAACGAGATGCCCAAGGCGCGGGTCGTGGCCAGTGTTTCCTCCGCCTCGACACGGTAGAGCAGCGAATACTCGCTCTGCACGGCGGCGATCGGGTGCACCGCATGGGCGCGGCGGATGGTTTCCGGACGCGCCTCGCTCAGCCCCAGCGCACGCACCTTGCCGGCCTCGACCAGCCGGCCCATGGCGCCCACCGTCTCCTCGATCGGCACGGTAGGGTCGACGCGATGCTGGTAATAGAGGTCGATCACCTCGACGCCCAGCCGCATCAGGCTCGCCTCGCAAGCCTCTCTCACATAGTCCGGACGGCCGTTCACGCCGTTGACACCGCCCTCGCCCTTGGTCTGGCCGAATTTGGTGGCGAGCACCACATCGCCACGGCGACCCCTGATGGCACGGCCCACCAACTCCTCGTTATGGCCCCAGCCATACATGTCCGAACTGTCCAGCAAGGTGACGCCGTGGTCGAGCGCATAGGTGATCACCCTCAGCGCCTCGGTATCGTCGCTGGCGCCATAGACGCCGGAGAACGACATGCAGCCTAGACCGATCGGTGCCACGGTGAGGGCGCTGGCGCCCAGCCGGCGTTTGGTCGTCATACCGTCACGGTCCATGCTGTCGCCCCCCGGATAGTGTTTGTTCTGATGATCGTCGCCCTGCCGTCGATCGGAGATGTAGGCGCCGGTCCAGCCATCGGCAACGCGTGCGTCATCTCGACCGTCATTTAGCCTCGGCAAATCCCGCGCGTCTGGCTTAGATTTGGCCGCCAGGTTTTGAGTCCCCTGATTCGGTGAGTGATGTTCCCCCCTCGCGTCGTTACCCTGCTTGCTTGCTTCTTAGTCCTATCGTCGCCGATCGCGGCAGCCGCGGAGGAAACGCCGAACCACGGCTTGTCGATGTTCGGCGATCTCAAATACAAGTCCGGCTTCACGCATTTCGAGTGGACCAATCCGGACGCGCCGAAGGGCGGCACCATGAAGCTGTCGGCGCTGGGCACCTTCGATTCGTTGAACCCCTTCCTGGTCAAGGGGGCGACGGCATCGGGGCTGGGCTACCTCTTCCAGACCCTGATGGCCCGGTCGGAGGACGAGCCCTTCGCGCAATACGGGTTGGTCGCCGATGGTGTGACGATCGCGCCCGACCGAACATCGGTGACCTATCACCTGCGGCCCGAAGCCACGTTCAGTGATGGCAGCCCGATCACGCCCGAGGATGTGGTGTGGAGCTTCGAGACCCTGACGCGGCCGCAGATGCTGCTGTTCCACGACTATTACGCCGATGTGGTGAAGGGCGAGAAGACGGGCGACCATCTGGTCAAGTTCAGCTTTCGCGACGGCCGCAACCGGGAGCTGCCGCTGATCATCGGCGAGTTGCCGGTGCTGTCGAAGGCGTATTGGACGGCCCATGATTTCGACAAGACGACGCTCGAACCGCCGGTCGGCAACGGACCCTATACGATCGCCGCGGTCGATCCCGGGCGCAGCATCACCTATCGCCGGGTCCCGAACTGGTGGGGCGCCAATCTGGGTGTCGCCAAGGGTCGCTTCAACGTCGACGAGATCCGCTACGATTATTACCGCGACACGACGGTAGCGCTGGAGGCCTTCAAGGCCGGCGCCTATGACGTGCGGCCGGAGAATAATTCCAAAGCCTGGGCGACCGGTTATGACGGGCCGGCGCTGGCCGCCGGTCTCATCACCAAGCAGGATATCCCGAACGCCCTGCCCCAGGGCATGCAGGGTTACGTCTTCAACACTAGGCGGCAACTCTTTGCCGACCCGCTGGTCCGCCGGGCGCTGGGTTATGCGTTCGATTTCGAATGGACCAACAAGACGCTGTTCTACGGCCTCTATACCCGCTCGCACAGCTATTGGAACAATAGCGAGTTGGGTTCCAGCGGGTTACCGACCGGGGCTGAGCTCGCGTTTCTGGAGGGCTATCGAGGCCGGATCCCCGACGCCGTGTTCACCGCCGAATACGCGCCGCCCAAAACCGACGGATCGGGCAATCTGCGCGACAACCTGAAGCAGGCGCTGGACTTCTTGAAACAGGCGGGCTGGTCGATCAAGGGCAAGCAACTGGTCAACGACAAGACCGGCACGCCCTTCGAGTTCGAGATCCTGGAAAGCGACATCAGCTTCGAGCGAGTGACCTTGCCGATGATCCAGAACCTGCAGCGGCTGGGCATCACCGCCCGGTTGCGCACCGTCGACACATCGCAATATATCAGCCGGCTGAACAATTTCGATTTCGACATGACCACCGGCCAATGGCCGCAATCGGCCTCGCCCGGCAATGAGCAGCGGGATTTCTGGAGTTCGGGTGCCGCCGATCGCCCGGGCAGCCGCAACCTCGCCGGCGTCAAGAACCCGGCGATCGACGCGCTGATCGAACAGTTGATCACGGTGCCGGATTACGAGGCGCTGAAGACCACGACCCATGCGCTCGATCGGATCCTGGTGAACGGCTATTACGTCATCCCGCAATGGTACCGGGCGAGCAGCTGGATCGCCTATTGGAACAAGTTCCAGCGCCCGACCGTGGCACCGACCTATTATCCGACCGCGCTCGATAGCTGGTGGGTGGCGCCCGGCAAGGACAGCGAGATCGAAGCGGCCAAGGCGAAGTTGCCATCAGCACCCAAGTGACTCCGCTGTGATCGCTTACAGCCTGCGCCGGCTGGCGCTGATGGTGCCGACGCTGCTCGGCATCATGCTGATCAACTTCGTGATCATCCAGGCCGCCCCCGGCGGACCCGTCGAGCAGATGGTGGCGCGGCTGCAAGGAGGCGGCAACGACGCCACGGCACGCTTCACCAACCAACAGGACACCGCCGCCCCCCGCACCGGCGGCGTCGGCGACCAAAGCCGCGCCTCCCAAGGGATCGATCCCGCCCTGATCGCGCAGCTGCAAAAGCTCTATGGCTTCGACAAGCCGCCGGCCGAGCGCTTCGTCGAGATGATCGGCCGCTACGCCACCTTCGATTTCGGCAGCAGCTTCTACCGCGATCGACGGGTGATCGACCTCATCCTCGACAAGCTGCCGGTCTCCATCTCGCTCGGTCTCTGGACCACCCTGCTGGTCTATCTGATCTCGATCCCGCTTGGCGTCGCCAAGGCGGTGCGCGACGGCACGGCGTTCGATGTGTGGAGCAGCGCCGTCGTGATCGTCGGCTACGCGGTGCCCAGCTTTCTGTTCGCCCTGCTGCTGGTCGTGCTGTTCGCCGGCGGCAGTTTCCTCAGCCTGTTCCCGCTGCGCGGGCTGGTGTCGGATAATTGGGCGACCCTGTCCTGGCCCGGCCGGATCCTCGACTATCTGTGGCACATGACCCTGCCGATCGCCGCCCTGACCATCGGCGGCTTCGCCAGCCTCACCATGCTGACCAAAAACTCGTTCCTGGACGAGATCAACAAGCAATACGTCACCACCGCCCGTGCCAAGGGATTGACCGAGCGGCGCGTGCTCTACGGCCATGTGTTCCGCAACGCCATGCTGATCGTGGTGGCGGGTTTCCCGGCCGCCTTCGTCGGCATCCTGTTCACCGGGTCGCTGCTGATCGAGGTGATCTTTTCCTTGGACGGGCTCGGGCTGCTTGGCTTTGAGTCGGCGATCAACCGGGATTACCCGGTGCTGTTCGGCAGCCTCTATGTCTTCACGCTGATGGGGCTGCTGCTCAACCTGGCCGGCGACCTGGTCTATATGCTGGTCGACCCCCGGATCGATTTCGAGGCGCGGGCGCGATGAGCACCGGCGGCGATCTCATCCTGCGGCCCGGCGCCGTCGGCCCCCAGCGCGCGATCAGCCCGCTGACCCGCCGCCGGCTGGCGGCGTTCCGCGCCAATCGGCGGGGCTTTTGGTCGCTGTGGATCTTTCTCGCCTTGTTCGGCATCAGCCTCTGCGCCGATGTCATCGCCAACGACAAGCCACTGGTCATCCGCTACGACGGCGGCTGGTACCTGCCGTTGCTGAACGACTATGCCGAGACCGATTTCGGCGGCGATTTCCCGACCGATCCGGATTACCGCGACCCCCATCTCCAAGCGCTCATAGCGGCCAAGGGCTGGATGGCCTGGCCACTGATCCCGTTCAGCTATCGCACGATCAACTACGCCCTCGGCCGGCCGGCCCCGGCGCCGCCCTCGGCCGTCGATTGGCTGGGCACCGACGACCAGGCGCGCGACGTGCTGGCGCGGACGATCTACGGCTTTCGGATCACCGTACTGTTCGCCCTCACCCTCACCCTTCTCTCCTCGATCGTCGGCCTCGCCGCCGGTGCCATCCAGGGCTATCTGGGCGGCCTGACGGATCTCCTGATGCAGCGCTTCATCGAAATCTGGTCCGGCCTGCCCGTGCTGTTCCTGCTGATCATCCTCGCCAGCATCGTCGAGCCGACCTTCTGGTGGCTGCTCGGCCTGATGCTGCTGTTCGCCTGGATGGCGCTGGTGCCGGTGGTGCGCGCGGAGTTCCTGCGCGCGCGCAACCTCGATTTCGTCCGCGCCGCCCGAGCGCTGGGCGCCCCCACCTCGACGATCATCATCCGGCACATCCTGCCGAACGCGTTGGTCGCGACGATGACCTTCCTACCCTTCATCATGAGCGGTGCCGTCACCACCCTCACCTCGCTGGATTTTCTCGGCTTCGGACTGCCGCCCGGCTCGGCCTCGCTGGGGGAATTGCTGGCCCAGGGCAAGAACAACCCGCAAGCCCCCTGGCTCGGCCTCACCGGCTTCTTCGTCCTGGCGGTGTTGCTCACGCTGTTGATCTTCATCGGCGAGGCGGTGCGCGACGCGTTTGATCCCCGCCGGAGCCCCACGCGATGAGCGATCAGCCATTGCTGGCGGTCCGCGATCTCACGGTCGAGTTCACGGTCGGCGGCGCCCCGGTGAGGGCCGTCGATGGCGCGTCGTTCGAGCTTGCCCGCGGCGAGACGCTGGCACTGGTCGGAGAAAGCGGCTCGGGCAAGTCGACCACGGCCCTGTCGATCCTGCGCCTGCTGCCCGGCTCCGGCTGGTACGCGCCGGGCAGCAGCATCCAATTCGCCGGCGAGGACCTGCTGGATGCCACGCCTGATCGATTGCGCTCGATCCGCGGCGACCGCATCGGCATGATTTTCCAGGAGCCGATGACCTCGCTGAACCCGCTGCACACGATCGAAAAGCAGATCGGCGAGACCTTGGCCGTGCATCGGCGATTGAACCCACGCGCGGCGCGAACCCGGGTGCTGGAGCTGCTGGAACTGGTTGCCCTGCCCCGCGCCGCCGAGCGCCTCGGCAGCTTGCCGCATCAATTGTCCGGCGGCGAGCGGCAGCGGGTAATGATCGCCATGGCGCTCGCCAACGAACCGGATCTGCTGATCGCCGACGAACCGACGACCGCCCTCGACGTCACCATCCAGGCACAGATCCTGGCCCTGCTGCATGATCTGATCCGCCGTTTCGATATGGCGCTGCTGCTGATCACCCATGATCTGGGCATCGTGCGACGGATGGCAGACCGGGTTTGCATCATGCGATCCGGTCGGATCGTCGAGACCGGCTCGACCGAGGCGATCTTCACCCGGCCCGAGGCGCCCTATACCCGGATGCTGCTGGCGGCCGAGCCCTCGCCCCGCGTGTCGACACCGGCCGAGGCGGCGCCGGTGCTGCTCGAAGCGCGCGACATCTCCGTCATCTTCCCGATCCGCGCCGGCATGCTGCGCCGCCGGATCGGCGAGACCCGCGCCGTCGACGGCGTCAGCCTAACCCTGCGGGAGGGGCGCACCACCGGCATCGTCGGCGAAAGCGGCTCGGGCAAGAGCACGCTGGGCCTCGCCCTGCTGCGGCTGCAGCCGGCCGGGGGCAGCGTCATCTGGGAAGGCGAGGATCTCGCATCCCTCACGGCCGGCCGGTTACGCGCGCGGCGGAGGGCGATGCAGATCGTCTTCCAGGACCCGTTCGCCAGCCTGAACCCCCGGCTATCGGTCGGTCAGATCGTCGAGGAGGGGCTGCGCGTCCACCGGATCGGCGGTGCCGCGCAGGAACGCCGGCCGCTGATCGCCCAGGCGCTGACCGAGGTCGGCCTGGACCCCGACTGGGCCGATCGCTATCCGCACGAACTCTCCGGCGGACAGCGCCAGCGGGTGGCGATCGCCCGGGCCTTGGTGCTGAAGCCGCGCCTGCTGGTGCTGGACGAGCCGACCTCCGCCCTCGACCGGTCGGTGCAGGTGCAGATCATCGAGTTGCTGCGCGACCTGCAGGCGCGCCATCGGTTGGCCTATCTGTTCATCAGCCATGACCTGCGCGTCGTCCGGGCCTTGGCCGACGAAGTCATTGTCATGCAGGGCGGCCGGATCGTCGAGGCCGGTGCCGCCGACGCCGTCTTCGCGGCGCCACGGCACGAGTACACCCAGGCATTGCTGTCGGCGGCGCTGGAGGGTGTCGCTTAGCGACTTACCCCAGCTCGGGAAAATCCTCCTCCCAATGGTCCTGGGCGCCACGCGTCCCCGCGGCACGGCAAGTGGCCTCCGCCGCGCGCAGTTCGACCCGGCGGATCTTGCCGGAGATGGTCTTGGGCAACTCGGCGAATTCCAGGCGGCGGATGCGCTTATAGGGCGCCGAATGCGTCCGGATATGGTGGAAGATCGACAGGGCGGTCGCGGCATCGGCGGCGAAGCCGGCACGCAGGCTGACGAATGCCTTGGGGACGGCGAGACGCAGCGGATCGGGCGACGGGACCACCGCCGCCTCGGCAACCGCCTCGTGCTCGATCAGCATGCTTTCCAGTTCGAACGGACTGATCCGGTAATCCGATGCCTTGAACACGTCATCGGCACGGCCGACGAAAGTGAGATACCCATCAGCATCGCGCTGCGCCACATCGCCAGTGGGATAGGCCACCCCCTCGATAGGCAACGTCGTGCCATCCGTGGCCTGATACCCCTGCATCAAGGCGATGGGCCGGGCGGCGAGCGTGATACATACCTGCCCCTCATCCGCGGGCTGTCCGGCGTCGTCCAGCAGGGCGATATCATAACCCGGCAAGGGCCGGCCCATCGAACCGGGCTTGACCGGCTGGCCCGGCGGATTGCCGATCTGCGCCGTCGTCTCGGTCTGGCCATAGCCGTCGCGGATGGTCAGGCCCCAGGCCGTCTTGACCCGCTCGATGACCTCCGGGTTCAGCGGCTCGCCGGCACCGATCAATTCGGTGAAGGCGACTTTCCAGGCGGCGAGATCCTCCTGGATCAGCATTCGCCAAACGGTCGGCGGCGCGCACATCGAGGTGACGCCGCAACGGGTAGCCACATCGAGCAAGCCACGCGCGTTGAAGCGCGCCTGGTTCAGCACGAAAATCGTCGCCGCCGCGTTCCACGGCGCGAAAAACGAGCTCCAGGCATGCTTCGCCCAGCCGGGCGAGGAAATGTTGAGGTGCACGGCACCGGGCTGCAGGCCCAGCCAATACATGGTCGAGAGATGACCTACCGGATAGCTTTGATGGCTGTGCAGCACCAGCTTGGGCTTAGCGGTGGTGCCCGAGGTGAAATACAATAGCAGCGGGTCGGTCGCCCGGGTCGGCCCGTCCGGCGCGAAATCGCCCGACGCCTCATACCCCGCCGCATAAGGCTGCCAGCCCGGCACCGGCTCGCCGACCACGATCCGGGTGCACGCATCGCCCAGCTCGGCGAACCGGTCGGTATGCTGGGCCGCCGCGACGATATGCCGAACCCGCCCCCGCTCGATCCGATCGACGAGATCGTCGCCGCTCAGCAGGGTCGTCGCGGGAATGACCACGGCGCCGAGCTTCATCGCTGCCAGCATCAATTCCCAGAGCGGCACGACATTGCCCAGCATCAACAGGATACGATCGCCGCGCCGCACGCCCAGCGACCGAAGATGGTTGGCGACGCGGTTCGATCGGTCGGCCAGCTCGGCGAAGCTCAGCCTGATCTCATCACTCGTTTCGCCGACGATCCATAAGGCGGTGCGTCGGTTGCCGGCGGCCATGGGATCGAAATAGTCCAACGCCCAATTGAAGCTGTCGAGCCGCGGCCATCTGAAATCGCGATACGCGGTTGCATAATCGGTGCGATGCGCCAGCAGGAAATCGCGCGCCTCGATAAATCCATCCGCCAAGATCCGTATCCTCCCCACTATTGGTCGATCAGCGGCCGGTACATCCGCGCTCGCTTCGGCCGAAACATCGACATTCCGAGTTTAGCAAATTCAATCGGGTGTGAGGTCAATCACATCCGATAGCCGTCGTTTTCGACATGATCCAATCAACCAAGGGAATGACGACTGCTTCGGACAGTACTCCCCCAGGAGAGCAAGACGGTTTTCAAGACTTGGCGAAAGGTGCGTCATGATGGTCACAGCGCAGCGCTTCGATGCCCCGATCCCCACGCGGCGGTCTAGAACTCCTGGTCGGCGGAGTGCCATGCGTCTGTTGAGCGATCTCTGGAACACGGTCGTCGACCGCTACGAGGAACGGGCGACGCGACAGATGCTGCGATCGCTGGAAGGCCATCTACAGAACGATATCGGCGTGAACCGCCAGGATCTTTCGCGTGGCTCGCCGGTCTCGGGGCAGCGCGCGCCGTAACCAAGCGGGGGCGGATCCCCCGCGAGAAAGTCGTCTCAGAGGTCGCCGGCGATCCGCCGAAGCTGGCTCTCGTTTTTCAGCGTGATAAAACTGTTCTCAACGGAAATCAGCCCGGATTTCCGCCATTCGGAGAACTGTTTGTTGATGCTTTCCCGCGAGATGCCGATCATGTTGCCGATTTCCTGCTGCGATAGTCGGAAATCGATCCGCACACCCTGCGATGTCGGTTCGCCATGGTCATGCGCCAGGACCAGCAACCGACGCGCCAGCCGCGCCGGCACCTCTAGGAACAGCACATCCTCCATGTGTTCGGAGGTATGCCGCAGCCGTTCACACAACACGGCGATCAGCTTCAAGGCCATGTCGGGGTAATGTTCGACAAGCGGTAGAAAATCGCGCCGATCCAGCACCAGCAGGCTGCAATCGGTCATCGCGATCGCGTCGGCGGTTCGGTCCTTGCCATCCAGCAAGGCGATCTCGCCGAAAAATTCGCCGGGATCGATGATGTTGAGGATCAGTTCGCGGCCTTCGGCCGAGGTCACGCTGATCTTGACCCGTCCGCCGATCACGGCGATCAACCCCGAGCCTGGGTCACCCTTGAGGAAGATGACCTCATTGGCGCGGTGGGTGACGGTGCGCGTACGCGCCGCAAGCGCCTCGACATGCTCTCGATCCAGGGAGCGCAGCAACGGATTCTGCGCCAGGATCTCGCGGCGATCTATCGTCGGGACCTTAGCCACCCGCCTGCCTTCCTTCGGAGTTTCGCAATCGGGCCGAAGGTAATGCACTTACGGCCACGACGAGACTACGATAGCGGGGAAGACAACACCAGCCTAGCCCGCCGACTTAGCGGATAGGCAATCTTTCGCATCGACAGCCCGGCGAACCGGGCGCGATGCCAGACTTGATGGTGATCCCGCCTTAGCGGCGATAGGTGCCGTTGATGATCGCCGGGAAATCCGCCCGATCGATCCGCAGATCCTGCAGTTCGCGGCTCGAATAGCTCGCCAGCTCGCGGGCGATTTCGTTGCGCTGGCGCTGCTCGGCACGCCAGGCGGAAAACGCGTTTACGCTGCGTCGCACAATCGACGAAGCTGCCTGTAAAGAGGGGTTTGCCGCGCTCATAAGCATTGCCATTGGTCTCATCCTTCTGCATCGCAACGTTCTATGTTGCACTGCAATATCACCTGGTGAGGCTTAATGACCACTTAAAGGTCCGAATGGCAGCCATGCCGCGAACGCGGATGCGGTCCGCGGCGCATTGTCCGCGACGCACTTGGCGCGCGAACAGGGACCTGATATCGAGCAACCTGCGTCCTCCCGACATCGCATCCCCGAAACCCGACAGCCGAATCCGCATCGGCGAAAAACCACAGGTACTGGATAGCGATGCATCAGAGTTCCCGGAGGCCGTGGCCGGACGGCAAGGGTCGGGCGGCATGACCGACGCCCTATCGCTGTCCCACAGCCTGCCCGGCGAAACCCCGGCCGCCCGCTATCGGCGTGGCGCCTTGCTGGTGGCGACCGCTTCGGTCGCCTGGAGCGGCGCGGGACTGATCGTCCGCATGGTGGCGACGGACGCCTGGACGACGCTGTTCTGGCGGTCGGTATTCGCTTGCCTGTCGCTGCTGATCTACGTCGCGCTGCGCGATCGGCGGGGCGTCGTCGGCGCGTTCCGCGGCATCGGCTGGATCGGCCTGCTGCTGGCCGGCTGCTTCGCCTCCTCGATGATCTGCTTCATTCTCGCCCTGGGACAGACGACGGTCGCCAATGTGATGATCTTCCAGGCCGCCTCGCCGTTCGTGGCGGCGATCTTCGCCTGGCTGCTGCTGGGGGAGCGGGTCAGGCCCAGTGGAATCGCGGCGATCGCGGCCACGCTATGCGGCATCGCGATCATGGTCTCCAACGCGGTCGAGACCGGCCAACTCGCCGGCGATCTTTTATCGGCGGTCATGGGATTGGGCTTCGCCGGTACCATCGTCCTCGCCCGACACCGCCGCGATCTGCCGATGACCCCGGCCACCTGCCTTGCCACCGCGATCACGGCGCTCGTCGCTTTGCCGCTCGCCGATCATCCATTCGCCGTGGCACCGACCGACCTCGCCTTGCTGGGATTGTTCGGGATCGGCCAGATGGGCCTGGGCTTGATCCTGTTCATGGCGGGTGTCCGGCTGATCCCGGCGGCGGATGCCGGGCTGATTTCGATCCTGGAATCCGTGCTGGGACCGTTCTGGGTCTGGGTCGCCCTCGGCGAGAACCCGGATATCAGGGCGCTGATCGGCGGCGCCATAGTGCTGATCGCCGTCATCCTGCACACACTTGCGGAAAAGCGCGCGGCGGACCTTCGCAACGCCGTCCACCCGATCTAGATTTCACGGCCGGGATTTTACAGCCGGGATTTTATGGCCGGGATTTCACCGGAGATCTCCGGGAAAACGGGGCGGTACCGCATGAGCATGTTCCATTCGAAAAACCGCCTCGACCCGATCCCGACCCGCATGGGGTCGATGGAGATCACCAAGCAGGGCGCCATCCGCTACGACCTGCGCGATCCCTACCACCTGGCGATGACGCTGAGCTGGCCGCGGTTTTTCCTGACTCTGCTGGTCCTGGAACTGACCATCAATATCGTCTTCGCGCTGCTATACGTCATCGCGCCAGGCAGCCTGACCAACACACGGCCGTACTCGTTCTCCGACGCCTTCTTCTTCAGCATCGAGACCCTGGCCACGGTCGGCTATGGCGCGATGGCACCGGCGACGCTCTATGGCCACATCGTCTCGGCTATCGAAATCCTGTGCGGGATGACCTTCACCGCCCTGATGACCGGCCTGATCTTCGTCCGGTTTTCCAGACCCAAGGCAAAGATCCTGTTCGCCGACAACCCGGTCATCGGCCGCAGCAATGGGCGACCGACCTTGATGATCCGGCTGGGCAACGGCCGCATGAGCCTCTTGGCGGACGCGACGGCGCGCCTCAGCGTCCTGCTGCCGGAGCGCACGGCGGAAGGCCAGATGTTCCGGCGCACCCTCGATCTGTCGCTAACGCAAAGTCGATTGCCGCTGTTCGGACTGATCTGGACACTGATGCATCCTATCGACGAGCATAGCCCGCTGGCTCGGCTAACGGTCGAAACCTTGGCGGAAAGCGACTTGCGGCTGATCCTGATCATCGAGGCGCGCGACCATGTGATGGGCGCGCATGTCTTCGACCTTCACACCTATGACGGCGACGCCATCCTGTTCGGCACACGCTACCAGGACGCTCTATCGATCGATGATCGGGGGCGGACCAACGCGGATCTCACACGGCTCAGTCTGGTCGAACCGGACGATCCGCCCGGTGAACGGATGGGTGAAGTGATGGGCGCATCAATGGCCTGATCGTTGCAACCTCGTCGCCTCAGGACTGTCGGACGAGCATTTCGTACCAAGGGGGAAATCACATGACTAGGCATTTGGCATGGTTGGCGATGGCCGGCGTGGTGGCAGCACCCCTGGCGCTGTGGCAGGCGCCCGCCCAAGCCGCGACGCCACGCGACACGGTGGTGATGGCGAAGAAGATCGACGACATCATCACGCTCGATCCCGGCGAGGCGTATGAGCTGTCCGGCGAGGAGATCGTCACCAACGTCTACGACCGGCTGATCCGCTTCGAGGCGGAGGATCTCACCAAGATGGTCGGCGGCGTCGCCGCCAGCTGGACGATCAGCGACGACAGCAAGACCTTCACCTTCAAACTTCGGCCCGGGCAGAAATTCCAGGATACGGGATCGACGCTCACCGCCGAGGATGCGGCGTTCTCGCTGCAGCGGGTCATCCTGATGGACAAGACCCCGGCCTTCCTGATCTCGCAGCTGGGCTGGACCAAGGACAACGTCAAGGATCTGGTCAAGGCGCTCGATCCCCTGACGCTGCAGTTCACCACACCCAACAAATATGCGCCGTCGCTGGTGTTAAACCTGATGAGTTCGGTGGTCGGCTCGGTCGTCGAGAAGAAGGTGGCGCTGCAGCACGAGGAGAAGGGCGATTTCGGCAATGGCTGGCTGAAAACCCACACCGCCGCTTCCGGTCCGTTCAAGTTGATTTCATGGAAGCCCAACGAATCCGTGACGCTTGAGGCCAACCCGACCTATCGGCTGGGTGCCCCGGCGGTGAAGCGCGTCATCGTGCGCCACATACCGGAGGCCGCGTCCCAGGCACTGCTGCTGCAGAAGGGTGATATCGATATCGCCCGCGATCTCAACCCGGATCAGCTGAAGACGCTCGCCGGCGACAAGGCGATCAAGGTCGAGACCTTCGCCGGTTCCGATACCTATTACGCGGGCATGAACCTCGCTTACGAGCCGTTCAAGAACCCCAAGGTGCGCGACGCGATGCGCTATCTCATCGATTATGACGGGATGGTGAATAGCTTCCTCAAGGGCAATTTCTTCGTGCACCAGGCCTTCCTGCCGAAGGGTTTCATGGGGGCGATGAACGAGAACGAGTACAAGCTGGATGTCGCCAAGGCGAAGCTGCTGCTGGCCGAGGCCGGCTATCCGAACGGTTTCGAGGTCCGGCTCGACACCTGGAATTCCTCGCCGATGGCCGAGATCGCCCAATCGATGCAGCAGACCATGGGCATGGCCGGGATCAAGGTGAATATCGTGCCGGCCGAGCAGAAGCAGGTCCTAACGATCTATCGGGCGCGCAAGCACCAGATGGCCGCGCTGAGCTGGGGACCGGACTATCTCGATCCGCATACCAACGCCGACACCTTCTCGTTCAACCCGGACAATTCCGACGGTGCCGCCAGGAAGCCGCTCGCCTGGCGCAACTCCTGGGATATCCCCGAGTTGACCAAGGAGACCGAGGCGGCGGCGCAGGAGCCCGATAGCGCCAAGCGCGAGACGATGTATCTGGACCTGCAGAAGAAGGTGATGGAGACCGGGCCTTTCCTGATCATGTTCCAGCCGACCTTTCAGGTGGCGGAGCGGACCAACGTCAAAGGCATGATCGCCGGCATCACGTCGGATCTGACCTACTACCGCAAACTGACCAAGTAAGCGCAAACCGACCAAGTAAGCACTGGCGGGGCGATCAGCCGCGCATGACCGCGACCATCGACGTCACACGACCGAGCAGACGGCGGGTTGGGCTGATAGCCCTGCCCGTCCGTCGGCTGCTCGGCGTCTTGCTGTCGCTGGTGCTGACCTTCCTCGGCCTGACCATCGTCACCTTCGTGATCGGCCGGGTCATCCCGATCGATCCGGTGCTGGCGATCGTCGGCGAACATGCTTCGGCCTCGACCTACGACGCGGTGCGTCTGGAGATCGGCCTCGATCTGCCGATCCCGGTACAGTATTGGCGCTACCTCACCAAGGTGCTGTCCGGCGATTTCGGCAACTCGGTGATCACCTCGCAGCCGGTGCTGGTCGATCTACTGAATGTTTTTCCGGCGACCATCGAGCTGTCGTTCCTCGCCCTGGTGATCGGCGTGGCGCTGGGTATCCCCTGTGGCGTGGTGGGGGCGGCGCAACGCGGCCGCTGGCCCGACCATGTGATCCGCATGGCCTCGCTGTTCGGCTATTCCATGCCGGTGTTCTGGCTGGGCTTGGTCGGGCTGCTGGTATTCTACGCCAAGTTGGGCTGGGTCGAGGGGCCGGGCCGCATCGATGTCGGTTACGACGACATCGTTCCCACCGTCACCGGCATGATCACCGTCGACAGCGTGCTGTCCGGCGATTGGGAGGTGTTCTGGAACGCGCTCAGCCATCTCGCCCTGCCGGCGACGATCCTGGGCTATATCTCGCTCGCCTATGTGGCGCGGATGACGCGCAGCTTCATGCTGGGACAATTGCAGCAGGAATACGTACTGGCCGCCCGCGCCAAGGGGCTCTCCGAAACGCGGGTGATCTGGATCCACGCCTTGGGCAATATCTGGGTACAGCTGATCACCGTGGTGGCGCTGACCTTCGGCAATCTGCTGCAGGGCGCCGTGCTGACCGAAACCGTGTTCGCCTGGCCGGGGCTCGGCCTCTATATGAAGAACTCGCTGTTCAACGCCGATTTGAACGCGGTGCTGGGCGGCACCACGCTGATCGGCGCGGTCTATATCTGCCTCAACTTCCTGTCCGATCTGCTCTACCCGCTGGTCGATCCCCGTGCGCGGAGCCGCTCGTGAGCGATAACACGATCAGCGTTCCCGGCGTGGCACCGGGCTGGCGTGCTTGGCTGCTGTCGCCGACCCCCGGCAGCCGCTCCCAGGCGCGGCTCGGCCGCTGGTTTCGCAGCTGGCTGGCGTTCCGGCGCAACCCGCTGGCAATGACCGGTCTCACCATCGTGCTGGCGCTGGTGCTGATGGCGGTCGCGGCACCGCTGTTATCCAGCGAGCACGAGGCGACCTTCCAATCCCTGCCCGATCGGTTGCAGTACTTCTCCCTCGCGCATCCCTTCGGCACCGACGAGCTGGGCCGCGACATCCTGGCGCGCGTGTTGTTCGGCGCCCGCGTCACCCTGCTGATCGTCGCCATGGTGACGGTGATCGTCGTGCCGATCGGCCTCGGCATCGGGTTGCCTTCGGGCTATTTCGGCGGTTGGCTCGATGCGGTGCTGATGCGCATCACCGACATCTTCCTCGCCTTCCCGCAATTGGTCCTGGCCCTCGCCTTCGCGGCGGCGCTGGGTCCTGGGATCGAGAACGCGGTGATCGCCATCGCCCTCACCTCCTGGCCGCCTTACGCGCGCCTCGCCCGGGCCGAGACGATCACCCGCCGGCGCAGCGAATTCGTGCTGGCGGCGGAGCTGCAGGGCGCCTCATGGGTGCGCATTCTGTGGGTGCAGATCCTGCCGCTTTGCCTGCCCTCGGTGATCATCCGGCTGACCCTGGACATGGCCGGCATCATCCTGATCGCCGCCGGGCTGGGTTTCCTCGGCCTCGGCGCCCAGCCGCCGATGCCGGAATGGGGCGCCATGGTGTCGAGCGGCCGAAGCGTTCTGCTCGACCAATGGTGGGTCGCGACCATCCCCGGCCTCGCCATCTTCATCGTCAGCTTGGGCTTCAACCTGTTGGGCGATGGCTTGCGCGACGTGGCCGACCCGCGCTCGTCATGAAAGCGATGGCATGACCGAGGCGCCGATGCTCACCGTGCGCGACCTGCGCGTGACCTTTCCGACCGATCGGGGCGAGTTCGTCGCCGTGCGCGATGTCAGCTTCTCGCTGGGGCGGGAGCGGCTGGGCATCGTCGGTGAATCCGGCTCGGGCAAATCGACCACCGGTCGCGCGATCATGGGCCTGTTGCCACCCGCGGCCCGGGTCCAGGCGGCCGAGCTCAGCCTGGGCAAGACCGATCTGCGCGGCCTTGCCCCACGCGACTACCGGCATTTGCGCGGCAAGCGCATGGCGATGGTGCTGCAGGACCCACGCTATGCCCTCAACCCCTCGATCAGCGTCGGCAGGCAGATCGCCGAGACCCATCGCATGCATCTGCACAGCACCCGCAAGGCCGCGCGCCTCGCCGCCTTGGAGATGCTGGAGGCGGTGCAAATCCGCGATCCGCAGCGGGTCTACGATCTCTATCCGCATGAGGTATCGGGCGGCATGGGTCAGCGGGCGATGATCGCCATGATGCTGATCGCCGATCCGGAGATCCTGATCGCCGACGAGCCGACCTCGGCCCTCGACGTCACCGTGCAGCTGCAGATCCTGACCATCCTCGACGACCTGGTGCGCAGCCGCGGCATGGGACTGATCCTGATCAGCCACAATCTGCATCTGGTCGCCTCGTTCTGTGACCGGGTGCTGGTGATGTATGCCGGGCGCGTCGTCGAGAACTGCCCGGCGCGGGAGCTGTCCGAGGCGCGACATCCCTATACGCGCGGGTTGCTGGCGGCCCTGCCGAGCCTGACGCACCGCCGCGCCGAACTGCCGCAATTGCGCCGCGACCCCGCCTGGTTGACCGATGAGGTAGCCGGCACGTGATCCAGCTGGAGAGCCTTACGGTCAGCTATGGCAGCGGCGCCGTCCGGATCGATGCCGCGCGCGACGTGTCGATCCGTGTGGCCGAGGGCGAGGCGTTCGGCCTGGTCGGCGAATCCGGCTCCGGCAAATCCACCGTGCTGCGCGCCATCGCCGGCCTGATCCCCGAGGCGAGCGGCCGGATCGCCCTGGCCGGCGAGACGCTCGGACCGAAGCGGACGCGGGCCTTGCGCAAACTCGTCCAGATGGTGTTCCAAGATCCCTATGGCTCGCTGCATCCGGAACAGACGGTCGACCAGATCCTGGCGGAACCGGTGGCGATCCACCGCCTGGGCAATGCCGATCGGCGGGTGGCTCAAGCCTTGACCGAGGTCGGCCTGGGCACCGAGCACCGGTTCCGATTTCCCCATCAGCTCTCCGGCGGCCAGCGCCAGCGCGTCGCGATCGCCCGCGCGCTGATCCTGGAGCCGCGCATCCTGCTGCTCGACGAGCCAACCTCGGCGCTCGACGTCTCGGTGCAGGCCGAGATCCTCAACCTGCTGACCCGGCTGCGCCGCGATCACGGCCTCACCATGCTGATGGTCAGCCACGACCTCGCGGTCATCGCCCATCTCTGCGACCAGTTGGCGGTGATGCGCGGCGGCGAGATCGTCGAACGCACCACCGCCGATCGCTTGGCGGTTGGCGAGACCGAGCATCCGTATACGGCGGAGCTGCTGCGCTCGAACGAGGGGTTCAAGCGAGGTTAGGGGATAAGTTCCGGCGCTTGGTACCGCCAACCTGACCGGCTAGGGGTATTGCTGTCGTGCGTGAAGGACGTTCACGATCTCAATCCGATCGGCCGCCACACGGTACACGATGATATAATTTGGATGCGCCACGATCTCGCGCGTTTCCGGCACCCGGCCTGACCGAAAAATGAGGGGGTGTTCGGTAAGAGGCAGAACCGCCGCTTCAATCGCTGCCTTGAGGCGGCGCGCGGCCGGCGGGTTACGGTCGGCGATGTAGCCTATGATTGTCGCAAGACTATCGAGCGCCTCGGCGCGCCAGACCACAGGCAAGCCAGGCATTTCATCCAGGCCGGCGAGACCGCTGCTCCGCCTGCGCTATGATGGCATCGATCTCCGCCATCGCTTGGTCGTGGGGTATAGCTGGGCGCGGATCATCGAGGCTCGCCTGCACCTTGGCGCGAAACCAACGATCGTAAGCCTCGGCCTCCTCAGTCGTGGCGAACTCGGACTCGATGGGTGACAGCGCGGTCATGACGCTTCTATAGCACAGAATGCCTCGGGCTTCAAAAGCCTCGCCCCGCCCGACCCGCGACCGGTAAGACCGAAGGCTTAAGCGACCACCCTGCGATACAGGTGCCAAGTCGCGTGGCCGAGGACCGGCATCGCGACCGCGAGGCCGATGAACAGCGGCAGGCAGCCCAGCACCAGCACGGCGGCGACGATCAGGCCCCACAAGCCCAAGACCGCGGGATTGACCAGAACGGCGCGGATCGAGGTGGCGACCGAGATGGCGGGCGACGTCTCCGTGCGGTCCAACATCATCGGGATGGACACCACGGTCAGCGCCAGGACGATCACCGCGAAGGCCAGGCCCGCCAGATTGCCCCACACGATCAGTTGCCAGCCATCCGGGCTGTGCAGCACAGCCTGCGCGAACTGGCCGACCGAGCCGGGATGCATCGGGCCGACCGTGCGTTCGTAGATGGTTTCCGCGACCGACATCCAGACCGTGAAGAGCGCCAACAGCATCAATCCGACGACCGCGATCGAAAAGATCGCCGGCGAGCGGAGGATGTCGAAGGCGTTGAGCCAGGAGACCGCTAGCCTCGCCTCGCGCCGCCGGCTGAGTTCGTAGATGCCGACCGCCAGAACCGGCCCCAGCAGGGCTATTCCCGCGACCAGGGGATACAGCAGCGGCACCAAATCCTGACCGACCGCCGCGCGCGCCGCGACCAGACCGACGATGGGGTACAGGATGCACAGAAAGGCGAGCTGCGTCGGGATGGTCAAAAAGTCGTTCCAGCCCAAGGCCAGAACCTCCCGCAAATCGGCGATCCCGATCTTGCGCACCGTCACCGGCCTCGTTTGCTGAATCCACGACGTTGATGGGGCCGGTGTAGTTTGGGTCTTCACGACATCAGCCATGGCGTATCCTCCCAAAAAACCACATATGTCCGCCGGTATGGCCGGCTGGTGGCGTTAGGATAACACCCGCGGCGGTTCATGGGTCCAGCGTTTCCTGTGGAAACTCGACGCCGCTGAGCGTCCTTCGCCGCCCCGGTTGGGGGAGAGGCTCTCGCCACCGAGCTCTTCAATATCGGGGGTCCGCGCGGCTGACGACGCCGTCCGCGGTCAGGAAATGCCCGCTGAGCGTGCGGTCGGCATGGGCCATGCGGAACGACAGCAGTTCCTGGGCCGAGGCCAGCAGCGTGCCCTGATGGGCCGGATCATTGGCCAGGTTCCGCACCTCGCGCGGGTCCTCCACCATGTCGAACAGCAGGGGCGGCAGGCCGGCGAAATGAATGTATTTCCACCGCTCGCCGCGCAGCACCGAGGCCACGCACAGATCGCTCGGCAAACCCAGCGCGGTCTCGGCTGTCTGGTCCACCGGATCGCGGAAATCGTATTCGTAATGGGCGGCCTGCCGCCACCGCGACGGCTCCCGTCCTTCGAGGAACGGGCGGAGCGATAGCCCGTTCAATGCCGGCGGGGCCGGACGCTCCAGCCAGTCCAGGACGGTCGGCAGCAGGTCGACCGCCTCGGTGAACCGCCCGACCTGCCGCCCGCGACCGGCATCGGCGGCGCGGCGCGGATCGCGCAGGATGCAGGGAATGTGAAAGGCCGGGTCGAACACGGTCTCCTTGCCGACCAGCCAATGATCGCCCAGCATTTCGCCGTGATCGACCGTGGCGACGATCAGCGTGTCGTCCCATTGGCCGGTATCCTTCAGCGCCCGCAGCACCCGGCCGATATGGTGATCGGTCTCGGCGATCAGCGCGTAATAGGTCGCCCGGATCTGGCGGATGACGTCCTCGTCCAGCCGCCTGTCCTCCATCGGTCGGCCAAGCCAGTCGCGCCGGAGCCGCATGGTCTCGACCCGCCAGGCGTGAAACGGATGCAGCGGCATTTCGTCTTGCCAGGCCGGCGTCCGATGGGGCATCGGCACGTCGCCGGGCCGGACGCGCTCGTGCCAGGGGGCGGCGGCGCGCAGCGGCGGATGCGGTGCCAGAAACGCCACGTAGGTGAGCCAAGGGTCGTCCGCGTGGCGGGTGATGTGGTCGATCACCTGATCGGCCAGAAAGGCGGTCGGGCTGTGCTCGGCGCGATAGACCGCCGGGCCGCCCGGCATGCCGTCCGCCGGCTCGAAATAATCCCAGACCGAGTCGTGGGCGGGATAGCCCTCGGCGTGCAGGAAGCGCCGCCAGGCCATCATGTCGGTGGGCAGTTGCAGCCCCACCCCCATATCCGGCAATACCCCCTCGAAGCTGCGCAGCGCCGGATCATCCGCGGCGCGGCCGCGTGGATCGGCCGAGGTATCGGTATAGCCGAACATGGTGGGCGGCAGGCCGGCGGCGCGGGCCTCACGCGCCAAATTGGTGAAGCGCGCGTCGAGCGGCGTGCCGTTGCGGACCGACCGATGGGTCATCTGGTAAAGCCCGGTCAGCAAGCTGGCGCGGGCCGGCCCGCAGGGGCTGGCCTGGGTATAGTGCCGGCGAAACAGAACGCCTTCGCCGGCCAGCGCATCCAGATTGGGCGTGGTCACGATCGGATGGCCGAGCGCGGACAGGCATTCCGCCCGCCACTGGTCACCGGCCAGAAACAGGACCTTGCGGGGTTTCGCCATCGACGGTTCCTATCCTTACAAGTGGTAAAATTCGGGGACGCTAAATTCGGGGTAACAGCACCCATTTCCGACGTCGCGCATTTCCCACACCGTATTTCCCATCCCCTGAGTTACACCTCAACCGACACCATCTTCAGCGTGAGCAACGTGAGTTATGCACCAGCCGACAACGTCTTCAGCATGGGTAAGTGGAATAGCCGCGGCGATCGCGTCGGAAGGGCTGGACGCGACCCAACTGTTGGGTGAAGCAGGTATAGACTTTGGCCTTTGTCGCCACCCTCAACAACGATGGCCCACGGATTCGATCAGCCACCTCTGGGAAATCGCGGCCGAGCGGTCGGGCAATCCCGCTATCGCTCTGAATATGTCTCACATCGGCAGGGCAAATCATTATGGCGTCGTCGGCTACGCCATGATGTCCAGTCCGGACATCAGCGCTGGCCTGCGCCGTCTGGTTCGCTACCTATCCCTAATAAGCAACGCGACGCACATCACGTTGCCGGTAAAAGACGGTCTTCAGGGCATAAGAATCGATTTTAGCGGCGGCGCCAGGCCGGTGCCGCGGCAGCGATATGAATATGGTCTTGTGACCCTACTTCTCTTCTGCCGTTGGATGTCCGGATCGCTGTTGAAGCCTTGCCAAGCCTCATTCGGATTTGATGTCCCCGCAGACATCGCTCCTTATGAGGCGACGTTCCAGTGCCCCATGACGTTCAATGCCGCGGAAAATGTACTGTGGTTCCCTCTCGAAGATCTGGCCGTTACGCTCCCTACCGCGATGCCGGACTTGGCAGACATTCACGATTTGGCGGCGAGACGGAACCTGGAGCAGCTGAACGCCCCGCACATAAGCTTACGCGCCAAAGAAGCGATTTCCAGCCGCTTGCCGGATGGCGAACCGCGACGGGCGCAAATCGCGTCGGATCTCTCCCTCAGCGAGCGCACGTTTCAAAGGCGCCTGGAAACGGAAGACATCTCCTTCCGGAAGTTGGTTTCCAATACCCGGCACGAACAGGCCGTTCATTACCTGCTACGGCCCGACCTATCCCTCAAGGACATCGGTAGCTTGCTCGGATATTCCGACATGAGCGCCTTCTCCCGCGCATGCCACGTTTGGTTCGGTGTCACGCCCGGCGCCTATCGCGAAAGACTAACCGGAGCAAATGACGCGAACCGTCGACAGGAAGCGAAAATGGCCCTGCCGACACAAAGAATTGGCACTCTCAGGCCAAGTCCGTCTTATATCGCGGAGCGTTGCGAAGAGTAACATGTGTATTCCAGAATTTGAGGAATATGCAGACAATGGCTCAGACGATCGTCTTTGTTCACGGCGCGTGGGTGACACCGGCATGCTGGCAATCTTTCAAGACCTTTTTCGAGCAAAAGGGCTATACCTGCCTAACGCCGCACTGGCCGTATATTGATCGGCCCGTCGAACAACTAAACCTTTCGATCGATCCGGCTTTTGCGAAAACAACCGTCAAATCACTCACCGATCATTACGCCGCCATCATCCGGAGCCTCCCGGAACCACCTATTCTGATCGGCCATTCTTTTGGCGGCTTGATCGTGCAATTGCTGCTGGATCGTGGGCTAGGCGCCCGCGGCGCCGCCATCGAGCCCGGCAACCCGAGCGGCGTTTTGCCTAGTCTCGCCGCCGTCCTGGCCGCCGCTCCCGTCCTGCTCACATGGAGCGGCTGGTCCAAGGTCTGCAAAATGTCGTTCCACGGTTTTGCCACCACGTTCGCCAACACCTTGCCCAAGGCCGACATGCGTCGCGTTTATGAAACCCAGATCGTTCCAGCACCTGGCCGCATCTATTTCCAGGCGGCGCTGGGCATCGGAACAAGTCTAAACTTCAAGAACCCGGACCGCCCCCCTCTTCTGTTGATTTCCGCCGACAAAGACAAGACGGCCTCGCCGTCTATGATCCGCGCCATGTATCGCAGGCACAAAGCCTCCCCCGTGCGCGTCGATTTTCAGAGCTTCAAGGGACTGAGCCATTGGCTGATCGCCGAACCGGGTTGGGAAGCCGTGGCCACCGCGATCTGGAACTGGGCCCAGGAATAGCAACTGGGGGTTGATGCCACCACAAAGGTGCGATTGACGAGATTCCGGGGTTTTGAGTAGGCCACGCCAGAAAATGGCAACTAAGGGACACAATACCTATTTCCGACCCCGCGCATCCCGCTGCGCCTATGCGGCTCATTTGGGACAAGCGGTCCGGTTTGGTCCGGCCATGAAGCATGATATGATCCAACGGAACGATAGAGACCCATGAGTACGGCCCCAATCGCGTGACGCTCGAGCCGGCATTCGTACGCCGCCCGGGTGCGAAGTCGGAGGACGATGGTTGGATCATGTCCTACGTCTTCGACGAAAATCGGAACTTGAGCGATGTCATCATTCTCGATGCGCAGGATTTCGGCGGTGACCCGGTCGCGGCGATCCGCCTGCCGGTGCGGGTGCCCTTTGGCTTTCATGGCGACTGGGCTCCCGACACGGACCTCGCGCAGATCATTGCGTAAAGCAGAAAAACCCCGTCGGACAATGCCATCATGTTATTGCTGATTCTTGGCTTGGTTATCTTTCTGGGCGCGCATTCGATAGGCATTTTCGCGAATGACTGGCGGCGGCGGCAAATCATCCGCCTGGGTGAAGGGCCGTGGAAAGGGCTGTTCTCGCTGG
Source organism: Allostellaceae bacterium (assembly GCA_035555315.1). GTDB lineage: Bacteria > Pseudomonadota > Alphaproteobacteria > ATCC43930 > CGMCC-115725 > DATMGU01. The sequence continues at coordinate 31,838 of DATMGU010000124.1, forward strand.
CTTCGCTAATCGGGCTGGCGCTCATTGTCATCGGTTTCGGCGAAGCGCGGACAAATGCCGTGTTGCTGTATGCGCCGCCCGCCTGGCTGCGTCATCTCAACATATTCCTGACGCTGATCGCGTTCGTGCTGGTTGCGGCGGCCTATGTTCCGCGCAACCACATTAAGAAGACGATCGGTCACCCGATGCTGGCTGGTGTGAAGACTTGGGCTTTCGGGCATCTGCTCGCCATCGGCATGGTGCACGACGTCGTATTGTTCGGCCCATTTCTGGTCTGGGCGATTGTGGATTTTGTGGCGTCGCGCCGACGGGATCGTATCGCCGGGACGGTATATCCTTCCGGATCGCTGACAGGGGACCTCATAACCGTGGTCGCCGGCGTGGTCGGCTGGACAGTGATCGCGTTTTGGCTCCATCAGTTTTTGTTCGGTCTGGACCCGCTGGCCTAACCGCCAGATAAATTCGGGGATCAATTTGGATCGCGGTAGGGACGCTCATTACTGAGCGCCCCTGCACGGAACCGTACGTGCGGCTTTCCCGCATACGGCTCCCGCTTCGGGTGTTTGACGGCGAAGCGTTGGTTTGGCCAGGACAACTCGGGGCCATCGCCGAGACGCTCGGATAGAGGCGCTCAGGGACTGCGCTTCCTCCGTAATTCCGCAGTGATATCAATCACTATTGTAGAGAGCTATGGTCAACCGTCAATCGGCCGGCCGATGTAAAAGATATTGTGTCACCCAGCCAGACGCGTGAGCCGGCGTACTCGGCCTTATCGAAGCCAAGGCAGGCTGTTCGTGGCAACACATCTGTGGGACTACAAATAATTCAACCGGAGGTCCCATTGATGAAAGACGCTGAAGCCCGAGCTAACGGGTCAACGGTCGGAGGACTCGGATTTCTTGTTGGCGTCGTCGCAGCTATGTCGTCAATGATCGTATTGCAATTGGGCGCTTCGCTCTCGAAGCCAGCGATGGAGGCTTATGGAGCTCTTCAGATCACATGGCTCCGGTTGATGTGGGCTGCGGTACTACTCCTTGTTTTCGTGCGGCCCAAAGTGCTCTCCTATTCGAGGTTGCAGTGGAAGACGGCTTTGTTGCTCGGTGCGGCAATATCCGTCACTAATCTCTGCTATTATCAGTCGTTACTCCACTTGCCGATCGGTATTGCCACTTCGCTAGAATTCATCGGCCCGTTATCGGTGTCGGCTTTCTATCTGGTGCGAGTCAATCGGGCACGGATCGTATGGCCTGCATTCGCGTCGATCGGCGTCCTGCTGCTGACAACACGGCAGTCATCGGGTGGGCGATTTCTCGTCGACTGGGCGGAGGCGGACGCGCTCGGCGTGACATGGGCGCTCGCAGCCGCATTCGGATGGGGTTCCTACGTAGTCTTCATGAAAAGGACAGGAAACGTGTTTTCCGGTCTTGAAGGATTGACGATGTCTCTCGCGGCGGCAACAGCCATTTCAGCTCCGTTTGGACTCCTTGGCCCAGGTGAAGGAATATCTGTTGAAGCGGTTCGTGCGGCATTTGGACTCGCGATTCTGGTGCCGCTGCTGCCCTACACACTCGAGATGCTCGCTCTGCGCCGGATGCATGCGCGCGTCTTCGCGATACTTATGGGCGTGGAGCCGGTCATCAGCGTGATCATCGGCTGGATCGTCCTCAGTCAATCCCTGACGACAGCGCAGCTCGCCGGCGTCGCACTCGTAACCATTGCAATACTGAAGGTCACGCAGCCGAAGTCGGACGTAGCGTAGCAGAAAGGTCGAGTAGAGACCGGGAGAACCGGCGTGAGGGGGTAATGAGAATACGGGCGGTGTCAATTCGAGGCATAAATTCGGGACATCATCAAATATATGTATTGTGTCCCTTTATTTTTCGACGAGTCGCAATGATCCTCCAATCAGCGATGACGCCGTCCCTCACGGCGGGTCGCTGCCCGTGGCGGCGCCGCGCGGTCTCAGCCCGGCGAACCGATCGCCGGAGAAGACGGAACGCAGATACGCCACGGCATCGGCCCGGTGCGCCGCGTAGTCGGGGGTCGAGAACGGATCTTCCGGAACCGGCCCTGCGGCCGGTCCGTCCGCCGCCGCCTGACTTTCTACCGGCGGGATATCCTCGGCTTCGTCCTCGTCCGGTGGATCTTCGAGAGTTTCTCCCTCCTCGTCACCCCACTCGGCATAAGGCGATCCCGGCGCCTTGGTCCGGGCTTCCTGCACCGCCCAATGATCCTCCGCCCAGCGGCGCCAATTCGGATCGAGCCCCAGATCCCAGCAGATGCGGGCGATGATCTCGCCGATCGGATGGCTGCCGATATCGGTCTCGACATCCTCGTCTTCCAGCCGCTCCCGCAGCTCTCTTTCCCGCTGGTAGGCCTTGATCCCG
>DATMGU010000125.1:0-2407 GCA_035555315.1 Allostellaceae bacterium
TTCTGGCGCGGCACATGGTGGCGCTTACCATGGAAGCGCCACGCCTTGAAATGCATGAGGCGACCGCGATCGCCATGGCCGTGAGAGAACTGGTCGCCACGTGCCTGAGTCTCGGATCGGCCTCCAGCCGAAGACCGCCTATCCCGGGAAAGCTGGATCTTCGTCGTCAGGTCCGCGCTTACATCGAGCAGAATCTGCAGCGAGAGGCACTGGCACCAACTGCGATAATGAAAGATCTGGGCATCTCCCGTAGCCAGCTCTATCGGCAGTGACAGCCCATGGTCATGATGTTCTTTTCCTCGCCCGAGGCCGAGGCCGAGGATACCAACACGATCGGCCCCGGGTTCGAGGTGGCGCCGGATCGCCGAAACCGGCAGGTCGATCTTCTCGTGACGCTTGGCCATCCGCCCGCTCTCCCAACGAGAGCCAGCTTACCCGTCGAGGGCCGCCCGTTTGGAACGCGCCTGCTCCAGGAGCCAGCTCTGATCCGATCCGCAGATGAAGGCCGTATAGCCCTCCGCCCGCCGATCAGGGATCTCGGCGGTACCCGGCACGAAGATACCGGCCGCCTTCCCCGCCGTCCGGCAGGCACGGCCCACCGCCCGGACTGCATCGGCCATACGGGGATCGCTGCCATCTTTAATACCCAGCGAAAGGGCGAGATCCGCCCGGCCGACGAACAGGCAATCCACGCCGGTCACGGCCGCGATCGCGTCCAGATGATCGAGCGCTTCCACATCCTCGATCTGGCACCAGACCGATACGGTGTCATCCACGCCGGCGAGATAGGGAGCAGCCCCAAGGGTGCCGTAAGCGCCGGCCCGCGTCGAGGGCGAGAAGCCGCGATGGCCGGCATAGGTCGCGGCCGCCACCGCCGCCGCGGCGTCAGCGGCGGTGCGCACATGCGGCACGACGATGCCCGTCGCCCCCATGTCCAAGCAGGCATTGACCAAGCCCGGCTCCGGGCTGGGAACGCGCACCAGGACCGGCATCCGGCCTGCTCGCGCGGCTAGGATCAGGCGGTCGAGATCGCCGGCGGAGAACGGCGCGTGTTCGGCATCGATGATGATGCAATCCAGCTCGGCCAAGGCGAGGATTTCCACGCTTTGATAGGCCGGCGTCTTCAAGAAGGTGCCGATCAGCGGCCGGGCGAGCCGCGCCCGAAAGCCTTCACCGGTCGAAGTCATCCCGGGCTCAGGCGTATTCGGGTCGGCGCGGCGTGAAGACGTCGAGGTTGAGCACCGGTTCGTCGCCGACGACCTCGCCCCAATGCTCCACATTGGGCGGAATGACCAGCAGGCCGCCCGCCCCCATCAGATGTTCCTGGCCGCCGACGAAGAAGCGGATGGTGCCGCTGACGATATAGGCGATTTGTTCGTTCGGATGGCTGTGCGGGCGCGGCTCATGACCCGGCATCAGGCGGTTCAGGGCGACAGTGGCCGCCTCGCTGGAGAAGGCCTTGCGGTCGACGCCTTCGCGCACATGCGTCCAGGGCAGCGCGTTCCAGTCGATCTTATGAATGTCCATCGAGTGTCTCCTTTAGTTGATCACTTGGCGGTGCCGAGCACGCCGGAGGGACGAATGAAGAGGAAGAGCAGCAGCACCGAAAGGGCGGCGACGTTCTTCAGCCCCGCGCCGAAACCGACGATTGCGAGGGACTGCACCAGGCCCAGCATCAACCCGCCGAGGAAGGCGCCGAACGGCCGGCCGAAACCGCCGACGATGGCGGCGATGAAGCCGCTGATGGCGAAAGGGACGCCCACATCGAAAGCAGTGTATTGGGTCGGCGTGATCAGGATACCGGCGATGGCGCCGAGGGCGGCGCTGATCGCAAAGGCCGCCGCCAGCATGCGGGAGACCGGGATACCCTGGAGGGCCGCCGCCTCGCGGTTGATGGCGCAGGCCCGCATCGCCTTGCCGGTGCGGGTGATGCGGAAGAACGCCGCGAGCAGCGCGACCGCGAGCAGCGAGGTGCCGATGATCCAGAAGAGCTGGAAACCGAGGGCGACACCGCCGATCAGCACCGGCGGCCGATCGGTGAACATCGGCAGGGTCTTGGGCTGATCGCCCACCAGCAGCAGCGTCAGGCGTTCGAGCACGATTTCCGCCGCCAGAGTTGCGAGGATCATCGCGAACATGGTCGCCTTGCGATCCCAGAGCGGCCGGACGACCAGACGTTCCAGCACGACGCCGAGTGCCGCCACGGCGATGATGGAGAGCAGGGCCGCCGGGATCAGCGGCAGGCCGAAGCGTTGCATGCCCACATAGGTGATCATGCCGCCCAGCATCACGAAGCCGCCCTGGGCGAAATTGACGATGCCGCTGGCGTTGTAGATCACGCAGAAGCCGATCCCGATCAGGCCGTAGACGCAACCGATGCCGATGCCGCTGACCAGCACCTGGGGGA
>DATMGU010000126.1:0-267704 GCA_035555315.1 Allostellaceae bacterium
AGCGCCGGTGATCTCATGCGCCTCGGAAAACGGCACCCCGCCCAGTGCCAGCCAATCGGCGATCTCGGTCGCCAGGGTGAAGCCCAGCGGGGCCTGCCGCCGTAGCTCCGCCGCATCGACCTGCATGCTGCGCAGCATCCCGGCGAAGGGCGGCAGCATCAGTGCCAGCAGTTCTACCGTATCGATCGCCGCGTGCTTGTCATCATTGAGGTCGCGGTTATAGGCGAGCGGCAGGGATTTCAGCGAGGCCAGCATGGCCAACAGATTACCCATCAGCCGGCCGGCCTTGCCGCGCGCCAATTCGGCGATATCCGGATTCTTCTTCTGCGGCATGATCGAGCTGCCGGTGGCGAAGGCATCATCCAGTACCACCCAGCGGAACTGCCGCGAGTTCCACAGGCAGACCTCCTCCGCCAGGCGCGACAGGTTGACCGACAGCATGGCGGTGACGAACAGGAATTCGGCGACATGGTCGCGGCTGCCGACCGCATCGATCGAATTCTCGCAGGGCGCGTCATAGCCGAGTTCCCGCGCGGAGAGATCCGGCCGGCGCGCGATCGCGGAGCCGGCCAGCGCCGCGGCCCCCAGCGGCGAGCGGGCGGTGCGCCGGTCCCAATCCCGCAGCCGATCGATATCCCGCGCGAAGGCCTGGGCATGCGCCAGCAGATGATGGGCGAACAGCACGGGCTGGGCCTGCTGCAAATGGGTGAAGCCCGGCGCGATGGTATCGATATGCGCCCGCGCCTGCCCAATCAGCGCGTCCTGCACGGCGAGCAGGTCGAGCGTCATCAGCCGTGCCCGGTCGCGCAGATAGAGCCGGAGATCATTCGCCGCCTGATCGTTGCGCGAGCGGCCGGCGCGCAGCTTGCCGCCCAACGCACCCAGCCGTTCGGTCAGTACCCGTTCCAGGAAGGTGTGGACGTCCTCATCGCCCGGCGCCGGCTGGACCTGGCCCGCGGCGATCTCGGCCGTGAGCGTATCGATCGCCACCAGGATGCGCGCGACCTCGTCCGCCGCCAGCAGGCCCGCCCGCTCCAGCTCCCGCGCATGGGCGCGCGAGCCGGCGAGATCATAGGCGGCCAGCCCGAAATAGGCGGGCTCGGCCCGCGAAAACGCGGTCAGCGTCGGATCCGGCGGCGAGCGGAACCGGCCACCCCATAACCGTTCGGTCGCGTCGGTCAGAACAGCCCCCACATTTTCTTGGTTATTCCCCTTGAGATGACCAACCGCCTACTCTCTTCCCCGATGGCACATGCCTTGAACGCAACGATCGTGCCGTCGCAGCTTTGCGATAGCCAGCATCTTAGGACGGGGAGAGACAAGTATGGGTGCATCCTTCAAGATTGTCGCGGCGCTGGCAGCGGCGCTGGCGATAGCGATGCCGACGGCCTGGGCCGCGGAAGACGGCGCCCTCGCCCGGATCAAGCAGGCCGGCGTGCTGCGCATCGGGACGACGGGCGACTACAAGCCGTTCAGCTACAAGACGGCGGATGGCGCGCTGATCGGTGCCGATATCGAGATGGCGAAGGATCTGGCAGCGACCCTGGGGGTCCGCCCGGATTTCGTGCCGACCACCTGGAAGACGCTGCTGGAGGACTTCAAGGCGGATAAGTTCGACGTGGCGCTGGGCGGCATCACGATCAATCCGGACCGGGCGGCGATCGGCGATTTCTCGGTGCCGAACGTCTCGGACGGCAAACGGCCGATCGTCCGCTGCGGCGACAAGGACAAATACACCTCGCTCGACGCGATCGACCAGCCCGCCACAAGGGCGGTCACCAACCCCGGCGGCACCAACGACAAATTCGCCCATGAGCATTTCCAGAAGGCGCAGCTCGCCGTTTGGCCGGACAATAAGACGATCTTCGAGCAGCTGGTGACCAACCAGGCGGATGTCATGGTGACCGATGGCGTCGAGGTCGATCTGCAGTCGAAGCTGCATCCCGGCGTGCTGTGCCCGGCGGCGGTCAGCGCGCCTTTCACCCATTTCGACGACGCCTATCTGATGCGCAAGGACAAGCCGCTGAAGCAGGTCGTCGACGGCTGGATGCAGCAGGCGATCGCCACCGGCAAGTGGCGCAAGGCGCTGGACGGGGCGATGCAGTAGGACGATCGGCGGCCCGCTTAAGCTGATCGGGGCAACTGCCCCGCGATCAGCACGGCGGCCGTCTTCGCCGCCGCCGCCGACGGGCCTTGGGCACCCTGCATCTGACCGCTACTATAGGCGCCGTTCATGACCAGGTGCAGTTGATCGGCGAGCCCCGCCGGGTCCGCCGCTCCCATGGCGCGGGCAAGCTCGGTGAAGCGGCGTCTGACCTCCGCCTGATGACGTCCGATCACGGCGACGGCCGGATGGGCGGGATCCGGAAATTCGGTCGCGGTGTTGACGAAGGGACAGCCCCGATACGTCGGTTTCGCGGTCCGCCGGACGATCGAGGCGAAGAGCCCCTCGATCTGTTCTCTCGGCGTCGAATGCCGCGCCACCTCCCCGTCCCACCATTGCCAATAGAGCCGATCGCGCTCCTCCAGATAGGCCACCACCAAATCGTCCTTGGAGGGAAAATTGCGATAAAGGCTGGTCTTGGCGACACCGGAGCAGGCGACGATCGTATCGACGCCGACGGCGCGCACCCCTTGCCGATAGAACAAATCGCAGGCGACATCGAGCAACCGGTCGCGCACCCCGGATGGCGTGGTTGGCATGGCACTAGAAGCGGGAAACGTCATCGCAAACTCGAGCGGGAAATGAGGCGGAACGGGCGATTGACACGATACAGACCTGTCTGTAGCGTCGCCAGTAAATTCGTGGAGCCGGTCATCACGGGTCCCGACAACAGTCACTCGTCCCCATAGGAGCGCTCATGTCCCTCGTCACGCGTCTGGCCCGCGGCAGGCTGCATTACGGCTGGATCATCGCGGGCGTCACGTTCCTGGCGCTGCTCTCGTCGGCCGGGGTGCGCTCCACGCCCAGCGTGCTGATGGTACCGCTGGAAACCGAATTCGGCTGGTCGCGGGCGACCATCTCGCTCGCGGTATCGATCAACCTCATGCTGTTCGGGTTGATGGGGCCGTTCGCGGTCGCCCTGATCGAGCGGATCGGGGTTGTGCGGGCCATGGTCGGCTCAGCCCTGCTGGTGGCAACGGGCATCGGCCTGACGCCGTGGATGACGCAATCCTGGCAATTGATCCTGCTCTGGGGCGTGGTGGTCGGCGCCGGCACCGGCATGAGCGGCCTCGCCTTGGGAGCCATGGTGGTAAACCGCTGGTTCACCGAGCGGCGCGGCCTGGTCATGGGCATGCTGACCGCCAGCACGGCGACCGGCCAACTGGTCTTCCTGCCGCTGATGGCCGCCATCGTCGAGGCTTGGGGTTGGCGGTTCTCCACCATCCTGGTCGCCGGTGCCGCCTTGGTGGTGGTACCGCTGGTCGCCCTGCTGATGCGCGACCGGCCGGCCGATATCGGCCTCAAACCCTATGGCGAAACCGGCGCCTCGGTGCCCCATGCCCGGGCGACCGGCAATCCGATCGCGATCGCCTTCGCGGCACTGGGCCGTGGGTTCAAATCCAGGGATTTCTGGCTGCTGTTCCTCAGCTTCTATATCTGCGGTGCCAGCACCAACGGGTTGATCGGCACGCATCTGATCCCGGCATGCCTGGATCATGGCATCGCCGAAGTCACGGCGGCCAGCCTGTTGGCCGCCATGGGCATCTTCGACTTTTTCGGCACGACCCTGTCGGGCTGGCTGTCCGACCGGTACGACAACCGACTGCTGCTGTTCTGGTATTACGGTCTGCGCGGGTTGTCGCTGCTGTTCCTGCCGTTCAGCTTCGATCTGTCGTTCTACGGGCTGTCGATCTTCGCGGTGTTCTACGGGTTGGATTGGATCGCCACGGTGCCGCCGACGGTGCGGCTCGCCGCCAATTCCTTCGGCAAGGAGAATGTCGGGCTGATGTATGGCTGGATCGCCGCCGGCCACCAGCTGGGTGCCGCTAGCGCTGCGTTCGGCGCCGGCAAGCTGCGCACCGAGCTGGGCAGCTATACCGAGGCCTTCATGATCTCGGGCAGCCTGTGCCTGTTAGCCGCCATCCTGGTAATGTACATTGGACGGGGCGCGCGCGCCGCCGATGCGGGTTCGGCGGGACAGGCCGCCCAATCGGCCGCGGCCTGAGCGGTAGCCTTTCGCAGTCAATCGGCGGAGGGATCGCGCTGACGGTCGTTGATCGGAAACGACGACCCTGGAAAGGAGACGTCATGCGCAAGATTTCGATGGCGGCGACCCTCTTGCTGGCTATTGGGCTCGCCGGCCCAGCGCTGGCGCAGACCGTGCCGCAGCACGCCTATAGCGCCGGCGCCAAGCTGCAGCCACGGCCGATCGATGGCGAGAAACCGACCAATGCGGATCCGGCGCAGGTGGAATCGACCCTCGACGCTTTGGCGAAAAGCACGGGCGGAGACCGGGCGGCGCCCCCTGCGACCGACCTGTATGGCCACCCGCTGGGCGGCGATCCCGGCCTCAACCCGCCGGGGCTGACCCAAACGAAGCCAAAATCCTAGGGGCGAGGCCGAGCTGTCGAGAGCGCGTGGAGCCATCCCGAACGACTGGGGCGCATCGCGTGGCGAAAAGATGCTAAGTACCGGCGCCGCTTCGTCTTCGAGGATCCATCTTGGCAACCGCCGCTCTCCCAAAGCCCCGCTTAAGCCGTCACAGCTTCCGCGCCGTCGCTTTCCTGCTGCCTTATCTATGGCCCAAGGGGGCGATCGAACTCAGGCTGCGGGTCGTGCTCGCCATGACCTGCCTGGTGGTGGCGAAGATCGCAAATGTCTATGTGCCGATGCTGTACAAGCAGGCGGTCGACGCGCTGGGCCATCCCGGCGCCTTGGCGGTGGCCGTCCCGATCGGCATCATCCTGGCCTATGGCGGCGCCCGGATCCTGTCGCTGATCTTCGCCGAACTGCGCGACGCGGTCTTCGCCAAGGTGGCGCAACGGGCGATCCGCACCGTCGGCCTGGAGATCTTCCGGCACCTGCACGCCCTGGCGCTGCGCTTTCACCTGGAACGGCAGACCGGCGGACTCAGCCGATCGATCGAGCGAGGCACCAAGGGCATCGAGACCCTGCTGTCCTTCATGCTGTTCAACATCATGCCGACCTTGTTCGAGATCGGCTTGGTCTGCGTCATCCTCTGGCGGGTTTACGACATCTGGTTCGCCCTGGTGACCTTCGTCACCGTGACGATCTACATCGCCTATACCTTAGCCATCACCGAATGGCGGATCACCTTTCGCCGGCGCATGAACCAAAGCGACAGCGAGGCCAATACCAAGGCGATCGACAGCCTGATCAATTACGAGACGGTCAAGTATTTCGGCAATGAGGAGCACGAAGCCCGGCGCTTCGACGAGGCGCTGCAGCGCTACGAGCGGGCGGCGGTCATCAGCCAGACCAGCCTATCGCTGCTCAACATCGGCCAGGCGACGATCATCTCGGTCGGCCTTACCGCCATCATGTATATGGCGGGTCGCGGCATCGTCGCCGGCACCATGAGCCTGGGCGACTTCGTGCTGGTGAACACCTACCTCATCCAGCTCTACCAGCCGCTCAACATGTTCGGTTTCGTCTATCGCGAGATCAAGCAGTCGATGATCGATATGGAGCAGATGTTCACGCTGCTGACCATCGATCGAGAGATCCAGGACAGCCCGGATGCGCGGCCGCTGCGCCTCGAAGGCGCCAGGCTGGAGTTCCGCGACGTCGAATTCGGCTATGACCCGCGCCGACCCATCCTGAAGGGCGTGAGCTTCGTCATCCCGGCGGGGCACACGGTCGCCGTGGTCGGCGCCAGCGGGGCCGGCAAATCGACACTGAGCCGCCTACTGTTCCGCTTCTACGACGTCAACGACGGTCAGGTGCTGATCGACGGCCAGGATATCCGCACGATCACGCAAAGCAGCCTGCGCGCGGCGATCGGCATCGTCCCGCAAGACACGGTGCTGTTCAACGACACGATCTATTACAACATCGCCTATGGCCGGACCTCCGCCAGCCGCGACGAGGTCGAACACGCCGCGCGCCTCGCCAATATCCACGACTTCATCCTGAGCCTGCCCGATGGCTATCAATCGATGGTCGGCGAGCGCGGGTTGAAACTATCGGGCGGCGAGAAGCAGCGTGTCGCGATCGCCCGTACCATCCTGAAACAGCCGGCGATCCTGCTGTTCGACGAGGCGACCTCGGCCCTCGACACCCATACCGAGCGCGAGATCCAAGCCAATCTGCACGAGGTCAGCCGTGGCCGGACGACGCTGGTCATCGCCCATCGCCTGTCCACGGTGATCGATGCGGATGAGATCATCGTGCTGGAAGCCGGCCAAATCGTCGAACGCGGCCGCCATACCGAGCTGCTGGCGCTCGATGAGCGATATGCCGCGATGTGGCGCCGCCAGCAGGAAGCCGCGGCCAAGGGCGATCCGTTGCTGGCACCGCCGCCGGTTCACCAACCGGCGATCGCCGCGCCGGCCGGGTAGCTCGCCTCGTAGTTCTAGGGCGACAGCTTAGTTCTAGGGCGACAGCGCTTCGATGATGCGGCATTCGGCAACGGTCCCGTGTCCGCAGTGATCGATCAGGTCGCGCAACTCGCGGGCGAGCGCCCCGAGATCGGCGATTTTATGCTCGACCGCCGCCAAATGCCCTCGGGCAATGGCGTCGACGGCCATGCAGTCGCGGTCTCGTTCATCGGCCAGCTTGAGTAAATCGCGCACCACCTCCAGGGAAAAGCCGAGATCGCGGCTGCGCCGCACGAAGCTCAGGCGGGCCAGATGCTCCGCCCCGTAGGCCCTGAAATTACCGCTGGTCCGACCCGGGTCGGTCAGCAGGCCGATCCGCTCGTAGTAGCGGATCGTCTCGACCTTGGTGCCGGTCGCCTCGGCGAGATCCCCGATAGACAGAAAGCCGTTCTTCATGCCCTTGACCCTGTAGTCGCTACAGGGTGCATATGGGTATCCGTGATCATTTTCCACACGGGGATCGTACCATGAGCGCCTGCTGCGCCTCGGATAGCTGCCACAGCCCCGCCCCGGACCCGTCTTATCGGCGAATTCTGTGGATCGCCCTTGCCTTGAACGCCGCGATGTTCGCGGTCGAGACGGTCGGCAGCCTCCTCTCCGGATCGGTCTCGCTGCAAGCCGACGCCCTGGATTTCCTGGGCGACGCCGGCAACTACGCAGTCAGTTTGATCGTGCTGGGACTCGCCGTGCACTGGCGTGCCCGGGCGGCGTTCGGCAAGGGGATCGTCATGGGCTTGTTCGGGCTCTGGGTCGCCGGCAACACCCTCTGGCATGCCGCGTCGGGAGGGCTTCCTCGGTCGGACCTGATGAGCGGAATCGGCCTCCTCGCCTTCGCCGTGAACCTCGCGGTCGCCTTCCTGCTGTTTCGCCATCGGACGGGCGATGCCAACCGCCTATCGGTCTGGCTATGCACCCGGAACGACGCCATCGCGAACATCGCGGTGATCCTGGCCGGCATCGGCGTCTGGCTGACCGGTACGCGGTGGCCGGATATCGCCGTGGCCGCCGTGATCGCCACCCTCGGCCTGAGCGGTGCCTGGCAGGTGACGCGGAAAGCGCGCCAAGAATTGGAGCGTCCTGCCCTAACCGCCGCGGCCGAATGAGCGCTCAGATCCGCGTGGCCCGCCGGTTCGTATAGATCGCCGCGAGCAGGGTGGCGGTCGAGACCACGGCGACGATGATCGTGGCGAGCGCGTTGATTTCCGGGCTGAGGCCGAGGCGCACCTTCGAGAAGATCACCAGCGGCAGGGTGCTGGAGCCTGGTCCCGAAACAAAGGCGGTCATCACCAGATCGTCGAGGCTGAGCGAGAAGGCCAATAGCCAGCCGGCGACCAGCGCCGGAGCGATCAGCGGCAGGGTGATCAGGAAGAACACCTGCGCTGGGCGGGCACCCAGATCCATCGCCGCCTCCTCCAAGGAGGCGTCCATATCGGCGAGCCGCGCCTGCACGATGACTGCGACGAACGCCATGGTGAAAGTGATATGCGCGATAGTAATCGTCTCGACCCCGCGGCCATTGGGCCAGCCGATCACCTGTTCCAGCCCGACGAACATCAACAGCATGGACAGGCCCATGATCACCTCGGGCATCACCAAGGGTGCCGAGATCATGCCGGCGAACAGGGTGCGCCCGACGAAGCGCTTGTAGCGGCTGAGTACGAAGCCGGCGATGGTGCCGAGGATCACGGCGCCGGTAGCGCTGGTGAAGGCGATGCCGAGCGATAATTTCGCGGCGTTCAGCACCTGCTCGTTCCGCGCCAGCGAGGCGTACCATTTCAGCGAGAATCCAGTCCAGACGGTAACCAGTTGGGACTCGTTGAACGAATAGATCACCAGCAGGACGATCGGCCCATAGAGGAACGCCAACCCCACCCCCAGCGCCAAGGGCAGGAACCAGGCGCCACGGGTCTTGACGCGCGACGCGCGGCGCGGCGCGGCGGCGGGGGCCAGAACCGCCGTCACGGGACCGCCGCCGCCGGTGGCGCCGGCCGGGCGGCGGCCTCGGCCTGCCGACCTTGCAAACGCTGGAACAGCATGATCGGCACCACCAGGAAGGCTATCATGGCGATCGTCACCGTGGCGGCGACGGGCCAATCCCGGTTCGCGAAGAACTCGGTCCACACCACATTGGCGATCATCAGGGTATCGGCCCCGCCCAATAGGCTGGGGATGACGAACTCGCCGACCGCCGGAATGAAGACCAAGAGCGAGCCGGCGATGATGCCGGGCAGCGAGAGCGGCAAGGTGATCGACCAGAACGCCCGCAACGGCCGCGCGCCGAGATCGCTCGCCGCCTCGAGCAACGAGACGTCGAGCTTCTCGAGCTGGGCGTAGAGCGGCAGGATCATGAACGGCAGATAGGCATAGACCATGCCGATGAAGACCGCCGTCTGGGTGTTCATGATGACCAGCGGCTCGTCGATGATGCCGAGCGAGATCAATAGGTTGTTGAGCAACCCGTTGTCCTTGAGGATACCGATCCAGGCATAGACGCGGATCAGGAACGACGTCCAGAACGGCAGGATGATCAACATCAGCAACGCCGAGCGGCGGCTGGCCGGCGCCCGTACGATGGCATAGGCCATCGGATATCCCAACAACAGGCACAGCAACGTAGTGATCGCAGCGAGCTGCAGGGAGCTTAGATAGGCCAGCACATAGAGATCGTCGTCGAACAGCCGGCCGATATTATCGAGATGCAGGTCGAGCCGTAGCACCCCATCCTCGGGCATGCTGAACAACGGCTCATAGGGCGGAATGCCCACGGTGGCGGTCGAGAACGCGATCTTCAGCACGAAGGCGAACGGCACCAGGAAGAACACCGCCAGCCATAGATAGGGAACGGCGATGACCAGGCCGCGGCCCGAGCCGCGCAGCCGGCCAACGAGAGCGGTGGCGAAGGGAGCCACCGTCACTCGACGATCACCCCGGCCTCCGGCGCCCAGCCGAGCCGGACGATTTCGTCCCGGGCGAAGGGCTGATCGGCCCAGCGGCCGAGATTGGGGGCGGTGACGCGCAACACTTTGCCGCTCTCCAGCACCACGTGATAGATCCGGCTGTCGCCGACATAGGCGATATCCTTGATCCGTCCCTCCAACTGATTGACCGGCGCCGCGTCAGGGGGCTCCGCCCCCTCACGCTTGCCGAGATGGATCTGCTCCGGCCGCACGGCGAGGCAGACCGGGCTGCCGGGGCTGGCGCCGATCCCACGACCGATCACCAGCGGTGTCCCCGTGTCGTCCGCGGCGATCACCGCCCGGTCGGCCTCGTCGGTGACCACACGGCCCTCGAACAGATTGACCGAGCCGATGAAGCCCGCGACGAAGCGGCTGCTGGGAAATTCGTAGATCTCGTTCGGCGTGCCGACCTGGACGATCCGGCCGTGATCCATCACCGCGATGCGCGACGACATGGTCATCGCCTCCTCCTGGTCGTGGGTGACCATGACGAAGGTGATGCCGACCTGTTCCTGGATGGTGACCAGTTCGAACTGCGTCTGCTCGCGCAGCTTTTTGTCGAGGGCCGAGAGCGGCTCGTCGAGCAGCAGCACCTTGGGCCGTTTCACGATGCTGCGTGCCAGGGCCACGCGCTGGCGCTGACCGCCGGATAGCTGGGCCGGCTTGCGATCGGCGAAGCCCGCCAGTTGCACGAGCTCCAGCGCCTCGCCGACCCGGCGGGCGATCTCCGGTTTGGCCACGCCGTCGCGGCGCAGACCGAACGCCACATTGTTGGCGACACTCATATGCGGGAACAGCGCATAGGACTGGAACATCATGTTGACCGGCCGCTCGTAGGGCGGAACATCGGACACGTCGGCGCCGTCGATCAGGATGCGGCCCTCATCGACGCTGAGAAACCCCGCGAGCATGCGCAGCAGCGTGGTCTTGCCGCAACCCGAGCCGCCCAGCAGCGAGAACAACTCGCCCCGGTAGATCGACAGCGAGACACCGTCGACCGCGGCGGTCGCGCCGAACCGCTTGGTCACACCGTCGATGCGGATATGCGGCTCGGCAGCGGGGTCGAGCCAAGGTTCTGGTTTACCCGAAACGGATGTCATCGGAGGGTCAGATCTCGCCGATCGATATTAACTTTCGGATGCTCCCGATCCTCGCCCGACTTCACGATCAGTACTCGGTCTTGGCTCAACGACGTGTCTTGACCTTGGTCCACAGTCGCGTGCGTGTCCGATCGACCGCGGGGGTCGAGACCGAGATATCATAGAGGGTCTTCACCACGTCCTCGGGCGGGTAGATGCCCGGGTCATTGGCAATCTCCGGCTTCACGAATTTGGTCGCCGCCGCGTTGCCGTTGGCGACCGGGATGGTGTTCGAGGTTTCGGCGATGACCTCGGGCCGCATGATATAGTCCATGAACTTCAGCGCGAGTTCGGGATGCGGCGCGTCCTTGGGGATCGCCATCGTGTCTATCCAGCGCAAAGCGCCCTCCTTGGGGATCACATAGGCGACATGGACGCCCTTGGCCGCCTCGTCGGCGCGGCGCTTGGCCAGGTTGATATCGCTGGAATAGCCGAATGCCAGGCACAAATCGCCGTTTGCCAGATCGTTGATGTAGTCCGAGCTGTCGAATTTGCGGATATACGGCCGGATCTTGGTCAAAAGCTCGGCCGCCTTGTTAAGATCCTCGGTCTTCTGGCTGTCGGGATCGAGCCCAAGATATTTCAACGCGGCCGGGAACACGTCGGTCGGCGAGTCGATGATCGAAATGCCGCAGCCCTTGAGCTTGGCGGCGTTCTTGGGATCGAACAGCAATGCCAGGCTGTTGGTCGGCGCATCCGGCAGGAGCGCCTTTACCTTGTCGACATTGATCGCCAAGCCGTCGGTGCCGGTCATCCACGGGATCGCATGCGCGTTGCCCGGATCGACCTGAGCCATCCGCTCCAGCAACGGCTTCGACAGATTGCCGTAATTGGCGAGTTTCGACTTATCCAGCGTCAGGTAAAAGCCAGCCTTGACTTGGCGGGCCAGGAACGGCATCAGGCTGGGCACCACCAGATCATAGCCGGATTTGCCCGCCGACAGCTTCGCCTCGAGCGTCTCGTTCGCGTCGTAGACGTCGTAATTGACCGCGATGCCGGTTTCCTTGGTGAAATTCGGCACGGTGTCCGGCGCGATGTAATCCGACCAGTTGTAGATGTTGAGAGTCGGTTTCGCACCCTGCGCGAATGCCGAACTCATCAACAGCGCGGACCCCGCCACCACCAGAATCGCCGCCTTCACCGTACCGTTCCAAGACGCCATACCTGCCCCCCTGTAATCGATGCCGCGGCTGTCGCGAACAGTCCCGAATAGCGGCCACCCCAATGCCCTGTCCCATAGCCGAAAACGTCGCGAGCGCACAGGCAAAAACCACGCCCAAATGAGGGGGTGCGACACCACGCGTTAATGCACCGCAACATAGACTGGTGGTGTTGGTGCATTGGGCGCATGATCCATGAGATTTTTTACCGACACTATCGGGGACACCAGGCGCCGTAAGGGTATGGTTATGTCGCATGAGCGCGCTTGAGAGTTTTATCGCCGACCACCGCATCACCGAGGTGGAATGCCTCGTCCCGGATCTATCCGGCATCGCGCGCGGCAAGATCCTGCCCGCCGAGAAGTTCCTGCGCATCCTGCGCGATCGGGGCCTGCGCATGCCCGAAGCGATCTTCGTGCAGACGGTCACCGGGGATTTCCCGGATCATGAGGATGTGACGAGTCCCGAGAACTCGGACATCTACATGATCCCGGATGAAGCGACGATCCGCAACGTCCCCTGGTACAAGGAGCCGACCGCGCAGGTCATCAGCGACTGCGTCTATGCCGATGGCGCGCCGGTCGATATTTCGCCGCGCTATGTCTTGAAACACGTGCTGCAACTCTATGCCGCCAAGGGCTGGCAGCCGATCATCGCGCCGGAGTTGGAATTCTTCCTGGTCCAGATCAACAAGGATCCGGACTATCCGCTGGCGCCGCCGGTCGGCCGATCGGGCCGGACCGAAAGCGGGCGGCAGGCCTATGGCATCGACGCCGTCAACGAGTTCGACCCGATCTTCGAGGATGTCTACGACTACTGCGAGGCGCAGAACATCGATATCGACACGCTGACCCACGAGGCGGGCGCGGCGCAGATCGAGATCAACTTCAACCATGGCGACGGGCTGCTGCTCGCCGACCAAGTGTTCCTGTTCAAGCGCACGGTGCGTGAAACGGCGATCCGGCACGATGTCTATGCGACGTTCATGGCCAAGCCCATGCAAGGCGAACCGGGCAGCGCCATGCATATCCACCAAAGCGTAATCGACCTCAACACAAAGCGGAACCTGTTCGCCACGCTGGACAACCAGGATACCGATTTGTTCCGCGGGCATATCGCCGGGCTGCAGACCTACCTGCCCTCGGTGATGCCGTTACTGGCACCCAATGTGAACAGCTATCGCCGGCTGGTGGCCGGATCGGATGCGCCGATCAACGTGCATTGGGGGCGCGACAACCGCACGGTGGGGTTCCGCGTGCCGGTCTCCGCGCCGGAGGATCGCCGGGTCGAGAACCGGGTCGCCGGCGCCGATGCCAACCCCTATCTGGCGATCGCCGCCTCACTGGCTTGCGGGTATCTCGGAATGGTGCAGGGGCTCGTTCCGGACGAGGCGGTGCGCGGCAGCGCGCATCGCCGGCCGTTCACCCTGCCGCGCCACCAATCGGACGCGCTGGAGCGGTTCAACGCCTGCGAGGCCTTGGCCGAGGTGCTCGGCTCGAAGTTCATCGCCGCCGTGACCTATGTGAAACAGGCCGAATACGACGCCTATCAGCGCGTCATTTCGAGCTGGGAGCGCGAGAACCTGCTGCTGAACGTTTAGGGGGCAGAATCTGGCGGATGGTTGCCAAACCTGAACGCCGACTTGTCACCAGAGGCCCGGGACCAGCCTCCATCGAATCCGGCGGGCATAGTCCTGATACCCGGGTAGCTCGGCCCGCAGCAGCCGGTCCTCCCACGCGGTCCGGACAATGATGGCAACCGAGGCGAGCACGGCGGGGATCAGCGCCCATAGCGAGCCTAACGACAGTGCCACGCCGGCGAAGAGCAGCATGCCGGCGATATAGCCGGGGTGTCGGATGACGGCGTATGGGCCGGTGTCAATCACGTGTTGGTGGCGTTCCGACTGTATCCTCACACCGGGTTCAAAGAACTCATTCACGGCTTGGGCCCAAGCCGTGAGTGCGAAGCCCGCCAGGAAGACGAGATAGCCAGCCGCGATAGCCCATGCCGGCAGCACCGACCATCGGAAACGTCCGGCGTCCAACGCCGCGACCGGCAAGACGACCAATGCCGAGGGGAGGAGAAAAGCGAGCAATCTCTTGTCCCAAAGCTTCGTGCCGGGTTGAAACCGGCTGCGCGCCCGGAAGATCGTGGGATTGACCCGCTGAAGAACGACGGCGGAAACGGCCAGCGCCGTGAAGAGCACAAGCAGGAAGACCCATCCGGCGGTCCAGCTCATCGATCCCGCAGGAAGGAACAGGAGCGCTCCCAACAGCAACGGACCGCCAATGGCGTAAGCGACAGCTTTGCCGGGCGACATCGAACTGGGCTCGATCGGTGGGTTCACGATCGCGTTCTCTCCACAGTCGGGGGAGTCTGCGCGCGCTATCGCTTTTAAGCCACGCCTATGTCCGCTCGGGGTGGACAGACATTGGTTAGAACACGCCGCGCGCAGCCAGCAGGCGTTCGCCGGCGGCGGCTATGTAGGTCGTCAGGCGCTCGACGTCCGGACGCTCCGCGGTGACGCCGATCACGGCGCGCAGCGCGGCGAGCAGCATGGCGACGATCCGGCCATCGGCCGGCTGGATACCGGGCGCCACAATCGCCGCGGCCAGGCACCGGGCCACGCGCACCAGAGTCCACCGGGCATTAGCGCCCAGTTGCGGCAGCTGCGCATCGATCGCTGTATCGATCGCGCCGAATTGATCGGCCGCCACCTGTACCGCGCGGAGCAGGGCTTCGACCATCGCGTCGCGACCCGGACGCTGCCGAAATCGGCCGGCGACCTGAACCGTGTTGAGTTCGCTGAGCGACGTGGCGAGGCTACCGAGTGCCGCCTCGATCGCGGCCGTCTCGACGCCGATGCGCGTGCCCGCCACGGCGAGCGGCGGCAGGACCTTGATATGGCCGGGAGGGGGGGCTTCGACCGGTGTCGCGGCGGTCCGCCGTTCACCAGGCGCGCCGCCACCACCGCCGCGCCGGCGATTCGGTCCGAGATAGATCGCCGAAATCCAGAACGGCCGCGGCTGAAAGATCAGCGCCCGCATACGCTCGCTGATCACGCCGAACGCCAGCGGCTTGGTCACCACCGCATCGACACCGGCGCCGAGCGCCCGGCGGGCGAGCTTCTGATCATCGGCCGCCGCGATCAGCAAGATCGGTTGAAACGGATTGACCGATGCCGGATTACGCCGGATCCAGGTGACGAGATCCATGGCACCCGCTTCTGGCGTGGTACCGTCGAGCACCACCAGATCCGGCGGATCGGCCGCGAGCATCGCCACGGCGGCGTCGTAGGATGGCACGCCGGCGACACCGGACAGACCTTCGGCACCCAGCATCCCGGCGATCAGCCGGCGCGTCAGGCTATCGGCCGTCACCACCAGGGCGGTCAGCAGCGTGCTGCCGATCGCCGTCGGGGCAATTGCCGGGGCTGCGTCCAAGGGAGCCGATACCGACAAAACCAACTGAAGCACTCCGACCCTGATTCAGGCTTGATCCGGCCGCGCCCGACCAGATGAAGTGCTTAGTTTTCCGCCCATAAGGTTAACAGCGCCTTGACGAACCCCTCATCTTGACGACCCCCATGACGAGACTCGGGCCTACTTGACCGCCAGCAGCTCGACATCGAACATCAGGGTCGCATTCGGCGGGATCACGCCACCGGCGCCGCGCGCGCCATAGCCCAGATCCGACGGGATGATCAGCGTACGCTTGCCGCCGACCTTCATGCTTGCGACGCCCTCGTCCCAACCCTTGATCACGCGCCCGGCGCCGATCGGGAACTGGAACGGCTCGTTGCGGTCGAGCGAGCTGTCGAATTTCTTGCCCTTCACGCCGTCCTGGTACAGCCAACCCGTGTAATGCATCACGCAAGTCTGGCCGGGCTTCGGCGTCGCACCGGTGCCGATAACGGTATCGATATATTGCAGACCGCTGGCGGTCGTGACGGTATCGGCGGCACTCATTTGAATCTCCGTGGGGTGAAGCTCGGTGAT
The DNA here is from genome assembly GCA_035555315.1 of Allostellaceae bacterium. Lineage (GTDB taxonomy): Bacteria > Pseudomonadota > Alphaproteobacteria > ATCC43930 > CGMCC-115725 > DATMGU01. Next base: position 15,819 of record DATMGU010000126.1, read on the forward strand.
CGACTCTTGCGCGGCGAGAGCGGGGCCGGCGAGAGCAAGCAAGAGAGCCAAGCAAACAAACATCGGCCGAAACAGCGACATACCCGGCATCGGGGTTACTCCGGAAACATCATTCAGGGGAGGGTCATGTGCTGGGGCGGCACCCTAGACGGGCGAGACCGCCGGCCGCAAGCCCAAGCCGTCGCTGCCGAAGCCGCGAATGCCCTATTCATCTCATTTTAATAAAATCTTAGATCGGTACCGCCATCATCCCGAACTTGCTGAATTATATGGATGAACCAGCCGTATCCGGGCGGCCAGTCGGGATGACAACGATGCGCCTTCGTCTATCCATCGAAACGCTGCTCAACGCGATTTCGCTCACGCTGTGTGTCGCCTTGGTCGCGGTTCTGCTGTTCGGCATTCGCGCCGCGTGGGACGACTTCGACGCGGCGCGGCAATTGAGCATGATCGCCGAGACCAATCGCGCGGTGTTCGAGACGATGCAGGCGATGCGCCTGCAGCGCGGCGATGTGCAGACCACCCTGCTGACCGTCGAGGACGCGGCGGCGCCCGCCGAGAAAATCCGCAACGACGCTAAGGCTTCGCTCGACGCCACCCTCGCCCGAGCCGCGAAGCTGCCACAAAGCGATATCGCCGGCCTGGTCGATACAGTGCGCAAGCGGGCCGCCGAAAGCGACGGGATTTGGTCGGAAATCCTGGCGATGACCAAGCAACCCAAGGCCGAACGAAGCTTAAAAGGGACGTTGCCGTGGTACGCGACGGTCACGGCGATCATCGATCCGTTGTCGGAGCTGTCCCGGATCACCGGTGGCCAGGCGCGGATCGCGGATCCGGTGGCGGGCGAACTCGTCACGATCCAGCAACTGGCCTGGCGGCTTCGCGTCGTCGCCGGCGACGAGTGTTCGCTGGCGCGCCAAACCATCGACAACGGCGGCCGCTTGCCCCCGGAGATGCGCGGCAAGATCGATGGGATGCGCGGCTCCAGCGCGCAATTGATCTCGATCCTTGGCGATATCACCGTACGGCCCGGGATGAACCCGGCGCTGGTCACCAGCGCGCAAGGCGCCGACCAGGCGTTGAAGGCCTCACAGACCGCGCGAGAGGCGGTCTATAAGCGGCTGGACGATAGCGGCAAGCCGGCGATACCGCCGGCCGAATGGACGACGCTGTGCAATGCGCCGTTCAAGCCGATCCAGCAAGTCGCCGAAATGGCGATCGCCTTGATGCTGCGCCACGCCGAGGCGACCCTCGCCGCGAGCGAAAGGCAATTGGCGATTCAAGCGGCGGCCTTGCTGGGCGCGCTGGCCGTATCCGGCGGATCCCTTTGGTTGGTCCGCCGTCGGGTCATGCGGCCGATCCGCCAATTGATCGAGGCGATCGGTCATCTGGCCCGGCGAGATTTTACCTTGGTCGTGCCGCAATCGGCCAATCATGACGAGTTCGCGATCATGGCCCGCACCTTGGAAGCGCTGCGCCTGGATGTCCTGGAGGCGGAGCGGCAGGCCGCCGACCGAACGGCGGCGCAACAAGCCGACCTCGCCCGTGCCGCGGCGGTCGATGCGTCATGCCATCGGTTCGACGCGATAATGGGCCAGACGCTGAAGACCGTGTCGAGCGCGCTGGACAATATGACCGGCTCCGCCGATGCCATGACGTCGAGCACACGATCCGCCCGGGCGGAAACCGGCGAGATCGCTACCGCGGTTCAGGAGACCGTCAACAACATCGCGGCGGTCGCCGCGGCGATCGGCGAGATGAAGGCCTCGATCGCCGAGATCACCACACGCGTCTCGGCATCGGCACGGCTGGCGGGCCAGGCGGTATCGGATGCGAAATCGACGACCGACGAAGTCGGCCGGCTGTCCGAGGCCGCCATCCAGATCGGCGCGATGGTCAATGTCATCAGCTCGATCGCCGCCAAGACCAACCTCTTGGCACTCAATGCGACCATCGAAGCGGCACGGGCCGGCGATGCCGGCAGGGGTTTCGCCGTGGTCGCAGGCGAGGTCAAAACCCTGGCCAACCAGACCGCCGAGGCCACAAGGGAGATCACCGCCCAGGTTGCCGCCATCCAGGCGGCGACGCGCGGTGCCGTCACCGCGATCGACGGCATCGGTGGACGGATCACCGAGATCGACGAGATCGCCACCATGATCGCAGCCGCGGTCGAACAGCAGGACGCAGCGGTCGGTCAGCTCGCCAGGGATGCCGACACTGTATCGTCGGTCAGCGGCGAGGTCGCCGCCCGATTGGGCGTGTTGCGCGCGGCGACCGAGATGACAGGCGATGCCGCCGAAGCGGTCCGCGAGACGGCCGGCGAACTCGTCACCCAGTCGACCACGCTGAACCGGGAAATCACCGGCTTCATCGCGGAAGTCGCCGACCAGCGGACCGCCGCCTGAGTCCGATTGGGGTGGTCGAGGTCACTCAGGACTGCTCCTTGACCCTGGTCACCAACTGAGTCGGGTTGACGAAGCGTAGGGCGATCAGCAGCCAGATGAGCGTGGTGATCATGTAGATCACCGCCATGGCATCGACCGACTGCCCGGCGCGCACGCCCGCGGCGAATACCGAATAATACAGCGCCACCACCAGGGTCTGGCTGTCCGATCCCGCCGTGAGGAAGGTAAGCTCGAACATCGCGAAGGTACGCACCAGCACCAGCAGGGCCGCCGCCAGGATGCCCGGCGCCAGCAGCGGGATCAGCACATGGCGGAACACCTGAAAGGTGCGGGCGCCGAACACCCGGGCGGCCGCCTCCAGCCGTGGATCGATCTGCTCGATGAACGGCGTCATCACCAGAACGACGAAGGGCACGGTCGGCACCAGATTGGCCAAGATCACGCCGTAGATCGTGCCGGCCAGCCGCGCCTGATACAGCACGGTCGCCAACGGGATGCCATAGGTGATCGGCGGCACCAGCAGCGGCAAAACAAGCAGCAGCAGCACCGCCCGCTTGCCCCGGAAGTCGCGCCGGGCCATGGCATAGGCCGCCGGCACGCCGAGGACCACGGAGAGCAGCACGACGGCGCCAACCACCTCGAAAGTGACGGTCAGCACTTCGGCCAACTGGAACTCGTTCCAGGCAGAGGCGTACCAGCGGGTCGTGAAATCCGCCGGGAACCAGGTGCCAAGCCAGCGTGTGGCGAAGGAGTTCACCGCCACGGCGCCGATGATGCCCACGACATTGAGGACGAAAAAGCCGGTCAGGGCCCAGAGCAGCATGGCCCAGGCGGTGGGCATCCGCCGGTGCCGCGGGGCCGAGGCGCCGGCCGAACCGGTGGCGGCGTCGACGGCGCTCATCCCTTTGCTCCCGTCGCCGGACCCTTGTAGAACGCGCCGCGCAAGGCCAGGACGGCGATCACCACCAGCAGCTGAACGGCACCCATGATCATCGCGATCGCCGAGGCCATCGAGTAGTCGTAATCCTCGAACGCGGCCTGGTATGCCGCGATGGAAATGACGCGGGTCGGCCCGGCAGGTGCACCGAGCAGGACAGCCGAAGGGAATACCGAAAACGCCTGCACGAAGCTGAGGCAGAAGCAGATAGCAAGGCCCGGCACCAGCAGAGGCAGGTAGATATGGCGGAACTGTGCCCCGGGCCGGGCGCCAAGAGTGGACGCCGCCTGCGCCAGGACCGGATCGATACCGGTGATGTAGCTGAGGATCAGCAGAAAGGCAAAGGGGAAGCCGGTGATCACCAGCGACAGCAGGACGCCCCAATAGTTATGGGTCAACCGTACCGGTACCTCGATCAGATGTAGATTCATCAGCACCCGATTGAACCAGCCCTGCGGCCCCAGATAGGTCAGCATGCCTTCGGCCACCAGGACGGTGCCGAGCGTGATCGGGATCACCAGGATGGTCGTGAAGATCCGCTGGTAGGCCGATTTGCGGCGGAGCTGGAACGCGATCGGCAGGGCGATGAAAACATTCACCAAGGTCGCCGGCAGAGCGAGCCACAGGGTGGTAGCGATCGTCTGGTACAAGGCGGCCTTGGTGAAGAAGTTGGCGTAATTCTCCAGGACACCGCCCTGCATCGGCTCGAACGACAGCACCAGGCCATAGCCGAACGGATAGACGAACAAGGCAAGGACCAGAACCACCGCCGGGATGACCAGAAGCGCGGTACGATCCCAGCCCATCGCCGCGAGCCAACTGCCGGGCGAAGCGGCGATATCGGCACCGAATGCGCTTCGACCACCACGCGTTTCGGATGCGGCGGTCATGCCGGCACCTCGGCGGCGAGGCGGGACGGTGCCACCGGCGGAGCGCCACTCGGCCGATCGAGCGGGAAGACCCGGACCCGCTCGGCCGCGACGCCGAGGCGGATCTTCTCGCTGAGCGACACCCGTGTGGCACTGCGGAAATGCACCGGATCGTCGTTGCGGGTGCGCCCCTCGACGATGAACTCGCGACCGCAATATTCGACCGCCGTGGCCACCACATCGATGCCGTTCGATCGCATATCGCCGGGGATCAGGTCTTCGGGCCGAATCGTCACCACCGCCATGCCGCCCACCGTTATTCCATCGGCCGTGGCGGGGCCGATGCCGTCGAGCGAGCTGCCCTCGGTGCCGAGGCGAACCCCGCCCTCCGGACCGGCGCTCAGCACCGGCAGTTCCAGCAATGTCTGGTAGCCCATGAATTTGGCGACCTCGATATTGGCCGGCCGCGCGTAGAGATCCTCCGGCACGCCGATCTGCTGGGTCACCCCGTCCTTCAGAACGACGATGCGGTCGGCCAGCGACAGCGCCTCGTCCTGATCATGGGTCACATAGATGGTGGAGCGGCCCAGTTCGCGGTGGATGCGTCGGATCTCCGTGCGCATTTCCAGCCGAAGCTTGGCATCGAGATTGGACAACGGTTCGTCCATCAGCACCAGCGGCGGCTGAACGACGATCGCGCGGGCGATCGCGACCCGCTGCTGCTGACCGCCGGACAATTGGCCCGGCAGCTTGTCGGCATGGGCGGTCAATTGCACCAACCGCAAGGCCGCCTCGACTCGGTTGTGCATCTCCACCTTCGGGGTCCGGCGCATCGCCAGTCCGAAACCGATATTGCGGCGCACGGTCATATGCGGGAACAGCGCGTAGTTCTGAAACACCATGCCGAAGCCGCGATCTTCCGGCCGCAGCACATCGATCCGCCGGTCATCGAGCCAGATGCCGCCGCCGGTCAGGGGCAGCAGCCCCGCCAGGCAATTCAGCGCGGTCGACTTGCCACAGCCCGAGGGACCCAGCAGGGCGATGAACTCACCGCGCTTGATGGTGAGGCTAAGCGCATCGAGCGCCGTCACGCCACCGAACCGCCGGCTGACATTCTCCAGCCGAAGCTCCTCGAAATTGCCGTCCGCCATCATCGTCTCCCGTCCCTAGCCCCCGACCGGGGTCATCCGTCTTTGTTGCTGGTAGGCTTTCAAGCTTGTTCGGGCCTCACTGGGCCAGAGCGCCGGCGACGCCCCGTTCGGCCAGCCGTTGCAAGGCATCGGTGAGGTCCCGCCGGAACGCCGCGCTTTGACGCAGTACCGCCGGAAACACGGTCTCGACCGCCAGCATGCTCGACACGATCGCATCGGCCGGCCGGTCGGGCCGGGCCAATCCCCGGAGGTGTGCCGCCAAGGGGTCGTTCACAGGGATCGGCGCTCCGTCATCGCCGATCCCGCCGAGATGACGGATCCAGGCCGCTACCGCCAGGGTCATGCGCCCGGTCGCGCCGCCCTGCTCCAGCCGCTCGGATATCGGCGCCAACAGCCGCTGCGGCAGTTTTTGCGAGCCGTCCATGGCGATCTGCGCCGTCTTATGCAGGATCGCCGTGTTGTCGAACCGGAGGGCAAGCGCCGCCGCATAATCCGCCAGCGCCATCTCCGAGAAATGCCCGACCGTCGGCGCCAGCTCTTCAGCCTGCATTGTCGTGACGAAATGCCGGATCGCCGGATCACCGAACGCCTGGAACACATATTCATGGCCGGCCAGCAGCCCCAGATAGGCGATCGCCGAATGAGCACCGTTCAACAGCCTGAGCTTCATCCGCTCATGGGGTGCCACATCATCGACCAGTTCGGCACCGACCCGCCCGAGAGCGGTCAGCATCGGGCAGCCGAGATCCTCGATCACCCATTGGGTGAACGGTTCGGTGGCCACCGCCGCCCGGTCGTCCAAACCGAGTGCCTCGGCCGCCTCGGCCAGATCCGCCTCGGTCGCGGCCGGCACGATGCGGTCAATCATGCAGGACGGTACGCGGACGGCATCGTCGATCCAGCGCGCGAGAGCCGGGTCGCGGATCGCCGCCGCGTCGATCAGCGCCTGGCGCACGGCCTGGCCATTCGAAGGCAGGTTGTCGCAGGGCAGGATGGTCGGCGGTGGCGTACCCGCTTCCCGGATACGGCGCAGCGCCTCGACCAGATAGCCGATGGCGCCGACCGGTCGACCCGGCTCGGCACCGTCCGCCAGAATGACGGGATGCTGCGTGTCCAGGCGGCGGGTCGCCGGATCGAGACAATAGCCTTTCTCGGTGATGGTGAGGGTGATCAGCCGGGTCGCCGGATCGACCAGCCGCGCCAGCACGGCGGCCGGATCCTCCGGCGCTACCAGCACCTCGCGCACCGTGCCGATCACGCGGAACCGGCGGGCCGCCCCGTCGCGCTCGATCACCGTGTAGAGACCGCCCTGCGGTACCAGACGATCGCGCACGTCAGGCCGCCGCAGGCTGACACCCGAGATCCCCCAGGCGGTCGGTTCGCCGTCGCGCGGCGGTCCGGCGGCAAGCTGGTCGAGATACCAAGCCTGATGCGCCCGGTGGAACGCGCCGATGCCCAAATGGACGACGCCAATCGGCAGGCGCGCGGGATCGTAGCCCGGCCGCGCCACCGACGCCGGCAGCCCGGCCAGCCTGTCGAGGCCCAACATCGGCAGGGGGCTCACAGCTTGTAGGTCCGCTTGGCCAGGGTATAGGCGAGGTCCCGCGCCACCTCAAACGCCTCGTCCTCGTCCAGCCGATGCTCCGCCACCAGCCGCGACAGATAGGCGCAATCGATCCGCCGGGCGACATCGTGGCGCGCCGGGATGGACAGGAACGCCCTCGTATCGTCGTTGAAGCCCACCGTGTTGTAGAACCCGGCGGTCTCCGTTACCGTCTCGCGATAGCGCAGCATGCCCTCCGGCGCGTCGTAGAACCACCAAGCCGGCCCGAGCCGCAAGGCGGGATAATGCCCGGCGAGTGGAGCCAGCTCCCGCGAATAGCTGGTTTCGTCCAGGGTGAACAAAATGAGCGTGAGCGCCGGATCGTTGCCGAACTTGTCGAGCAGCGGCTTCAACGCCCGGACGTATTCCGTGGCGGTCGGGATGTCGGCCCCCTTGTCACGCCCGAACCGCGCCATTACCGACGGATTGTGACCGCGGCAGGAGCCCGGATGGATCTGCATGACCAGACCATCCTCCAAGCTCATCCGCGCCATTTCGGTCAGGACCTGGCCGCGAAACAATTCGGCGTCGTGGGCGCTGAAATCGCCGCTCACCACTTTCTCGAACAGCTCGGCGGCGATACGCGGCGACAGATCCGAGGTCACCGCCGTGGGATGACCATGATCCGTCGAGGTGGCGCCCATCGATTTGAAGAACTGCCGACGATCTGCCAGGGCGGCCAGATATTCCGGCCAGCGTGTCGTGTCGCGGCCGGTGATGCGGGCCAGCTCGTCGAGGTTGCCGTGAAAATCGGGGAATTCCGGATCGACCACCGGATCCGGGCGAAACGCCGTGATGACGCGACCGGTCCAGGGATCGTCGCGCAGCGCCTGATGCGCCGCCAGCGGATCAAGCGGCGATTCGGTCGTGGCGATGACCTCGATCCCGAAGCTCTCGTAGAGCGCGCGTGGCCGGAACGCGTCCTGCGTCAGACACTCGTCGATGCGATCGTAAATCCGATCGGCGCTGTCGGCGGTCAGCCGCTCGCGAATACCGAAAGTCTCGTGGAACGCGTGGTCGAGCCACATGCGGGTCGGCGTGCCGCGGAACAAATGGAAGTTCGACGCGAACAGCCGCCAGATCTTGCGCGGATCGGTCTCGGTCGGACCGCCATCGACGCGGGGGATGCCCAGCGCCTCATGCGGGATACCTTGACTGTACAGCATCCGAAAGACGTAGTGATCGGGCGTGATGAACAACGCCGACGGGTTCGGAAACGGCTCGTTCCGCGAGAACCAGCGCGGATCGGTATGACCGTGCGGGCTGACGATCGGCAGATCCCGCACCGTTTGATAGAGACGCCGGGCGATCGCCCGCGTCCCGGGATCGCTCGGCAGCAGCCGGTCGGCATGCAAGGTCAAAGGCGCCGTCATCTTCCTCCCCTTTGTCGTTTCGACGTGGTGATGACACCGGATACTAAGGTGCCCGGCGTCGATTGGCCGGCCCGCCAGACATCGGTCAATGCCTGTTCGGATTCTCGCAAATGATAAATCATCGCTCGGCGCGCGGCCGGCGCATCGCCGGCCGCGACCGCGTCGCGGATCGCCACATGGTCGTCGATCAGTCGCGGGCGCAGCGCCGCGTTGCGCATGCGCTCGCGCAATTTGATCCACATCGGACTGCTGACCAAATCCCACAGGGTCTGCACCACCAGAACCAAGGCGGAATTATGCGTCGCCTCGGCCAGCGCCAAATGGAAAACCCGATCACCATCCTCATGGGTGAGCGTGTGGCTGCTCTCGCTGCGCATCTGGGCGATACCTCGGTCAAGCTGATCGAGATCGGCCGGCAGTGCCGTCTTCGCAGCAAGGGCGGCGACTTCGGCCTCGATCAGCCGGCGCGCGGCGAACACTTCGAGCGGCCCCGGCCCCGGATCGGCGGCCAGCGGTGCCACCGCCCGGACATAGATCCCGGAACCGGTCTGGACGGTGACGGCACCGGCGATCTCCAAGGCGATCATCGCCTCACGCAGGCTCGGTCGGCTGACACCGAGTTGCACCGCCAGCCGACGCTCGGACGGCAAGCGACTACCCTGCGGAAACTCGCCGCTGGCTATGAGGTCGCTGATCTGGTCGGCGATCTGCCGATAGAGGCGCTGCGGCTCGATCCGGGTGATAGGCAAGGCGCGGGCGCTAACAGCGGCCGACGAGCGCCGCGGCGACGTTGGCAAGAGCGAAGGAAATGGTCTTACACATCGTGATGGGAAGCCGATCCTTGGCCAAGTGGTCAGGCCAATTGACAATTCCACGGCTGAGCCTGCGCTGTCAACGATGAGGAGCGCGCGCGGGCGAAACCTTCGGGCGAACGGTGTTACGACGACGCAACCGAGTATTCCTTGGACGGGGACGAACTTACGCTATTGTCGGCAGTTTAAGTGAGAACTCGAGGTTTGTTTATGACGACGCCGTCACTTTTTATCGGAACGCCGTGCTTCGGCGGCCTCGTCAACCAAACCTATATGCTGTCGGTCATCAAGTTGATGCGCTACGCCTCGACCCAAGGCATCGAATTGACGCTCGCCCTGCTGGGCGAGGATGCGCTGATCACCCGGTCGCGCAGCACCATCCTTTCGCACTTCCTCGATCACGAAACCGCGACGCACTTGTTGTTCATCGATGCCGATATCGGCTTCGAACCTGAGCAGGTGCAGCGACTGCTATCCTTCGATCGGGATTTCGTCGCGGCGTTCTATCCGATCAAGGCGGTCGATTGGGAGCTGGTGGCGCATCGCATGAAATCGAATGACGAGCTGTTTCAGCAAGCAGCCTTATCTTATGTCGGGACGCTTTGCACCGGGCCGGAGGCGCGCGAGGAGGCTGGATTCGCGACGGCCACCTATGCCGGCGGCGGCTTCCAATTGATCAAACGCGGCGCTGTGGAAAAAATGATCGCCGCCTATCCAGAGCAAAAATTCCGCTCGATCCATGTTTTCCCCCGCGCGCATCAGACGAGCGAAAACAACTATGCGCTGTTTGATTGCATGATCGATAGCGAGACTGGTGAATATTTGAGCGAGGATTATGCGTTCTGCCGCCGCTGGCGAGATATCGGCGGTGAGGTTTGGCTCGACCTGAGCAGCCGTCTTACCCATGTTGGTACGCATCATTTTAGAGGCGACACGACGGTCCGCTTCCGCAACACGCCCCGTCAATCGGCCTAAACCCGCGGGCTCCGTGATCGGCCGGCGGCGCCGAGGTCCGCTCGCCACGGTCCGTTAATCTATTACCGGCACCATTGACGGTGACTTGAATGCCGGCGCCGCTGCTGCCGGCGGGCGCCGGATTCCGATGAACCTTCGACCGACTCTTTTGAACGGCTTTCGATGGCCGCCCCCAAAGCGGCTGTCGCTTCGCGCGAGCGCGACAACTTTCGTCTTGCTGGCGTGTTTCAGCCTGATAGGCGCCGAAATCCTCCATAATTTCCGGGCCCGCGCCGCGGCGATCGCGGAGAGCCAAGGCGACGCAACCAATCTCGCTCGTTCGATCGCTCAACACGCCGAGGATACGGTGCAAACCGCCGACACTATCCTGCTCGAGTTGGTCGAACGGTTGGAAGTCGACGGCGCCGGTCCACTGCAGCGGGCACGGCTGAGCGAGCTGCTGGTGAAGCGAATCCGCGCCCTTCCCATGCTGAGCGGCCTGTTCATCTATGATGAAACGGGCGACCTGCTTGCCAGTTCGGTCGACGCGTTGATCGACCCCAGCAACAATGCCGATGGTCAATACTTTCAGCTGCACAAACTCAGCGCGGATCGCGGGGTGCATGTCGGAACGCCCATCAGCGGCCGATCGCCCGATCACGCAGTGATACCGATCTCGCGCCGCTTCGACCATGCGGATGGCAGTTTCGCCGGCGTCGTGGCGGCGGTCGTCGATGTGGATTATTTCCAGCGTTATTATATGACCTTCGACATCGGTAGAGAGGGCGCCATCTCCCTCACCCGGTCGGATGGCCTGCTTATGGTCCATCGGCCGTTTGGCGAAGGGGGTGCCGGGACCAGTTTCCCCAGCGATCCGGCATTTGCCGAAGGATCGCCTCGACGGTCGGTCGGCAGCTTCGAGGGGCACTCCGGCATCGACGGGATCACGCGCCTCGTCAGCTATCATGTGGTCGATCGGTATGGGTTAATCGCCTTTGTCGCATTGTCGAAAAGCGAGGTGCTCGCCCAATGGATCGATGCTTCGATTCGCGAATTGATCCGGGTCGCGATTCTCGCCACGGTCATCGGGCTCTTGGGCCTGCGTCTCACGGCTCAGATCAGGCAACGGCAAGAGGCGGAAAAGTCCGTCCGGGAAATGGCCGACACCTATCGGGTGCTGACGGATGCCTCGGCCGATGTGATCCTACGGACGGATCTTTCAGGGCTGCGGCAATACGTGTCGCCCGCCTCGATGGAGATGCTCGGCTACCGACCCGAGGAGCTGATCGGCCTGCCGAGCTTCGGTCTCACGCATCCCGACGATATGCCGGAGCAAAAAAAAATCATAAGCGCATTGGTGGCAGGCCAGGTTGAGACGACGTCCCACACCTATCGGTTGCGCCACAAGCAGGGTCATTGGGTCTGGGTCGAAACCAAGTTCCGATTGCTGCGCGACCCCGTCTCGGGCGAACCCGTCGCCCGGGTGAGCGCCGTACGAGACATCACCGACCGCCATAATGCCGAACAAGCGATGCGCGACAGCGAGGCGCGTCACCGGGCGATGGCGGACAGCGTCAGCGACCTGATCATCCGGGTCGATCGGAACGGGCGCCGCCAATACGTCTCCGCGGCGTCTCGCGAGATCCTCGGCTATGAACCGGAGGAACTGCTCGGCGATCGTCAAATCAACTTCGCCCATCCCGAGGATCGAGCCAATGTGGCGTCGGCCTACCGGGCGCTGCTCGCCGGGAAAGAGATACCGCCGTTCGTTACCGCCCGGGCGGTACGCAAGGACGGCACGATAGTCTGGCTGGAGGCCCGCAACAGCGTCATTCACAACGCCAGCGGCGAGTTGGTGGAATATGTGTCGGTGCTGCGCGATGTCAGCCGGCAGCGGGCGATCGAGGAACAGCTGGAACGCGCCCGACGCGAGGCCGAGGCGGCCAGCCAGGCGAAATCCGAATTCCTGGCCAATATGAGCCACGAGATCCGGACGCCGATGAACGGCATTCTCGGCATGAACGGATTGCTGCTGAACAGCGGCCTCAATACCGACCAGCAGAAATACGCCGAAGCCGTCCGCCTATCCGCCGAAGCCTTGCTGGCCATCATCAATGATATCCTGGATCTGTCCAAGCTGGAGGCCGGCAAGATCGAGCTCGAAACGCTCGATTTCAGCATGGAGGACGTGGTCGACGAGGCGATCGAACTGCTGGCGCCAAAGGCCCACCAAAAGGCGCTGACACTCACCGCCTATGTCGCCCCCGCCGCGCGCCACACGCTGCTCGGCGATTCCGCCCGCCTTCGCCAGGTCCTGCTGAACCTGCTGTCGAATGCGGTGAAATTCACCGATCACGGCTTCGTCGCCATCGAGGTCAGCGGACAGTCTATGGCGGATGCCACGACCAAGATCCGTCTCGATGTGCGAGATACCGGCATCGGTCTCGCGGATACAGCCCGGGAAAAGCTGTTCCAGAAGTTCCAACAGGCGGATGGCTCGATCACCCGCCGGTTCGGGGGCACCGGTCTCGGCCTCACCATCTCGAAGCAGCTTATCGAGTTGATGGGCGGCAAGATCGGTGTCGAAAGCGACCTGGGCGACGGCAGTGTCTTCTGGATCGAACTCACCTTGCCGCGCGTCGCGATGGCACGGCAACCGGCGGACGGTCGATCCGAGGCTGCCCTGGCGGGCCGCCGTGCGCTCGTTGTCGATGAGATCGAGGCCAATCGCCAAATCTTAAGGCGCCAACTCGACGCCGACGGAATGCTGGTGGATGCCGTCGGTACCGCCGCCATGGCGGTGGCAGCCCTGCGGCAGGCGGACGCTTCAGGATGTCCGTTCGAGGTGCTGCTGGTCGACCCTTCGGTTCCAGGCCTCAGCGCACCGGCGATCCTGGACATGGTTCGGCATGCCGCTCTACGCCCGCCCCGACTGGTTCTGATGACCGCCCTGGGCCTCCCGGATCGAACCGATCCCACGATCCGGGCCGCCTTCGCCGCCCAACTGACCAAGCCCATCCGACATCGGGACCTGACGGCCTGCCTGGCGCGGCTGCTCGCCCCACAATCCACGGAAGCGAGCCAGCCAAACAAAGCCCAACTCAGCAAAACCACCGGGCGGCATGACACGGAAAGCGCGGCGGCGGCCAAGCCGGTATCGCCCGTCGAGACCGACCCTAGCCCTCGCGGGAAACACGTGTTGGTGGCCGAGGACAACGAAATCAACCGCCTGCTGGTCACCACCCTGCTGAAGAGTGCCGGCTATAGGGTCGATACCGCGAATGACGGCCTGCTGGCGATCGAGGCGGTGCGGGCAGGCGCTTATGATTTGATCTTGATGGACGTGCAGATGCCGCACGCCGACGGCGTGCAGGCGACCAGAGCGATCCGCGGCCTCGCCGATGGCCGCGGCACGATGCCGATCCTGGCGTTGACGGCCAACGCCATGGCGGGTGATCGCGAAAGCTATCTGCGCGCGGGCATGAACGACTATCTGTCGAAACCCCTCGACGCCGTGCTGCTCTTACGCATGGTGGCGGACTGGATCGGCAAGGATTGCTCGCTGGCGGAAGACGGCGTGGCGGCGGCCAGCCCGCCGCCGGTGCCCGATATCCCGCCGATCCTAGACATGACCGTCATCGAGGATTTGCGAGCGATCATGCCGAGCGCCAAATTCGACACCATCGTCGCCGATTATGTGGAGTGGGGACGCCAGCACATCGCGAAGTTCGACCCAATATCCAGTGCCGAGCCTAGCGCCGACACCTTGGCCAGCTTCGCGCATTTGGCGCATGATCTCAAAGGCAGCTCCGGCACGCTGGGCGCCAAGCGCCTCAGCAGCATCGCTCAGCGCCTCGAGACGGCATGCCTGGAGAGCCAGCCGGCAACCGTGGCCGCGATCCTCGCCGAACTGCGTATCGCAGCCGACGAGACCTGGAACGCCCTTCGGCAATGGCTGCCACCCGCCGCGACGACGCCGAAGCACGGACTGGTCGCCGCCGACACCCAGGCGCCGCCCCATTAAGCCTTGCGGAGAGAACGTCGGATCCGCATTGTTAGGCCACGTTAAAAAGCCGGCCGAGATCCACGACACGCCCCCACAACGATGGGGGTTATCTCACGCTACGGCAATAATGAAAGAAAGGCCGTCATCGCCCTGGCGACGGCCTCGATCCCGGGGGGAAATAAATGGGCGAACAGCACTCCACGGCTCCGGTAATGCCGGCCGGCAATGCGCGATGGGTCAGGCTGATCCCAATCGCGATGATCATCTATGTCATCTCGTTCATGGATCGCACGAATATCAGCTATGCCTTCGCCGGCATCGGCCAGGATTTCGGCGTCACCAAGGAACAGCAGGGTCTGGCCGCTGGGATCTTCTTCGTCGGCTATGTCTTGCTGCAGATCCCCGGCGGCTATTTGGCGGAACGCTGGAGCGCCAAGAAATTCATCGGCATCATGATCCTGGTCTGGGGCGTCTGCGCGGTCGCCTGCGGCCTGGTGCAGAGCTTCAATCAGTTGATTGTCGTGCGGTTCTTCCTCGGTGTCGCCGAGGGCGGCGTTTGGCCGGCGACGCTGGTGCTGCTCAGCCACTGGTTTCCGGTGCAGGAGCGGGCGCGCGCCTATAGCTTCTGGATGGCCAACCTAGCGATCGCATCGATCATTACCCAGCCGATCTCCGGCTTCATCGTCAGCGAGACCTCGTGGCGCACCCTGTTCATCATCGAAGGCCTGCTGCCCTTCGTAATCGCGACGCCGATCTGGTGGCTGTTCGTCAAGGACCGGCCGTCCGAAGCCTCGTGGGTGACGCCTGAGGAACTGCACTACATCGAGAGCACGATCGCCCGAGATAAATTGACCGAACCGGCCCCCGTGCGTTTCGTCGACATCTTTTCGTCCGGCGTGGTTTGGCAGCTGGTCATCGTCTACTTTCTGGTCCAGGTCGGGTTCTACGGCCTTAACCTATGGCTGCCGACCGTCGTCAAGAACCTGACGAACCAGGGCTTCGGCTTGGTCGGCGTGATCTCGGCCCTGCCCTATATCACCGCCATCGCGTGCATGTGGCTGAACGGTTCGGCCGCGGATAAATCGGGCAAATATCCCCGGCATGTGCTGATCCCCATGGCCGTCGCGGCGTGCAGCCTGGTGCTTTCCGTCATGGTCGGATCGACATCGCAGATCCTGTCGATCGCCTTCCTATGCCTGGCGATGGGCGGGGCGCTTGCCTATGACGGGCCGTTCTGGGCGGCGGCGTCGCGTGCCATGCCGGCGGCGGTCGTCGGCGGGGCCATGGGCTTCATCAACGCGCTGGGCAATCTCGGCGGCTATCTCGGGCCTTATCTCGCAGGCTACTTGCAGGACAAGAGCGGCGATTTCTTCACCACCGCGTTCCTGCTGGCAGCCTCGCTGCTGCTGGCCGGGCTGTTCATGATGACGGTCCGCATCCGCGCCGAAGGTGCCGCCGCGACACCGATGTCGGCACGGATTTAGAGCACGATGCATTTTAACGCATCGTGCTCTAGCTTTGTTTGTCGAGCAATTTCATGATTTTAGATTGAACGAGGTGGTTCAACCTAAAATCATGTTGCTCTAAGCGACACAGCGATATCGGCGGTCCCGGGGGCGTCCCCGCGACCGCCGGACGGCCTGTCGATTCAGCCTATTCCGGACCGGAGCCGCGCCAAGGCGGAATGTCCTGCATCCAGCGCGTGACCCGTGCCGCGGGAAAGATCCAGGCGATGCCGGCGACCGTATAGAACGGTACCTGGACCGCCCAATGGGCCGGTAAAATGGTCGCCGCCAGCACCATGACGACCAACGCGTAGATCAGCAGGCCGACCAAGAGGATCACCGTGCCGTAGAGCATGCGCAAGCGCATCGATATCAGGCCCTGCAAAAAACGAAAAAAGCTGTCGCTACGGATTGGTCGCCCAGATCGACCAACTGAGCCCGCCCGCATAGCCGACCCATATCAGATAGGGCATCAGGAGCCATCCGGATAGCCGATGAAGCGGGTAGAACGCCAGGGCCGTCGCCGCCACCGCGACCAGCAAAAGGGTGATGTCGATCGCCGCCGCCTCTATCTGATGCAGCTTGAAGAACAGGATCGACCACAGGCAATTCAAGGCGAGCTGCACCAGATAGAGCGCCACCGCCATGCCCCGCGCGGCACCGCCGGCCGATAGGGGGACCCGGCAAACCAGCCAGACGGCGAGCGCCATCATGACGTAAAGGGCGGTCCAAACCGGGCCGAATACCCAGTCCGGCGGGGTGAAACTGGGTTTGACCAGCCCGGCATACCAGCCCGGAATCTGCGGCACGGTCACCGCAGAGGCGATGCCGCCGGCCAGGGCCGATAGCGCCAGCCAGATCGGCAGCCCCCACCAGGCGCCCAGCGCCGAGGGCCGCGCGAGCATCGGGCTGTCCTCCGTCCGCATCATGCGGCACCCACCGCAGTGCGGCCAGGCGGCGCCGAGAAATCGAGCGGCGGGCCGAGCGGCACGATCTGCGACGGGTTGATGGCGCGCTGGCTGATGTAGTAGTGCCGCTTGATATGGTCGAGACTGACCGTCTCGGCGATGCCCGGCATCTGATAGAGTTCCCGCAGATAAGCCGATAGCCGCGGATAATCTCGGAGCTGCCGCAGGTTGCACTTGAAGTGGCCGTGATAGACCGCGTCGAACCGCACCAGCGTCGGAAACAGCCGCCAATCGGCCTCGGTCGGCCGGTCTCCCATCAGGTAGCGGCGCTCGGTCAGCAGCCACTCCAACCGGTCGAGACTGTCAAACAGCGCGCGGACCGCCGTCTCGTAATCCGCTTGCACCGTCGCGAAACCGGCCCGATAGACGCCGTTATTGACCGTCTCATAGACCCAGGCGTTGAGCGCATCGATCTCCCCGGCGAGATCGGCGGGGTAATAATCCGTCCGCACATCGGTGAAGGCGTCGAACGCCCGGTTGAGCATGCGGATGATCTCCGCCGATTCGTTGTTAACGATGGTCCGGCGCTGTTTGTCCCACAGCACCGGCACCGTCACGCGCCCAGTATAATCGGGCTTGGCCAAGGTATAGACCTCGTGCAGATAGCGCTTGCCGGTGACCGGATCGGGTGCCTCGCCGAAGGTCCAGCCATGCTCCAGCATCAGCGGATCGACCACGCTCATCGAAATGACCGCCTCCAATCCTTTCAGACGGCGCAGGATGATCGTGCGGTGCGCCCAGGGGCAGGCAAGCGAGACGTAAAGGTGATAGCGGCCGACCGTTGCGGGAAAGCCGCCGCTGCCATCGGCGGTAATCTGGTCGCGAAAGACCGATTGGGCGCGTTTGAAGGTGCCGGCCCGTTCGGCATTCGGGCGTCGATCGACATCCTGCCAGGCGCCATCGACCAACATGCCCATCAGCGGCCCTCCCGGCGCCAGGCCAACAGCAAGGCGCCCAGCGCCACCAACAGGGCCACCCAGCCGGGCAGCAGCGGCACCTCTTTGACGCCGGTCACCGTGTAATCGCCATTCGCCCGAAAGCCGATCCAGCCACGCCCGGCGGCATCGCGATCCGGCCGCACGCGACGCGCATCCGGCAAGGTACCTTCGCCTGCCCAGACGATACCACCGCCGGTCGCCTTGACCAGCGGCGCCAGCTTCTCGTCGGTAGTCCGGACATCCGACAGCTCCAACGGGTTCAGCGCCCCCGCGGCGGCGAGTGCCGTGCGCGTGCCGTCGGTGATCCGATAGAGCCCGCTATCGGTGACCGGCACGACCGCGACCTCGCGCCCGCCGCCGGCCTCGGCGAGCGGCACGGTCTCGGTCCGCCCGTTCGGCCGGGTCAGCTGGACCGGCGGGCCGCCAGCCTGCAGCGAATGTCGGGTGATCGTCAGCCGATCGCCATCAACCGAACCGCGCAGGTCGTTTTCCTCGAGATCCGGCTCCTTCATCAGCCAATAGACCAGCCGGCGCAGCAGCTCAGCCTGCGGGCCGCCGCCCTCGAAACCACGCGTCCACAACCACATCTCATCGGACAGCAGCTGGGCGACCCGGCCCTCGCCGACCCGGTCGAGCACCAGGAGCGGCGCCCCGTTATAGCCGCTCATCACGGTGTTGCCCTTATGCGGATCCGCCTCGACCGTGCGGAACCAGCGGCCCCAGCTCGGCTCGGCCGTGGGATCAGCCGTCCCGCCGGGCAGGTCGGCGGTGACCGGATGCCGGTCGCCCAGCGCGGTCACCTTGGGCTTGAACGGCGCCTCGAACACTTGGCCGGTCGGCTCCGCCGGCAGCACGCTGCCGAGCGGTGTGCGGTACAGCGTCATCGCCGTGCCGAAGCTCGGGCCGGCGGCCTCCAGCAGAGCGCCGCCCTTACGCACGAAACGGGCGATATTGTCGAAATAGGTCTGCGGCAGCACACCGCGCCGGTTGTAGCGGTCGAAGATGATGAGGTCGAACTCGTCGAGCTTCACATCGAACAACTCGCGGATCGGAAAGGCGATCAGCGACAATTCGCGGATCGGCGTACCGTCCTGTTTCTCCGGCGGCCGCAGAATGGTGAAGTGCACCAGATCGACCGACGGATCGGCCTTCAGAATGTTGCGCCAGGTCCGCTCGCCGGCATGCGGCTCGCCGGAGACCAGCAGCACTTTGAGCCGGTCGCGCACGCCGTTGACGACGATCGCCGCCCGCTTGTTGTCCGGCGTCAGGACATAGGGACCCGGCTCGACCGACATCTCGAACACGGTGGGGCCGCCATGATCGAGCGTCACCGGCACATGGGTATCCTGACCGATCGGCACGTCGATCACCCGCGGCTCGCCGCCATCGCGCCGGATCGTCACCTTGGCGGTACCGGCCGGCCCCTTATGATCGCCGCCCAGATCCTCGACCTTCAGGGTGAGGTCCAGCTCCTTGCCGACGATGCCGAAAGACGGCGCCTGCTCGATCAACAGGCGACGATCCCGCTCGCCATGCTTGCCGCTCAACACGACATGCAGCGGCGCGGTGATGCCCAGCTGCTCCGCCGTCGGCGTGTCATGTACCTGGCCATCGGTGACCAGCGCCACGCCGGCCAACCGCTGCGGCGGGATCTCGGCGAGCGCGCGGCCGAGCGGGCCGAACAGCTCGGTACCCCGGTCGTCGATGGCGCCGGGCGGCTGAGCACCGGCATCGATCACCCGGACATCGAGATCGGCATAGGCCCCGAGTTGATCGGTCAACCGCTTGACGGCCGCCGCCGTCACCGCTTGCCGGTCGCCGACGTGCTGGCTGAGCGACGTATCCGCGACGATCACCGCCACGTCCTTTTGCGGTTGCCGCTGTTCCTCGACCAGCGACGGATCGGCGATCGCCACCAGCACGATCGCCATGGCGAGGCCGCGCCACCAGACGCCCCTGGCCCGGCGCCATAACCCGAACGCCAGGATGACCAGTGCCAGGCCGCCAATTCCGGCGATCGCCCACCAAGGCAGCAGCGGTGCCGTCGCGATCGATAGACCGTTCATTGGCCGAGCCGCTCGAGAATCGCCGGGACGTGCACCTGGTCTGCCTTGTAGTTGCCGGTGAGCGCATACATCACGACATTGACCCCGAAGCGATAGGCTTGCTCGCGCTGCGGCTCGCCGCCGGGGATCACCGGCAAGGTCGGCCGGCCCTGAGCGTCGACCGCCCAGGCGCCCGCCCAATCATTCGAGCCCATGATGACGGTCGACACGCCGTCATTGACCCGATCCTGCGTCGGTTCGACCCAGACCGTGCCACCGACCCAGCGGCCCGGAAAATCCTGCATCAGGTAAAAGGATTTGGTCAGCACATGCTCCGGCGGGACCGGCACCAGCGGCGGGATCTTCAAGCCGGCGAACAAACCCGCCATCCGCTGCGCCGAGGCGTCGGCGGAGCCGAAGCCGCCCGGTGTGGCCTCCGCCTGGTCGCGCGTATCGAACAGGATGGTGCCCCCACTGCCGAGATACCGATTCACCCGGTCGACCGCCGTGGGCGACAGCGGCGAAGCTCCGGGAACGACTGGCCAATACAACAACGGAAAGAAGATCAGCTCGTCATGTTCGACATCGACCTCCATCGGATCGCCGGTATCGATGGCGGTGCGCCGGCTGAGCACGCCGCCGAGGCCGAGCAGACCGGCACGACTCGTCTCGTCGATATCGGGCAGGCCGGTACGCACATAGGCGAGCCGCGTCTCGCCGGTCGCCTCCAGCGCGAAGCGATCCACATCCGACAGGTTCGCCGTGCCGAGCGCCTGCACTTGTTTCGGCACAGGGGCTTGAGAGAGCATTGGGGCTTGAGAGAGCGCTTGCGCATGGGCGACGGTGCCGCCGGCGAGCAGCAGCAGAGCGGCGCCAAGCGCGGCACGCGTCGCCGTCCGAGTGTCCCGCCGGGGTAGCAGCCCGCTCAGCGCATAGGCGATCAGGATATCGAGGATCCCCAGCAGGGCGGCTCCACCGAGCAGGCTCGGCCGCAGATCGACCTCCGGCGCGCGCTGATAGGCGAGCCGGCCGACGGAAGGCGGCAGCGCGCCGATCGGCTCCAGCCGCTTCAGCGAGGGGCCGAGATTGAGCGCGCGATGCACCTCCTCGGTGCCGTAAAAGCCGGGGGGATGAGTCGGATCGGCCACCGCCGTGGCCCAGCCGCCCGCCGGTACCGGCTGCACCGTGGCCGGCGGCGTACCCAGTCGGCCGAACCCATCCATCACTTGGAACGCCGGCAAGGCCTGATCGCCGGCGCCGCCGACGCCTTGGCCCAGCTGGACGACCCGGCGCAGCATGTCGACGAACAACCCGCTGAGCGGCAGGTTGGTCCATGCCGTGTTGGCCGTGGTGTGGATCAGGATCAGCCAGCCCTTGCCGCGATGTTCGGCGGTGACCAGCGGCGTACCGTCGGTCAACCGCGCCCAGGTCTTGCCGGCGAGGTCGATCGACGGTTCGGCCAGCACCTGGCGATCGACCGTGACATCGGAGGGAATGGCGAGGCCGGCGAACGGAGAATCCTGCGCGAAGGGGGCCAGCCGCGCCGGCTGCTCCCAGGACAAGGCGCCGCCGATCGTCCGGTCGCCCCGCCGCAGGGTCACCGGCATCAGATCGTCGCTCGCCGCCGCGAGGCGCGGCCCGGCGAAGCGCAGCACCACGCCGCCGCTCTCCAGCCACGACACGATCGCCGCGTGATCCGCCGCCGGCCCCGGATCGCCATCGGTCAATACCAGCAGGCTCAAGGACCGCTTGATCAGTTCGGCGGGCGTGCCGCGCCGCACTTCGGCGAACGGCTGCAATGCCCGATCGACATAGTAGAAATCGCTGAGCAACGGCTGGGCGGCGTCGGCCGGGACGCTGGATGCCAAGCCGACCGGCCGGCGGCGCGATTGCTCGTCGATCAGCAGGCTGGCGGCGGCCGAGGTCTCGCCCTCGATGTCGACCCGGCCAACGCGGTTACGCAATTCGGTCGGCAGTTTGATCGCGACATCGACCATACGCCGATCGGCGGCAAAGGAGGCGGTCTCGCGGCCGATCAGCCGACCGTCATCGCCGCTCGCCCGCACGATGAAAGGCGCCGTGGCACCGGTCGCGGCGCGGCGCACGGTGACCGTGAGATCACCCGCCTCGGGAGGACCCGGCAGCACCGCATGGGCGAGCGCCTCGCCCGAAGCGCCGTTGGCCCCATCGCCGTAATAAGTCAGGCTGCCGAATGCCCGCAGCCGATCGGCGAAAGCCGCGGCCGCGCCGTCATCGATGCCGTCGGCGAGCCACAGCACCGCCGCCCCGTCGAGCGACATGCCAGCCGCTTTCAGCCCATCGAGCCGCTGCGCCGCGCCCGCCCGGTCGACCGGCCAGGGTTTGGGCTGCAAGGTTTGCAGCACCGCCTTCGCATCCGAGGCGCGCAACAGATCGGGTGGCGCCACGGCCGCCGGCGTGGGGGCCGTCGGCAGGACGAGGACGCGGCGCCCCTCCCGCTCGGCCCGATCGGTCAATTCGGCGAACAGCGCCTGCCGGTCGGTCCAATGGGGTGCCGAGGCCCAGCCGTCATCGACCACCAGCACCAGCGGGCCGGTGCCCGGCAGATGCTGGCTGGGGTTCAACAAGGGATGGGCCAGCGCCAGGATCAGCAGGGCCGCCAGCACCATGCGCAGCAGGATGAGCCATAGCGGCGTCTTGGCCGGGGTCTCCTCACGCGGGACCAGGCCAAACAGCAGGCTGATCGCCGGAAAGCGCACCAGCTTCGGCGCCGGCGGCGTCACCCGCAGCAACCACCACAACGCCGGCAGCACGACGAGGCCGGCGAGCAGCCAAGGTGTGGTGAAGGCGAGGGAGCCGAGCGCCAGCATCGTCTAGTGACCCGTCTGCGGGATTTGGGACGCTATGAGCGGCCGCGCGGACGGTCCCGGATCGCCGGACAGCACGGCATGGAGCGCCAGGAGTGCTGTGTGCGGCGCCCGATCGGTGCGATGGGTGGCGAAGCTCCACCCGCTGGTCCGGGCCAGGGCCGCCAAGCCGTCGCGATGGGCGGCCAACCGGTCGATATAGGCGGTGCGCAGCGTCTCGACACGGCTGACCAGCATCGACGGCTCGTCCTCCAACCCCTCGAACCGGACGCGACCATCGAACGGCAGCGTCTCCTCGGCGGGATCCAGCACCTGCAGCAAGTGACCGCGCACGCCGGACGCGGCGAAGCCGGCGACCACCGCGCGGATTTCGTCGAGCGGCGAGAGGAAATCGCCGATCAGCACCAGACCGGCATGCCGGGGCAACGGCGTCACCGTGGGCAGGCCGCTCGCCCCATGACCTTTCGTCTCCGCCGCCTGGCGAAGCAACAAGAGGCCAATCCGGTTCAGCACCGCCCGTCCGGATGCCGGCGGCAAGCCGGCTCCCAACAGAGCCGACCGCTCGCCGCCACGCACCAGCAGCGCCACCAGGGCAAGCAGCAGTAGGACCGCGCGATCGCGTTTGGTCGGCAACTGCCGCGTCGAGCGATAGGCCATCGAGGCGGATCGATCGTGCCACAGCCAGACGCTCTGGGCGGCTTCCCACTCGGTCTCGCGCACGAAGGCCCGGTCGGATTTGGCGGTTTCCCGCCAGTCGATCCGGCTGACCGGATCACCGGGAGCATAGGGCCGGAACTGCCAGAAACTATCGCCCTGTCCCACCCTGCGGCGACCATGGACGCCCTGGGCGACCGTGCTGGCGACCCGGTCGGCGGCGATCAGCAGGGCCGGTAGGCCGCCGGCCAGTTCCTCGGCTTGATGCCGGATCGCCGGATCGATCGCCATACCGCTCATCCGACCTGGCCTAACGTAACGGTTCGGTCAGCCGGTCGACGATCCGGTCGATGGTGATGCCATCCGCGCGCGCGGCGAAGCTGAGCGCCATGCGATGCCGCAGCACCGGACCCGCCAGCGCCACCACATCATCGATCGACGGGCTCAAGCGGCCGTCGAGCACGGCGCGCGCGCGGCTGGCCAGCATCAGCGCCTGGCTGGCGCGCGGCCCCGGGCCCCAGGCGACGTGCCGGCGCACCTCGTCCACCGGGCTGTCCGCCGGTCGGCCGGAGCGGACCAGGGACAAGATCGCGTCGACCACGGTTTCGCCGACCGGAATGCGCCGCACCAGCCGCTGGGCGGCACTAAGCTCGGTCGCGGTCAGCGTTTCGATCGCCGGCTCCTCGCTGGCGCCGGTGGTCGCGACCAGCATGCGGCGTTCGGACTCCAGATCCGGATAGGTCACCTCGATCTGGATCAGAAAGCGGTCGAGCTGCGCCTCCGGCAGCGGATACGTCCCCTCCTGCTCCAGCGGGTTCTGGGTCGCCAGCACGTGAAAGGGTCGCGGCAACGGATGGTATTGACCGGCGATCGAGACGCGGCCTTCCTGCATCGCCTGCAACAGAGCGGATTGGGTCCGCGGGCTGGCGCGGTTGATCTCGTCGGCCATCAGCAATTGGCAGAACACCGGACCGGGCAGGAACCGGAACGCGCGGCGCCCGCTCTCGCCCTCCTCCAACACCTCCGACCCCAGAATGTCGGCGGGCATCAGATCGGGCGTGCATTGGATGCGCTTGTCCTCGAGGCCGAGGATGGTGCCCAAGGTCTCGACCAGCCTTGTCTTGGCGAGACCGGGAACCCCGACCAGCAGCGTATGGCCACCCGATAGGAGCGTGATCAGCGCTTGATCGACAGCGTCCCGCTGGCCGAAGATGACCCGGCCGATACGCTCACGCACCAAGGCTAGGCGGGCGCCCAGCGCCTCCACATCGGCGACGATGTGTGTCGGGTCATCGAGCGGCTGGGCAATTGGATCGGGCTTGGTCACTTCTGTCGGCTCCCCAGGAAGACGGTCAGCTGCGGGCGACCGATCGGACGCTGGCGCAAGGTGGTAAAGGTGCTCGCATGATCAGGGCGAAACCGTGGCGATGTGGCATCGCACATTCAAGGCACCCACATGCCCAAGCAACCCTATGCAGCGTGGCATGTGCCAGCCGGGAGGGCAATCGATGACCAAGACGGACACGACACCAGCTTTCCCCGAGCTTGATTGCGGCGATTTCGGGCTGCGCATCGATCGGGAAGGCATCTGGAGCTATCACGGCTCGCCAATCACGAGGCAACCCTTGGTGCGACTGTTCGCCTCGGTGCTGCAACGGGATGCCGCCGGGGATTTCTGGCTGGTGACGCCGGTCGAGCGGGGTCGGATCCAAGTCGATGATGCCCCCTTTATCGCTGTCGAGTTGACGGTCGATGGCAATGGCGCAAATCAGATCCTGACGCTGCGGACCAATCTTGATGATAGGGTCGCGATCGGCGAAAACCACCCCCTTCGCGTCGAGACCGATCCTGCAAGCGGTACGCCACGACCTTACGCCCTGGTGCGCGGCGGCCTTGAAGCGAGGCTCAGCAGGTCGGTATTCTATGAATTGGTCGAACTCGGCCAGGAAGCGACGATCGATGGCGCCGCCCTGTTCGGCGTTTGGAGCAACGGAAAATTCTTTCCCCTCGGCAGCTTGACGGAACCGGCTTGACACGGGATTTCGTCGTCCAGCGATTGCGGGCGCACCCGGTCGACGGACCCGCGCGCCGCCAGGGATCCCTGCGCGCCGAGCTGAAAGACACGACCGCGCTCAGCGACCTTTCCGGAATGGCCGAAACGGCGGAACAGCAGTTGAGCGGCGATCATGTCCTCAACCCCGGCACGTTTCCGGCCAAGGTGCTGACGCAAGCCGCGGTGCTGGTGCCGATCATCGACCGACCGGACGGCCTCACCATCCTGCTGACCCAGCGGACGGCGCATCTTACCGACCATGCCGGCCAGATCAGCTTTCCCGGCGGCCGCGTGGAGGCGGAAGACCGGGATGCCACGGCGACCGCGCTGCGCGAGACGGCCGAGGAAATCGGCCTACCGGCGGACCGGGTCGAGGTGCTGGGCCGGCTGGACACCTATGTCACCGGCACCGGTTACGAGGTCGTACCGATCGTCGGCCTGGTTCGGCCGCCGTTTCCGCTCGTGCCCGACCCGTTCGAGGTCGCCGAGGTGTTCGAGGTGCCGCTGGCCTTCATCGTCGATCCGGCGAACCATCAGCGCCACTCGTCCAACCTCAAGGGCCGCCCCCGGCAATTCTTCGTGCTGCCTTACGAGGACCGCTACATCTGGGGTGCCACCGCCGGCATGCTGGTCAATCTGGCCGGCCTGCTGCGGCCGTGAGCGGTGAGGATACAGGCCCGGCACAGCCGGCGAGACGGATCGCGCCGCCACCCTGGCTCGCGCAGCCCGCCATCCATACCCTCTTGAGCCTGCTGGGCGACGCGCGTTTCGTCGGCGGCGCCGTCCGAGACACTTTGTTGAACCGGCCGGTCGGCGACCTGGACCTGGCGACGCCCCTGCCGCCCCAGGAAGTTCTGGAGCGGCTGACCGCCCACGGCATCCGCGGCGTCCCGACCGGCCTCGAACACGGTACCGTGACAGCCTTGCTGGCCGGTCACTCGATCGAGATCACCACGCTGCGCCGGGATGTCGAGACCGACGGGCGGCATGCGGTGGTCGCCTTCACCAGCGACTGGGCGGCGGATGCGCGGCGCCGCGACTTCACGCTGAACGCGCTCTATCTCGATGTGGCGGGCGATGTTTGGGATCCGGTCGGCGGCCTCGCCGATCTCGCCGCCGGGCGCATCCGGTTCATCGGCGACCCGGCGGCGCGTCTCGAAGAAGACGTCTTGCGCGTGCTGCGCTTCTACCGCTTCCAGGCTCATTACGGTCGAACGCGGCCGGACCCGGCGGCCCGTGCCGCCTGCGCCGCCCATGCCGACCGGCTGGACCGGTTGTCCGGCGAGCGGGTGCGGGGCGAATTGCTGAAATTGCTGACGGCCGATGATCCGGTCCCGGTACTGCACGCCATGGAAGCGGATGGTGTCCTGCGACGGCTGTTGCCGATGCCGGTGAATCCGCAACGCCTGGCACGGCTGCTGCCGCTGGAGCCTTACGGCGATGGACTGCGCCGGCTGGCCGCCTTGCTGCCGAGCGGCAGCCATGAGCCGGTGGCCGATCGCCTGAAACTATCGACCGCCGATCGCGATCGGCTGGCGCGGTTGACCGGCGGCGTCGCCCCCCCGGCGCTCGACGCGGACGAGCGAGCCCAGCGCCACGCGCTGTACCATCTGGGGACACCGCTGTATCGCGATCTCATCCTGCTGGCCGCCGCCGGCACCCCTCGGGAGACGCCGGTCACGACCCTGCTGGCACTCGCCGATGCCTGGCATCCACCGGCCTTGCCGGTCGGCGGCGCCGATGTGCTGGCCGCCGGCATCCCGGCCGGCCCAGCCGTCGGCCGGTTGCTGGCAGCCCTCGAAAACTGGTGGATCGACGGCGATTTCAAAGCCGACCGCGCCGCCTGCCTGGCGAAGCTGCATGCCCTAGCAACCCAGATAAGTTAAGGCCACGCCACCTCGGGCGGCAGCGACATCAGGATGGCCTCGACATTACCATTGGTTTTGAGGCCGAACAGCGTGCCGCGGTCGTAGAGCAGGTTGAACTCGACATAGCGGCCCCGGCGGATCAGCTGGTGCCGCCGGTCGGCCGTGGTCCAAGGCTCGTGGAGATGACGCCGAACCAGGCGGGGGTAGATGTCGAGGAACGCCTCGCCGACCGAGCGGGTGAACGCCATGTCGGCGTCCCAATTTCCCGTGTCGAGATGATCATAGAAGATGCCGCCGACGCCGCGTGGCTCGCCCCTATGCGGCAGGTAGAAATATCGGTCGCACCATTCCTTGAAGCGCGGGTAATACGCCGGATCGTGGCCGTCGCAGGCGGCTTTGAGGCCTGAGTGAAACGCCTCGGTATCCTCGTCGACCGGCACCATCGGCGTGAGATCGGCGCCGCCACCGAACCAGCCGACCGTCGTGACGATATGCCGCGTGTTCATATGCACGGCCGGCACCTTGGGCGAGCGCGGATGGGCGACCAGCGAGATGCCACTCGCCCAGAACCGCGAGTCCTCCGCCGCCCCTTGGATCTGGCCGCGAAACTCCGGCGAGAACTCGCCGAACACGGTCGAGATATTGACGCCGATTTTCTCGAACACCCGGCCATGCATCAGCGAGATGACCCCGCCGCCATGGTCGATGCCGTCGTCGCTGTCGGATCGGTCCCAGGGCGTGCGCCGGAACCGGCCGGCCTCGCCATCCCCGGTCGCCGCCACGTACTCGTCCTCGATCGCCTCGACCGCCGCGCAGATCCGGTCGCGCAGCGATGCGAACCACTGCATGGCCGTCGCTTTACGGTCCGCTGGGACGACGCTCATGCTGCTACTTCCGCTTGTCCGGGAAATTGACGGGTTTGCCGCAATGCCTCGCCCAATACCATGGCGGCCGCGACCGCCACGTTGAGCGAGCGCAGCGGCGGCCGCATCGGCACCGCGACGCTGAGCCCCGCCGCCTCATGCACCGCGTCGGGAACCCCTGCGCTCTCCCGGCCGAGCAGCAGCGTGTCGTCGGGCCGGAATTGCGCATCGACATAGCTGGTCGCGGCGCGCGTCGTCAGCAGCACGAGGCGGCCGCGCGGAACGGTTTGGAACGCCTGCCACGAGACATGCCGGTCGAGCACGACCGACGCGCGATAATCCATCGCCGCCCGCCGGAGATGACGGTCATCAAACACAAAGCCGGCCGGTTCGATCAGGTCGACGGCGACACCCAGGCAGGCCGCCAGGCGCAGGATCGTACCGGTGTTCTGCGCGATATCGGGCTGGTATAGGGCAAGACGCATGATGCGGCGCATGCTGCATCCACGGCGCGCGCCTGTCGAGAGGCCGTGTCAACGCCCCCGGAACGCCCCCCCGAACGCCCGAATATCGCCTCATTCGGGCTTTGCCATCCCGAGTTGTTGCACCGGCTCGACCCATATGCTATTGCCCCTCCCGCTTCCGGACGGAGTGTTATCCGCCAGGCAGTTCATGCATGGTCGAGCGCCATCCGCGAAGCATCAGGCAGGGGTCCGCCCCCTGTTCCCTTCCCGACAAGCTAAAGGTTAGGCACCGACGTGGCATCCGAAGCGACTGGCGTATCCGGAGTGGCTGGCCGTTATGCGACCGCGCTGTTCGAACTCGCCGATCAGCGCAAGCTGCTGGACGAGGTCGCGGCCGATCTGGCGACGCTGAACGCGCTCATCGATGAGAGCGCCGATCTGCGCCGCATGATCCGCAGCCCGGTGCTGAGCCGCGGCGCGCAATCCGCCGCCATGGCGAGCCTGGTCGAGAAAGCCGGCATCACAACGCTGACCCAGAATTTCGTCGCGATCGTCGCCAAGAACCGGCGGCTGTTCGCGCTGCCCGAGATTATCACCGGATACCGCACCCTGCTGGCGAAGCTGCGTGGCGAGATCACCGCCGAGGTGACCGCCGCGCAAAGCCTGAGCGCCCCACAGGTCGATGCGATCAACGAGCAATTGAAGCGGGCCGTCGGGTCCAAGGTCGCCGTCCAGATCCGGGTCGATCCCGCGATCATCGGCGGCCTGATCGTCAAAGTCGGTTCGCGCATGGTCGACGGCTCGCTGCGCACCAAACTACAACGGCTGCAGCTTGCCATGAGAGGGGTCTGACATAATGGAAATCCGGGCTGCGGAAATCTCCGCCATCCTTAAGGAACAGATCGCCAATTTCGGCAATGAAGCCGATGTGGCGGAAGTCGGCCAAGTGCTGTCGGTCGGCGACGGCATCGCCCGCATCTATGGGCTGGACAAGGTCCAGGCCGGCGAGATGGTCGAGTTCCCCGGCGGCATCAAAGGCATGGCGCTGAATCTCGAGACCGACAATGTCGGCGCCGTGATCTTCGGCGACGACCGGACGATCCGCGAAGGCGATCTGGTGAAGCGCACCGGCGCCATCGTCGACGTGCCGGTCGGCCGTGGCCTGTTGGGCCGCGTGGTCGATGGTCTGGGCAACCCGATCGACGGCAAGGGGCCGCTGACCGACGTGACGCGCCAGCGCGTCGAGGTCAAGGCGCCGGGCATCATCCCCCGGAAATCGGTGCATGAGCCGATGCAGACCGGCTTGAAGGCGATCGACAGCCTGGTTCCGATCGGCCGCGGCCAGCGCGAGCTGATCATCGGCGACCGGCAGACCGGCAAGACCGCCGTCGCGATCGATGCGATTCTGAACCAGAAATCGATCAACGCCGGCACCGACGAGTCGAAGAAGCTCTATTGCGTCTATGTCGCGATCGGCCAGAAGCGTTCCACGGTCGCCCAAATCGTCAAGACGCTGCAGGAAAACGGCGCGCTGGAATACTCCATCGTCGTCGCCGCGACCGCGTCGGAGCCGGCGCCGCTGCAGTTCCTGGCGCCCTATACCGGCTGCACGATGGGCGAGTTCTTCCGCGACAACGGCATGCATGCGCTGATCATTTATGACGATCTGTCCAAGCAGGCCGTGGCCTATCGCCAGATGTCGCTGCTGCTGCGCCGGCCGCCGGGCCGCGAGGCCTATCCGGGTGACGTGTTCTACGTGCATTCGCGCCTGCTGGAACGCGCCGCCAAGATGAACGACGCGCACGGCGCCGGGTCGCTGACCGCCCTGCCGATCATCGAGACCCAGGCGGGCGACGTGTCGGCGTATATCCCGACCAACGTGATTTCGATCACCGACGGCCAGATCTTCCTGGAAACCGAGCTGTTCTATAAGGGCATCCGACCGGCCATCAATGTCGGCCTGTCGGTCAGCCGCGTCGGTTCGGCAGCGCAGATCAAGGCGATGAAGCAGGTCGCCGGCCGCATCAAGCTGGAATTGGCGCAGTACCGCGAAATGGCGGCGTTCTCACAGTTCGCCTCGGATCTCGATCCGGCGACGCAGCGTCTGCTGGCGCGCGGCGCGCGGCTGACCGAGTTGCTGAAGCAACCGCAATTCAAGCCCTTCTCCGTCGAGGAGCAGGTTGTGTCGATCTTCCTCGGCGTGCGCGGCTATCTGGACAAGGTCGCGATCAGCGACGTCAACCGGTTCGAGGCCGCTCTGCTGAACGATATCAAAGCGCGCAGCCCGGACATCTTGGAAGCGATCCGCACCGATCGCGAGCTGAAGCCCGCGACCGAGGAGAAGCTGAAGACCGTCATCGAGGCCTTCACCAAGAGCTTCGCGTGATCGCAACCGTGACGGCGACGCTCATCCCTACGAAGGTGCAGCATGGCTAATCTGAAAGAGCTGCGCGGCCGCATCGTCAGCGTCAAGTCGACCCAGAAGATTACGTCGGCGATGAAGCTGGTCGCGGCATCGCGGCTGCGTCGAGCACAGGACCAGGCGGAAGCGGCACGGCCTTACGCGCTGCGTATGGAACGGATGCTGGCGTCGCTGGCGCAGTCCATGATCGGTCTGCCGTCGGCGCCGCCGCTGCTCTCCGGCACCGGCTCGGACAAGGTGCATCTGCTGGTCGTGGCGACCTCCGACCGCGGCTTGGCGGGTGGCTTCAACGCCACGATCCTGCGCGAGGCACGGCGGCAGATCCGCAGCCTGCAAGCCGCCGGCAAGACGGTCAAGATCCTGACCATCGGCCGCAAGGGGCGCGACTCGCTGCGCCGCGACTACGCATCGCTGATCGTCGACAGCCTGATCGAAATCGGGCGCAAGCGGCTTGCCTATAGCGAAGCCAAGGAAATCGGCGAAGCTATCCTACGCCGGTTCCAGGCCGGCGAGTTCGATATCTGCTCGCTGATCTACAACCGCTTCAAGTCGGCGATCGCGCAGATCGTCACGGTCCGGCAGCTGATCCCGTTAACCCCACCCGCGGTGGTCGACGCGCCCGCGCCAGGCGGCGACGCGCCGCAGCCGGTCTACGAGTTCGAGCCGTCGGAGGAAGACATCCTCGCCGAGCTGCTGCCCAGCAACCTGGCGGTGCAGATGTTCACGGCCTTGCTGGAGAACAATGCCAGCGAGCAAGGCGCGCGGATGACCGCCATGGACAACGCGACGCGCAATGCCGGCGACATGATCGATCGTCTGACGACGAACTACAACCGGACGCGTCAAGCCTACATCACCAAAGAGCTGATCGAGATCATCTCGGGCGCCGAAGCGCTCTAGAGCAGGGGAAAGACAAATGGCCAAGAATAATGTCGGGACCGTCACGCAGGTCATCGGCGCCGTGGTCGACGTGCAGTTCGATGGCGATCTGCCTCAGATCCTGAACGCGGTGACCCTCAAGATCGGCGAGCGGACCCTCGTCCTCGAAGTGGCGCAGCATCTGGGCGAGAACACCGTCCGGACCATCGCCATGGACACGACCGACGGGCTGGTGCGTGGCGCCGAGGTGGTCGATACCGGTGCGCCGATCACCGTGCCGGTCGGACCGGCGACGCTGGGCCGCATCCTGAACGTCATCGGCGAGCCGGTCGACGAGCGCGGCCCGGTCGTTTCCGATCATCATTCGCCGATTCACCGCTCGGCACCGGATTTCGTCGATCAGTCGACCGATGCGCAGATCCTGATCACCGGCATCAAGGTCATCGACCTGCTGGCGCCCTATGCCAAGGGCGGCAAGATCGGCCTGTTCGGCGGCGCCGGCGTCGGCAAGACCGTGACGATCATGGAGCTGATCAACAACGTCGCCAAAGGCCATGGCGGCGTGTCGGTGTTCGCCGGCGTGGGCGAGCGTACCCGCGAAGGTAACGACCTCTATCACGAGATGATGGAATCGGGCGTCATCAAGCTGGACGGCCCGGGTTCCAAGGTGGCGCTGGTCTATGGCCAGATGAACGAGCCGCCGGGCGCCCGCGCGCGGGTCGGTCTGACCGGCCTCACCATGGCGGAGTATTTCCGCGATGAAGAAGGCCAGGACGTGCTGTTCTTCGTCGACAACATCTTCCGCTTCACCCAGGCCGGTTCCGAAGTGTCGGCGCTGCTGGGCCGCATCCCCTCGGCGGTGGGTTATCAGCCGACGCTGGCGACCGATATGGGTGCCTTGCAGGAACGCATCACCTCGACCAAGAAGGGCTCGATCACCTCGGTGCAGGCCATTTACGTGCCCGCCGACGATTTGACCGATCCGGCGCCGGCCACGTCCTTCGCCCATTTGGACGCGACCACGGTGCTGTCGCGCTCGATCGCCGAGCTGGCGATCTTCCCGGCGGTCGATCCGCTCGACTCCACCTCGCGCATGCTGGACCCGCGGGTCGTCGGCGAGGATCATTATCAGGTCGCCCGCGACGTGCAGCGCGTGCTGCAGCAATACAAGTCGCTGCAGGACATCATCGCCATCCTGGGCATGGACGAGCTCAGCGAAGAGGACAAGCTGGTCGTCTCGCGCGCCCGGAAGATCCAGCGCTTCCTGTCGCAGCCATTCCATGTCGCCGAAGTGTTCACGGGAACTCCCGGCGTGTTCGTTTCGTTGGAAGACACCATCAAGGGCTTCAAGGGCATCGTCGCCGGCGATTACGACGATCTGCCGGAATCGGCGTTCTACATGGTGGGCACGATCGACGAAGCCGTCGAGAAGGGCCGCAAGATGGCCGCCGAGGCGGCATAAGCACCGAAACAGCATGAGTGAGGGCGGCGGCGCGTTGTTCGACGCCGCCGTTCACGAGGACCAGAGGGTAGACCATGGCGGATACGGTGCAATTCGAGCTGGTATCGCCGGAGCGGATGCTGCGCTCCGAGGCGGTTGAGATGGTCGTGGTTCCTGGCAGCGAAGGTAACTTCGGCGTTTTGCCCGGCCACTCGCCGCTGATCTCGTCGGTACGGCCCGGCACGATCGAGGTGTATAGCGGCACCACCGTGACCGAGCGGATCTTCGTATCCGGCGGCTTTGCCGAGGTGACGGCAGAACGGTGCACCGTACTGGCGGATGACGCGGTCGATGTGGCCGCCCTAGACCGCACCGCGGTCGAAGCCAACTTGGCGATGCTGCAGGGGGCATTGGCCGGCCTGCGCGACGCCGCCGACAAGGGCGCCGAAACCGAACGCGATGCGGCACGCCAACACCTGAGCCAAGCGGAGCGTAACCTTGCCATCGCCACCGCCAAGCTGGAAGCCCTCGACAGCGCCGCCGCACGTTAAGTATTTTGTCATATTCGAGTGACGCCGAGGCCAAGTTCGCCGTGGCCAAGGTATTGTTCTGGGTTGCAAGGTGATCCTATGGGGCATTGGACGCTAGACGACGTTCCTTGGAACGATTTCGATCCTCGGAAGGCAGATCCCGAAACCCAGCGCATCGTCAAGGCCGCCAGCCTGGTTGAGTACAACGGCGGCGAATACGTCCGGTACCTGTGCAACGTGTTCTCCGATGATCCGGAATTCCAGGGCCTGGCGCGGCAATGGGGCCTCGAAGAGGTGCAGCACGGCGCCGTATTGGCGCGCTGGGCCAAGCTGGCCGATCCGGATTTCGATTTCGAGGATGCGTTCAAGCGGTTCGTCGACGGCTACAAGCTTGAGACCGATGTGGCAGCCTCGATCCGGGGCTCGCGATCCGGCGAACTGATCGCCCGCTGCATCGTCGAGACCGGCACCAGTTCGTTTTATTCGGCGCTGATGGAAGCCACCGAGGAACCGGTCCTGAAAGATATCTGCCGGCGCATCGCCGCGGATGAATTGCGGCACTACAAGCTGTTCTATTCCCGGCTGCGGCAGTATCTCGATGCCGAAGGGCTTGGTTTCTGGGGGCGCCTGCGGGTCGCCGCCGGACGCATCGCCGAATCCGAGGATGACGAGTTGGCCTATGCCTACTACGCGGCGAATTTCGCGCGTGGCAAGGAAGAAGAGCCCTATGACCGCAAGCGATACAACCAGGCCTATGCGCGGCGTGCCTATGCGGTCTATCGCCCGCATCATGTCGATCGCAGCATGGCGATGGTGTTCAAGGCGGTGGGCTTGACCCCGAATGGCTGGTTGAACCGGATGGCGTCGAAGCTGGCTTGGACGCTGCTTCAGAACCGCACCCGCAGACTCGAACGGATCGCCGCCTGAGCGGGCCGCGATTGACTTGGTCGATCGGCCTTCCCGCCGCGCGGTCATGAACCTATTTTGAGCTCGCTCTCGCTCGCCATTCCAGATTTGGCACACCTCAAAATTCTGCTGGCGACCTGTTTGGTCGCCCTGGCATGCATCGGGCTCGGCGCCCTGGTCGGTGCCCGGCGCCTGTCGACGGCCTTGGTCGCCGGTTGGGGTTTCGGGTGCCTAGTCATGGTCATGCTCGGCACGCTGACCCCGCTGCCGCTATCGGTCGGGCTGATCGGATTGGCGGTGGTCGGGGTCGCCGGTGTGGCGCGCGCCGGCAGTCGAGGTGAGATCGCAGGTCTTCGGACCGAGCTGCCGGTGATCATCCTGGCCCTGCCGATCCTATCGCTGATCAGCGCCATGGACCCGTCGCAGTATGACGAGTTCTCGCATTGGCTGCCCAATCTGGGCCACCTGTTCATTCATGACCACTTCCCCAGCAGCGCCGCGCCGAACACGGTATCCGATTGGCCAGCCTACCCCTACGGGTTGCCACTGATCGGCTATGCCGTCTCCCTTCTGGTCGGCCGGCTGGCGGAATCCGCGGGCATTGTCTGGAACGGGTTGTTGCTCATCGCGGCCGGTGGCGTGGTGGTCGACCTCATCGGTCGGCATCTCGCAAGCCGATCGATGGATGATGGCGCATCCGACACGCGGGGACGCTGGACGATCGCCGCGATCGGCGTGCTGCTGGCGATTCTGCTGAATCCGGGGTTCGTCGCGAAACTGGCCTTCACGACCTATGCGGACAGCAGCGTATCGGCGGTGCTCGCGGTGGCCCTATCGGTCATCGCCGGCTGGTTCGGTGCATCCGAGGGCGGGGGGGCGAAAGCTGGGCGGCGAAGCATCATCGTCTGCGGGTGGTGCTGCGCCGCTCTCGTCAGCCTGCGCCAAGATGCCTTCGTGCTGTTTTTTCTGTTCGCTATCGGCATCGTCGCCGCGGCACTGATCGAACTCTGGCGCGGCCGAGCGGTGCGGCCCGCCGCCCTGTTCTGGATGCTGCCGGCCCCCCTGGCAACGATGCTGCTGTGGCGGCATTACGCCGGTGCCGAGATGCCGGCCGGCGATTTTTCGCTGCTGCCATTCGCCGCCTGGCATTGGGCGGAGCTGCCGGAGACCTTGCGCACCGTCGCAACCATCGCCCTAAACAAGGGCGGGCTGTTCGGACTAATGCTGATCGTAACGCTGGGCGCCTTGGCGACCGTGCTACGGCCGCGCTGGTTCACGCCGCTGCAGCGCGCGGGGTTGGTGATCGGCGCCGCGATCGGTGCCGGCAATACCGCGTTCCTGATCGTCGCCTATCTGGCGGCGAGCTTCATGGCCGTGGAGGCCGCCCAGGCGACGTCGTTCTGGCGGTATTCGACCCATGTCGGTCTGCCGCTGGTGATCGCCGGGATCTGCTTGCCGCCGGCGCGATGGTGGGACGGCCTGCGCCGGAGCCGCGTCGCCGGGACAATCCTGATCGTTCTGGCGCTGATCCTGCCGTTCGCGACGATCCGATGGCTGCGGATCGATGTCGCGACCCATGTCCCCTATCTGCGCGCCACCGGCCATGACATCGCGATGCTGACGCCGGATGTGCCGGCCATCACGATGGTCGATCTCGACGGCGACAGCTCGAACCTGATCTCGATCCGCTATCAGTTGTTGGTCGCCGAACGTGTCGGCAACGCCGCCTATCGGCCGCAGGTCACCGTGATCTCGGGACAACCAGATGCCGCGACGGCAAAAGCGATTCTGGCGGCACCCGAGGTCTGGGTTTTTGAAGGCATTCCCGGCGCGGGCGATTTGTTCGGATTGCAGCTGTCGCCCAGTGTGAGCTATTTACTGGAACGACAGCCCGACGGCTTCAAAGTGGTGCGCCAATGGGCATTCCCGAACTGGACTGGCAAATCGGCACGATGACCGTGGCGACGAGCGGGCGGCGAGGACCGGAGTGAGCGCGGCGGGGGCTGTCAGCAGCCTTGCATCCGTCGTCGCCGGCCCCATGGAACATGCGCACTGGCCACGCGTCGCCGTGCTGATCCCTTGTTTCAACGAGGCGACCACCATCGGCAAGGTAGTGAGCGATTTTCGACGCGCCCTGCCCGACGCCCTGATCGCCGTCTATGACAATAATTCGAGCGACCGATCGGTCGAACTCGCCGAGATGGCTGGCGCGGCCGTACTTCACGAGAGCGCGCAAGGCAAGGGCCATGTCGTCCGGCGGTTGTTCGCCGACATCGACGCCGATGTGTATGTCCTGGTCGACGCCGACGACACTTATGATGCCGAAGACGCCCCCCGACTGGTGCAGCATCTGCTGAACCGCCGGCTGGACATCGTGAATTGCCGGCGGATCAGCACGGGCGCCGCGACATACGGGCCGGGCACGAATGGGGTAATCGCGTGCTGAGCGGCATGGTCGGCCGGACCTTCGGTGCGCGCTTCGACGACATGCTCTCCGGCTACAAGGTGCTGTCGCGCCGGTTCGTGAAATCCTTTCCGGCCCTCGCATCAGGCTTCGAAGTCGAGACGGAATTGACCGTTCATGCGCTGGCCCTCGGCATGCCGGTGGCGGAGGTGGCGAGCCGGTACAAGGAACGGCCACCAGGCTCCATCAGCAAGCTCAACACCTGGCGCGACGGCTTCAGGATCCTCCGCACCATCCTCGTCCTAGTCAAGGAGGAGCGGCCCATGCCGTTTTTCCTCGGCCTCGCCGCGGCTTTGGCGATCACCGGATTGTTGCTGGGATGGCCGGTGGTCGCAATCTGGCTACAGACCGGCCTGGTCCCCCGATTGCCGACGGCATTGCTGGCGACCGGCCTGCTGCTCCATGCCTATCTTAGCTTGGCCTGCGGCCTGATCCTCGATTCGGTGACCCGCGGTCGACGCGAAGCGAAGCGCTTCCAGTACCTGGCTCAGCCGGCGCCGGGACCGGCCTTATTCGCCGGGGATCGATCCGTCTGATGCGTTCCAAGCTGATCAAATACGCTCCCCTGCTGCGGCAAGTGGGCAGCTTTGGCCTGATCGGTACCCTCGGTTTTCTGATCGATGCGAGCCTCTTGCTGGGCCTGACCGGGCTCGGCGCCAATGCCTACGCGGCACGGGCATGCTCGTTCCTCTGCGCCGCGAGCGCCGCCTGGTACCTGAACCGACGCTTTACCTTCAGGCATGGCGCGAGCGATGCGGTCGGCGTCGAATGGCTGCGCTATCTGGCGGTCAATTTGGTCGGAGCCATCCTCAATCTCGGCACCTACGCGGTATTGCTGTCGCTTGTGCCGACACGCGGGCCACTCCTTTCGATCCTCGGCGTCGCGGCTGGATCGATCGCCGGGATGTGCAGCAATTTCACCTTGGCGCGGGTAATCGTCTTTAAGATGGCAGCCGCGCGGCCGGAAGCGTCGTGAGCCGGTCCTTGAATTCCGCCACGACGGCGGCGTAGAGCGGGCGTTTCCACGGCACGATGAGATCGGTGACTTCGTCGAGTGCCGCCCAGCGCCAGGCATCGAACTCCGGATGCTCGGTCGCGAGATCGATGTCGGCATCCCGGCCGGTGAAGCGCAAGGCGAACCATTTCTGGGTTTGCCCCCGATACCGTCCGCGCCACAGCTTGCCGGCGAGGTCGGCCGGCAGATCGTAGGTATACCAGCCCCGGCTTTCGAACAGGATCTCGGCCGCGGACGTGCCGATTTCCTCCAGCATCTCACGCAACGCCGCTTGCACCGGCGTCTCGCCCTCGTCGATACCGCCTTGCGGCATCTGCCACGCGGCCTCGGCGGTATCGATGCGCCGGGCGACGAACACCCGGTTGGCCGCATCGAGCAGCATCAAGCCGACGCCAGGCCGATAGGCCGGATCCGGTTGGTCGACAGCGACTGAAGCGGGGGCAACTGGATCGGTCATCATGCGGCTCCCGGCTAATGCACGACCGTGGCGGATACCGGGGCCAGGGTCACGCCCCGACTATCTAGATCCTGCGCCCAGGCTGCCAGACGCTCGATGGTCACGGGAAACGCATTGCCGAGCCCGACCGCGACCCCCTGTTTCTTGGCAATATCCTCGAGTTCCGCCAGCCGCTTGTCGATCGCGGCGCGCGACGCGTCCGAATCGATGAAGCGGTTATTGGTGGCCAGCGGCAGTTTCAGGTCGGTCGCGATGCCGACGGCGACGGTCTGCGTGGTCGCCCGGTTGTCGACGAACAACAGCCCGCGCGATTTCAACGCCTCCAGAATCGGCTTTAGATCGTCGCGCGACGTCTCGAAACGCGATCCCATATAGCTCACCACACCGACATAACCGCTGGTCTGGCTCAGCACCCAGTTCAGTCGCTGCAGGTTTTCGGTGCGATCGAGCGAGGACAGCAGCGTGTTGAGGCCGGGATCGATCCTCGGATAGTCGACCGGCTCCATCGGCAGATTGAGCAACACCTCATGGCCGGCGGCCCGGGCGAGGTCGACCCATTCGCTCAATCGGCGCGAATGCGGCGTGAAGGCGAGCGACACCGCGCCGGGGAGCTGGTTGATCGCGGCCGCCGTCTCGGCGGCGCCAATACCGAGGCCGGTGATCACGATGGCGACGCGTGGCCGCTGATTGGTGACATCGAACGGTCGGGCATAGACCTGCCAAGCCTGCCGCCCGTCGCGACCGATCACCGGCAGGAACGCTCCATCCTTGGACTTCTCGATCAGACTCTGGTCGGGCGCCGGCGACAGCGGCTTAGATTTGGCGGCTGGTGGCGGCGTCGATGGCAAGGCCGGCGGGATCGGAACCGGGCCGGTGGCCGGCACGCCACCGGGTGGCACCGGCTTCCCGGCACCGGCGGCAGCCACCTGTTCGCCCTTGCCGTCCGTCGCGGGTTTGTCGCCTTCGGCCTCCGCCTCGATCGGCGGCAGCGGGAC
The DNA here is from genome assembly GCA_035555315.1 of Allostellaceae bacterium. Taxonomy (GTDB): domain Bacteria; phylum Pseudomonadota; class Alphaproteobacteria; order ATCC43930; family CGMCC-115725; genus DATMGU01. Next base: position 55,242 of record DATMGU010000126.1, read on the forward strand.
GGTGACCTCCGGCGGCAGCCGGGCCGAGGCGATACCGGCGGACGGCGGCCCGGCGATCTGCAGCCCGATGACGAGAACCGCCAGGGCCGCCACCAAACCCAGCGCAACAAGCTTGAGCATTAGTCCACCGAGTTCCTGGTCGGGCGTGCGCCGCCTTTTACCGCCACTTCACCGACCAATCCCCACTAATCCAACGTGCTTGTATCGGCCATCGATCAGTCGACGGCGCGTGAGCTCAGCAATGCCATGCCACGCAGCAGATCGACGGCGCGGGTCAACTGATAATCCTGCGAGGTGCCGATCACCGTCGGATCGACCGTTTTCGGCCCAGCCGGCGGCGTTGCCGGGGTGGTGCCGGGCGGCACGGCCGCGGTCTTGGCCGCGGCGTCCGGGTCGGTGTTCTTGAGAGCCCCCTTAAGATCCGCCTCGTGCCGGATGTCGCCTTGCTCGATTCGCTCGATCTTGGCGGGCTCGACCACGATATCCGGATCGATCCCCTTCGCCTGAATCGAACGGCCCGACGGCGTGTAATACCGCGCGGTGGTCAACCGCATGGCGCCGCCGCCGGCCACCGGCATGATGGTCTGGACCGAACCCTTGCCGAAGGATTTGGTGCCGAGCAGCAACGCGCGATGGTGATCCTGCAAGGCGCCGGCGACGATCTCGGATGCGGAGGCCGAGCCGCCGTTGATCAGCAGGACCATCGGCTTGCCTTCCAGCAGATCATGCTGCTTGGCGTTGAAGCGCTGCACATCCTCCGGCCGGCGGCCGCGCGTCGAGACGACCTCGCCCCGATCGAGGAAGTCGCTCGACACGGCGATCGCCTGATCGAGCAGGCCGCCAGGATTGTTGCGCAGATCCAGCACCAGGCCATTAAGCTTGCCGGAGGCCTTTTGCTTCAGATCGGCCAGCGCGCTGGTGAGACCGGAATCGGTCTGCTCGCTAAAGCTGGAAATGCGGACATAGCCGACATTGTTGCTTTCCATGTGATAGCTGACCGACGGCACCTTGATGATCTCGCGCGTCATCGTCACGTCGAACGGGTCCAGCTGTTCGCGCCGGATCGTCACTTTGATCGAGCTGTTCGCCGGTCCGCGCATCTTGTCGACGGCTTCGGTCAGCGACAGGTTGGCGGTCGATTCGCCGTCGATCTGGACGATGAGATCACCCGGCTTGATACCCGCCTTGGCCGCCGGCGTATTGTCGATCGGCGAGACCACCTTCAGCATGCCATTCTCTTGCGACACCTCAAGGCCGAGACCGCCGAACTCACCCCGTGTCTGGACCTGCATGTCCTTGAAGTTCTTGGCATTGAGATAGCTTGAATGCGGGTCAAGCGAACTCAGCATGCCGCTGATCGCCGATTCGATCAGTTGTTCGTCGGTCACCGGCTCGACATAGTCCTGGCGCACCCGCTCGAACACATCGCCGAACAGTTGCAGCTGTTTGAATGTCTCGGAATTATTTTGCGCGGCTTGGCCGGCGGGCAGCGGCGAAAGGAACGCTATAACCGCGGCAACTGCCGCATACCTGACTTGCCGCATCATCCACTCACTTTTCCAGCACGAGCCGCCAGCCACGGCAGCGGATTTATAGGCTGACCTTGCCGACGTAGTTCGAGATATAGGCTTGGGGTTTGGCTGTCCGCACCCATCGACCCGACCGGCTCGCCAGCGACCACCCATTGGTTTACCACGCCGTCGATCTCATCCATGCCAGCCAACAACGAATGATATCCCCCGCCGTGATCGATGATCAAGATTTGCCCGTACCCTTTGAAGGGTCCAGCGAACATGATCTGGCCGTCGAACGGTGCGACGACCTGCGCACCGGCACGGGTACCGATGCTCAAACCCTTGGCGGAGCCGCCGAACGCGTCTTCCTCACCGTACCGCCTGGTGACCCGGCCGGCCACCGGATACAGCATAGCACCTCGCGCCGCCGTCTCGAACGGCCGCGTCTCCTTGGGTTGACCGAGCTGCAGCGGTCGAGCGGCGACCGGGGTCGCCGAGTCCGCCGCTTTGCTTGGCGGTGTCGCGCGCGGTTGTTGATCGACCGGCGCGGCGGCGATCTGGGTTTGCGCAGCGGCGCTTGAAGGCGCCGCCGGTGCCGCGGCGGGCACCGGGACCAGCGCTTGCTTGCCGGCCTCCGCCGCCGATCGAGCGGTGGCCTCGGCGGCGAGCTGAGCCTTATTCTGTTGCTCGGTCAGCGCCCGTTCCGCGGCGTCCCGGGCCTGGATTTCCGCCAAAACCCGCGCACGTGCCACCGCCTCCGCGCGGGCGCGCTCCTCGGCCGCGGCCTTCAATTCGGCCTGCCGCTGTTCGGCGCGCGCCTGACGTTCCCGTTGTTCCTGCTCCAGCCGCTGGATCAGGTCCTTGATGTCGTTGGCTTGGCTGGTCAGGGCCACCAGCCGCTTGGATTGCTGCTCGGCCCCCTGGCGCGCCTGATCCTGCAACTCGCCCTTGCGCTTGATCAAACCGGCGATGCGCCGTCGCTCGACGTCGAGCGACGCGGTCTTGGCCAACAGCTCGTTGCGCTTGCGGTCGATCGACGTCCGAACGAAAGCCAGGTCGTCGATCTCGACCGCGAGTTGCTTGGCCTGCCGGTCGATCTCCGGTGCCGCGGCGCTGAGCAGCATGGCCCCCCGCGCCCGGTCTACCGGGTTGCCGGGCATGAAGAGCATCGCTTCGGGCGGGTTCAACGCCAACCGCTGCAACGCCTGCAGCAATTGCTGCTGCCGGGCACGGCTGTCGGCCAGCGCCGTCGCCTTGGCCTGTTCGTCGACCGATAGGGCCTGCAGCTCGGCCTCCAGATCGGAGACGGCGGATTCCAGGCCCTGAGCGGTCGTGGCGGCGGCGACGCTATCGGCCTGCAGCTTGGCGAGCTCACCGGCGAGGGCCGCCGCCTGGGTCTCCAGCCGCGCGTTATTCTGCCGGGTTTCCTCGGCACTGCGTTCGAGACTCTTGAGGCGTGCCTCGGGATCGGAATCGGCCGCCGCGCTGGCCAAGGGCGACAGCAGCACCAGAGACCCGACAAGCGCCATCGCGGCGGCAAGCCGGCACATCGCCCGCCCCCTCCCGGAGCGGTCGCCAAGGCTCGGTAGGGATAACCGGTCAACCAGCGGCGCGGCGTCCGGCAATGGCCTCGTCGGCGGGATGCAACAGCGAACGGCCGGTCATCGCCCGAGGCTGCGCCAGGCCCAGCAGTTCCAGCAATGTCGGCGCGATATCGGCGAGTCGGCCGCCGAAGATTTGGTCGTGGCCGGCTGGCGCGTTGACCAACACCAATGGCACCGGATTAGTAGTATGGGCGGTATGCGGTTCGCCGGTTTCCGGGTCGCGCATCTGCTCGGCATTGCCGTGATCGGCGGTGACCAGCATGGTCCCGCCGGCGGCGGTAACCGCGTCGACCAGCCGGCCGAGGCAGGTATCGACCGCCTCGACCGCCTTGACGGCGGCCGCGATATCACCGGAATGGCCAACCATGTCGGTGTTCGCGTAGTTCACGACGACCACATCGAAGCGGCCCGAGCCGATCGCCTCGACCAATTTATCGGTCACCTCGGGCGCCGACATTTCCGGTTGCAGATCATAGGTGGCGACCTTGGGCGAAGGCACCAGGATGCGTTCCTCGCCGGGAAACACCGTCTCGCGCCCGCCATTGAAGAAGAACGTGACATGCGCGTATTTTTCGGTCTCGGCGATGCGCAGTTGATGCAGCCCGGCCCGGCTGATCACCTCGCCGAACACGTCCTGCAACCGATCCGCCTCGAAAATCGTACCGATCAGCGGCTGCAGCGCACTCGAATATTCGACCATCCCCAGTGCCGCGGCGGTCTTGACGACGCGGTCCCGAGCGAAGCCCTCGAATTTCGGATCGAGCAGGGCGGCGAGGATCTCGCGCGCCCGATCGGACCGGAAATTCGCCATCAGGATACCGTCGCCATCGGCCATGCCGGCATAGTCGCCAATGATGGTCGGTGCCACGAATTCGTCGGTCTCACCCCGCTCATACCCCGCGGCGACCGCCGCTGCCGCATCGGCGGCTTTTTGCCCGGCACCTGCCGATACCATCGCCCGATAGGCCGCCGCCACGCGATCCCAGCGGTTGTCGCGGTCCATCGCATAGAACCGGCCGATCACCGTGGCGATCCGGATCGGTGCCGCCCCGGAGGCTACCTTGGTGTCGGCGACGAAATCCGCCAGATAGCCCTCGGCACTCTTGGGCGGGGTGTCACGGCCGTCGAGGAAGGCATGCACGGCAACCGGGACGCCGGCTTCGGCGACGATCCGCGCCAGGGCCGCGATATGCCGCTGATGGGCATGCACCCCACCGGGCGAGAGCAGGCCCAACAAATGGGCGGTGCCGCCGGTCGATTTCAGCGTCGCGATGAACTTGCCGAGCGTCTCGTTCTTGGCGAGCGATCCGTCACGCACCGCCTGATCGATGCGCGGCAGCTCCTGCATCACCACCCGGCCGGCGCCCAAATTCATATGGCCGACCTCCGAATTGCCCATCTGGCCTTCCGGCAATCCGACATCGAGCGCGCTCGCTTCCAGCAAGGCATGGGGCGAATGCGCCCAAAGACGATGCCAAGTCGGCGCGCGCGCCAGGGTGACGCTGTTGTCGTCGGCCGCGGCGCGTTGGCCCCAGCCATCGAGGATGCACAGCACGACCGGACGCGGCGTCTGGCCGGCCGGACGCTTCGGGGGGGTGATTTCGATGGACATGGCGCTCGACAATCCTCCGATACGGCGGACGAAGTTTAAGCCAAGGCGGCCCCGGAGGGTAGTGGCCAGACGGCATGCGCGGATATGACGCCCAGATTGGCTGGTGGTTCGTCTCGCCTTTCGCATAACTGTCATCGCGAGCGGCGTAACTTGGTTCCCCTAGCCTTCGCCATTGCCGGCGAAACGTGTGAGAACGCACGCCTCAAGGAGACGACATGAAGCATCCGGCGGACAAGCTGATCGACCTGTTCACCCAGCGTGGCGACGAAGCCTATTTCGGCGAAGGGGTCAGCCAGACCGCCCATGCGCTGCAATCGGCCGAACTCGCGGTCGCCGAGGGGGCCGCCGCCCCGCTGGTCGTGGCCGCGTTGCTGCACGATGTCGGCCATCTGCTGCATTCCGGCGGCGAGGATATCGCCGAACGCGGCATCGATGCCCGGCACGAGGCGATCGGCTCGGTGTTCCTGGCCAGCCTGTTCGGCCCGGCGGTGACCGAGCCGGTCCGGCTGCATGTCGCGGCCAAGCGCTATCTCTGTGCGACCGACCCCACCTATTACGACAGCCTTTCCGACGGCTCCAAGCGCAGCCTGGCATTGCAGGGCGGTCCCTTCACCAGCGAGGAAGCGGCGAATTTCATCGCCGCCCCGCTGGGCGCCGACGCGGTGCGGCTGCGGCTGTGGGATGACCGCGCGAAGATCACCGGCCTGGCGACCCGTCCGGTCCAGGCCTATCGCCTGTTGCTGATGAGCGTGCTGGAAAGCGATCCTTCACAAACCTGAGACCGCGAACCTGAGACATGCCGCACATGCCGGAAAATCGCGGCTGAGCCATCCGCGCGACGGCTAGTCTGCCATCGGGGACGAACCCCAGCGCATGGCAGGGAGATGCGGATTGAGCCGGTCGACGGAACCGTCTTCACAGCAGCCTTCCCGCTGGTTCTTGAGCGCGCTTCCTGGATTTTGCGCGACCTTCACCGGCATCGGCCTCGGCCGCTTCGCCTATACCGCCCTCGTTCCGCAACTCGTCGGCTCGGGCCAGGTCGACGCGGCCAGTGCCGGCTATCTGGGTGCGGCGAACTTCATCGGGTATTTCCTGGGCGCCCTGATGGCGCATCGCCTGGGCCGGGCGGCCGGTGCCGTGCCGGCCATCAAGCTGGCGATGCTGCTGTCGGTCGTGAGCTTCGCGGCCAGCGCGGTACCCCTGGGTTTCTGGTGGCTGGCCGCCTGTCGTTTCCTGGTCGGCGTCACCGGGGCAGTCCTGTTGATCCAAGCCGCCAGCGTCATCCTGTCGAGCGTGCGGCAAGTCGAACGCGGTCGGGCCGGCGGCGTGATCGTCACCGGCGTCGGCATCGGCATCGTCCTGAGCAGCCTGGTGATCGCCCCCTTGGCGGCGGCCGGGACCGGTTGGGTCTGGCTTGCCCTCGCCGGCCTGGCGCTGATCGCAACCCTGATCGCCTGGCCGCTATGGCCGGCCCCGGCCCCCATCGCCGCGACCACCGCTGAACCAATGGCAGACGCAGCGATCGGCAAGGGGACGGCGCTCGCGGCCCCCGTGCTGTTGCTGTTGCTGGGCTATACGCTGGATGGTGCCGGTTTCGTGCCGCATTCCATCTTCTGGGTCGATTTCATCGCCCGGGATCTGGGGCTGGGGGCCGGCTGGGGCTCGGCGAGTTGGCTGTTGTTCGGGATCGGCGCGGCGCTGGGCCCGATGACCGTCGGCCTGATCGGCGATCGGCTTGGGCTTGGCCCCACCCTCATGCTGTGTTTCGCGGTCAAGGCGGCGGGCATTCTGCTGCCGGCGATGACGACGGCGGCACCGGCGCTGGCCCTCTCGTCGCTCGTCGTCGGCGCACTCACCCCGGGCACCACGGCGCTGGTCTCGGCCCGCATCGCCGAGGCGTTGAGCGGATCATTGGGCGGAGGACCCGCGTCGCGTGCCCAGCAGAGTCGGGTCTGGGGGCTGGCGACGCTGGGATTTTCGGTCGCCCAAGCCGCCGGCGGCTATGGCTTCTCGTTCGCCTTCGCCAGGTCCGGCGCGTATCCGCCGCTGTTCGTCGCAGGCGGGCTGCTCGAACTGGGCGGGCTCTTCCTCGCGTCGCTCGCCTGGGCCGCTGATCGGCGCCCCGTCCGCGCCTGATGGCCGCTAGTGGCGGCCCCGTCTTCGGACCCGAGGCGCAGAAAACAGAGAGCCGAGACGATCGGCAGCAGCCCGACCAGGACGAACACCACCTCGAAATCACCGATGGTCATCACCGTGCCGGAAGAACCGACGAACGCCGATAGCAGCATGGCGCCGATCGCCACCCCGAAACTCTGCGACAATTGCTGGCCGACGCTGCCGATGCTGGTCCCCTTGCTGAGCGTGGCACCGGTAAGATCGGCATAGCTCAACGCGTTCATGCAGGTGAACTGCAGCGATCGCAGGAAACCGAAGACGAGCAACAGGCCGAGGATCGCGAGATACGGCGTATCGGGACGCAGGAAGGCGAGCGACATGGTCGTGAGGCCGACCACGATACCATTGCCGACCAGGATGGTCCGGAACCCACAATACCGCACGATACGCGGCGCCGCCGTCTTCAGGCACATCGAGCCAATAGCGATGACGAAGGTGAGCGAGCCGGATTCCAGCGGCGTCCGGCCGAATGCGATCTGGAACAGCAGCGGCAGCAGGAACGGCGTCGAGGCGAACCCCATGCGGCCGAGACCGCCGGCCAGCACGGCTAGGCGAAACGTCTTGATCCCGAACAGCCGAAGGTCGATCGCCGGATCCGGATGACGCCGCGCATGCAGGGCATAGAGGCCGAGAACCGCGATGCCGAGCGCCAGGATCGTCGCCTCGACCCAGAACGGCAACACGTCGCGGCCGGCGTAATCCAGACAGAGTTCGACCGCGGCGAGGCCGATACCGCAGAGCGTGAAGCCCAGGAAGTCGAAGCGTCGCGGCGTGGCCGACCGATAATTCTCGAAATACCGGGCGGCGAGCAGGATGCCCAGCATACCGATCGGTATATTGATGTAGAAGATCCAGCGCCACGACGCATAGGTCGTGATCAGCCCGCCGAGCAGCGGCCCCAGCGCTGGTCCGACCAGAGCCGGCACGGTGACGTAGCTCATCGCCGTCACCAGCCGCGATTTCGGAAAGGATTTCAGCAGCATCAGTCGACCGACCGGCGTCGTCATGGCACCGCCGACACCCTGCAGGATGCGGGTCAGCACCAATTGCCACAAATTCTGCGAAAAGCCGCACAGGGCGGAGCCCAGGGTGAACAACACGATGGCGGCGCAGAACACGGTGCGGGTGCCGAACCGGTCCGCCATCCAGCCGCTGATCGGGATGAACACCGCCAGGCTGAGCAGATAGCTGGTGATGGCCACGTTGAGCTGCAGCGGCCCAACGCCGAGGCTATGCGCGATCTGAGGGATCGACGTCGCGATGATGCTGGAGTCAAGATTCTCCATGAAGAACGCGCAAGCGACAACCAGGGGGATCAGCAAGCCAAGCCGGGGATTGGCGACGGTGGCGTAGGTCGCCTCCACGGATGCGCCAAGCGCGGTCTCGGTCATTGTCGCTGCTACCCCCGCCGCGGCACCATCCAGGCGCTCGGTCTTCGTACCGTTTTTGTACCGCAGGGAAGCGACTTGGGCAGGGTGGATTTTGGCATTGCGGCCATGCGTCCGTCGAAACGGCTCACCCGCGGTTGGCGGCAGGCGTCAGCCGACGCGTTTTTCGCGGAGCATCGGTGGGCGCAGCGCGCGGGCATCGATCACCGCCACGCCGCCAAGCAGGCGGTCGATATGCAGCCCGTCGGTCGATAGCGGCAGCCAAATCACTTCATAGTCGATCGTTCGGCCGTCGGCGATCCACTGGCTGGTCATGGCGATGGGGCGGCGCTCGGCAACCACCCTGCGCAGCCGTTCGGTGACCTCCTCCCGGTAGGGAACCGACGGCAAGTCGGACACAAACTTGCCGGTCATGTCCAGTCCCATACGTTCTGCCAAGTTCACACCGTGGAGCCGGTAGCGAAATTGTGGCGGTGCGCCGGCAACCAACGGCGGCACCACTTCCAGAATCGTGAGATTTCCGAGCATGGGACGCAGATCGATCGGATCTATATCAGCGCGAGCCGGCATCGGCCGGCCGCGAAGCCGTTCGGTCCAGTATCGCAGCAGGTCGCACAGAGTCTCGGTTTTCGGTTGCACCCTAATACTCTATCGATCTAGGCGCCACGGCAGCATCTCAACGGGAGGGCGAGATATAACTGAAGGACGTCCCGAAACAAACCTTTAAGTTGCACTTTTAATACAAAAAATACCCGATTAGTATAACGCCCGCCAAGCTATTGAGTTCCCTCAGAGCCGCTTTGTGCTGCTGAAGGCATAGTTTCGCTAGCGTATCAACTGGCGGCCGCGCCCAGCGACAAGATCAGCACCCGCCGATCCGGGGCTTCCGCCCGTCGCAAGGCGAGTGCCAGCGGTTCGGAGCCGGCGGCGAGGTCGGCCACCGCGATCAGCGTCGCATCGCGTCGCGCATAGTCGAGGATCGTGGCATCAATCCGCGTGTCGTGCAGGATGATCTCGGCCTCCTGCATGCGGCGCAAGGTGCCGAGGGTGAGGCGATCCGGATCGTCGGCGGCAAGGTCGATCCGGATCAGCCAGCCCCGCCCCCCGCCCCACCCTCGCGCGCCCCCATCCGCCGCCTCGGCCAGCAGGTCGGCGAGGCATGCATCGGCCGTCGCCGATGATGCCCGTGCCAGCCGCGTGGCCGTTGACCCCATCAGAAGGCTTTCCCAGAACCGCCGCCGCGCCGGCCCGTCCGGCAAGACCGCCTTAACCCGCTCCCGCCAGGCAGCCGCCAGTCCGGCCAGCCGCCCGATCCCCTCGGGCAGCGCCCAGTCGATGCGCGCCCGGACCAGCCGGGCCAACACCGGAGACACCCCGCCGCTGGAGACCGCGACAACGATCGGCCCCCGATCGACGATCGCCGGCATGACGAAGCTGCAATGCGCCGGGTCGTCCACGACATTGACCGGTAGGCGGCGTCTCTCCGCCGCGGCGGCGACAGCCGCATTAACGGCGGGATCATCGGTCGCAGCGATGACAAGGACGATATCGTCGAAAGGTGGGTCCTCAAAACATCCGGCTTCAAATCGGGCGGGTTCGTGCCGGATGGTCCCCTCAGCCGCCAACGCCGCCAGCTCGGGAGCGAGGTCCGGCGCCAGAACCGTGACGGCGGCCCCGGCGCGGCGCAGCAGCGCGACCTTCCGCGCGGCGACCTCGCCACCGCCGACGACCAGCGCCGCGCGACCTTTGAGCCGCAGGAAGATCGGCAGGAATTCCATGGCTCGAAGGCCCTATTCGACGACGGTGACCGGTAGATGCCCACGGATCGTCGCACGAAGTTCCGGCGGACACGAACCACAATTGGTACCCGCCCGCAGCCGAACGCGAGCGCTCCGATTTGATGCCGGGTATTCGGCGCATAAAAATGAGGCGCGTGGTTTATAGGAGATTTCGCGTCCGATTTGCACTGGCCACGCGCGGCCCCTAAGCTCGCTGCGGCATCCGGCCGAACCCGGACCAACTGAAACTTTAAGCAGGGATACCCATGCAGCGCGCGACCAAGCCGAAACTGACGCTCGCCATCGACATTGGCGGGACCGGCTTGAAGGCGACGCTCATCGACGACATGGGCAAGATGACGTCCGATCGCCTCCGGGTCCCGACATCCCATCCGGCACCACCGAGCCTTCTGGTGTCGACGCTGGTCGAACTGGTCAAACCGTTGAGCGGCTATCGGCGCGTCTCGGTGGGATTTCCCGGCGTGGTACGCGCCGGCCGGGTCGTGACGGCACCGCATCTCGACACCGCCTTGTGGCATGGCTTCGACTTGGCCGATGCCCTTGCCAGCCGATTGAAGGTGCCGGTTCGCGTGCTGAACGATGCCGATCTGCAGGGGTATGGCGCCATCACCGGCCATGGGTTGGAGTTCGTGATGACGCTGGGGACCGGCATCGGCACCGCTCTGTTCCAGGATGGCGTCTTGCTGCCTCATCTAGAGATCAGCCAGCACCCGGTCCATGGCGATAAGACCTATGACGCCTATATCGGCAACGCCGTCCTCGAATCGAAAGGGCAGAAGCGGTGGAATCGGCGGGTGGCACGGGTCCTGCCGATCCTGGAGACGCTGATCCGCTGGGATCATCTGCATATCGGCGGCGGCAACGCCCACAAGTTGACGATCGCGCTGCCGGCTCATGCTCGGATCGTGTCGAACGAAGCCGGCCTCACCGGCGGCATCGCCCTCTGGGCCGACGGCCGAGGCAAAACGGTCTCCTAGCGTTCCCCGCACGCGACCAACATCGGCTTCAGCACGGTAACGACGGCGGTGCATGTCAATACGCTAAAAGACTGGGAACATTTTCACCCAGAAAGTGTTATATATAGGTAGCATCTGCGCTTAGGTGACGGCGTGTATTTTTATGCCGATTTTCAAGTATATTAATCAATGCCATTAGTACATTTAATTACACGCCCCAAAAAAGGAGGGCAAAATGTCCAAATACTTCTCTTACATTTTTTTGTTGCTAAGCACCTCCATCTCGTCTTGTTCTAGTTTTGACGAAATGGTCGGCATTCCACAATACGATCCGACTATTTTTGAAACTCCTAGTGGCGGAGCCGCTCACATTTCTGGAGCTCTTGCGTTCATCTCGGGAACGAGAACCTATTCGGGCGACTATAGCGATGTCTTTCTTGTCTCCGATAACGAGGAGTCGAGAAAGGTTACGGACATGCAAATGATGCGGGATGTCAACCCCCATCTCTTTGACTTTAGCCGGGTGACGAGAACATCCGTCAAAGGAACCTTTGATTTTGACAATGTTCCGGATGGAAAGTGGCTGCTGTTCTCGCAGGTGGCGTGGAACGACAACGATCCGGAGACCGGACCGCCGGGTACGTTCCTCCACACGATCATGGTGAGCGCCCCGGTCGAGGTCAAAAACGGCCAATCGGTCAAGATCGAGGTTTCCGGCGACACGTTCGATCCGCAATCCCAATACTGACCAATCGACCATAGCTGCCGCTCGGTGGCACACGGATGCGGCCCGCAGTCGGGTATAGCCCGGCTGCGCTTGGCCTCCTCGGCTCTTTCACGGCGCTAAACTGCTCGGCCCACGCGCTATCCCAGCCAGATTTGGTAGAGGGCGCGGCCAGGGAAGCCCCATCCGACAGGGGCAATCCATAAGCAGGATGCCGACAAGGCCCAGAGACCTTAAAAATTCAACAATTCGAACCCAACTTTTGGTAGAGATATCTCGCGCCTTTGTTTCCACTCGTGGGCCGTATCCTTTTGTAACTTCACGCTTACAAAGACCCATTTTCTGTTACATTTCGTTACGAACATAAGAATGGAGGAAGAGATGTCCAAATATTTCGCATTTTTATTTTTGATTCTCAGTTTCTCTATTTCATCTTGCGCTAGTTTTGATGAAATAACTGGATCTCCCGAATATGATCCGGGTGCATTTAAAGATCCAAACGGAGGATCCGCCCACATATACGGAACCCTATCGTTTATTTCAGGAAAAAAAGTCTTCTCTGGAGACTACAGTGACATTTTTCTCGTCAGCGACAACAAACAAGCTAGAAAACTTATCAACAAAAGAACGATGCGAGATATCAATCCGCACCTCTTTGACTTCTCTCGCGTGACAACAACGAGCGACCATGGGGCTTACGATTTCGGCAATGTTCCAGATGGGAAATGGTATTTATTCTCGCAGGTGACCTGGAACGACAACGATCCCGAGACCGGGCCGCCGGGTACATTCCTGCACACGATGATGGTCGGTTCCGAAATTGAAATCAAAGACGGCAAGTCGATCAAGCTCGACCTCTCCGGCGACACGGTCAATCCGCAGGTTCTGTACTGACGCTCGGAAAAGTATGACGCTCCACCAGCCAAAAGCGCTCTAGGGCCGGAGCTGTCGCCGGGAGTTCCTTCCAGGCGACAGCTCCCGTGGCTTTTGGCCCGAGGTTGGCGGCCGGGGTTTGAACCCTAGCTGGCCGCGTGTTAGCGTCCCGTTTAGCAGCGTTAGCGCGAGACAACCCATCATTCGCCCCTCCCCTCGTCATCGAACACAGCCAGTCTGGCGTTGGCTCCCGAGCCGGGGCGTCTGGGTCATCGTTTGCCTGACGGTATTGGGGTTGCTGGGCCAGGCCGTCGCCGTGCCAACGCCCATGGTGTTGGTCGCCGACCGCGCTATCCCGATCGATGCGGGCGTCCCGATCGATCCGGGCATGGTGCTGTGCCTTGGCGGGATGGATGGCGGCACCACCCAGGATGACCGGTCCGGCGGCACCTCCAAGGCGATCGGCCATGACGCCTGCTGTCTCGGCAGCTGCCTCTCCGCGTTGGGCGGGTTGCCGCCGCCGCCCCATGCTCAATTAACCTATTTACCGACCCCTCTCGGTCACCTGCCTATCATTGCGACGGCGGCCCCATCGAACCGCCGATATAGTTCCGCCGCCCAACCGCGCGCGCCACCTCAAACGGCCTGACGTCCTTAGAGACCGTTTGAGAATGCGGTCGGGTCGGCCCAGCGGGTCTTTTTCGGATCGGGAGCGTCAGCCGCTTGCCACGATGTCCCAGCATCGTGGCTGCACGACCCCCTTTCCGACCCGAAAAATCCCTCGCCGGCCCTCCGCCGCCGCATTCTCAAACGGTCTCTTACGTTAAACAGCCGCCCGGCCGGTGATCTTCGGATCGCCACCACGACGGCGCTGTGCTGCTTTATGTTTGAGGAGCCGGTTCGATGAACCGCACATCATGTCTCATGGGCGCCATCAGCGGCGCCTGGATCCTTGTGTTTGCCCTGGCCCCCGGAGCCGCCGCGCATGGGATCGCGGGCAACCGCGTCTTTCCCACAACCTTGACGATTGACGATCCCGCCGTATCGGATGAGGCTTCCCTGCCGACCATCACCTATCAGCGCTCCGGCGCCACGGCTGATAACCCAGCCACACGGCAAGCCAATTTCAGCGTCGAATACGACAAGCGCATCACCGAGCATCTCGGCGTCGCCTTGAATGGCGGGTACACGATCACCGATCAGGTCGGTCAGGGTAGCCTTTACGGCTTCCAGAACTTCTCGGGGACGCTCAAATATCAGTTCCTACAGGACGCCGAGCATGAACTGCTGATGTCCGCCGGCGTGATCCGGCAGTTTGGGGGCACCGGCGCGCAGCGGGTCGGCGCCGATCCCTATGGTTCGACCACCCCGACTCTCTATTTCGGCAAGGGGTTGGGCGACCTGCCGAACAGCGTCGCCTATCTGCGTCCCTTCGCGATCACCGGTACGCTGGGCTATCAATTCGCCGACGTACCGACCCAGTCGGTCACCGTGGTCGATCCCACCACCGGGTCGGCCAGCCTGCAATACAATCACAGCCCCAACCAGTTGGTGATGGGCGCATCGGTGCAGTACAGCCTGCCCTATCTGCAGTCCCAGGTGAAAGACATCGGCCTGCCGGAATTTCTCGGCCGCGTCACGCCGCTGGTCGAATTCGCCTACACCACCCCGGCGACCCGCGGCTACGGCCAATCCACCCAGGGCACCATCGCCCCAGGGCTACTCTACGACGCGGATAGCTATCAGGTTGGCGTCGAGGCATTGATCCCGGCGACCCACGGGTCCGGCACCAATGTCGGCGCCATCATCCAGCTGCATCTGTTCCTCGACGACATTTTCCCCAACACGATCGGCAAGCCGATCTTTGGAGGCTGACCCATGCGCAAACCACTCCTCGTCCTGCTGTTCGGCCTCCTGGTCGGACTCGTCTCCCGCGACGCCGAAGCACATGCCCAGTTGCGGGCGTCCGACCCAGCGGTCGGCAGCACGGTCAGCGCCTCGCCCGCGCAAATCCGGCTGGTCTTCAGCGAGGGCATCGAGCCGAAATTCTCCGGCGTCGCGATCACCGACGCCGATGGGAAAACCGTCGACGCGGCCCCCTTGGCACTCGATCCGGCCGATCGCAAGCAGGTTGTCGTCGCCCTGCCGAGCCCCCTCGCCCCCGGCACCTACAAGGTCGCCTGGCATGTCGTCTCGGTCGACACCCACAAGACCCAAGGAGCGTTCACCTTCACCATCAAACCATGACATCGAACCAGGTATCGAGGACGCCCCATGGCTGAGGCTCTGATCGCCTCGCGCCTGGTGCAGTTCGTCACGGTGATGGCTCTGTTCGGCACCGCCCTGTTCCCGTACTACGCGGGAACAGGGCGGTCGCCCACCGGGTTTGGCCGGATACCGTCGCGGTGGCTGGCCGGCCTCGCCCTGCTCTCGGCGCTGGCCTGGCTGTTGTGCGAGGCGGCCAGCATGGGCGATGGCTGGGCGGCGGTGATCGATGGAGAGATCATCCGCACCGTGTTGCTGGACACCGAATTCGGCCATGTCTGGCTGGTACGGCTGGCGCTCTGTGCCGGATTGCTGGCGGGCCTCTGGTGGCCTGGGACGAGCCAGTTGCCATCGATGATGCTGTCCGGCCTGCTGCTGGCCAGCCTCGCCGGTACCGGGCATGCGGCGATGGACGACGGGATACCGGGCCTGGCGCACCGAGCCAATCAAGTCACGCATCTGCTGGCGGCCGGCATCTGGCTGGGTGGACTACTGCCCCTGGCCGGGTTGGTCGGCCGATCGCTTGCCACCGGCAGGACAGAGCTCGCCACCATCGCGCTGCGGCGGTTCTCGCGCGTCGGCTATGGTGCGGTGGCGTTGCTGATCCTGACCGGCGCCGTCAATAGCTGGTTCCTGGTCGGCACCTGGCGGAACCTGTCGGCGACCGATTACGGCCGCTTGCTGCTGGTCAAACTCGCCCTGTTCACGGCGATGGTAGTCCTGGCGACCGTCAACCGCTTTCGCCTGCTGCCCCGGCTGACGACTCCAAGGGTCGATACCCTCGTAGACTTCCGCCGAACCATCGCCGCCGAACTGATGCTGGGCCTGTTGATTCTGGCCGTGATCAGCGTGCTGGGCACCTGGGCGCCCGCCGGCTATGGACCAGCATCATGACTATCCCTTTTTTTCCGTCCCACAGATGAGGAAGCCTCGATGATGTGCCGTGTATTCCGGGCCCTCGCCCTAACGATCCTAACCGCCCTGTCACTTCCAACAGCCCTGTCGAGTCCGGCTTGGGCGCAAACCGCGATGTCACCGACCGTCGCCGTCGATCAAGTATGGTCGCGCGCGACGCCGAAAAGCGCCAGCACGGCCGCCATCTACATGACGCTGACGAATAAAGGCCCGGCGGATGATCGGCTGATCGCCGCGGCGACGCCGGTGGCGGGTAGCGCCGGGCTGCACGAGATGACCGTCGATGCGAACAACGTCATGAAGATGCGGCAGATCGACGGCATCGAGGTCAAGACCGGTGGCAGCACCACCCTGAAGCCGGGTGGGCTGCACGTCATGCTGGAGGGCCTCAAGGCGCCGCTTCAGGCCGGGCAGAGCTTCCCGGTGACGCTGACCTTCGAGAAGGCGGGCACCATCCAGGTCACCGCGATCGTGCAAGGCGCCGGGGCCGCCACACCCCCATCGATGGGCGGCCACGACATGAGCGGGATGAGCAAAAGCCCCTAAGAGACCGTTTGAGAACACGGTCGGGTCGGTCCAGCGGGTCTTTTTCGGGTCGGGAGCGTCAGCCGCTTGCCACGATGTCCCAGCATCGTGGCTGCGCGACCTCCTTCCCGACCCGAAAAATCCCTCGCCGGCCCTCCGCCGCCGCATTCTCAAACGGTCTCTAAGCAGCCCGGACTGAGCCGCGCCTATCGCACCATCGGCGCGTAACCCAGGACCGCCTTGGTCTCCAGGAATTCGGCGAGGCCGAACGCACCGTATTCCCGGCCATTGCCCGACTGCTTGTAGCCGCCGAACGGTGCCGCGGTATCCCAGCCGGGATAGTTCAGATGCACATTGCCGGCGCGCATCTCCCGCGCGACCCGCCTTGCGTTCTCGATATCGCTGGACTGCACATAGGCGGCCAGACCATAGACCGTGTCATTGGCCAGTTCGATCACCTCCGCCTCGGTCTCGTAGATCAGGATCGACAATACGGGGCCAAAGATTTCCTCGCGCGCGATGGTCATGTCCGGTCGCACCCGGGCGAAGATGGTCGGCCGGACGTAATAGCCCCGGTCGAGGCCATCCGGCCGGCCGGGGCCGCCGGCGACCAGTTCGGCCCCCTCGGCGAGGCCGCTCTCGATCAACCGCTGGATCTTGTCGTATTGCACCCGGCTGACGACCGGCCCCAGCACCGTATCCTCGGCATCGGCGGGCCCGACCTTGTAGCGTTCCGCCACCGTGCGGGCGATGCCGATGGCCTCGTCGATCTGGCTCGCATGGACGTACATCCGGGTCGGTGCGCTGCAGGATTGTCCGCTGTTGGAAAAGCAGCCGCGGATGCCCTTGGTCACGGCTTGGCGCAGATCGACATCCGGCAGCAGGATATTGGCCGATTTGCCGCCCAACTCCTGATGCACCCGCTTCACCGTCTCGGCACCGGCCTTGGCCACCAGGATACCGGCGCGGGTCGAGCCGGTGAACGACACCATATCGACATCCGGATGGCGGGAGAGCGCCTCGCCGACGGTCGGGCCGTCGCCATTCACCAGGTTGAACACACCCTTCGGCACGCCCGCCTCGTGCAGCACCTCGGCGAAGCGGATCGCGTTCAGCGGCGCCACCTCGCTCGGCTTCAACACCATGGTGCAGCCGGCGGCGAGCGCCGGGCCGACCTTGCAGACAATCTGGTTGATCGGCCAGTTCCAGGGCGTGATCAAGCCACAAACGCCGATCGGCTCATAGGCGATCAAGGTGCTCCCGCGCAGGCTTTCGAACTCGAACTGTTCCAGCACCTCGACCATCTTTTCGAGATGCGCCACGCCGGTCGCGGCCTGCTCGTCATGGGCGAATCCGAGGGGTGCGCCCATCTCGCGCGACAGCGTCCGGGCGATCTCGTCATACTGCGCCTTGAACGCGTCGATCACCCTGCGCAGCAGCGCCACCCGCTCCACCCGGCTGGTGCGGGCGAAGGCGGGGAACGCGGCCTTCGCCGCCGCCACGGCTCGGTCGACATCCGCCGCACCGCCCATTGCGATCGTGGCGAAGGCCTCCTCGGTCGAGGGATCGATCACGTCGAGCCGGGCCGGCGTCAGCGGATCGACCCAAGCGCCATCGATGTAAAATTGCCGTTCATGCGCCATGCGTCACCTTTTGGTCATAGGGTGTTGGTCAAAAAAGGGGGAAGCCGCGCGTCGGCTGGCCATCGCGCGACCCAGCCTCTAGGGTGCCCTGAATGAGGCAGATCAACCGGTTCAGGGGACCATTCGGGTGAGCGGAATTTTCGGCGACGCGGCGGCCAAGCCGGCAACGACGGCCGCACCCTATCTGCGGCTGAGCGCCGTCATCCTGGGCATCACGGTCTTCCAGCTCGGCAATGGCGTGCTGCAAACCTATCTGCCGATCCGGCTGATCGTCGAGCACTACCCGGATATCGCCGTCGGCTTGATGGCGACGACCCATTCGATCGGCTTTCTGGTCTGTTGCCTGATCGCGCCGCGCATCATCCATTCGATCGGCCATATCCGGGCGTTCGCCGCGTTCAGCGGGGCCATGGCGGCGATCGCCCTGGCCTTCGCCGGCTGGGTCGACCCGGTGCCGTGGGTCATTCTGCGGCTGGTCACCGGATTTTGCTCGGGCGGCGTGTTCACGGTGATCGAAAGCTGGCTGAACGATGGAGCATCGACCCGCGAGCGCGGCCGAATCCTCAGCATCTACATGGTGAGCGTGAAGCTGTCCTATGCCGCCGGCCAATTGCTGCTGACGACCGGCGATCCGCATAGCTTCGCGTTCTTCATGATCGCCAGTGCCGCGTATTCCGTCTGCCTGATCCCGGTCAGCGCCACCCGCGCCAGCAGTCCGATGATGGTCGGCACCAAGCGGATGGGTATCGCCGAGGTCTATCGGACGACACCGGCGGCGGCGATCGGCTGCTTCGCCGCAGGGCTGGTCACCTCGGCGGTGGTCAATATCGGCCCGGCCTATGGCACAGAGATCAACATCGCGACCGGCGACATCGCCATCCTGATGGCGGCGATGCAGATCGGCGGGTTGGTGATGCAATGGCCGCTGGGCGCCTTGTCCGACCGCATCGATCGGCGCTGGGTGATGGCCGGCGCGTCGGGTGCCGTCGCCCTGGTCTCGTTGGTGGTCGCCACCAATACCGGCTGGTCCACCTGGATCTTGGCCCTGCTGCTGGCGTTGTGGGGCGGTTTCGCCCTGTCGCTCTACGCGCTCGCCATCGCCCATGCCAACGACTTCGCCGATAAAGACCAGACCGTCTCGCTGGCCAGCACCCTGTTGATGATCTGGGCATTGGGCTCGGTGATCGGCCCGCTGTTGGCGACGTCGGTCATGGCGCAGGTCGGGCCCGCGGGGTTGTTTCTGTACTCCGCCATCGTCAGCCTGATCCTGGCCGGTTTCGTGCTCTGGCGCCGGACCCGCCGGGCGGCCGTGCCGGCCGAGCAACGCGCGCCCTACGCCTATGCGCCGACGACCAGCCCGATCGCGAACAAGCTGCGGCCGCCGGGGGCCTAGGTCGCCGCGAATTCCCGCATCCCGTCAGTCAGCATCTCCCAAAGCGTCAGGGCGAAGCCCCGATAGACCAGCAGATCGGCACCCTCGCCGCTCGGCAGGACATGCAGCGTCACGGCGATCCGGCCGAACATCGTCTGCACCGAGCTTCCCGGCGGCAAGGTCTTCGGATGCAGGTCGATGCGCACGCCCTTGGCGAGGAGATCCCGCCAGGCCGGCCCGGTCAGGCGCACCACGCTGCGCGCCTGGCTGAGATCGACCAAGGCGGCATCATTCCCGCCGATGCGCGACGCGACGCGGGCGCTGAGCGCCTCGATCGGCTCGGCCGCGACGACCAGCCAGCGGCCTGGGCCTGCGGCATGCAACCCCAAGCCATCAGCCCCGGTCGCCCGGTTGGCCGCCGCTGTTTCGAGACCCAGAGCCTCCGCCAGACGATTGCCCAGCGCCGCGTCACCGCCGGGCAGCGCCGCGACCTGGAGCAAGGCGAGACCCGCGCGCTCGACGATGGCGATGCGATCGGAAAGCGGCGCGGCCTGGGCCGTCGCCAACGCGCCGCGGCGCGTCGGTGGCTCGATCTCGGCAAGCTCAGCCATGAAGTCTCGTCCCCTCCGGATCATAGAAGAACGGCGAGACCACGCGCACCTCGACGGCGCTGTCGTTCAACGGGAAGGCCGCGAACAGAGTCTCGCCCAGCCGCTCGGCGCCGCGTTCCAAGAAGGCGAGCGCGATCGGATGGCCCAAGGTCGGGCTGACCGCCACCGAGGCGACATGGCCTTGCAAGGCGACCGGCGGCGGTGCGTAGGGGTCGGCCACAAGTTGCGCCCCGCCGCGCAACGGTGTCACACCATCGACCGGCACCAACCCGACGAGACGTTGCCGATTGGGATCGGCGAGGCAAGGCCGACCCAGGAGACGGCCGCCGATGAAGCGCTTTTTCTTGCTGACCATCCGGCCGAGACCGAGATCGGCCGCGGTGGTGGTGCCATTGAGTTCGGGTCCGGCGACATGGCCCTTTTCGATGCGCATGATGCCCATCGCCTCGGTGCCATAGGGCATGATGCCCTGCGCCGCGCCGGCGGCCAGCACCGCCTCCCAGACCGCCTCGCCCCAATCGGCGGGCACGGCGATCTCATAGGCCAATTCGCCGGAGAAGCTCATCCGGAAGACCCGCGCCGGCACCCCGGCGACGCGGCCCTCGCACACACCCATATGCGGCAGGTCCGCCGCCGCGAAGCCGGACAGCACCGTCTCCAGCACGGCCCGACTATTCGGCCCTGCCAGGGCCATCACCGCCCATTGCTCGGTGATCGAAGCGACCTGCACACGCAGCTCCGGCCAAACAACCTGGAGGTAATATTCCATATCGGCCATCACCGCGCCGGCCTTGGCGGTGGTGGTGGTGACATAGAATTGGGTCTCACCGATCCGAGAGGTCGTGCCGTCATCGGCGACGATCCCGTCCTCGCGCAGCATCAGGTGATAGCGCGCCTTGCCGACCGGCAGGTTGCCGATCGTATTGGCGCAGAGCCGGTCGAGGAATTCGGCGGCATCCGGCCCCTGGACATCGATCTTGCCCAGGGTCGAGACATCGACCAGGCCGACCGCTTGCCGAACGTTAAGCGTCTCGCGCGTGATCGCGACAGCTGGCGTCTCGCCCGGCCGGACGTAATATTTGGGCCGCAACCAGAGCCCGGCCTCGGTGAACGCCGCCCCCTGCCGCTCGTGCCAGGCATGCATCGGGGTCCGGCGGACCGGCTGGAAATGCTTGCCGAGCTCGCGGCCGGTGACGGTGCCGAAGGCGATCGGCGTATAGGGCGGCCGGAATGTGGTGGTGCCGACCTCGGGTATCGACTTGCCGCGCAGCCCCGCCATCAGCGCCAGGCCGTTCATGTTGCTGGTCTTGCCCTGGTCGGTGCCCATGCCGAGCGTGGTGTAGCGTTTCAGATGCTCGACCGAGCGGTAGCCTTCTCGCGCCGCGAGGCCGATGTCATTCGCGGTCACGTCGTCCTGGATATCGACGAAGCGCTTGCCATGGGCACCCTTGGCGGCCGGCACTTCCCAGAGCGGTACCAGCGGCGTTTCGATGTCGGGCTCGATCGCCGGCACCGCCGGGCGGCGGCCGGTCGTGAACCCGGCGGCGCCGGCCGCGGCGGCACCCGCCGCGAAGCCCTGTGAGATGCAAGCATCGAGCGCGAAGGCGCCGGTGGTCGAGCCGGCGGAATGCAGCCGCTGCTTGCCCTGGCCGGGGACGAAAGCGTGTACCGCCTCGTCGAATTTGAGCTTGCCGCCGGATTGCGAGAACAGATGCACCGACGGCGTCCAGCCGCCGGAGGACGCGACCAGGTCGCAGGCGATCCGCCGGCCCGGCCGGTCGAGATCGCCAACCGGGCGGATCTCGACCCCGGTGACCGCGAGCTTGCCCTTGACGGCGGCCACCGCCTGGCCGGTCAGGATCTCGATGCCCTTGGCGCGAACCAGGCTCGCGAGCGGACCGCCGCCGCCCGGACGGATATCGACGACCGCGGCGACGGTGGCACCGGCATCGCTGAGATCTAGGGCCGTGCGATAGGCATCGTCGTTGTTGGTGAACACGACCGCCCGCTCGCCGGGCTTGACCGCGTATTGATTGACATAGGCGCGCGCCGCCGAGGCCAGCATGACACCCGGCAGGTCGTTGCCGGCGAAGACCAGCGGCCGCTCGATGGCACCCTGGGCCAGCACGACCTCGCGGGCCTGCACGGTCCAGAGCCGCTGGCGGGGCAGGTTGCCCCCCGGGGTGGGCGCATGATCGATCACCCGTTCGACCAAGCCGATATTGTTGTGGTCGTAATAGCCGAAGGCGGTGGTGCGAGAAAGAATCGTCACCTCAGGCAACGCCGCCAGGCCGCGCATCGCTGCATCGACCCAGGTCAGTGCCGGCGCGCCATCGATCGACCGACGCTCGCGGCACAGCGAGCCGCCGAAATCCGCGCGCTCGTCGACCAGCATGACCCGGGCGCCGGTCTCGGCGGCGGCGAGGGCGGCGGCGATGCCGGCGGGACCGCCGCCGACCACCAGCACATCGCAATGCGCCGACCGCCGCTCGTACCGGTCCGGATCCGGCAAATCGGGCGAGATGCCGAGACCCGCCGCCCGGCGAATCACCTTCTCATAGGTCATCCAGAGCCGCGGCGGCCACATGAAGGTCTTGTAGTAGAACCCAGCCGGGAAGAACGGCGATAGCAGCCCTGTCGTCGCCATCACGTCGAATTTCAACGACGGCCAACGGTTCTGGCTATCGGCGGTGAGGCCATCGAACAGCTCGACCATGGTCGCCCGCGTGTTCGGTTCGGCCCGGTCGCCCTTGCCCAGGCGAACCAGGGCGTTCGGCTCCTCCGGCCCGGCACTGTAGATGCCGCGCGGCCGGTGATACTTGAAGCTGCGGCCGACCAGCCGCACGCCATTGGCGAGCAGCGCCGAGGCCAGGGTATCACCCTGGCAGCCGGCATAGGAGACACCGTCGAAGCTGAAAGCCAGGTCCGTCGATCGATCGATCAGCCCGCCGCTCGCCACCCTGTATGGCTGTACCGCCGCGCCGGAAGCGGGCGTGCGGGCGGGTCGGTCGAAAGCGACGGCGGTGCCACCGACGGTATCCGCCGTCATGACGTCTCTCCTGCCGTCTGGGCCAGCGCGGTCGCATACACCTCATGGGTGAGGGTATCGCGCTCGACCCGGATCCAGGCACGGCAGCCGCCGGTATGCTGCCAATGCTCCGCGGTCCGGCCACGCGGGTTGTCGCGCAGGAAGACGTAATCGACGAAAACCTGATCGGGCACCTCGGCGGTGTCGGCCGGGCGGGCGGCGGCGTCGCGCCCATAGGTGAATTCGGCGATGTCACGGTCGCCGCACCAGGGACAGCGGATCAGCATCGGGCGGCTTTCGATACGGGAGACGATACGGAATGGATCAATGGAGTTTCGGGACCGGACCCGCCCCCTTCTCGTCAAGCGAACAGCCGCGATCGAAGCGATCGAGGGCAAGCGCCTCGTTCAAGGCATGCGGCCGATCCTGGGCGATGGTATGGGCGAATACCCAACCGGAGCCCGGCGTCGCCTTGAACCCGCCATAGCACCAGCCGCCATTGAGGTAGAGACCGTCGAGCGGCGTCTTGCCGATGATCGGGCTGCCATCCATGGTCATGTCCATGACGCCGCCCCAATGGCGCAGCATACGGACGCGCGAGAAGCACGGGAACAGCTGCAGCAAGCAGGCGAGCACTTCCTCGACGATCGGCAGATTGCCGCGCTGGGCATAGCTTGGATAGAAATCGAGATCGCCCCCCAGCACCAGCTCGCCTTTATCGGACTGGCTGACATAGAAATGCCCGGCACCGAAGGTCACGACCGTGTCCAGCACCGGCTTCAACGGCTCCGACACCATGGCCTGCAGCACATGGCTTTCGATCGGCATGCGCAGCCCGGCCATGGCCGCGACCTGGCCCGTATGGCCGGCGACCGCCATGCCGATCTTGGGTGCTGCGATGGTGCCGCGCGTGGTCTCGACACCGACCACCCGGTTGCCCTCCCGGCGAAAACCGGTGACCTCGCAATTCTGGATGATATCGACGCCACGGGCATTGGCGGCGCGAGCGAAGCCCCAGGCGACCGCGTCATGCCGGGCGGTACCGCCGCGCCGCTGCATCAATCCGCCGACGACCGGAAACCGCGCATCCTCCGAGCAATCGAGCAGCGGCACCATCTGGGATATCCGATCGCGCTCCAGCCATTCGGAATCGATGCCGTTCAGGCGCATGGCATTGCCGCGTCGCGCATAAGCGTCGCGCTGAGCATCGGAATGGCAGAGATTGAGCACGCCGCGCTGGCTGAACATCACATTGTAGTTGAGGTCGGCGCTTAGGCCTTCCCAGAGCTGCAGCGCCTTCTCATAGAGCTGCGCGTTCGGGCCCAGCAGGTAGTTGGATCGGACGATGGTCGTGTTCCGCCCGGTATTGCCGCCGCCGATCCAGCCCTTTTCCAGCACCGCGACGTTGGTGATGCCGTGCTCCGACGCCAAATAATAGGCGGTCGCGAGGCCGTGACCACCGCCGCCGATGATAATGACGTCATAGGCGGCTTTAGGCTCCGGATCGCGCCAGGCCAGCGGCCATAGCTTGTGCTGGGCGAGGGCGTTTCGGGCCAGGTTGAAAGCTGAGTATTTCAAGGCGGAGAATCCGTTTCCCGAAGATCACGCGAAAACTTAGCACGCTCGAAGATGCCAAGGGCTTGGTTCCGGCATTAGTTTTCGTGATGCCCAGGTTGGAGGGGCGATAGCTCAGTCCAACGCATCGCCGTCCAGCACCATGCGCGGGCCGAGCCACGGCAGATCCGGCAGCAGGCTGGGGATCAGCGTGTCGCGCAGGGCCGCCCGCGCCGCCTCGGTCACCAGCCGCGGTGCCTCGCCCAGTTCGCCGCTGCGCGACACCAGCACCAATTGGCGCGAGAAGCCGGGACGCGGCAGCGGCGAGATCTGCAGCCGTGGCCAGAGATCGCGCGATTGCAGCAGGCAGAGCGGCGTGGTGATCGTCCAAGCCCGGCCGGCGGCGACGATCGCCAGCACCGTCGCCGAGCCATCAAATTCGAAGGTGCGCGGAAAATCGAGGTTGAGCCGGCGCAGATGCAAATCGACCTGCGTCCCCATGACCGAGCGCGCGCTGTAGCGGGCCAGCGGCAAGCTGCGCACGGCGGTCTTGAGGTCCTCGGGCACGCCGGGGTAGAAGCCGTCCGGCAGCACCAGGACGAAGGGTTCGCGGCAGATGCTGTAGCGATCCAACCCGTCGACCTCGTCCAGCCGCTCCGCGGTGATGATGAGATCGAGGCGCCGCTGCAGCAGCGCCTCCGACAGGTTGGGGGCGAGCCCCGCCCAAAGCAGCAATTGCTGGGTCGACAGCAGGGCCTCGATGACGGCCGGGCCCAGCATGGCCGCCGTCGAATCGATCATCCCGAGGCGCAGCGAGGGCAGTCCCGTGGCCCCGCTGGCGCGCAACTGGCTGACCGCCCGCTCGGCGTCGCGAACCAGGCGCTGGGCATGATCCTGCAGCAGCCGGCCGGCGGTGGTGAGCGCCAGCGGCCGCAAGGTGCGGTCGAACAGGGTTTGGCCAAGCCCCTCCTCCAATTGGCGGACGACCTGCGATACCGCCGATTGGGTGAGGCGCAGCCGGGTCCCGGCGGCGGTCATGCTGCCGGTTGCGACCACCTCCAGGAAAATCGTCAGCGAATGAAGATCGAAACCATTGGGAACGCTCACTCGGCTGCCTCTGTCTCGCGCGACTGATTGATATGCGCCGATCTCATGAGCGGTCGGCGACGCGCATGATATGCATAAGTCATGCACGCGCCGACGACTTCTCACATCTCACAGCCCATCATGAGGGGCAGGTCCAATCAATGACGAATGCCGAAGCGCAGGCAGCGCAGCCGCACGCGATCCCGAGCGCATCCGGCGGGGCGGCTTACTGGCGCCGGAACCTCTATGTCTGCCTATTCGGGTCGTTCACGACCCTGGTCGCGATGACATTGCTCCTGCCGTTCCTGCCGCTCTATGTGGCGCAGCTCGGTGTCGAAACGCAGGCGGGAGTCGTGCAGTGGTCGGGCATCGCGTTTGGCATCACCTTTCTCGGCGCCGGGGTCATGGCGCCGATCTGGGGCAAGTTCGCGGATCGTTACGGCCGCAAACTGATCCTGATGAGGGCGAGCTTTTGCATGGCCGTGATGATGGCGGCCATGGGCTTGGTGCAGGATGTCTGGCAGCTTGTGGCGTTGCGCCTGCTGGTCGGCTTGCTGGGCGGTTATGCCTCCGGTGCCGTCGTGCTAATCGCGACGCAGACGCCGAAGGACCGGGTGGGCTGGGCGCTCGGCACGCTGTCGACCGGTACGCTCGCCGGCAGCCTGCTCGGCCCGCTGATCGGCGGCGCGCTGCCTTCCCTCATCGGGCTGCGGACGACCTTCTTCCTATCCGGTGCGGTGATCTTCGTGGCGTTTTTGGCGACCTGCCTGCTGATCCGCGAGGATGTCCGGGTTGTAGCGCCCAAGCGTGACCCGCTCAAGCGCGAGGGCGGGGACAGGGGCGGAGCACGCCGCGGCGCCTGGTCGATGATCCCCGATCGGCGACCGGTGCTCGCGATGCTGGGCACCGCGACGCTGCTCACGCTCGCCAACATGTCGATCGAGCCGATCATCACGGTTTATGTCGGACAGCTCGCCCCGGGCCAGAACGTGGCGCTGATCGCAGGCTTCGTCATGGCGGCATCCGCGCTCGGCAGCGTCCTCGCCGCCCCCCGTCTGGGCAGACTCGCCGACCGGTTCGGCGCCTGGAACGTCATCATCGGCTGCCTCGCCGTGTCCGCGGCGCTGCTGATCCCGCAGGCCGTCGTTACCAACGCCTGGCAGCTCGTCGCCCTGCGCTTCCTCATGGGAATGTCGCTGGCTGGGCTGTTGCCGTCGATCAACGCGCTGATCCGGCACTCCGTCCCGGATGCCGTCACCGGCACGATGCTGGGCTACGCGGTCTCGGCCCAATATGCCGGCCAGGTCGTGGGGCCGGTGGTCGGCGGCTTCGTCGGCGGCCATTTCGGCATGCGACCGGTCTTCCTGGCGACGATGGTCCTGATGGTCGTGGGCGCGCTGTTCAATTGGACGATGAAAGGCCGAGTGGCCGCTTCGTGACACGCCGCGATGGTTTGCCGAACGGCTGGCCGAAATCAATACGCTTGACCAAGCTAGTCAAGGACAGGCAACCTACCTACTGGTCAAGTTAGTCAAAGGAGCGTCGGGTGACCACCTCCGTAAGCCTTTACGAGGCAAAAACCCACCTGTCCGCCCTGGTCGATCGTGCCGCCGCCGGCGAAGAAATCATCATCTCGAAGAACGGTATCCCGTTTGCCCGATTGACGCCGTTGCCCTTTCGCGGCGAGCCACGCCGGCCGGCGAACGCGCTGGGTGTCACCTATATCGCTCCCGACTTCGACGCGCCTGATCCGGAGATCGCGGCCCTGTTCGAGGGTGAGTGAGTGGACCTGCTGTTGGATACGCATGTCTTCCTATGGTGGGACATGCTGGCCCCCGATCTCGGCCCATCGGCACGCGCGGCGATCACCAACCCGACCAACCGAGTTTTCGTCAGTGCCGCCTCCACCTGGGAGATTGCTATCAAAAGCCGGAAAGGGAAGCTCGGTTTCTCCGGGTCACCGACCCGGGCGATCAGCCAAAACGGTTTCTCGGAACTGGCGATCCTCCCCATCCATGGGGAAATCGCGGGAGCTCTTATATGGGATCACACGGACCCCTTCGATCGAGTGCTCGTCGCTCAGGCGCAAGCGCAATCGATGACGCTCGTTCATGCCGATAGCATCATTCGGGACTATGCCGGGATAGCGCAACTCTGGGCGCGATAACCAGACCTCGACGCCGATCTTGAGCAAGCTCGGCTGAGCGGAAGCCGAAATAGTATATCTTTCACTCGAGTGACGAAGGCGTGACGCCGCAAGCGGAAATTGACGTCGCAGCGCTCCGAGCGTCGGGGCTGACCGCGACCGAAGTTCTTCATCAGTTCGGGTTCTCCGAATACTGCGTATCCGATGGGCGCGAAACGACCCTCGTTCAGCGGATGAGCGAGACGAATTATCGTTTTTTCCCATTGGTTGGGGATTCGCAATTTGGCCGCAGGTTGCATGATGCTGATCTTGCGATCAATAAAGCCCTTGCCGCCGCTTCGCGGACCAAGGTTAGAGATTGTGTTGACGTAGCTTTTCTCGATGAATCCTATCTTTCCATAGCCGCGTTGGCATGGGCGGCCGCCGGTAAGAGCCCACTTTCGCCAAACCGGATCGTCGAAAACATCGTACGGAACGCAACATCCCATTCTCGGCAGGAATATGCCTCCGTTCGGGTGATCCGCCCGATCGACGGCGCGGTGATCTTCGATAGGATCCAACAATCGGCCGAGAGGGCGCTTATGCTGTTCGAGCGCTGGCCCATTAAGCATTACGGCAAGCTTTTTCTCGACCGATCGGGAAAACCGACCGAATTCGATCAGGCGTCATTTGACGCAGGAAACCAAGTAACGCATGAGCCTCGGAAAAGCGGTGTTTGGCCGATTTTCCCTGACCAGCAGGAGAACCTCGAAGGAAAGATCACCGAAGCGAAACCATCTCCCCCGATCACCCCCTGAGCCGCGTCCCCGTCGGATCGAATTGCGGATCCGACGACACCACCGCGCCGAACCGCTCGCCGAAATATTCCAGTTCCAGACGCTGCCCCTCGACCGCGAGATGGGTCGGCAGATAGCCATAGGCTATGAACTTGCCCACGCTGTAGCCGAAATTGGCGCTGGTGACGTAACCGACCGGCTTGCCGTCATGCAGGATCGGCTCACGGCCCAGCACGACCGCGGCAGGATCGTCCAACGTCAGGCAGGCCAGGCGCTTCTTGAGGCCGGCCCGGCGCGATGCCTCCAGCGCGTCGCGGCCGATGAAGTCGCCTTTCCGCGGCTTCACCAGAAAATCCAGCCCGGCCTCATCCGGCGTCGTCTCGGTATCCATGTCGGTATAGAGCCGGCGATAGCCCTTTTCGAGGCGCAGCGAATCCATGGCGCCGAAGCCGGCGGCGACCACGCCATGTTCCTGACCCGCCGCCCAGAGGTCGTCCCATACCGCCAGGCCGAATTCGGCGGGGACATAGAGCTCCCAGCCCAATTCGCCGACATAGGAGACGCGCAACGCCTGGACCGGCGCATAGCCGATAGTGATCGGCCGGATCGAGAAATACGGGATCGCCGACGACGACACATCATCCTCGGTGGTCGCCGCCAGGATCGCGCGCGAATTCGGCCCCCAGAGCCCGATGGTGGCGTATTGGTTCGATAGATCGGTCAGCGTCACATCGTAGTTGCCGGCGCGCGCCTGGCTGCGGATCCAGGCGATGTCGCGCGGCCCGGAGGCGCCGCCGGTCAGTACCCAGAACCGATCGGCCGCATGGCGCACCACGGTGAGGTCGCAGAGGATACCGGCCTTGGGCGTCAGCATCGAGGTATAGACGGCGCGGCCGACCGGCACGTCGATCTGGTTGGTCGCCAGATGCTGCAACAGGGCCAATGCCCCTTTCCCGCCGACTTCGAGCTTGGTGAAGGCACTCATGTCGAACATGCCGGCGCTGCGCCGCACCGCCAGATGCTCCACCGCCTGAATCGGCGACCAGTATTTCGCGGCCCAACCCTCGCGGTTCGGAAAATTGGCGCCTTGCAGCAGCGGCGCATTGGCCTCGCACCATTGTGGGCGTTCCCAGCCGCCGGCCTCGAAGAACCGGGCACCCAGCGCCTCGTAGCGGGCGAAGAGCGGGGTCCGGCGCAGCAAACGAGGCTGGCTCATCGGCTCCGACGGGTGGATCACCGCATGCACGTATTTATAGGTCTCCTCGCCACGCTTGCGAAGATAGGCGCGCGAGAAGACATGGCGGTGGAAGCGGTTGATGTCCGCCTCGCGCAGATCCATCGACGGCACGCCTTCGGTCATCCATTCGGCGATCGCCTTGCCGATGCCGCCCGCATGGGTGATCCAGACACCCTCGGCGACCCAGAAACCGCGCACATCGATCGTCTCGCCCAATAACGGATAGCCGTCGGGCGTGAACGAGAACATGCCGTTGAACGACTTCGCCAGCCCCTTGCCCGCGACGCAGGGGAACAGCGCGTCGACCGCCTTGCGGGCGGCGGCGAAATCCGCGGGCGTGAAGGCCATCTTGGAGGGCTCGCCATCGGGCGAACCGCCAGCCATGGCACGGCGATGATCGAGCAGCTTCTCAGGATCGACCGGCAGCGGGCTGTGCTGATAATTGCCGATACCCAGGGCGGAGCCATGCTGCCGACAATAGAGGTCGTGATCATGAGCGCGCACGATCGGCAGCGCCACCTCGTGGCCGAGAGCGGCGAGTTCGGCCACCGGTTCGGTGATCGCGTATTGATGCTGCATCGGCTGCAGCGGGATCGTGATCCCGGCCATCTTGCCGATCAGCGGCCCCCAGATTCCGGCGCAGAGCAGCACCTTGTCGCAGGCGATCCGCCCCTGATCGGTCAGCACCGCGCGGACCCGCCCATCGGTGATCTCGAAGCCGGTAACCGAGGTATTGCCGTGGAACTCGGCGGCCCCTGCCTCGATCGCCTTGCGCGCCAAGGCCTCGGAAATCACCGTCGGCACGCCGACGCCGCTTTTCGGGCTGAACAACCCGCCCAGCAGCTTCGACGGATCGATAATGCCGACCAACTCGGCGCATTCGGCCGGCGATAGCATCGAACATTCGACGCCATAGCTCTTGCCCAGACCGGCGCGGCGCTTCAGCTCGGCGAAGCGCTCCGGCGTCTGGGCGACTTCCAGCCCGCCGTTCAGATAGGCGCCAGGCCGCCCATCGATCGACAGGCTCTGATACAGCGGCAAGCCGTAATTGGCGAATTGCGTCAGCATCCGCGAGCCGTTGATCTGGCTCAGACCACCCGGCGCATGGCTGGTCGAGCCGCCGGTGTGGAACAGCGGCCCCTGATCGAGGACGACGATGTCGCGCCACCCCAGCTGCGCCAGGTGATAGGCGGCACTGCAACCGGCGATGCCGGCTCCGATCACCACAAGCGAGGCTTCTGCGCGCATCTTGCGTCCCCATCCGTTAAGACGTCGTCGTTTTATCCTAGGCGGCACTATAGACGTGATCGTCGGCATGAGAGCCATCGCGCGGCGGGCATAAGCGACTTTACTGCCGGGCATTAGGCACCGAGCGGCGCGGCGAGGGTTTTACAAAGAGAACCTAACACACTGTTCAGAATAGATTTTTTTATCCGATACCGTGCTGCTCCCGGGCTGCGGGCGGGCTCTGCCGGGCCGCGGCAGTTCATTGTCACGGCCGGGCTGTCGTGACACCCTTCCGCTCGATCAGTCGCAATCGAACACGGGTGTCGAGATGAGCACAACCTGGATGTCCGCGGACCATGTCGATCGCCTGCGGCGGAAGCCGGAAGACGCTGTCGGCCTGCCCGGCCATGTCTATTCCGATCCCAATTTCTTCCGGTGGGAACTGGAGAACGTGCTCGGCAAGACCTGGATGTGCGTCGGGCTTACCACCGACGTGGCGCAGCCCGGCGATCTGTTCCCGATCAACCTGCCGGGCCTGCCGATCCTGCTGACGCGCGATCGTGCCGGTGCCGTGCATGCGTTCCACAATCTCTGCCGCCATCGCGGCGTGGTGCTGGTCGACGAGCCGATGCAGGGCCGTCCGACGATCACCTGCCCGTATCATGCCTGGAGCTATGATCTGGCGGGCGGCTGTCTCAAGACCCCGAATATCGGCGGCATCCAGATCCATGAGGCCGATGGTTTCAAGCTGTCGGAGCTTGGCCTGAAGCGGGTCAATTGCGCCGTCTGGGGCTCGCTCGTGTTCATCAATCTGGATGGCAAGGCGCCGCCGCTCGACGTCTATCTGAAGCCGCTGCTGGACCGCTGGAAAGGCTTCGATCCGGGCGTGCTGGGCCATGCCGCGGGCATGCGGTTCGAGTTGCAGGCGAATTGGAAGCTGGCGGTCGAGAATTTCATCGAGCGGTATCACATCCCGACGGTGCATCAGCTGCTCAACAGCCATTCGAGCTACGCCAACACCTTCCTGATCGATAGCGGCGTCGGGCTGTTCGTCGGCGTCGGGTCAAAGGAGTACACCTACCCGGATGTCGGCGGCAAACCGCTGCCGACCTTCACCGGGATCGGCGAAGACCGGCAGCAGATGGGCGATTACGTCGCCTTGTTCCCGAACGTGCTGCTCGGCCTGCAGCGGGATCATTTCTACGCGCTGATCCTGCTGCCGACCGATGTCGACCGGACGTCGGAACGGTTCGAGTTCTTCTTCCGCGCCGACACGCTCGACGATCCGGAAACCGAACCGACCCGCAAGGCACTGATGGAGCGGCGGCAGATCACCAATTCCGAGGATGTCGACATCGTGCAGCGGCTGCATCGCGGCTCGATCTCGCCGGGTTTCGACGGCGCCCGCTTCTCGCCGTTCTTCGAAACCTCCACGCATAGCTTCCAGCGGCATTACGCCGAGCTCGTTCGGCATGCCGAGCAGCCGGCCAATCCCTCCGCGGCGGCCGCCGAATAGGCGACCTGCCGCACAACAACCCTTCCGGGAGATCGATATGGCGCGACAAACCTTCTCCTCCGGCGGGGCTTTCGAGCCAGTCTATGGCTATTCCCGCGCGGTGCGGGTCGGCAACCACATCCACATCGCCGGGACGACGGCGCGACCGCCGCACCTGGCCGGCTGCGATAGCTATGAACAGGCATGCGCGGCCTTGGCGATCATCGGCGACGCCCTGACCGAGGTCGGCGCCCGGCTGGAGGATGTGGTGCGGACAGTGGTCTATGTCACCGACATCGCCGATGCGACCCTCGTCGCCCGCGCGCATCGCGAGGCGTTCGGCCATATCCTGCCGGTCAGCACGCTGGTCCAGGTATCGGCCCTGCTCGACCCGGCGATGCGTGTCGAAATCGAGGCCTATGCGATCATCGACGGCTAAAGCCCAAGCGATAGTCGCGCTTAGAGGGGTGGTTCCTGGGCGGTGAGGCGGCCATAGCGGCGTTGCCGGAGGCGGTCGGTACTCATCGTGCCCGGTTTGGTGTCGTAGCCCAGCAGGGCCATCAGCCGATCCTTCGGACCGTCGATCCGCGTGACCCGATGGATCGAATAGCGGCCCTCGAACAAGGCCATCGTACCCGGTTCGATATCGAGGCGGATGACCCCTTCCAGGTCGCCATCCAGCAACCGGCCGACCTTACCGTAATTCGCCTCGCCAGGGGTCCGGATATAGGGAACATATTCGAACTCGCCACCGCGTTCGGGCGCCTGCAGCAGGATGGAAACCACGAAATCGGTCTGGTCGAAATGCCAATGCAGGTGATCGCCATCGCGCATCACGGCGACGTTCAGCGCGCCCATCGGATCGCCATAGCGATGGATCTCCTCGCGGCCGAGGGCGCGAGCCAGGAACGTCAGAACGCCATCCCATTCGTAGAAATGCCGCAAGGCATGGCTGCGCGGGATAAGATCATAGGCGACCGCACCCAGCGAGGTCGTCTGCAGGCGGCGCTTCGGATGGCCCTCGGGGAAGCTCTCGTCCGGGGCTTCCAGATAGCTCGTCCCGCTATCTGGGCGGTGATGGGCACTGGGTGCTACCGCGGCCGCCTCCGCCGCCATGCGGGCAACCGCGGCGGGGGTGAGGAAGCCCGGCAGCAGGCACGAACCGGTCGCCTTCATCTGCTCGCGGCACTGCGCCAGCAAAGCCTGGCCGGCCGCGCTGTCCAAATCATGGATCGGGTAGCGGTCGGTATCGATCAGCCCGATCACGTCGTCTTCGGCCGGTTTCAGCGCGGCGATCGCCATGCGTCGTCTTCCCCTTTGGCGGTGGCTTGGCTAGGCTGGCCACCCGATCAGAGCAGTCGGCCGTCCCCCGAACATTCCACGGAAATTCCAGCGCCAGACCAGGCGCCACCTCGTAATAAAGCATGGCCGACCGACGGCCGCAAAGCTTCGGCGGCAAGCCAAACCGCCAGCAGTTTTTTGACTGTTTTCGATCAGCGCTGTTTCTGAATGACCCGCCAGGCGCAGTCGCGTGATGGGTCGCAATGGAAAGGACCGGAGATGAAGCGTCGCACACTCGGTAAATCCGGCATGGAAGTCTCGATCGTCGGATTGGGCTGCAATAATTTCGGTGGTCGCATCGACCTGGAAGCCTCGCGCAAGGTCGTCCACAAGGCACTGGATCTCGGCATCACGCTGTTCGACACGGCGGATATGTACGGCAATCAGGGCGGCTCGGAGGAATGCCTGGGGCAGATCCTGGGCGACCGGCGCAAGGATATCGTGCTGGCCACCAAGTTTGGCATGCCGATGGACGCGGCGGAGACCGCCAAGGGCGCCTCGCGCCGCTATATCATGGCGGCCGTCGAGGCGAGCTTACGCCGTTTGAAGACCGACTGGATCGACCTCTACCAACTGCATCGCCCCGATCCGTTGACACCGATCGAAGAGACGCTGCAGACGCTGAACGACCTGATCCGGCAGGGCAAGGTCCGGTACATCGGCTGTTCCAACCTGCCGGCCTGGCAGGTCGTCGAGGCCCAATGGACGGCGCGCGAGCTGGGCCTCAACGCCTTCGCGTCCTGCCAGGATGAATACAGCCTGCTGGTCCGCGATCCCGATCGCGACTTGATCCCGGCCATGCAAGCCTATGGCTTGGGCCTGCTGCCGTATTTCCCGCTGGCCAGCGGGTTGTTGACCGGCAAATACAAGCGCAACGCGCCGATGCCGGACGGTGCCCGGCTGACCACCACGCAGCGCCTGTCGGACCGCTATATGGTCGATGCCAATTGGCAGATCGTGGAACGGCTGGAGGATTTCGCTCAGGCGCGAGGCCGCGATCTGCTGACCCTCGCGTTTTCCTGGCTGGCGGCGCGACCGACCGTTTCCAGCGTCATCGCAGGCGCCACCAAACCCGAGCAAATCGAACAGAATATTCAAGCGGTGGACTGGTCGTTGACCCCGGAGGAACTCGCCGAGATTGATCGCCTGACGGCGAAACCGTGAACCGTGGCCCCGCCCCGGGTCGGGCAAATTATTTTGTAACAGAGCGTGTAAATCGCTTGTAATTACGTGTAACAGAGTGTAACACTTCACTCATGCGCTGTTGCACCGATCTGGCAGCAGGAGCGTTGGGGGTTCGGGCATCGTTGAGACGCATCGACAAGCACCTTTCGATAAGCACCTTTGACTGCGCAAGCACATCCATAGCCAAGCCTTTCCTCTGGAAGGGCTTGGACTTTTAAGACACCGCAGCACCTTCCCCTCGGACGCTCCCATGACACGTTCTCGGCACAAATTGCTCGTGATCATCGGCCTTTGGTCGACGAGCTGGCTGGTTTGTCTCGCGGTCGCCATCACCATCGCCAAGACCGTCCACGCCTACGCCATCCCACTCTGATCCGTTTACAAACGCGAGACAGGAACGGGCGCGGTTCAGCCACGGCTTAGAGACCGTTTGAGAACGCGGTCGGGTCGGCCCAGCAGGTCTTTTCCGCGCCGGCCCTCCGCCGCCGCATTCTCAAACGGTCTCTTAGGGCGTGCACGCTGAATTATCCCGCAGCGAGGGTCCGGCGCGTACCCATCGGATCGGCGGCGAGCACCCGGCCACTCAAGGCACCCACCCAATCGAGGCCCGCGCGCAGCCGCACCACATCGCCGATCACCACGATCGCCGGCGGATCGACACCCTCGGCCGCGGCACCCGCGGCACCCAACGTGGTTTCGACCACGACCTGGTCGGGGGTGGTTGCCCGGCTGATCAAGGCGACCGGCTGGTTTGGATCACGGCCATGGCTCATCAAGCGATCGGCGATGCCCGCCAAATGCTTCAGTGCCATGTACAGCACGATCACCGGCGAACCCTGGGCGATGCCCTTCCAGTCGAGGCCATCCGGCAGATCACCCTTGGTGTTATGACCGGTGATGAAGGTGACCGCCGAATTGATGTCGCGATGGGTCGCCGGGATGCCGGCATACGCGAGACCGCCAATCCCGGCGCTGACCCCCGGCAGGATGCGGAACGGAATACCCGCTCCGACCAAGGTCAGCGCTTCCTCGCCGCCGCGACCGAACACCAAGGGGTCGCCACCCTTGAGCCGCAATACCCGGCGGCCGGCACGGGCTAGACGCACCAGGCGGTTGGAGATGTCCGGCTGCTTAGGCGACGGCTTGCCGCCCCGCTTACCGGCATAGTCGAGCATCACGCCAGGCCGGGCGAGCGCCAGAATCCGCTCGTCGACCAGCGCGTCGTAGACCACCGCGTCGGCCGAGCGCAGGGCGTGCAGGACGCCCAGCGTCAACAGCGCCGGATCCCCCGGCCCCGCACCCGCCAACCATACCCAGCCCGGCAGAAACTCCGGAAGTTCGAACGGCAACCGATCCATCCCGCAACACTGCCGCGTCGGAGCGGTTATTTGCAAGGCCGCGGTACGCGGCGAGAGAATTAGCAACGCCGCGATACGCGGTACGCGCGACAACGGATGAGCCGCGTATCGCACGTAACCAGGCCGCAAGCTGTGCCGACTTTCTCAGGCCGGGTTTTCCGCCTAGGATGCCGGCCATCATGTATGGGCTTTTGTCATGCGCCCGATGCCGAGCCATTTGTTGATCCTGGGCAGTACCCCCGAAGCGGCCGAGGTGGCCACGGCCGATGCGGCACTTGGCTGGATCGATCATACCTTGGATGGCTCCGCCATTCGCCTTAGGAGTACGCAATGAAACGACGGCTGACACAGCGACCGCTGGCCCATCGATCCACCGGCGCGAGCCGGCGCGAATGGTTCCGCTTCACCGGGCTATCCGTGTTCATCCTGTTGCTGTGGTCCGGCATGCCGGCCCATGCCTATACCGACATGTTGAAACACTCTTATTCGCTACTGGACGCGGTCGATGCCAACGATGTCGACGCGGTGCGCCAGTTCATGTTGCGACGGACCAGCCCCGACCGCGCGGACGACGCCGGCCGCACGCCGCTGAGCGTCGCCGCCGGCAATGGCAATGTCGACATCGTGAAATTGCTACTGGACAACGGCGCCCGTCCCTCGCTGAAGGATGCCAGCGCCAAAACGCCGCTGCATTTGGCCGCCGTCAACAATCAGGACCTAACGGCGGCCTTGCTGCTGGACCGAGGTGCCGTGATCGACGCGCAGGATTCACAGGGCATCACACCGCTGATGCTGGCCGCCGGCAAGGGCAATCTCGAAGTGATCAAGGTAATACTGGCGCACCACCCTGATCCCGGCAAACATGATTTCACCGGCCGCACGGCGCTGGATTGGGCTGTCCAGGCGAAACAAACTGGGGCAGCCCGCCTGCTGCGCGGACCCGGCGCCTCATAGCGCCGTCAGTCCTGGGGCAGCGAATAGAGCGTCAGCGTCAGCCACCGCCCGTTCGAATAATCGAACCCGCTCACCACCGACACCGCGTGCGGCACCAGATGCAACGCCGAGAGATCCGCGCGAAAGGCGGCGTTTTCCCGATCGGCGACCAACGCCAAGGTGGCATCGTGATGCGCGAGGGCCGCCGCCGCCGCCGGGGGCGTCAACAAACGGGTGCCGGTACCGAGCAGGAATACCAGGCTGGGCTCGGCATACCCCACCGAAACGACCGGCCGCGTCGCCAGATGACCGACATCGGCGACCGCCGCCGCCGCCCGGCGGCTGAGCCACGCCGGCTCGAGGCGCGGCAACACCACCGCGAAGATCGGCATGATGACGACCAGAGCGCCGCAAACGACGACGACGGCGCTGCCGGGACCATGCCGGCGCGGGCCGCGGGCCATATGCAGCACGGTGGCGAAACTGCCGGCGAGGGCGATGGCACCGGCCGGACCAATCAAGCCTTCGAGCTCGAACGGCAACGCCACGGCCAGCACGCCGACCGCGATCCCGACGAGCGCCCATAAGCCGAACAAGCTCCACGAAATCCAGGCGCGGACCGCCGGCAAGGCGTCCTCCGCGACCGAAACGAGCGCGCGACCGCACACCAGCGCCAGGGCCGGATACAGGGGCAGCACGTAGTGCGGCAGCTTGGTCGGGACCAGTTCGAAGATCAGCCAAGCGGGCACCACCCAGGCGGCCAATACCCGGGCCGCCGGGATCCGCCGGTGCCGCCAGGCCCAGCTGATGCCCGCCGCCAGAAACAGGGAACCGGGCCAGAAACTGGCGATCACCAGCGTCAGGTAGTATCCCGGCCAGGCGCCATGCGCCTCCTGCCCCTGCAACAGCTTAGGCAGCAGATCATTGCCGATCGCGTCGCTCAGGAACGAACCGTTGGTCGCTTTTTGCACGGCGACGAACCAGGGCAGCACCAGGACCAGCAGCAGCGGGATGCCGAGGACCGGCCTGAGCCGCGTCAACCAGGCCACCTGCCGATCGGCGATCACCAGAGCGAGGATCGTCGTCACCGCGACCATCGGCACGACCGGTCCCTTGACCAGGATGGCGGCGGCCTCCGCGATCCAGAACGCGGCGGCGAGGCCGAAGCCGGTCGGCTCGCCGCGCCGCGCCATCACATAGATCGCCGCCAAAGCGCCTTGGCCGGCGACCGCGGTCGCCAACAGCACCGCATCGGTGGTCGCCAGATGCGCTTCCGTCACCAGCAGCAGACTGCACGCCAGCAAGCCGGCACCGATCAGCGCGCTACGCCGGTCCAGGATCGCCGCCCCCAGGCGGAACGTCAGCAGCACGGCCGCGATGGCGCCTAGGGTCGAGGCGAGGCGATACGGCCATACCGCCGTCGCCTCCGGACCGCCGAACACGCTGACCAGGGCGGCCTGCAGCCAATACACCCCGACCGGCTTTTTGTTACGGGCCTCGTCCTGAAAGCGGATCTGGACGAAGTCGTGGGTCTCCAGCATCTGCCGGGTCGCCTGGATGTAGCGCGCCTCGTCCCGGTCGACCGGCGGGATCGTCGCGATGCCCGGGGTGAACAGGGCGAGCGACAGCAACACCAGCAGCACCCAGGGCCGCCAGCTCTCGACCAGAAAATCGAGACGATCGGAAACCGTCATCGGCGATGATCCGGGCTGGAATTGGCCTGAAGGGTGATGCTGGGAATCGGGGTGCTGGGAATTGGAGGGTCTTGCATGGTTGGCACGGCGGAGGCGGTAGCACAGCCGGTGTGTCGCCGCCAGCCCTAGCGAGGCTCCTTCCGAAACCCGAAATTAAATGGCGATGATCGGGTGGGGATCGATTGACCGGCCGCCCATCGACCGACCATGGTCTCGCCCCATGTCGCTCCCGGAGATCATCGCCACGCTCGGCCCGTTTCCGCCACCGCTGTTGTTCGATGGCGGGGTGCTGTTGCCGCTGGCGTTGATCTTGGACGGGCTGATCGGCGAAGCGCCGTTCCGCTATCTGCCGCATCCAGTCGTGCTGATCGGGGGCGCCATCGGATTCCTGGATCGCCGATTGAACCGGGAGCACCGTACCGATCGGACGCGGCGGCTGCGCGGCCTCGCGGTGCTGGTGGCACTGGTGTCGATCGGCGCCGGCATCGGCTGGGCGATCCATCGGCTGGCGCGCATGACCGGCTGGGGCTGGGGGCTGGAACTGGCGCTGGTCGCCGCCCTGGTGGCGCAGCGCAGCCTCTACCAGCATGTCGCCGCGGTCGCGGCGGCGCTGGAGAGCGGTGGCCCGGATCATGGCCTGGCGGCCGGTCGCGAGGCCGTCTCGCGCATCGTCGGGCGTGACCCGGCCAGCCTGGACACCCATGGCGTGGCCCGGGCGGCGATCGAATCGCTCGCCGAGAATTTCGGAGACGGCGTGGTCGGCCCGGTGTTCTGGTACCTGATCGCCGGCCTGCCCGGCATCATCGCGTATAAGACCGTCAATACCCTGGACAGCATGATCGGCCATCTCGGCCCGCGCTATCGCGCGTTCGGCTGGGCATCGGCGCGCTTCGACGACCTGGTCAATCTGGCGCCGGCGCGGCTGGCCGGGCTGCTGTTGGCGCTGGCCGCGGCCATCCTGCCGCGCGGTCGGCCGATCCGAGCGATCACCACGATGCTGAGCGAAGCGCGCAAGCATCGCTCGCCCAATGCGGGCTGGCCCGAAGCGGCGATGGCCGGCGCCCTGGATCTGGCGCTGGCCGGCCCGCGCCGTTACGGCGATCACGTGGTCGACGATCCCTGGATCGGCACCGGTCGAGCACGCGCAACGCCCGGCGATATTCGCCGGGCGCTCGCCGTGTTCGTGATGGCCTGTCTTATCGAACTTTTCCTGGTCGCGGCTATCGGACAGCTACGCGCGCCATAACCGCCGTTGGATTAGCGCAGGGACAGGACGTTGCGCAGCGGATCCGCCGCCGGCTTCTTGACCGCGTGGCCCATGACGATCTGGCTCGGCGTTTCCGGCTTGCCGTAATAGGCTTGGTTGTAGCTGTCGCGCGGCTTGATCACCGTGCCGTTCAGCGTCAACCCGGCATAGGCGCCGGTCGCCGACGACCAGGCGATGATATCGGCGCTCGCGTTGGTCGTGGTCCCCGCCGACGCGGTCGAGCCCAAGGTCACCACGGCGAGGCCGGCCTGACCACCCAGGGTCACCTGATTCTCCATGAACGCCTTAACGGCCTTGTCGCTTTGCAAGAACAGGACGAGTTCGGCGGTTTCCATGCCGATCTGCAGGCCGAACGACGCCGAAGCCAGGGTGTAGAACGCCGGATAGCTCCAGGTTCCCGCACTGTTCTTGGTCAGCAAGACGGCCTGGCCACCTTCACCGCCGACGAAGAAACCGCCCTTCACCAGAGACGGCACGACCATGACCGCCTTGGCGGTCTTCAGGAGGTCCGGCGAATTACCGAACTCCTTATCGGTCTTCAGATGCTCGATCGTCATGCGGGCGCGGTCGACGAGATCCTGCTGATCCGACGCGGCCCGCGCCTGCGTAGCGCCCATCACCGCGACGAGCGCCAGTGCGGCGCCGCCGAGCTTGAATTTAGTCAACATTGTAAATTCCTTTCGAACGACTGCCGATAAGCACGGTTCGACTAGGTAACAACGCCATCGCCTAACGGTTGCGTCGAACGGCCGACAATTCGGGATTTGCGAGGCCGCGGTTACACTTCCGGCGGGGCTTTTACGATCATCGGCAGGCCGGCGATCATGAACACGACCCGCGCCGCGACGGCCGCGATCGCCTGATGGAGGCGGCCGGCATGGTCGCGAAACGCACGGGCCAGCGCGTTGTCCGGCACGATGCCGAGGCCGACCTCGTTGGAGACCAGAACGACCGGACCGGCCATAGCACCCAATACCGAAGCAAGCTCGGCCGCCGCGGCATCGACGTCCCGCCCGGCATGCATGAGGTTGGAGAGCCACAAGGTCAGGCAATCGACCAGGATAGGCCGATCCGCCCGTGCCTCGCGCCGCAGGACAGCGGCGAGTTCGAGCGGTTCCTCGATGGTCGTCCAGGCGGGACCGCGCCGGTCGCGATGCGCCGCGATCCGGTGGCCCATCTCGGCATCCAGACCGGGCTCGGCGGTTGCGAGATACAGCGCCGGTCGCCCGATTTCGAGAACCAGCCGCTCCGCATAGGCGCTTTTACCGGAGCGTGCGCCCCCCAGAACCAAGGTGACAAGCGCCGGAATCGGCGGGCGTGCGGGCGCCATTCAGCGCGCGGGCAGGTTAACCGCGGCGACGCGCCAACCATGGCCATGGCCCGGCTCGTCGGTCCCGAAATGCTCCAGCCGGGTCAGCGAGAGATTGTCCACGCTGAACGCCAGCGCGGCCTCGGTCGGCAGGCCGAGGGCGACGCAGAGGGCGGCACGGATCGTGCCGCCGTGGGTGACCGCGATGATGTCGCGGCCGGCATGCTCGGCTGTCAGCCGCAGGACCGCCCGGTGTGTCCGTTCGACCAGTTGGTCGAAGCTTTCGCCGCCTGGCGGGGCCTCATGGGCGGGTGCCAGCCAGAAGCGGTGATATTCCGCGGCACGCTCATGCGCGAGGGTGGTGTAGCTCTTGCCCTGCCATTCGCCGAAATGCTGCTCGGCGAGATCGGCTTCCATGATGACGTCCGGACCTGGGATCGCCGCCGGGCCCGGCAAGCCCGCGGCGATGATCGCCGCGGCGGTCTCATGGGTACGCCGCAGCGTGCTGGTAACCCAGACCGCATCATTCGGCAGGGCCGCCGCGAGCGATTTGAAGGCCGGTAGCGCCGTGCAATCGCATGTCAGATCATTCTGGCCATAGACGCAGCCATTATTCACCGTCACCGGGGCATGGCGCACCCACCACCAGCGCGTCGGTCGTTCGAGGCTACGCGGGGCGAGGCTCATAAAAAATTCTCCATGCTCTGGACCATCCACAAGTTGGCCGCC
The DNA here is from genome assembly GCA_035555315.1 of Allostellaceae bacterium. GTDB lineage: Bacteria > Pseudomonadota > Alphaproteobacteria > ATCC43930 > CGMCC-115725 > DATMGU01. The sequence continues at coordinate 97,583 of DATMGU010000126.1, forward strand.
AGCAAACCCGCGACTTCGCCGACCTGCTGCGCCGCTCCCAGCACATCCCCGGTGTAGCCGCCGATCTGGCGCCGGGCAAGCCATGCCACGAAGGCAATGCCGAGTGCCGCCGCGGCGGCCGGGATCAACCCCGGCAACCCGCCATAGGCGACCACCGCCAGCGCGCAGCCGAACAGCGCGGCGATGGCGGCCACCATCGTTGTCGGTCGCCCGGCCGCCGCCCCGAGGCCGCCCGGCCTCGACGGCGACAGCAGGCGCATGACCAGCGGCAAACCGGCGCGCGAGGCCGCATGGGCGGCGATCAGCGCCGCCGGCAAGTGACCCGCCGGCGCCTGCGCCAAGGCGGCGATCAAGGCGGCGCGCAGCGACACGGAAAACAAGAGCGCCAGCACGCCATAGGTGCCGATCCGGCTGTCGCGCATGACCGCGAGCTTGCGTTCGACGGTGGCGCCGCCACCCAGCCCGTCGGCGCTGTCCGCCAAGCCATCCTCATGCATGGCACCGGTCAGCAGCACGGTCGCCGCCAGCACCAGCAAGGCAACCGGAACATCGCCCAGCCCCGCCACGATGCCCAGGGCCGAGACCGCGGCACCGATCGAGCCGACCAGCGCGCCGACCAGCGGAAACGTCCAGGTCGCCCGCGCCAGGGCATCGGCCGGCATCGGGCGCTGATAGAGGACCGGCAGACGCGTCAGGAAGATCAGCCCTACCTTGATCTGGTCGATGATGCCGAAGGGTGGAGGCGGGCTGGAATCAGGACCGGAGGGGCCAGACTCCATCGGGCCAAACCCCGGGGGACTGGATCCGGAAGGGCCGGCAGGGTTTTCAGCGGGCTCGGTCATCGCGGTGCCATACTCGGCCGCGGCGTGAAAAGCCAACACCAATATGCTATGGGCAACATCGAACCTTTCCCGTTGACGCGAAACGTCTGGCGGCCCCCGATCGACGCGAAGCGTCTGGTGCCCCCAGTCGACGCCCAGTGTCTGGGGAAACCCTTATCAAGGAACCGCGCCCTATGGCTACGGCCGAGCCGACCACGACCCTCGACGAAATGCGCGCGCTGCTGCGCACGCTGCCGGGCCCTGATCTGGAGGCGGGTACCGCCACCGCGATGCGCGAGACGCAATTGACCAAACCGGCGGGGTCCCTGGGCCGGCTGGAAGAGTTAAGCGTCTGGCTGGCGACCTGGCAGGCAAAGCATCCACCCTCGGCCGGCCATCCGCGAACCTCGGTCTTCGCCGGCAATCACGGCGTGGCCGGACGTGGCGTGTCGGCTTATCCGGCCGAGGTCACCGCCCAGATGGTACAAAACTTCGTCGCCGGGGGAGCCGCGGTGAACCAGTTGTGCCAGATGGTCGACAGCGACCTGCGCGTCTATGAGCTGGCGCTGGACGAGCCGACGGCGGATTTCACCGTGGAACCCGCCATGACCGAGGCCGATTGCGCCAAGGCGATGGCCTACGGGATGATGACCGTCGAACCGGGCATCGACGTGCTGGCCCTGGGCGAGATGGGCATCGCCAATACGACGGCCGCCGCCGCCCTGTGCCTCGCCCTGTTCGGAGGCAGCGCCGCCGATTGGGTCGGCCCCGGCACCGGCGTCAGCGGCGAGCGGCTGCTCCATAAGACCGCCGTCGTCGCCGCCGCGGTCGAGCGCCACCGGCCGATTCTGACCGACCCGTTCGAGACACTGCGATGCCTCGGTGGCCTGGAACTCGCGGCGATCGTCGGCGCTATCCTGGCGGCCCGTCTCGCCCGTGTGCCGGTCGTGCTCGACGGCTTCGTCTGCACGGCGGCGGCGGCCGTCCTCTACGCCGCCGACAAGCGCGCGCTGGACCATTGCGTGGTGGCGCATCGCTCGGCGGAGCCGGGCCATGACCGGCTGCTGGCCCGTCTCGGCAAGACGCCGTTGCTGGATCTGGGCATGCGATTGGGCGAGGGCTCCGGCGCCACGCTGGCGATCACCCTCCTGAAGGCGGCCGTTGCCTGCCATACCGGCATGGCGACCTTTGCCGAAGCGCGGGTAAGCGCGCAAGCGTCGTGAGCCGATCTCTGAGCTATCCAGCTCGGGCCTATCTAGCACGGATCTGCGTGCTGATCGCGCTGGCCATGGTTGCGATCCGGCCAGCTACCGCCGCCGACCTCACGGTGCATATCGACAATATCCGCAACAATCTGGGTCGCGTCTTCGTCAGCGTGTTCGACCGCCAGGAGACCTGGCTGGATGCGGCGAGAACTCTGGCCGATACCTCGGTCATCGCCCAGCAGGGGCGCGTCACGGTCACCTTCAAGAACCTACCGCCAGGCCGCTATGGGGTCGTGACGTTTCACGACGAGAAGAACACAGGCAAATTCGAGCGAAACTTCCTCGGCATGCCGCTCGACGGTTATGCGTTTTCCCGCAACCTGCACCCGTTCCTATCGGCGCCCTCCTTCGACGACGCCGCGATCGCTCTCGGCCAGGACGATGTCGAGACGACCATCATGATGACCTACTGAGCGCCCGGCTGAGCGCCCAGCACGATCGACAGTCATTCTCCGGTCTGCAGGATCGAGCCGCGGATCCGGGCGCGGTGGAACGCCCAGAGGAAGAACGCGGCACCCAGCGCCATGTAGACCACGTTGAGACCGGTCGCCCAGGCCATCTCCGACCAGGAAAATACATGGTCGAACATCACTTTGCGCATGCCCTCGAAGACATGCGAGGTGGGCAGCGCGAAGGCGACGACCTGCAGCCAGCCGGGCAGCACGCTGACCGGATAATACACCGCCGAGACCGGCGACAGAATAAACACCGCCAGCCAGGCCAGCCCCTCGGCACCCAGTCCGTTCAGCAACAGCATGGCGCCGATCGCCATGCCCACCGCCCAACTGGCGACCAGCAGATTGGCGACGAACGCCGCCAGCGGCAGGCCCAGCGTGAACACCGAATAACCGAACATCGGGATCGCCAACAGCGCCGCCGGCAGCATGGCGATCATCACCCGGATGAAGCTCATGACCAGCAGCGAGACGGCCCATTCCAGCGGCCGCAGCGGGCTGACGAACAGGTGGCCCAGATTGCGCGACCACAGTTCCTCCAGGAACGAGATCGAGACGCCGAGCTGGCCGCGAAAGAACACATCCCAGAGCAGCACCGCCCCGAGCAGCACCCCGAAGGCTTGGCCGACCCAGCTGCTGTTGGTCGCCATGAACTGGCTGGTGAAGCCCCAGATGATCATCTGGATGGTCGGCCAATAGATCAGTTCCAGGATACGCGGCCACGAGCCGCGCAGCAGATAGACATAGCGCAGCACCATGGCGTAGACGCGTGCCGGCGAAAACGCCCTGACGGCGCGCCGGGTGCCGGTGTCGGTCATGCCCAGGTCCGTCATGCCCGATTCGGTCATGCGGGCACCGCCTCCGACCGGCGCGCGATCGCCAGGAAGACGCCTTCGAGATCGGCCCGGCCATAGCGCTCGACCAGCTCGGCGGGGGCACCCTGGTCGACGATCCGGCCCTGGCGCATCATCACCACGTCCGAGCAGAGCCGCTCGACCTCGGCCATGTTGTGCGAGGCGAGCAGGATGCTGGCGCCGGTGCGCCGCTGATAGGCCTCGAGATAGCTGCGCACCCAATCGGCGGTATCCGGATCGAGCGATGCCGTCGGTTCGTCCAGCAGCAACACCTCGGGCTCGTTCAGCAGGGCCTTGGCCAGCGCCACCCGGGTCTTCTGTCCGGCCGACAGGCGGCCGCTCGGCCGGTTCGCGAACTCGCCGATCTGCAGATCGCCCATGATCGCCGCGACCCGCCGGGTCGGCCGGTCGACGCCGTAGAGCCGCGCGTAGATCATCAGGTTCTCGCGCACCGTCAGGCGATGCGGCAGATCGACATAGGGCGACGAGAAATTCATCCGCGACAGCACGCGATGGCGGTGTCGCAGCATGTCCTCGCCCAGCACGCGGATCGATCCCGATGTGGGCAGCAGCAAGCCGAGCAGCATCGAGATGGTCGTGGTCTTACCGGCGCCATTGCCGCCGAGCAGGGCGGTGGTGCGGCCGCGCGGCACCACGAAGCTGACGCCATCGACGGCGGTCGAAGCACCAAAGCGCTTGACCAAGTTTTCAACAAGGATAACGGGATCGGACACGCTATGGATATGGCATGATGCGCGGTGTTTCGCCAGCCGACAGCTACAGACGGCCGACAGCACCCGTTCCGACCGCGCCCATTCGGGAGACCCCTCGTGACCCTGCAGCGATTCTACCGTCGGCATCCCCTGATGCTGTCGATCGTTGTGCTCGTTCCACTGCTTGGCGGCCCGGCTCCTCTGCTTGGCAACAGGCCGGCCCATGCGGCCGGCGCCCCGACAGAGCCCGCGCATGAAGACTACTACTACCCCAAGGTCACTTCGACCGAGCTCTATGTCTCGCGGGCCAAGGTGCTCGACGACAGCACCAAGCAGCGCCGTCAGGGTTTCATCGTCGGCCTCGCCGAGCAGCTCAACCAGTTGCCTTATCCGCCGGTCTATTCGATTTTCGCCAAGGGTGACGAGGCCGATAAGCTGATCATCATGGGCATGCAGGACGGCATGCTGAATTCGATCTACCGCGCCCGCGCGCTGTTCGCCCAGATGACCTCGGTCGCGCGCGGCACGCCGCTGTTCCACGACATGGCGGTCGACGATCTGTTCACCTTCTTCGATCTGCTGCGGCTATTGGGCTTTACCCGCGTCACCGTCAGCGACGGCAAAAACTTCACCCATCAGGTGACGCTGAAGTGACCGAACCGCAGGCGCTCGCCTAAGCGAAATTCATTCGGGTGGATTGGCCAAGATGACCAGCGAGCCATTCGACCGCGTCGAGCATCGCGCCTCGCCGAGCATGGAGCGCGGCCGCGTCGGGTTGCGGACGCTCATCCTGATCCGCTGGATCGCGGTCGCCGGTCAGGCCGCGACGCTGCTCACCGTGCGGTTCGGATTGGGGCTGCCTTTGCCCCTCGATATCTCGTTGGCGATCGTCGGCGCCTCTGCCCTGATCAACGTCGCCAATTCCTTTCATCGGCCGTCGGCGGCCCGCCTGGACGACCGCGACGCGACCTTGTATCTGGCCTTCGACGCCATCCAGCTCGGTGCTCTGCTGTTCCTGACCGGCGGGCTGCAGAACCCGTTTTCGCTGCTGATGCTGGCCCCGGTCACGGTCGGCGCCACAATCCTCACCCGGCGCAGCGTCGTGGCCTTGTCGGTGCTGACGGTCGCCGTGATCACCGTTTTGGCTGGATGGCACCTGCCGTTGCCCTGGCCGGCCGGCCAGCCGGAATTCCCCGACCTCTATGTCGTCGGCTTATGGGCGGCCCTCGCCTTGTCGACGGTATTCATCGCCGCCTATACCTGGAGCGTCACCGAAGAGGGGCGGCGGATGAGCGATGCCTTCGCCGCGACGCAACTGTCGCTGGCGCGCGAACAACGCATCTCGGCGGTCGGCGCCCTGGCCGCCGCGGCCGCGCATGAATTGGGCAGCCCGCTCGGCACGATCGTGGTGATTGCCAAGGAACTCGCCCGCGACCTGCCGCCGGATAGCCCGTTCGCCGAGGATGCCGCCCTGCTGCTGAGCGAGAGCGGTCGCTGCCGGACCATTCTCGCCGGGCTGGCGCTGCGGCCGGAAGCCGATGGCGGCACGCCCTATACGCGGCTACCGATCACCGTTCTGGTCGAAGCAGCCGGAGCACCCCATCAGCAGGCGGCGATCACGGTCGAGTATCGAGCGCATTCGCCGAGCGGCAGCGACACGCAGCCACCGCCAGTCGCCCGCAGCCCGGAAATCATGCATGGTCTCGGCAACATCATTCAAAACGCGATACAATTCGCCCGCCGGCGCGTCCAGGTTACGACCGGTTGGGACGAGCGGCTGGTAACCGTCGAGGTCGCCGATGACGGCCCGGGATTTTCGGCACACGTGTTGTCGAGGCTCGGCGAACCCTATTTATCCGGGCGGGATGAAGAAGCCGAGCATATGGGTCTCGGCATCTTCATTGCCGAGACGCTACTGGAGCGGACCGGTGCCACATTGGATTTCGTCAATGGCAGAAGCGGCGGCGCCACGGTGCGTATCGAGTGGCCGCGCGCGGCATTGGAGCGGGCCGCCAATCCCGCCGATACGCGCCTGGCGTGATATAAGACGGACTGAACTATGACGATTTGGAGAAAAGGGTGCTTCTCATGACCAGCAACCTTTCGGGCGGCGGTGTCTCGGGCGGCAGTTCCGGGCCGGTCTCACCGGTCCCGGACGCGACGGGGGAGACCGGCTCGGCGCCCGTGTCGCTCGCCGATTTGCCGAGTGCCGATCGCACGCTGCTGATCGTCGACGACGATGCGCCCCTGTGCCAGCGCCTGGCACGGGCGATGGAGCGGCGCGGCTTCATCGTCGCCACGGCAGACAGCGTCGCCACCGGCGTGGCCCAGGCATCGGCCGAGCCGCCGGCCTTCGCGGTCGTCGATCTTCGCCTGGGCGACGGCAGCGGCCTCGATGTGGTGGCCGCCTTGCGCGCCGGCCGGCCGGCGGCGCGCATCGTGATGCTGACCGGATATGGGAACATCGCGACCGCCGTAGCTGCGGTGAAGGCCGGCGCCATCGACTACCTGCCGAAGCCGGCGGATGCCGATGCGGTGGAACGCGCCCTCCTGGCCCATGCGACGACCCTGCCGGCACCGCCGGAGGATCCGATGTCGGCCGACCGCGTGCGCTGGGAACATATCCAGCGAGTCTTCGAACAATGCGACCGCAACGTGTCCGAGACGGCACGCCGCCTCAAAATGCACCGCCGCACCCTGCAACGCATCCTCAGCAAACACGCGCCCCGCAGTTGAACATGTCACGGCTTGGTCGCTTGTTCGGCCGCGTCCCGACGCCGCCGCCCGCCGCTCCCGCCGTCCCCGAGGGCACGCGCGTCTATGCGGTCGGCGATATCCATGGACGCGGCGACCTGCTGGAGTCCCTGCACGACAAGATCCGGCAGGACGCCTTCACGGCGCAGGCCCCCCGCAACGTCGTCGTCTACCTGGGCGATTATGTGGATCGCGGCCCGGATTCGGCGCAAGTCATCGATCTGTTGATCAACCGGCCGCTGCTTGGCTTCGAGCATGTCCACCTCAAGGGCAACCATGAGACGGCGATGCTGCACTTCCTCGTCGACGCGCAGGCTGGCATCGATTGGATGTCGTTCGGCGGCGATGCCACGCTGTTCAGCTATGGCGTGAGGCCGCCGCAGCGGCTGGCCGAGACGGACGGGTTGGAACGCGCGCAAGCAGAATTGCTCCAAGTGGTCCCGCGCAGTCATCTCGCCTTTCTGACCCGGCTGCAGCCCTACCATATCGAGAACGATTTCTTTTTCGTCCATGCCGGCATCCGGCCGGGCGTGCCGTTCGAGCGCCAGACCGAGGAGGATCTGTTGTGGATCCGCGGGCCGTTCCTCGATAGCGGTGCCGATTTCGGCAAGATCGTCGTACACGGCCATACCATCGACGAACAACCGGTGCTGCGGCGCAACCGGATCGGCATCGATACCGGCGCCTATACGACAGGAAAGCTGACCTGCCTGGTCATCGAGGGCGCCGAATACGGGTTCCTGCAGACCTGAGGAAGCGACCTGGCGGCGAGTTCAGGTCAATTCCGTCGCCCGTGATAGGTTACATACGGCCTCTAAGCCTCCTGCGCGTGTGGATCGACGAGACGCTGCAGCCGGGTCGACGCCGCCAAGGCGAAACGCAGCGTCACCGCTTTGCGCCGCGCCGGGTTGAGCCGGATCACCGGCGCCTCGCGCAGGATCTCGGCCATGAACGGGTCGGCCGCGATCAGGCCGCATTCGGCTGGAATGAGTTCGACCGGGAAGCCATCGGGCACCGCGAAATAGAGCTGGTCGCAGAACTCGCGATATTCCGGCCATTTCCGGTCAGCGCGGAAATCCTCGACCGAGGTCTTGATCTCGACGATCGAGAGGTCGCCCGCCGGACCGAGCGCCGCTACATCCGCCCGCCTGCCATTGGCCAGTGAGAATTCGATCAGCGTCGCATGACCGCGCCGCAGGAAGCCGCGCGAGACGCCGCGTGCCAGAAGCTGGGCCAGGCCCGGTTCGGGAAAGGGCATGGCAAACCTCAGTGTGGACGAAACGGGAACATGCCGGCCAGGTTAACCGGACCACCGGCCAAAAAGAAAGCCTGAAGCAACACTCTCCCCGGTCAGGGCTTTGCGCGGTGCCACCGAGCGGTTTAGAACCTCCGCTCTCAGACCGGCAGCCGCGCCGGTGAATAGTATGGCCGGGCGTCCCTGGCCAGCGACAGGAGTTCCGCCCGATGACCGACAGCGACCGGCCCGACGAGATCGCGGCGTTTCGGCAGGCTTCGGCCGACAATCTGTTCCGGGTGGCCCGGCTGGAGAAGCTGGCGGCGCTGAAGGCGCGCGGCATCAACGCCTATCCCTACCGCTTCGATCGCGACGCTTTCGCCGCCGATTTGGAACAGCGCCATGCCGAGCTGGCGGCGGGCGAGACGACCGAACAGCCGGTGCGCGTCGCCGGCCGCATCCGGGCGATCCGCAACAGCGGCATGTTCATCGACCTGGTCGACGTCTCCGGCAAGATCCAGGTATTCGGCCACAAGGATTACCTGGGCGTCGAGGGTGTCGAGCTGCTGAAGCTTTTGGATCTGGGCGATATCATCGGCGTCACCGGCATCGTCCGGCGCACGCCGCGCGGCGAACTCACCATCAATGCCTCGGCGATCGAGGTGCTGGCCAAGGCACTGCTGCCGCTGCCGGAAAAATATCACGGCCTGGCCGATCTGGAGACGCGCTACCGGCAGCGCTATCTCGACCTCATCATGAACCCGGAGAGCCGCGATACGCTGCGCAAGCGCAGCCGCATCATCGCGACGATCCGCGGCTTCCTGACCGAGCGGGGTTTCCTGGAGGTCGAGACGCCGATGCTGCACACCATCTCGGGCGGTGCCGCGGCGCGGCCCTTCGTCACCCATCACAATGCGCTGGATATGGACCTCTATCTGCGCATCGCGCCGGAACTGCATCTGAAGCGGCTGGTCGTCGGCGGCTTGGCCGATAGCGTGTTCGAGATCAACCGCAATTTCCGGAACGAGGGCATCTCACCCCGGCACAACCCGGAATTCACCATGCTGGAGCTGTACCAGGCCTTCGCCGACTACACCGACATGATGCAACTTGCCGAGGACCTGATTGGTGCGGCGGCGCGCAGCGTGCTGGGCACCACGGACATCACCTATGGCGGCAAGGCGATCGCGCTGGGCGGTCCCTGGCCGCGCCGCTCCATGGTCGAGTTGGTGAAGGACGCCACCGGTGTCGATTTCGCCGCGATCGGGGATGCCGCCGCCGCCCGTGAGGCCGCGAAGCGGGCCGGCGGCAAGATCCTGGGCCACGAGAATTGGGGTCAGGCGGTCGAGACCGTGTTCGGCGAGCGGGTCGAGCATACGCTGATCCAGCCGACCCATGTCACCGACCTGCCGCGCGACATCTCGCCGCTCGCCAAGGCGCACCGCCACGACCCACGCCTGACCGAACGGTTCGAGACCTATATGAACGGCATCGAGATCGCCAACGCCTTCTCGGAACTGACCGATCCGCAGGACCAGTTCGACCGGTTCGAAGCGCAAGTCCTGGCGCGCGACAAGGGCGACGACGAGGCCCATTCGATGGATATCGACTATGTCACCGCCCTGGAATACGGCTTGCCGCCGACCGGCGGCATGGGTATCGGCATCGACCGTCTGGTCATGCTGCTGACCGACAGCCCGAACATCCGCGACGTCATCGCCTTCCCGACGATGCGGCAGCACGGGTAGGTCGGCGGACCGCCGATCATTCCGCCAGCTGCGAGCGCGGCACCGTCGGGACGATGATGTAATACGCGGCGCAGGCGGCGAGCCCGAGGGCGGCGACGCTCACCGACATCGGCAGGGCGGTGTGGTCGTAGAACATACTGAGCAGATAGCCCACCAGACCGGCGCCGGCCATCTGCAAGAACCCCAGCAGCGACGAGGCGACACCAGCCATCTCGGACAGAGGCTCCATGGCGGCGGCGGTGGAATTGGGCAGCAGGATGCCGATGGCGAAGACATAGCCGGTCATCGGCACCATCACGCCGGCCAGGCCGGCCAAATCGAACCGGGCGGCGGTGGCGATGCCGAGACCGCATAGCGCGATGATGCCGAGGCCGACCTGCAGGATCGTCTCCGGCGTGAGCCGGCGCAGCATCAGGCGGTTGGCCGTCGAGCCGATCATCAGGGCGAGCGCCGGCAAGGCGAAGATATAGCCGAACAGCGGTGTCGGCACGCCGAACACCTCGATCAGCACGAAGGGCGAGCCGGAGATGTAACAAAACAGGCCGGAGAAGGCCAAGCAGTTAACGATGGCATAGCCCATCGAGCTGCGGGTGCTGAGAAACCGCCAATAATTGGCCGCCAACCGCCGGGGCCGCAGGGCATGCACGTCCCGCGCGGCGATCGATTCCGGCAATCTGCGCCAGGCCACGCCGAACACCACGGCGCCGAACACGCCGATGACGACGAAGATCAGCCGCCAGTTGAGGAATTCGACGAAATAGCCGCCGAGGGTGGGCGCCAACAGCGGTGCGACCGCCATGACCAGGGTGATGGCGCTGAGGATATGGGCGCCCACCGCTCGATCGAACAAATCGCGGACGATGGTGCGGCTGAGGATCGGTCCGACGCAGGCGCCGATGCCGGAAATCACCCGGCAGGCGATCAACTGCTCCATCGTTTGGCTGGCGGCGCAACCGAGCGTCCCAAGCGTGAAGATCGCCAGCCCGACCAGCAGCACCGGACGGCGGCCGAACCGGTCGGCGGCCGGGCCGCAGACCAATTGGCCGCCGGCGAAACCCAGCAGAAAGCCGCTCAAAGTCCATTGCGCCGCGGCGGGCGTGGTGGCGAACAACCGCATCAGCAGCGGCAGCGCCGGCAGGCTCATATCGATGGAAAGCGCGCTCAGGGCCGTGAACGCCCCGAGCAAGATGACGAAACCACGGGAACCGGGAAGCAACATGACGGGCAAGCTATCATGGCTTCTCCTCCTATCCGCCCCTCTATGATAAGGCGAAACGCCGCATCGGAACGGGAGACAGCCGAGATGACCTGGTCGATCATCGCACGGGACGCGCAGACGGGAGAATTCGGCATCGCCGTCGCCACGCGGTTCTTCGCGGTCGGCGCGCTGTGCCCGCATGGCCAGCTACGGGTCGACGACCATGCCGAACCGCTGACCGAATTGGAACGACTGCTGATGGTCGCGCGCGAATACTATATCCATTTCCGCGCATTCCTACCGACCCGAGCGGCGCCGGCGGGGGCATATGATCGCGCAGTGATCAACCGAGAAATCACCCGTGTGACGCGACGGTAATATTCCACCCTAACTTGCTGCGACGCCGAAAATCGAACCGCCATTGCGAAGGACGGCCGATTGATGGCCGGTTCTTAAGAAAAAAGCTGAATTCCAGCGCCGTCACTTCGAATTATGTCGTTTTGGCTCTTTATTTCAGATGAAGAACCCCCTATTTACGACGGGTGAGTGCAACGGCAGTGTCGTTTGCACCGCATTCCTCGCCGGATGGGCCTAGGATTCCACGGGTCTTGGGTAATAACCCCGATCTCGCCATCCGACTTTATCTCGTCGAGGATTAGACAATTTCAGATATCGCCCGCCAAGGTGGCGGCGCGGTATCCGCAACCGTACCAGTGTAATCTTCGTCGAGTCGTGTGAAGGAAATCATGACATCAAGCTCTCCATTACCGGAGACTATTCGGTTCATCAGTAAGATACTTGCTGCCCGCCAAACGCCGATCGCCGAAGTGAGTACTCTCATTCGCCAGCTTGACGCGGCGCTTGCCGACCTCACGGGCGATGCGGGCTTTAGCACTCCCCAGGTATCGGCGGGCTCAAAGGCCGCCCCATCCAAGGCTTTCGGATCGAAGACACCCAAGTCGACATCCTCGGCGGCTTCACAGGAGCTGGCGATGCGGCAGTTCGCGATACCGGGCCAGGGCATTGGCGGCCAGGGCATTGGCGGCCGGAGCACCGGCGGGCAGGAGATGTCAGCCATCCAGCCGCCGGCGCGGCGGCGCGGCCGCCCCCCGAAAAACCTGGCCACGATAAACTCAGCGCCGAAGAGCCCGGCCCGGCCAAGCTTTCATCCCGCCCTCGCCGCCCTGATCGAGGTGGCGGAACCGGCCGAACCGCCGGCGCCGCGCCTGCTTCGCAAAGCCGATGTGGCGGTGCAGCACCCGCTGCATTCCATTCCCGATTCGGAAATATTGACGCCGCCGAAACCACCCTCCGACACCCTGCATGGCGTGGTTAAGTGGTTCGATATCCGCACCCATCGCGGCGCGCTGCGACTGACCGGCGTATCCGGCGATGTGCCGCTCGAAGGGGCGGTTCTCGACCGCTGCGGCATCAAGCGGATTTACAAGGATCAGGAAGTCGAGGCCAAGGTGCTGCAGACCGGCGGGCGTATCCGGGTGGTCTCGGTCGGCCTGCCGGGCCGTCCGGCCGAGAGCGACCGCACCACGGCGGCGGCAGCGGCCGATGCGGCACTGGGGATGGTGCGCAAACATACCAAACCCGTCGTCGTGGAAATCAAGCGCGACGCGGTGAAACGCACCTCGGCCCGCGCCCAGGCCGAGCAGGTGCTGGGTGCCGTCGGCCGCATCAAGAGCACGCGGCGCGTCACGACCTGAGCCCCCTGATCCGAGATCGGCCGCGGAGGGATCCCGGCCGAGCCTCCGCATCGAGCAGTTCCTTCGATCCAGCCCCATCTGCCCGGCCCATATTCGCCTGGCCCATGTCTTCGAGGAATGTATTGGAACCGATCACGTTCCTATACGGGGCCCATCTAATACGGGCGCGGCGCGTCGTCCGGCACTGCACCCACGTCCTTTGCCAAGGGAATGAAGAGAATGTCGCAAACAGCCGTATCGCCGTCGCATAGTCAGTTGCTGCGTATGGTGACCAACGTCGTCGCCGGCTATCTAAAGAAAAACCACGTCTCAGGCACCGAACTGCCCGAACTCATCGGCGCGGTCTATTTGGCCCTGAGCCAACAGGGTGGGGCCGCCCCCGTCATTCAGGAAGAGCCGCCGGAACCCGCCGTGGCGATCAAGCGCTCGATCACGCCCGATTATCTGATTTGTCTGGAAGACGGCAAAAAGCTGAAGATGCTGAAGCGGCATCTGATGACCGCCTATGGCATGACGCCGGATGACTACCGCGCGCGCTGGGGCCTGCCCCCGGATTATCCGATGGTGGCACCGAACTACGCGGCGCAACGCTCAATCCTGGCCAAGGAAATCGGCCTCGGCTCACGCGGGCGCAGCCGGACCGTCCCAGCCGCCAAGGGTCGCAAAACGGGCGGCTGATCCAGTCCGCGATAAAGCCGGCCGGCAATAAAGCTGGCCGGCGCTGAAACTTGCCGACGACCGTCGATTACCCGGCTGACGAAAACAGCGTCACAAGAACGCGTTGTAATCGTCGAGCCGGCGGGCGATGCGCTGTTCATCGGCCAGCAACATGATCTCGCCGGCAACCCGGCGTGCGGCACCCAGATCGATGCAACGCACCCGCTGCTTCACCCGCGGCAACGCGCTCGCCGACATCGACAGGCTGGTGATGCCGAGGCCGAGCAACAATCCAGTGTAACGCGGGTCGCCGGCGATTTCGCCGCAGACGCAGATCGGGATGCCGGCGCGCAGCGCCGCCTCCGTCGAAAACTGGATCAGGCGCAACACGGCGGGATGCAGCGGGTTGTAGAGATGCGCGACCTGCTCGTCACCGCGATCGATGGCCAGCGTATATTGGGTGAGATCGTTGGTGCCGAGCGCGAAGAAATCCGCCTCCGCCGCGAAGGCATCGGCGGCGAGTGCCGCCCCCGGCACCTCGATCATGACCCCGAGTGGCGGCAACGGATCGGCGATTGCGATCCCGCGCGCGCGCAGCTCGTCGGCAGAGGCGATAAGCGCGGCGCGTGTCGCGCGGACCTCGGTCAAGCTGGAGATCATCGGCAGCAGGATCCGCACCGGACCCTCGACACTCGCCCGCAGGATGGCGGCGAGCTGGGTATCGAGCAACCCCCGATGACGCAGCGACAGCCTGATCGCACGCAGCCCGAGCGCCGGGTTGGGGCTCTCCCCCAGATGCTCGCTCAAGCTCGATGCGAGCTTGTCGCCGCCGATATCCAGCGTCCGGATCGTCACCGGCCGGCCGGCCATGCCACGGACCAATTCGCGATAGGCCTCAAACTGCTCGTCCTCGCCGGGCAGATCCTCGCGGTTCATGAAGAGGAATTCGGTGCGCACCAAACCGAGCCCCGCAGCCCCCGCGGCGACCGCTTGTTCGACTTCCCGCGTCAGCTCGAGATTGGCCTCCAACACGATGCCGATACCGTCCCGGGTCACCGCCGGCACATCGCGCAGCGATGCCAATTGGTGACGCTCGATCGCCAGTTGATCGCGCGCCACCGCATAGGCGGTGAGCGTGTCGGTGCTGGGATTGATGGTGACCGTGCCGGCCGAGCCGTTGACGATCACCATATCGCCGGTTGCGACCCCGCCCAGCAAGGCGGCGCACCCGACGACCGCCGGGATGCCTAGCGCCCGCGCCATGATCGCCGTATGGCTTTCGGCACCGCCCAGCACGGTCGCGAAGCCGGTGATCCGCACCGGATCCATCAGGGCCGTGTCCGCCGGAGTGAGTTCGTCGGCCAGTAGAACCGTACCATCCGGCAGCTTGTTGAACGCGGTATAGGGTGTGTTGGTGAGGTTGCGGATGAGCCGCGCGCCGACGATGCGAATATCCTCGATCCGCGCCGCCAGATAGGCGTCGCCGATGGCGGCGAAGCTTTCCGCCAACTCGTCGATCTCGAACTGTACCGCGGCTTCGGCGTTGCAGCCGGCCTGTTCGATCCGCCGCGTGACGCCGCGGATCAGCCTCGATTGGGTCAGCATCGCGAGATGCGCGTCCAGCAGATAGCCGACCTCTTCGGCAGCCGAGCCGGGCAAGGCGGCGGATTTGCTCTTGAGCTTGATCAGCTGACGTCGGGAGACATTCACCGCGTCGGCGAAGCGCCTCGCCTCGGCCGCGATCCCCTCCGCCGGGATCGACTGGAACGTCACCTCCGGTGTCGCGAGGTCCGGGATATGGGCGGTGCCGAGCGCCAGGCCCGGCGAAACGCCTAGGCCGGTAAGCACCCGTTCCGCTTTGAACGCGCCGGGGGTGACCATCGAAGGCTGTTCACTCCTCATCGAATCCACCGGTCACCAAAGCGGCCATCGCGGTGATCGCCTGCTCCGCATCGGCGCCGGTCGCGCGGATCTCGATCGTGCTACCGATCCCGGCCGCCAACATCATCAGCCCCATGATCGATCGTCCCGAGACGATGCTGCCATTCTTAGTGACCCGGATATCGGCCTCGAACTCCGCCGCCAGCTTGACGAACCGCGCCGCCGCCCGGGCATGCAGCCCCCGCTTGTTGCAGATCGTAACAATCCGCCGGATCGGTTGACTATCCCCGGACACGGTCATGGCACTGACGCTCAGCTTTATCCCCCCAACCTATCCTCGGGCGTCAACGAGCAGTTGCGAGGCGACATTGATGTATTTGCGGCCGGCCTCCTGCGCGCCGGTGACGGCGGTGGCGAGCGTGGCGCTCTGGCGCAGCGAGGCGAGCTTGATCAGCATCGGCAGGTTGACGCCGGCGATCACCTCGATCTTCGCCCGTTCCATGACCGAGATCGCCAGGTTCGACGGCGTACCGCCGAACATATCGGTCAGCAGTACCACGCCTTGGCCGCTATCGACCTCGCTGATCGAGCGCAGGATGTCCTGTCGGCGCTTCTCCATATCATCGTCGGGACCGATACAGATCGCGGCGATCTGGCTTTGCGCGCCGACGACATGCTCCAGTGCCGCGATGAATTCGGCGGCGAGGCGCCCATGGGTGACGAGAACCATTCCGATCATAGATGGGCGCCTCTATTCAAGATACGACCTCGGCAGCAGTGGACTCGGCGTTGTTCGGTCGGTCATGCATCGCTCCGCGCAAAAACCGGACCGGCCGGGGATTCCGCCGGCGGCGGGGAAACCGGTCGATCGACATCCCGATGGTCGACGGTCACGCGCTGACCCTGCTGCCGCAGCCATTGACCGAGATGTTCGGCCACGAAGACGGAGCGGTGACGACCGCCGGTGCAGCCGACGGCGATCGTCAGATAGCTTTTTCCCTCACCATCGAAGCGCGGCAGCAGCGGCTGAAGCAACCCGGTCAGCCCGCCGAAAAACCCGGGGAAACTGGGGTCCGCCGCGACATGGGCGGCGACCGCGGGATCGCGCCCGGTCAAAGGGCGCAGCGCCGGATCGTAATAGGGATTATCGAGGAACCGCACATCGAACACCATATCCGCCTCGCGCGGCAAACCGTGCCGGAACGAGAATGACGTGACGAACAAGGCCAGGCCGGGTTGGTCGTTCAGCGCGAAATTGCCATGCAGCAGACGCTTCAGATCGGCCGGCCGCAAGGCCGAGGTGTCGATCACCAGATCGGCGCGTTCGCGCAACGGCGAAACCCGCTCCCGCTCCAGCCGGATGCCGTCCATCACCGGGCGATCGCCGGCGAGCGGGTGGCGCCGCCGCGTTTCGGTATAGCGCCGGGCCAGCGACTCGTCATCGCAATCGAGAAAGATCAGCCGCGCATCGATGCCCCGCGCGCGCGCCAGCTTGTCGATCTCGGCGACCAGCGGCGCCACCCCGAAATCACGCGTCCGGATATCGATGCCGACCGCGACCGAACGGTCGGCGGCGCAGGGCATGCTGATCAAAGGCGGCAGCAGCGACAAGGGCAGGTTGTCGACCGCCTCGTAGCCAATGTCTTCGAGAATCTTGAGGCAGCTCGATCGGCCGGCGCCGGACATGCCGGTGATCATCAGAACCCGTGCCGACTCAGACCCAGCCCCATTTGGCCCGGCCCCGTTCGGCCCGGCCACGGCGCGGTTCGGCAATGACGGCAGAAGAGAGACCGGCTCGCTCATGGCGATATCTTTATACCCAACCGACGGCACAACGCCAGACGCACCGGATCGGGCGCCCCGCGGCCCGTCCGGAACCGCTCCAAGAGCCCACCGGATCTTGGCCGGGGTCGAGGCTTCGAAAGCCGCCAGCCGCAGCAGCGGCAAGGCTACCCCTGCATAGCTCACCTCCGCCGGATCGGGCAGGCGGTCGACCCGCTCGGCCGGGACAAGCTCGATCGCCAGACGGAGAATCGCCGAGAAGGCCGAGGGCATTCGCCGGATGCCCACGCCCCGGATTTCAAGCAGCCCAGCCAGCACGGCCGGTGCCGCCGCCCAGAGCGATCCGTCGAGTTCCGTCAGGGCGACCTGATCATCGGCGACCAGCAGCGCGCCCCCATCGATCAGTCGCAAGGCCAAATCGGATTTACCGGCGCCGGACGGACCGAGCAGGAGAACCCCGTCGCCATCGATCGAGACGGCGGTGGCATGCACCAGAACGGGCGGGGTGGCGGTCACTGGAGCACCGTCACCGTCATGACGGCGTCCGAGTCGAGCGGGACCCGCCATGCCCGGATCCGCCGTGACCGGCGTCCCGGCCGGCCTGCGGCAAACGCACAATGAAGCGCGCACCGATCACCCGGCCCGCGGCATCCCGCCGATTCTCGGCGACGATGGTCCCGCCATGCGCCTCGACGATCTGCTTGGAGATCGACAGGCCAAGCCCGGAATGGGTCCCGAACTTCTCGCCGGCCGGACGTTCGGTATAGAACCGGTCGAAGATCGCGACGAGCTTCGCATCCGGGATGCCCGGCCCGTCATCCTCGATGGTCACGACCACCGTATCGCCGCCGCGGTCGCCGACGATCCGGATGGTCCCGCCCGGCGGATTGAACGACAGGGCATTGGCGATGAGATTGCGGAACACCTGGACCAGCCGCCCTTCCATGCCGGAGACCATGAGATCGTCCCGCGACACCCGGGCGGGTGCGGATGAGCCGTTCTCGGCAGCGACGAATTCGATCCGCCCGTCATCGTCGCGGGCCGTGGTCCGGTAAACATCGACCAGCATCTCCAGCATGCGCGCGAGAGGGACCGGCGCGCGCTCCAGCCGACTCATCTCGGCATCGAGCCGTGAGGCATCGGAGATATCGCTGATCAGGCGGTCGAGCCGCTGAACATCGTCGAGGATGATGGTCAACAGCTTTTTCTGCTGAGCCGGATCGTTGAGCCGCGTCGCCGTCTCGACCGCGCTGCGCACCGAGGTCAACGGGTTCTTGATTTCGTGGGCGACATCCGCCGCGAAGCGCTCGATCGCGTCCATGCGCCGCCACAGCGCGCCGGTCATCTCGGCGAGCGCCCCGGACAGCTCGCCGATTTCGTCCCGACGATGGGTGAAATCCGGGATCGCGACCTGCCTGCCCTGGCCGCGGCGCACCTGCTCCGCCGCCTCGGCCAGACGGCGAACCGGCCGGGCGATGGTGCCGGCGAGATACAGCGACAGCAGGATCGTCACCCCCAGCACCGCCAGAAAGATCCGCAGGATGTCGAACCGCACCGAGCGCACCTGGCGCTCAAGATCGGCGCTGCCGACCGACAGCAGAACGGCACCCAGCACCTCCTTGTACCGGCGCACCGGGGCGGTGACGCTCAGCACCAACCCCCCACTGGCATTGGCGCGCACCGATTGGCCGCCCCTTCCATCCAGCGCGTTCTCGACCTCCGGATAATCCGCCGCGTGCTGCGGCCAGTGTTCGGCGTAATCCGGATAATGATCGCGCGCGCGCAGCAGGCTGGCCAAGCCATCGAGCAGATTGGCGATGCCGAAATTGCTCGACGTGTCCGACGGTGGCGGCAATTGATGGACGGTGATGCCCTGGCCCAGCACCCGGCTATCGGCGATGAGGTTGCCGTCGGTGCCGAACAGCCGCGCCCGGATCCGCGTCGGTTCGACCAGCCGGCGGGTCATCTGCTGTGCCAGCGCCGCGGCCAGCACCGGATCCTCGCCCGGCGAATCGAGAACCGCCCCCTCCGACAACGCGGCGGCGAAGATATCCGCCTGGGTCCGCAACGCCGCGAGTTCGGTCACGATCAAGCCGCGCTCGTACCGGTCGAGATAGAGCATGCCGCCGCCCAGCAAGGCGATCGCCAGGACATTGATGGCCAGGATCCGGCGGGTCAGCGAAAACGGGCCCATCCGCCGCTTCAACCCCGGCTGCGATGGCCCGGGTTGCACGGAGCGGCCGCCCAGCAAACGGCCCCAGGCCCGCCCGATCATCCGGCCGCCGGGTGCCAATCGACCAAATACCGGTCGGCCGAACACTCGGCCGAAGATGCCGCCAGAGACGCCGCGCGCGCGGCGTTCAGATATCCTTGTAACGATAACCGACCCCATAGAGGGTCTCGATATGGCCGAACTCCTGATCGATGACCTTGAATTTCTTGCGAAGCCGCTTGATGTGGCTGTCGATGGTTCGGTCATCGACATAGATGTGCTCGCCATAGGCGGCGTCCATCAATTGGTCGCGATTCTTGACGTGGCCCGGGCGGGCGGCCAGGGATTTCAGGATGAGAAACTCGGTGACCGTCAGCTCGACGGCGACACCGCGCCAAGTGCACAGGTGACGCGCCGGATCGAGCACGAGGTCGCCGCGCTGCACGATCTGGTCGGCCTCGCCGACCGGCTGCTTGTCGCGGCCAAGTTCGGTCCGTCGCAGCAGGGCGCGGATGCGCTCGATCAACAGGCGTTGCGAGAACGGCTTGGTGATGTAGTCGTCGGCGCCCATGCGCAGACCCAGCACCTCGTCGATCTCGTCGTCCTTGGAGGTCAGGAAGATCACCGGCAGGCTGCCCTGCCGGCGCAGATTGCCCAAGAGCTCCATGCCATCCATGCGTGGCATCTTGATATCGAGGATGGCGAGATCGACCGGCTTCAGTTGCATGCCGCGCAGCGCCTC
Source organism: Allostellaceae bacterium (assembly GCA_035555315.1). Taxonomy (GTDB): domain Bacteria; phylum Pseudomonadota; class Alphaproteobacteria; order ATCC43930; family CGMCC-115725; genus DATMGU01. The sequence goes on from DATMGU010000126.1 coordinate 117,614, forward strand.
GGCACCGTCGCCATAGCATTGCACGTTGAAGCCCTCGGCCTCGAGCGTCATGGATACGGAGGTAAGGATGTTGCGGTCATCATCGACCAGGGCGATCGTACTCGTCACCAGGCGGATTCCTTCGCGCTGTTGGACTGCCACCGGAAGCCCCCGTTTATAAGCGGCTTCGGTTATTTGACCAAATGCTGCGTAAATTAAGGCCGAAGGGTGGCGGGTATGTGGCGCGTCGAGCGGAAGGACGCGGCCGACACGCCCGCCCCGACCCGCGCCCCGCCGGTCGCGGTGGAGGACGTCGCCTTGGCCCGCCGGTCGGAGATCGTCCAGGGCGTCGCCAGATGCGCCACCTTGCGGCCGAAAAACGCCTGCGGATGAGAGGGCGTGGCCCCGAGCCGCCGCTCCTGCTCCGCGACGCAGGACCGAGTCCGTTGATAGACGACCTGCCAGGTGGATGCGCGGTCCAACGCGCTCAGCAGACAATCGTCGAAGAACGTGTAGGTGCTGTCGGCGCCACAGCCAAAGGACGGCCGATCCGATCGCGCAGCAGTGAGAATAATCCGGTTCGCGCGCGCCATCGCGCCGCGCGCGAAATCGCCGGAATAGCAGCCGGACGCGATCACCACCGTGGGCGCCGTGGCACAGCCATCCCGCAATGCCTCGTCGAGGTCGCGCGGGCTGAGGATTTCGTCTTCCAGGCTGAGCACCAGCCCGTCCCCCGGCGCGCCATGGGAGGTGACGAAGACCAGGCAGGCTTCACCGGGACGCGGTGCCAGTTGGGCGATGCGGCGCGTCAGGCGCGGCCAGGTCGCGGCCTGCACCCCGTCATGTACCAGCGAGGGCGTGGAGGTGAGCAGCCGGATGCGGCTGGGGTCGATCGCGGCCTCGATCAGCCGATCGCGCAAGGCCATGACCGCGTTGTCGAAGACTCTGATCGATCCATCCCCCGCGGCCAGCACGGCGGTGACCGGCACCGCCACCAGCACCGCAGCACCGGCGGAAGCCGCGGCGCCGCCATTGCCGGCCGCCAACAGCATGAAGCCGATCAGCAATGCCAGGACGGCATGGTTCCATGATGGCGACCGGTACTGCGTCGAAGGGTCGGAAGCGGTCTCGAACATCGGTTCCTGCATTATCTCGAAGATCGGCCACCAGCTTACGCCATTGAGGCCTAAAAAGATTAAGATCAGATGCGGTCAACGCCGCCTGTTTTGTGACATCTCGAAGGTCGAGGAGGATTTCATGAGCGACGCGCACCCCCCATCCGATCCCCACTCGCCTGATCCCCTCTCGTTAGCCCGCCAGTTGCTTCACGACGTGGAGCGGGCGACGCTCGGCACCCTCTCGGCGGAGGGCTGGCCCTACGGCTCATTGGTGCTCATCGCCGGCGATGCCGCGGGCCGGCCGATCCTGCTGCTGTCCGACCTCGCGATGCATACCCGCAACCTCAAGGCGGACACCCGGGTCTCGCTGCTGATCGACGGCACCGGCGACTTCGACGATCCGCTGACGGGGCCGCGGGTGACCGTGCTGGGACGGGTTGCCGAGACCGACGATCCGATCGCCCGCCAGGCCTTCCTCGATCGCCACCCGGCGGCGACGCTCTATGCCGGCTTCGCGGATTTCCGGGTCTATCGGATCGACCCGACGGAGGCGCATCTGGTGGCCGGATTCGGCCGCATCCATCGGCTGGACGGTAGCGACCTCATCACCCCCTAAAGGAAAAAGGGCCACCCTCGCGGGCGACCCTTTTCCGTCGAACAGCGGCGCCGAGGCCGCCGGCGAACCAGATCACTCAGGCAAGGCGCTGCCCACCGATAGAAGCGATCCCGGTCGCGGCACCAAGAGCCAGCCGTTCATGTGACATAGACACAGGATCACCTCCTTTCAGTTGTTGAACACCACGTTCATAAATACTGGCCTTGGCAGCTTTCGGCAAGAGGGACCGAAATGGTGCCTAACGGGTAGCTAGTGCGCCGCGTCCCAGTTGCCGGCGAGGCCGGTTTCGACGACGAGGGGGACCGACAGGCTGACGACCGGGGCCGTCGCCCCCTCCATGACCTCTTTGACCAGGGCGGCGGTCGCTTCGGCCTCGGCCTCCGTCACTTCGAACACCAGTTCGTCATGCACCTGCAGCAGCATACGCGCGCCCAGACCCGCGGCGGCGAGGCGGGTCGGCAGGCGGGCCATGGCGCGCTTGATGATGTCGGCCGCGGAGCCCTGCAACGGCGCGTTGATCGCCTGCCGCTCGGCGAAGCCACGGCGCGCCGGGTTCGAATCGCGGATGCCGGGCATGTAGCATTTCCGACCGAAGATCGTCTCAACGAAGCCGTTTTCACGGCAGAACGCCTTGGTCCGCTCCATATAGTCGCGGATGCCGGGAAAGCGGGCGAAATACGCTTTGATGTACTCCGCCGCCTCGCCCTGCGGGATACTCAACTGCTGGGCGAGGCCGAAGGCGCTGATACCGTAGATGATGCCGAAATTGATCGCCTTGGCGCGGCGCCGGATCGCCGGATCCATGCCCTCGACCGGCACGCCGAAGACCTCGCTCGCGGTCAGCGCGTGAATGTCGATGCCGGCCTGAAAGGCGTGCTTCAGCGCGTCGATGCCGGCGACATGGGCCGCCAGGCGCAGCTCGATCTGCGAATAATCGGCCGAGAGCAGCAATCGGCCAGGCTCGGCGACGAAGGCGCGCCGGATCTTGCGGCCCTCCTCCGTCCGAATCGGGATGTTCTGCAGATTCGGATCGGTCGAAGAGAAGCGACCGGTCGAGGTAGCGGCCAGCGAAAAGGACGTGTGCACACGGCCGGTCTTGGGGTTGATCTGATCGACCAGCGCGTCGGCATAGGTCGATTTCAGCTTGGCCAATTGCCGCCAATCCAGCACCCGGCGGGGCAGGTCGTGGGTCAGCGCCAATTGTTCCAGCATACCGGCATCGGTGCCATAGGCACCGGTCTTGCCCTTCTTGCCACCGGGCAGGCCCAGATCGTCGAACAGCACCTCGCCCAGTTGCTTGGGGGAGCCGACGTTGAAGGGTCGGCCGGCGAGTTGGTGGATCTCCTTCTCAAGCTCCACCATGCGCTGGCCGAAATCCGTGGACAGGCGCATCAGCTCGCCCCGGTCGACCTTGATGCCGTGCCGTTCCATCACGCTCACCACACCGACCATCGGCCGTTCGACGGTCTCGTAGAACGCCGTCATGCGCGCGGCGATCAATCGCGGCTTCAGCAGCCGGTGCAGGCGCAGGGTGACATCCGCGTCCTCGGCCGCGTAGTCGCGGGCGATGTCGAGCGCCACGGCGGCGAACCCCTTATGGGTTTTGCCGGAGCCCGCGACATCCTTGTACTTGATGGTGTCGACTCCGAGATGCAGCAACGCCAATTCGTCGAGGCCGTGGCCATGCTGGCCGGCCCCCAGCACATAGGAGATCAGCATGGTGCAATCGATCGGCGCCACGGCGATGTCGTAGCTGGACAGCACTTGCACGTCATATTTGACGTTGTGGCCGATCTTCAGCACCGCCGCATCCTCGAGCAGCGGCTTCAGCCGGGCCAGCGCCTGATCGAGAGGGATCTGTCGCGGCCGCTCCACCGTGCCGAAATCCAGCTCGCCGCCGGCGTCGCCTGGGGCCGTATGGCCGAGCGGGATGTAGCAGGCGCGTCCGGGACCGAGCGCCAACGATACGCCGACCAGTTCGGCCGTGATCCCATCGAGGGAGGTGGTCTCGGTGTCGAAACCGACCGAACCCAACTCGGTGGCACCGGCGATCCAGCGGTCGAGATCCGCCAGATCCTGGACCAATTCATACTGCCGTTCGGGTTGCGCCTCGGCGCCTGGCGCAAGCGGGGCGGCCTCACCCGCGACGACGGGGGCGGGGGTGGCCGACCGCTCCCCGATATGCTGGGCCTGGACGCGCGCGACGATCGTCCGAAAACCCTGTTCGGTCAGAAACCGGATCAGCTTGTCCGGGTCGGGCGGCCGCAGCACCAGCGCGTCGAGCGACCGCGGCACCGGCACGTCGTCCTTCAAGCGCACCAGCGCCAGCGACAGCCGAGCCTGGTCGGCGAAGTCGATCAGCGACTGGCGGCGCTTTGGCTGCTTGATCTCCGACGCCTTGGCCAGCAGGGTTTCGAGATCGCCATAGGTATTGATCAGCTCGGCCGCTGTTTTGACGCCGATCCCCGGCACGCCCGGCACGTTGTCGACGGAATCGCCGCACAACGCCTGGACGTCGATCACCTTGTCGGGGCCGACGCCGAACTTCTCGCGCACTTCGTCGGGGCCGATCAGTCGATTCTTGATCGGATCCAGCATGGTGACGCGCTCATCGACCAGTTGCATCAGATCCTTATCCGAGGAAACGATGGTCACCCTGGCGCCGCAAGCCACCGCCTGGCGCGCATATGTGGCGATCAGGTCATCCGCCTCGTAATCCTCCATCTCGACCTGGGCGATGTTGAACGCCTCGGTCGCGGCGCGGATCAGCGGGAATTGCGGCACCAGCTCCGGTGGGCATTCCGGCCGCTGCGCCTTGTAGAGATCGTAGAGCCGGTTGCGAAAGGTCGTGCGCGAGGCGTCGAAGATGACGGCGATATGGTCCGCGTCGCTGTCGGCGATCAGCTTCAGCAGCATATTGCTGAAGCCGAGCACGGCATTGATCGGCGTGCCATCCGCCCGGTTCAGCGGCGGCAGGGCGTGGAACGCGCGAAAGATGAAGCCCGAACCATCGATCAGATAGACATGGCCGGGTTGAGGCGGCAGCTCGGCGATCCCGGTTTCCGCGGCGACCACCGGATCAACGCCCAGCGGCACGCTATCCGGCAGCGGCATAGCGGGCTGATCCGGCGCGGGCTGGTCGCCGGGGAGAACCTCCCCGGTCAAAACCGGATTGGTCAGCTCAATGCCCGCCATGGGAGGCACCGGCAACCTCGCTCTTGGCCGCGGCTTCCTTGCTATAGACGAACAGCCGGGAGCAATACGGACACTCGACCCGGCCGTTGACCGACAGGTTCAGATAAACCAGCGGATGACCGAGCGGACCGCCGCCGCCGTTGCAGCCCACCGTTTTGGTATCGACTAGGATCGTTTCGACATCCGCCATTCCGTCGCCTATCTGATATGGAGCCGGTCTTCATCATATGAAGCCGGATCGTATGAAGCCGGCCGGTCGGATGGGCTTGATCCGGCGGGTCCGGGCTCGATTGACCCTCCGACCGGGCGGATGATACCCATTGGTCGGACACAAGCAATGACCAGATCGCTTTCCGGCTCACAACACGGCTCGCGCCCCGCCTTCGGTCTGCTGATGGCGGCGTTGGCCAGCGCGTTGCTCAGCGGCCCACTCAGCGGATGCGCGCCGCGTTTCGCCGAGGACGCAGCCCTGCCCGACGCGCCCCCGGCGACCATACGGCCGGCGGCGGCACCGGTCACCGATCAGCTGGCGAGTGCCGCGGCGTCCACCGACCTCTTGCCCCCGCGCGGTACGCTCACCGCCGATGCCATCATCGCCGAGGATGGCAGGAGGCTGGCCCTGCGCCATTGGCTGCCGCATGACGAAGCCGGCAACCCAGTGGCGCCAAGGGCGACAATCGTCGCGGTGCATGGCTTCAACGATTACTCCAACGCCTTCACCATGCCGGGTGAAGCTTTGGCGGCCGAGGGCATCGCCACCTTCGCCTATGACCAGCGCGGCTTTGGCCTCACGCCCAATCGCGGCCGATGGCCGGGCGAACGCGCCTTGATCGGAGATCTCGCCACGGCGGCCCGGCTGGTCGCCGAGCGTTATCCGGGCGTGCCGCATTATCTCATGGGTGAAAGCATGGGTGGCGCCGTGGTGCTGGCGGCGGTCGCCGGCGCCACGGAAACGGCGGACGGTGTCGACGCACTCACCGGCGTCGAGCGGCCCCACCCCGATGGGATTATCCTGGTGGCGCCCGCCGTCTGGGGCCGGCGCACCATGCCGTTCTATCAGAACCTCGCCCTCTGGGCCGGCGTGCGCGTGGCACCGGGCCGGACGTTCACCGGCGAGGGATTGCACATCCTGCCATCCGACAACATACCGATGCTGCGCGCGCTGGCCCGCGATCCGCTGTTCATCAAGGCGACGCGCATCGATGCCATCTGGGGGTTGTGCAACCTCATGGATGACGCGCTGGACGCGGCACCTCAGCTCAGCTTGCCGACCCTGATCCTCTATGGCGCCCATGACGAGGTCATCCCGAAGGGCCCGATCCGCCGGATGATCGACGAGCTGCCCGGCCTCGCGACCGGCCAGCAACGAGTGGCCTTCTATCCCGACGGCTATCATATGCTGCTGCGCGATCTCGAAGGGCCGCTCGTGACCCACGACGTCGCCACCTGGACGCTCGACCCCAAGGCGCCCCTACCGTCCGGCGCCGATCAGCACGACGCCACACCCATCCTCAACGCACGCTAAAGTTTCGGCATATGGTTTTGGCGGGGCCGCGTCCGGTAATCGCGCCGCGCCGTACTGGTCGGCGTCCCATCAAGCGAGGACATGAGCGGCGGGCAGCAGGACCGTCACGACAGTACCCTGGCCGGGCTCACTCTCGATCCCAATCGAGCCGCCATGCAGTTCGACCAGCGAGCGCGCCAGTGCCAGCCCAAGGCCGGTACCTTGATGCTTGCGCTGATACACATTTTCGAGCTGTGCGAAGGGTCTCATCAAGCGCGGGATGTCCTCGGCCGCGATGCCTATCCCCGTGTCGGCGACCACCATCTCGATATGGCCGGCGGACGTCCGGCTGAGGACGACCGTGACGCGGCCGCCGCGCGGCGTGAACTTGAGCGCGTTCGACAGCAGGTTGAAGAGGATGGAACGAATGGCCCGCTCATCGGCCCAGACGCGCGGCAGATCCACGGCGATCGACGCCTCCAGGGCAAGCTTGGCGGCCGTGGCCTGGGTCTCGAGAACGCGCACAACGTCGACCACCGTGTCGCCGAGGGCAAGGTTCTGCTTGTCCAGCACACCCTTGCCCGACTCGATCTTTGCCATATCGAGGAGGTCGTTGATGATGCCGAGCAGATGCAGGCTGCTCTTATGGATGTCGGCGGCGTAAGCGAGGTACTGCGCATTCGCGACAGGGCCGAACATCTCGGTGCTGATGATCTCCGACATGCCGATGACGGCGTTGAGCGGTGTGCGCAGCTCGTGACTCATATTGGCCAGAAACTCGCTCTTGGCCCGGCTCGCCGCCTCGGCCACGTCCTTCGCCTCCCTTAAGGCGCGTTGGATGGTAACCGCCGCGGTCACGTCGCTGCCGACGCCCCGATAGCCCAGGAACCTGCCGGCCGCATCGATCATCGGCTTGCCGCTGGTCGAGATATAGCCGGTGAGGCCGTCGCCGAGCCGAGCCTGGAAGACGAAGTCGCGGAATGGCACGTGCCGGTCCAGGACGGCCAGGTGGTCGCGCCACTTCTCCGGCTCGGCTTCGGCATCGGACGCCAATTCCTCGCGTCGACGACCGACCAGAGCCGCCCGATCGATACCGAACGCCGTCCAGCGCTCCGACATATAGGTAAACCGGTGGGTTGGACCGGTCTCCCAGAACCAATCCGAAGCGGTCTCGGCATAGTCGCGGAGCCGCTGCTCGCTGCGATGCAGCTCCGCATTGGCGGTTTCCGCCTGCCGCCTCGCGCGCGATAGATCGGTCAGGATGAGGGCCGCGCCAATGGTCGTGATCATGATCTCGTCGGCGCGGTGGTTGAAGGGCGTCAGGCCGTGCTGGAACGCCCATATCCAAGGCAGGTTGACAGCGCATCGCGCGATGAACAGATAGCCGAGCAGCCGATTGCCCGGCAGCGCCGGTTGGGACAGGAGCAGATAGGCGATCCAGGCATAGGCCAAGGCGCCCAGCTCGGGAATATAAGTGACGCCTGAAATGCCGAACCCGGCGCCCACCCTGGCGATGAGGTACGTCGCGATGCCGCCGCCGGCCAGGACACGCCAAGGAATGGGACGTCCGTTCAGCGCTATGCACCCGGCCAGCAGCAGAACGACCGAGCCGATGAAGCCGGCGTCGGCGATAACGCCCTGCAACGGCAAAGACCCCGTGGCTTGGAGGACACCGAGCGACGTCATGACGACGGCTCTACCGGCGAATGAGCCGCCGAAGGCCAACAGATGGATTTGACGTTGCCGCCACCACAAACGGGCGAAGACGACCGCCACGATTACGGCGGTGATGCCCGCGGCAAAGGCCGGCAACGCATTGATGACCGGTTCCATCGGCATTCAAGGCCTAGGGTTAGTACAATGTTCTAAATACCACGATCAATCCGGCACCGGATGCGCATCCAGCGTCATAGCGATCCCGGCGGTAGCGTCTCCCGTTCCTTTTCACGTCCCGTAAGGTAACCCGACATCTCGGCAAGGCATAGATCGATGTGCGCCGCGTCCTGGCGCTGGTCAGCGGGATCCGCCGCGGGCGGGTGGCTTGCCCCTTCCGTCGATCTCTGCTAACACCTCGCGGGCTAGCGCATCGCTAATGCAATCGGCCCTTGGGCTCCACCCGGAAACGGTGAAAATCCCAAGGAAATCAGCACGGACCCGTAGCTCAGCTGGATAGAGCGCTGCCCTCCGAAGGCAGAGGTCGAACGTTCGAATCGTTTCGGGTCCGCCAATTTCCTCGCAGTTCTCCCTAGCCGTCATGCCGCCATCGCGGCCAGAAACGGACAGGTCTGGAAGAACCCGGACAGACCATGTCGTTTTTTTCCGGGAGAAAATTCCCGGAACGTTCTATCCAGGCGGCGATGGGATCGACGGCGATCTATACCGATCATCAACTCCGACCATGTCGGCGACGACTTCGCTTTTACATGGCTTTTGCGTAGCGTTGCTCCTCGTCCTCCTTGGACGCCTCGATACGCTCCATGTGAAGTTGACCCCAATCGCATAGCGAACGCAGGGCGTCGCACAGCGACTCGCCGAAGGAAGTCAGCGCGTATTCCACGCGTGGCGGCACCTCCCTGTAGTCTTTCCGCGTGACGATGCCATCCCGCTCCATCTCCTTGAGATGCTGGATCAGCATCTTCTCGCTGATGCCAGGCACCTCCCGGCGCAGTTCGCCGAACCGGCGCGGCGCCGACCGCAGCGGCCAGAGGATCAGCACTTTCCATTTTCCACCGACCACTTCGAGGGCGGCTTCGAGCCCACAGCTATATTTCCTGTCACGCATATCAATCCTCCCGCGGCGCACAAAATTTCCCATACTTACCAAAAGGTATGTACTTGTCCGGCGGAAATCAAGGCAGATATCTGGGCCGGTAGCCAGTCCTCCGGCGCAACCCAAGCGCCCTGCAAACCATAGAGAAAGCCGATGCAAACGAGCCTCAATCAGGTCGCGCGACGCTCCGTGGCAAGTGCGATCATCGCCGCGGCGATCGCAGGCGCCGCCTACACCGTCCATGGCATCAGTCCCAGCGAGGCCGGACCGCCGGTACAGGTTCCGGCCGTACCGGTCGTCGTCCACACACTCGCCGAGCAGAAGGTCCGGATCTGGTCGGAATTTTCCGGCCGGCTGCATGCCGTCGATTCGGCCGAGATCAGGCCGGAGGTCAATGGCCGCATCACCGCCGTTCTGTTCGAGGATGGCCAGAACGTGCAGGCCGGCGATGTGCTGTTCGTCATCGATCCGCGTCCCTATGAGGCCGCGGTCGCGAGGGCCGATGCCAATCTGGCGTCGGCCCGAACCAGTGCCGCCTTCGCCAAGATCGAGCTCGACCGCGCCGCCGGCATGATGAACAGCCAGGCGATCGCGCAGCGTATCTTCGATGAGCGCGCGAATACGAGCCGCGTCGCCAACGCCGCCGTGAAGGGGGCTGAGGCCGCCCTGACGCAGGCCCAGATCGACCTGGAGCATGCCTATGTCAAGGCGCCGATCTCCGGCCGCGCGAGCCGAGCTGAGATCACCCTCGGCAATCTGGTGCAGGCGGGACCCGGAGCACCGCTGCTGACGACGATCGTCGCCAGCCAGTCGATCTACGCGGATTTCGAGGTCGACGAGCAGACCTATCTCGACAGCGTCCGCGGCCATACGAACGGACGCGACGACGAGCGCCGGATTCCCGTCCAGCTCTCGCTGCGCGGCGATAAAGGACGCGGCGATAACGGGCATGTCTATCAGGGCACGATCTACAGCTTCGACAACCGCATCGATGTCGCCAGCGGCACGATCCGGGCCAGGGCCAAGTTCGACAACGCGGACGGCGCGCTGGTGCCCGGTATGTTCGTCTCGGTCAAGCTCGCCAACGGCACCGAACATGACGAGTTGCTCATCCCCGACCGCGCGGTCGGCTTCGATCAGAGCAAGAAGTTCGTCTACGTCGTCGGCAAGGACAACAAGGTCGCCTATCGAGAGATCGAACTCGGCAAGCAGGTACAGTCGCAGCGCGTGGCCCTCAAGGGCGTACAGCCCGGCGACCGGGTGATCGTCGACGGCCTCCAGCATGTGCGGCCGGACCTCGTGGTCGAGACTCGGGAAGCCACGGGGACCAATCCCCCTCAGGCCAACCCCACTCAGGCCAGCGCGGACTGACCGCCCAAGATCGGGACAATCATGAACCTCTCCAGATTCTTCATCGACCGGCCGATCTTCGCCGGCGTGATTTCCGTCCTCATCTTCCTCGCCGGCGCGGTCTCACTGTTCCAGCTGCCGATCTCGGAATACCCCGAGGTCGTGCCGCCGACCGTGGTCGTGAAGGCGCAGTTCCCCGGCGCCAATCCCAAGGTCATCGCCGAAACCGTCGCGTCGCCGTTGGAGGAGCAGATCAGCGGCACGGAGAACATGGTCTATATGTTCTCCCAGGCGTCATCCGATGGATTGCTGACGCTGACCGTCACCTTCAAGCTCGGCACCAATCCGGATCTGGCGCAGGAGCTGGTTCAAAATCGCGTCAACCAGGCGCTGCCGCGCCTGCCGGACGTCACCCGCCAGCTTGGCGTGACCACGGTCAAAAGCTCGCCCGACCTGACGATGGTAGTGCATCTGACATCGCCCAACGGGCGCTACGACATGCTCTATCTGCGCAATTACGCGGTGCTGAACGTCAAAGACCAGCTCGCCAAGATCCAGGGTGTGGGCAGCGTGCAGCTGTTCGGCTCGGGCGACTACGCCATGCGCATCTGGCTGAACCCGCAGAAGATCGCCGAACGCGGCCTGACGCCCCAGCAGGTGGTCGCCGCCGTGCGTGGTCAGAATCTGCAGGTCTCGGCCGGCGTGATCGGCGGCCCGCCCTACGACAAGGGCGTGGAACTGCAGCTGCCGATCAACGTCCAGGGCCGGCTGCAGGATGCCGACCAGTTCGGCGAGATGATCGTGAAGCGGGACCCCACGGGAGCGGTCACCCGGCTCAAAGACGTCGCGCGCACCGAGATCGATGCCGCGGAGTTCGGCCTGCGCTCGCTGCTCGACAATCGTTCGGCAGTGGCCATTCCGATCTTCCAGTCGCCCGGCTCCAACGCGATCGAGATCTCCAACCAAGTCCGCAAGACCATGGCGGAGCTGCAGCAGAATTTCCCCGAGGGCGTCGCGTACTCCGTCGTCTACGACCCGACCGTGTTCGTGCGCGGCTCGATCGAGGCGGTGGTGCATACGCTGCTGGAGGCGCTGGCCCTGGTCGTGCTCGTGGTCATCGTGTTCCTGCAGACGTGGCGCGCCTCGATCATCCCGCTGCTTGCCGTGCCGGTATCGATCGTCGGCACCTTCGCGGTGATGCTCGCCTTCGGCTTCTCTATCAACGCGCTCTCCCTGTTCGGGCTGGTGCTGGCGATCGGCATCGTCGTCGACGACGCGATCGTCGTGGTCGAGAATGTCGAACGCAATATCGAGGAAGGGCTGCAGCCGCGCGAGGCGACCATCAAGGCGATGAGCGAGGTCACCAGCCCGATCATAGCGATCACGCTCGTGCTCTGCGCCGTGTTCGTGCCGATCGCCTTCATCACCGGCCTGACCGGCCAGTTCTACCGTCAGTTCGCGCTGACCATCGCCTTCTCGACGGTGATCTCGGCCTTCAACTCACTGACCCTGAGCCCGGCCCTCGCGGCTATTCTGTTGAAATCCGAACACGCGCCGAAGGACTGGCTGACCAAGGCGGTCGATCGCCTGTTCGGCGGCTTCTTCAAGCAGTTCAACCGCTTCTTCCACCGCAGTTCCGTGGTCTATGGCAGCGGCGTCAATCGAATGCTGAAGGGAAAATCGGTCGCGATCCTCGCCTATCTGCTGCTGCTCGGCGCCGCCTATGTCGGCTTCCAGCGGGTGCCACCGGGCTTCGTACCGGTACAGGACAAGCAATACCTCGTGAGCTTCGCACAGCTCCCCGATGGGGCGACGCTCGACCGAACCGAGAAGGTCATCCGCCAGATGTCCGACATCGCGCTCAAGGAGCCCGGTGTCGAAAGCGCCGTCGCCTTCCCGGGCCTGTCGATCAACGGTTTCATCAACAGCGCCAGCGCCGGTATCGTCTTCGTCACGCTGAAGCCGTTCGAGGACCGCAAATCGGCCGACCTGTCCGGTTTCGCCATCTCGCACAAGCTGCAGCAGAAATATGCCGGCGTGCAGGATGCGTTCATCGCCATCTTCCCGCCGCCGCCGGTCCAGGGCCTCGGCACGATCGGCGGGTTCAAGCTGCAGGTCGAGGACCGCGCCGATCTCGGCTATGAGGCGCTCGACGCCGCGATGAAGCAGGTCGTCGCCAAGGCACGCCAGACGCCCGAGCTCGCCGGCATCTTCACGAGCTACGAAATCAACGTGCCGCAGCTCTATGCCGATCTCGATCGCACCAAGGCGCAGCAGCTGGGCGTCGACGTGCAGGACGTGTTCGACACCATGCAGATCTATCTGGGCTCGCTCTATATCAACGACTTCAACAGGTTCGGCCGCACCTACAAGGTCATCGCCCAGGCGGACAAGGAGTTTCGTTCCAAGCCGGAAGACGTTCTGCGGATTCAGACGCGCAATTTCGAGGGGCACATGGTGCCACTCGGGTCGATGCTGCGCGTGTCGGACACGACCGGGCCGGAGAGCGCCATGCGGTACAATGCCTTCCGCTCGGCCGACCTGAATGGCGGACCGGCGCCGGGATATTCCAGCGGCCAGGCGCAGCAGGCGATCACCCGTATCCTGAACGAGACCTTGCCCAAGGGCATGAATTTCGAGTGGACGGAGCTAACCTTCCAGCAGGAGATCGCGGGCAACACGGCGATCTTGGTCTTCCCGATCTGCGTGCTGCTCGTCTTCCTGGTGCTTGCCGCCAAGTATGAGAGCCTGTTCCTGCCGCTGGCGATCATCCTGATCGTGCCGATGTGCCTTCTATCGGCAATCGCCGGTGTGTGGATCAGCGGCGGCGACAACAACATCTTCACCCAGATCGGCTTGTTCGTGCTCGCCGGCCTGGCCTGCAAGAACGCCATCCTGATCGTCGAGTTCGCCCACGAGATCGAGATGCACGGCAAAAGCACGGTCGCCGCCGCCATCGAGGCGGCCCGGCTGCGCCTGCGGCCGATCCTGATGACGTCCTTCGCCTTCATCATGGGTGTCATACCGCTGGTGGTATCGAGCGGCGCCGGTGCCGAGATGCGTCATGCCATGGGCGTCGCCGTGTTCTCCGGCATGCTCGGCGTCACCTTCTTCGGTCTTTTCCTTACCCCTGTCTTCTACGTCCTGCTGCGCAGCGTCGAGAAGCGCGTCAAGGGACGTACGAGGGAATACGCAGTATGAAACCGACAAGATATCTGAACGCTCTCCCGCTTCTGCTGGCGATCGGGCTTGCCGCCTGCGCCGCCCCGGTCGCTCCGCAAGCCTCCGGCATCGAGACGCCCAGCACCTGGAGCCGCCTTTGGGGCAAGGACAAGCAGGACGCATCGCCCGACCTGCCGCTGGCGACGACCGACGCGGCCGATATCGAGCAGCGTTGGTGGAAGAGCTTCGGCGACCCGACGCTCGACCGGTTGATCGACGGCGCCCTCGCCAACAACAAGACGCTCCAAATCGCCGAAGCGCGCGTCGCCGAAGCCCGCGCGAGCCGCGGGGGCGCCGAGGCGAACCTGCTGCCGACGGTCTCCGCCACCGGCTCCGTCAGCCGCGGAAACCAGGGCTATGCGACCAGCAATAGGCCGATCAGCATTCGCGAAATCGACCTTCAGGCCTCCTGGGAGATCGACGTTTTCGGCAAGAACCAGGCGCGCGTGGCCGAGGCGACGGCGATCCTGCAATCGGAAGACGCGCGCCGCCAGGCCGTGCTGGTGTCGCTGCTGGCCGAGGTCGCGCGCAATTATTTCGACGCGCGAAACGATCAAGAACAGCTCGCGATCACCCGGAAGAACCTGGACACGCAACGCCGCACGCTCGACCTCATCAAGGTGCAGCTGCGCGGCGGGTTGAGCAGCGATCTGGATGTCACGCGGGCCGCCGCTCAGGTCTCGACCACGTCGGCGCAGCTGCCGGCCTTGCAGTCGGCCTACGAGGTAACGCTCGATCGCCTGAACGTGCTGCTCGGTTATTCCCCGGGGACCAAGGATGCATGGCTGGAAGCGGGTGGCCCCCTGCAGCCGCTGGCGCCGACGGTGCTGGTGGCCGCACCGGCCAGGGTGCTCGCCAACCGCCCGGATGTCCGCTCCGCCGAGCGGAGTTTCGCGGCCAGTATCTCGGCATCCGACGTCGCGTCGAAGGAGATCTATCCGACGATCTCCCTGACCGGCCTGTTCGGCGTTCAGGATTCCAGCCTGTTCAACGCCACACCCTGGGGCATCGGCGCCGGCTTGGTGCAGCCCGTCCTCAATTTCGGGCGTATCCAATCGGAGATCGACGTGGCGGATGCGCGCCAGAAGCAAGCGTTTCTCAGCTACCAGGAGACGGTTCTGGAGGCGCTTGAGGATATGGAGAACGCGCTGTCGCTCTATCTCCATGAGACCGGCAGACGGCGCGATCTCGACTTGGCGGCGGAACAAAATCGCAAGGCGGTCGACCTGGCCAACCGTCAGTACACCGCCGGCTATAGCGGCTTGCTCGACCTGCTGGTCGCCCAGCGCGACGAGCTTGAAGCCGAGTCCAACCTAGCCTCGTCCAACGCCCAGCTGCGCAAGAATCTCGTCCACATCTACACGGCCGCGGGCGGGGGCTGGAAGCTCTGAGGCCTGTGCGCGAGGTTTTCCAAGACGACGGGGATTGGGTCGCGGCGAACGAGTCCTCCCCCGCCTGAGCCGACGTAGGGAACAGATCGCGTCTTCCCGCGCGCTTACGAGATGGCGGCGGATGGCGGGACCGGTGGCACCGTTATCGGGCAGGTCCTTGGTCGCGGCTTATGAAGGACTTCCCTGCCCGACCCGCCCGGCTATCTGCTCCGCCTGGCTTGACAGCCGGTTCGGGGATTGTCAGGATAAATTGAACATGTCTGGACAAGTATCAATTTTGCACATGTCTGAACCGGTCTTTACGTCCAAATCGAAGAGTGTCGCCGCGACGCTGGAGGCGGAGATCCGCAAGGGCAGGCTGCCGCGCGGGACCCAACTCCAGAGCGAGCAGGCGCTCGCCCGCCGCTTTTCGGTCAGCCGGAACACCGTCCGAAAGGGCCTTGAGGATCTGGCCCAACGCGGCTTCATCGCGACTCAGGGCGGCATCGGATCGTTCGTGACCTTCGACAGCCGCATGATCGACAACCGCTTGGGCTGGTCGCGGGCATTGGCCGAGGTCGGCGCGCCGACCGTGACGGACCTGCTGCGGCTGGAAATCGTGCGGGAGCCCGACCTGGCCAAGACTCTCAACCTGGCCGATGATCGTTTCGTCGCAGTCGACCGCTTGCGCCGCCTCTCCAGCTCGGGGCGGGCGATCTCGCTCGAGCGGAGTCGGATTCCCTTGGTGGCGGCGCTCCGGAATGTCGTCACCCACGGGCTGACCGACGGATCGGTCAGCCGGACGCTCGCCGATGCCGGTCTCCGACCGCATGACGGGGAGGAATGGGCCGAGGTGATCATGCTCGGGAAGTCGGATGCGGCCGTGTTGGAGCGTCGGCGCGGTGCACCATTCCTGCGCACCCGCAGGCTTACTCGAACAGCCGCCAATCAGCCCATCGAGCACGTCGTCAGCTTGTTGGATCCGAGCCGCTTCCGCCTCCATCTGCGGTTTTCCGGCCAGTGACCGCCGGGGCGTCCCGTGCCCTCGACCGCGCGCTCGGCGCGCTCTATGGCCTCGCGATCGGGGACGCTCTCGGGATGCCGACGCAGCTCATGTCGCCGGCCCGGATCCAGGCGCTCTATGGCCGCATCGAGGGCTTCGGGCCGGCCGCCGAGGATCATCCGATCGCGGCGGGACTACCGGCCGGCAGCATCACCGATGACACGGAGCAGGCGGTCCTGCTGGGACAACTGCTGATCGAAGGCGACGGTGACGTGGACCCCATCCGGTTCGCGGAGGAATTGATCGGCTGGGAGCGGCGGGTCGTGGCCCGGGGGGGCCTCGATCTCCTTGGCCCATCGACGCGCCGCGCGCTGGCGGCCTTGAACGCCGGTGCCCCGCCCGACGAGGCCGGCCGATATGGCGACACCAATGGTGCCGCCATGCGGATTGCCCCGGTCGGGATAGCGGTTCCACCCAAGCCGCTCGCGGCCCTGATCGACACGGTCGCCGCGACAAGCCGCGCTACCCACAATACGGGGCTCGCGATCGCCGGGGCGGCGGCTGTCGCCGCCGCGGTCAGTGTCGGCATCGCGGGCGAGCCCTGGCGGATGGCGGTCGACACGGCGATCGGTGCCGCCAAGCTCGGCGCCGGCAAAGGCCATTGGGTGGCAGGCGCCGACGTGGCGTCGAGGATCTCCTGGGCCGTTGGCCTCGTGGACGGTTTGCGGGAGGCCGCGGCCGCGCAGGTGATCACGCAACTGGTCGGCACGAGCCTTGCCACCCAGGAGGCGGTTCCCGCTGCCTTCGCGGTGCTCGCCGCCGCGCAAGGCGACCCATGGCGGGCGGCCTTGCTCGCAGCCAATCTCGGCGGCGACGCCGACACGATCGGGGCGATGGCTGGCGCGATCGGCGGCGCCTGCGCAGGTTTCTCGGCCCTCCCGCCTAGCGCGGTGGCGATCGTCCGACGGGTCAACGACCTCGACCTCGACACCCTCGCGCGGCGGCTCCTCGACCTCCGATCCCGGCGGCTGGAGGATAAGGCGCTCGTTCACGGATCGGCGCCGCCATGACCCAGGGCCGCCTCCTCCACATGGGTGGTGTCGTCGTCGATCTCGTCCTGGAGATCGAGCGGCTGCCGGAGGCCGGTGACGAGGTGGTGTCGAAACGGACGCTCCTGCGAACCGGTGGCGGCATGAATATACTGTCGGCCGCCCAGCGATGCGGTCTCGCCTCCGCCTATGGCGGGCGCCATGGCACCGGCATGTTCGGCGATGCCGCGCGTCGGTCGTTGACCGCCGCCGGCATCTCAATCCTGCAACCGGCCACCGAGAGAGGGGATACCGGGACCTGCATCGTCCTGGTGACCCCTGACGGGGAGCGGACGTTCATCTCTCATGTGGGTGTCGAAGGCAGCCTGGATCCGGAAACTCTCGACACGATCGTGCCCCAGCCGGGAGACTGGATCTATGTCTCCGGCTATACGCTGGGCTATCCGGATAGCGGTCCGGCACTGGCCCGCTGGCTGGCGCGGTTGCCCGGCGAGCCATCGATCATCTTCGATCCCGGCCCGCTAGGGACCGAGATGCCGTCGGCACGGCTCGATCAGGTGTTCGATCGCTGCACCTGGCTCAGCTGCAACGGCCGAGAGGCGGCGCTGCTGACCGGGATGACCGATCCCGTTCTGGCGGCGTCCACGCTCGCCACCCGGCTCCGCCGAGCGGAGGGGGGTGCCGTGGTTCGGACGGGCAGGAAGGGGTGCGTCCTCGCCACCGCCGATGGCGGGCTTTCCGACGTACCCGGTTTCGTCGTCGACGCGATCGATACGAACGGTGCGGGTGACACCCATGTGGGTGCCTTCATCGCCGCTCTTGCGCGCGGGGCCCGGCCCTTCGACGCCGCCGTCTTTGCCAACGCCGCCGCCGCCCTCGCCGTGACGCGGCGCGGGCCGGACAGAGCACCGACGCGGGAGGAGGTCCAACACCTCGTCGAAACGAGACCAAGCCATAGCCGCTCATTCCATGGCTAGACCACCACCACGACTTACAGATCCGCAGCACGAGGGGGAGAGAGACAATGTTTCAACCGATCAATAGACGCAGTTTTGGGCTTCTCGTCGGCTCCGGTCTGGTTGCCGGCGCCGACGCAAGCCTGTTCATCCGACCGTCCCACGCGGCGGAGACGATCACGGTGCTGAATTGGCGAGGCTATGGCACCGACGAAGCGTCGGCCCTCAAGGCGTTCGCCGCCAAGTCAGGCATCAGCGTCAAACATGATTATTACAACTCCGAACCCGAGCTGATCACCAAGCTGCGGACCAATCCGGGGATCTATGACGTCGTGCTGATCAACAGCGCACGGACCCAGCAAGCGGCCGTGGAAGGGATGATCGATCCGATCGACTTCGCCAAGCTGTCGAATGCCAAGGATCTCAGCCCCACGCTGAAAAGCCATCCGAATTTCCTGTTCAAGGACAAGCCCTTTGGCGTGGCCTGGGTGTGGGGGATGAATTCCCTCGCCGTCCGCCGGGACAAGGTGGCAAATCCCGACAGCTTCGCCTTGTTCGGCAATCCGGACTATGCGGACCGCGTCGCGCTGTTCGATGATGCCGCCACGGAAATCGGCATCGGCGCCCTGCTCACCGGTCAGGACATCAACGATCCGAAAGACCTCAAGGCGATCGGCGAGAAGCTCAAATCGTTCAAGAAGAACGTGAAGCTTCTGTGGTCGAGCGAGGACGAGTGGAACAAGGCCTTCGCCGCGGGCGCGTTCGACGTATCCGTCTATTGGTCCGGTGCCGCGGTTCGCTCTCAGCGGCGCCTTAAGCTTCCCGTCGACTTCGTGGTCCCGAAGGAAGGCGCGATCGGCTGGCTCGATGGTCTCTCGATCCCCTCGACCAGCACCAAGAAAGAGGCGGGCTACGCGTTCATCAACTACATGATCGACCCGCAATTCTACGTGGAATGGGCGACCACGGCGGGCGCGCCGGCTTCGGCCAACATCGTGGCGATGAACGGGCTGCCGGCCGACGACCTGAACAAGACGATCTACAAGCCCGAATACCTGACCAAGCTGCAGTTCATGTCGGCGATGCCGGACGATCGCCGGACCGCCTTCGCCGACCTGTGGCAGGAGACCAAGGCGTTCTACGCCAAGTGACATCCGACGGCGAACGATCGGTATCGCTGGCGGCACGGCGTTCCTCGCGGCGGCGCAGGCTGCGAGGAGGGCTCGTGATAGTGGGCATGTTGCTGCCCGCCTATGCCTGGCTGATGCTCGCGGTGTTCCTGCCGCTGCTCACCATGCTGGGGTTCAGCTTTCTCAAGGTGGCGCCGTTCGGCAATCACCCGATGGTCTTCACCCTTGAGCATTACCTGGCGTTCGTACGGCGACCTTATCTGGTGGACGTCGCCTGGGCGTCGCTGTCGCTCGGGTTCTGGACGACCGGACTTTGTGCCGCGATCGGCCTGCCGGCGGCCTTGGCGCTCGCACGCGCGACCCGTGGCCGCGTCAAGCAGGTACTGTTCCTGCTGATCATTCTACCGTTCTGGACGAATGGTCTGGTGCGGGTGTTCTCGTGGACCATGGTCCTGCGGGACGGCGGCATCCTCGACCTGGTCATCCATTTCTTCACCCCGCACGCCCCACCGCAGGGGCTACTCTACAGCTATCCCGCGATCATCATCGGTCTGGTCCATGCCTATCTGCCATACATGATCCTGACCTGCTATCTGGCGCTCGCCTCGATCGACGGGGCCCTCCTCGAGGCGGCCGAGAGCCTCGGCGCGCGGTCGCTCGTCATCTTCTGGAAGATCATCCTGCCGCTTTCGCTGCCCGGCCTGGTCTCCGGCTCGATTCTGATCTTCGTGCCCGTCATCGGCAGCTTCATGGAACCACGCATCCTCGGCGGCCGCGTCGGGGTCACCATGGGGACGATGATCGAGGACCAATTCACCCAGGCCTTCAACTGGCCGCTCGGCGCGGCCCTCTCCTTCACGATGCTCGCCGTCGTGCTGGTGATCTTCGGGGTCTTCTCCGGCGCCCTGCGCAATCGCCTGGCGACGTCATGACAGGGGGGCATCGGTGATCCCGCTCGGCCGAATCTACCTCTTGGTGGTGGTCGCGTTCCTCTACCTGCCAATCGCCGTCATGGTGGCCATGGCATTCAACGCATCGGAACTCTACACGCTGCCGCTGGAGGTCTCGTTTCATTGGTTCGAAGAACTGGCCGGCAATGAACGGCTCCTCGCCGCCGGACGCAACAGTGTGATGGTGGCGCTCGTCACCTCGATCCTCGCAACCTCGATCGGCACCTGCGCCGGCCTCGTCCTGTCGCGCCGCAAGTTCCGGGGGCGGTCGCTCCTGCAGGCGCTCCTGCTGCCGCCCATCGCCGTCCCCTGGATCATCACGGGAACCGCGATGCTCGTCTTCTTCTTCTGGTCAGGGATCGGGCGCGGCCTGCACTCCATGATCATCGGTCACGTCGCGCTCGCCATCCCATATGTCATCCTGGTCGTCGGGACGGGGCTCCAGACCTTGAACGAGGAGCTCGAACAGGCGGCCATGAGCCTTGGCTCGAAACCGGCTCATGCGTTCCTTACCGTGACCCTGCCGCTGCTGGCACCCAGCATCGTCGCGGCAGCCCTGTTCGCCTTCGCCGTATCGTTCGACCAATTCGTCGTGTCGTATTTCCTGGCGACACCGGGAGTGACCACGCTGCCCGTCGAAATTTACGCCTCGATTCGCAAGGGCTTCACGCCCGAGATCAACGCCATCTCGACCATTCTGCTGGGTGTCTCGATGATTCTCATCCTGCTCTTCGCCCGGCTTTCTCACATGGGGGACGTCAGTGACCGCCGTTGACGTCATCTCGGTCGGAAAGAACTATGGGACGGTCCGCGTGCTCGATGGCGTCAGCGCCCATTTCGAGGCCGGCCGGTTCACGAGCCTGCTCGGTCCGTCCGGCTCGGGAAAGACGACGCTCCTGCGCATCGTCGCGGGCTTCGTGATCCCGGAGGAAGGCGAGGTGCGGATCGGCGGCACGCCGGTCACCGACGAGCCGGTATGGCGGCGGAACATCGGCATGGTGTTTCAGTCCTACGCGCTCTTTCCCCATATGACGGTGGCGGAGAACGTCGTCTTCGGCCTCAACCGGCGCGGCGTCCGGGGTGCGGCGGCGGCCCGTGAAGTCGCCCGCGCGCTCGAGTTGGTTCGCCTGCCGGATTTCGGCGACCGCAAGCCCAAGCAGCTTTCCGGTGGCCAGCAGCAGCGCGTGGCCCTGGCGCGCGCGATCGTCACGCGACCGCGGGTGCTGCTGCTCGACGAGCCGCTGTCGGCGCTCGACCGGAGGCTTCGTCAGGAGATGCAGGTGGAATTGCGCCGTATCCAGCGGGAAAGCGGCCTCACCACCATTTTCGTCACGCACGACCAGGAAGAAGCGCTCACCCTGTCCGACCGGATCGCCATCCTCGATCGCGGTCGCATCGTGCAGGAGGGTGCCCCCAACGAGATCTATGAAAAGCCGCGCACGCGCTTCGCCGCGGCCTTTTTGGGCGATGCGAATTTCTTCCAAGGCCGGGTGACAGCGGCGGGCATCGACGTCGCCGGCGGGGTACTGCGCACCGCCGAACCACTGCCAGGGTTGGACACCACCGTGACGGTCGCCGTGCGGCCGGAGAAGATCACCATCTCCCTGGTAGCACCCGTCGAGCCCGACCAGAACAGGCTCGCCGCCACCGTGCGGGAAGTCGTCTACGCGGGGGCCGCCTCGACCTATCTCATCACCGGGCCCGGCGGCGAAGATCTCAAGGTGTTTGCACAGAACCGCGAGACCCCGTCGCTCGAACCCAACACCTCGGTGATCCTGTCCTGGTCCCCAGCCCATACCATCCTGGTCGAGACGTAGTCCTCCGCCCATCGCCCCTATCGTCCAGGGCGAGGCAATGGACCGCCATGCGATATATGCGGATGCGACACGTCGGCCGGGCAGTCCGCGTTGGCATGTTCATTGCCTGATACCTGGGATCTACACGGAGCCGACTACGGGACGGGCAAGGTGGACAGGCCGTGGACAGCACGGCGGCCCGATCCATGATGCCTCCCGATCCATCAGGACCGGGGAGGACGCGTCAAAGCGGATGTCCAACATGAGGCAAGCATGAAATCCAACCCCTTCCATCTCGGCCTCTTCCTGCAAGGATCCAGCGTACAGGCCTGGAACGAACCCTGGACCGGCCGGATCGGCGAGAACTGGATGGTCCCGACCTTTTTCGTGGACGTCGCGCGGGCGCTGGAGCGGGCCTGCTTCGACTATGTGCTGCTCGAGGATTCGTCCTACATCGGCGAAAGCTACGCCGGCTCCCGCGAGATATACCTCCATAACGGCCTCGCGGTCCCCCGGCAGGACCCTTCGGTCGTCGCGACCCTGATGATGGCGGCGACATCCCGGATCGGGATCGTTCCGACCTTCGCGACCTTCGCCTACCCGCCCTATTTGCTGGCACGGTTGATGGCCTCGCTCGACCAGGTTTCGTCCGGACGGGCGGGCTGGAACATGGTGACCGGAAGCTCCGACTTCGCCGCGCGCAATTTCGGCATGGAGCAGTTGCCCGATCACGATCTGCGCTACGACATGGCCGACGAATACATCGATTTGACCGGGCGCCTCTGGGATTCGTGGGAACCCGGCGCCATCGTCGCGGATCGCGAGACCGGCATGCTGGCCGACCACACCAAGGTCCACCAAGTGGACTTCAAGGGGAAGTTCTACCAGTCCCGCGGCCCGTTGAACGCCGGCCCCTGCCCGCAAGGCCGGCCCGTCATCGCCCAGGCCGGGGGATCGCCCCGCGGCCGGCAATTCGCCTCCCAGCACGCGGACACCATCGTCGCCAGCGTCAAGGGTGTCGACGCTATGCGCGCCTACCGGGAGGACATCCGCGCCCGCATGGTCGCCCAAGGGCGCGACCCGGATACCTGCAAGGTGCTGTTCCTGGTGTCCCCGCTCATCGCCGAGACGAGCGAAGACGCGCAACGCCTCAAGGAGCGCCGGGCCGCCCAGGCGGCGGCGCAGGTCGACCGCAAGCTCGCCTTCCTGGGCAAAATTACCAACATCGACTTCGCGCAGTTCGATCTGGACGCCCCGGTCGCGGCGTTGACGACGAACGGCCACCAGCAGACCCTGGACGACTTCAAGCGCAAAGCCGGCAACCGATCGCTGCGCGAGGCGATCACGGCCTATAGCAGCGATGGAGGGTCGGTGGAACTCGTCGGATCGCCGGACGATCTGGCCGCGCAAATGGCGGAAGCGATGACCCATGCCGGCGGCGACGGCTTCCTGTTTTCCTTGCCGAACGTGACCCGGCGGAC
This sequence comes from Allostellaceae bacterium, assembly GCA_035555315.1. GTDB lineage: Bacteria > Pseudomonadota > Alphaproteobacteria > ATCC43930 > CGMCC-115725 > DATMGU01. The sequence continues at coordinate 141,103 of DATMGU010000126.1, forward strand.
CATCGCCGAGATCGAGGACGGGCTGGTGCCGGCCCTGCAGAAGCGCGGGCTGATGCGCAAGGCTTATGCTCATGAGCAGTTCCGGGACAATCTGCTCGATTATTAAGGCCCATCGGCTGAGGAAAGACGCATGCACGACGTCCAACCGATCACGGCCACCCGCCCGACGAGCTGGCTCGACGGCCGTTTCCGCCTCGCCGAGCGCGGCACCTCCCTGTCACAAGAAGCGATCGCCGGACTGACCACCTTCGCCGCCATGGCGTATATCATCGCGGTCAATCCCGCGATCATGTCGCAGGCCGGCATGGATCGCGGCGAACTGGTCATCGCCACCGCGCTCGCCGCCATCTTCGGCAGCGTCATGATGGGTCTTACCGCCAATCTGCCACTCGCCGTGGCACCGGCGATGGGCTCGAACGTCATCTTCACCTTCGTGCTGGTCAAGCAGATGGGCGTGCCCTGGCAGGGTGCGCTGGCGATGGTCGCCGTCACCGGCGTGGTGTTCCTCGCCCTCAGCCTGTCCAAGCTGCGCGAGCGCGTCGCCAAGGACGTGCCGGAGGTGCTCAAGATCGGCATCCAGGCCGCCGTGGGAACGCTGATCGTGTTCATCGGCCTGCGCGGCGCCGGCTTCGTGGTGGCCAGCCCCAGCACCTATGTCGCCATGGGTTCGCTGAAGAACCCGGCCGTCATCCTCACCCTGCTCGGCCTGCTGCTGACGCCGGTGCTGGTGGCGAGGCGGGTGCCCGGCGCGCTGATCCTCTCGATCGCCGCCATCACCGTGATCGGCCTGTTCGTGCCGGCGGCTGGCGGCAAGATGGTGACGACGGCCCCCAGCATGATCGTCGCCTTGCCGAAATGGCCCGCCAGCACCTTCATGGCGCTCGATTTCGGCTATGTCTTCACCCATTTCCTGCTGGTGCTGCCGCTGCTGTTCTATTTCATCTGCGCGGAGTTCTTCAGCACGCTCGGCACCCTGATCGGCGTCACCGGGGCCGCCAACCTGCGCCGGCCGGACGGATCGATCCCGAACGCCACCGCCGCCTTCGCCACAGACGCGACGGCCAGCATCGTGGGTCCCATCCTCGGCACCTCCGTGGTGACCGCGTATATCGAATCCGTCACCGGCGTGCAGGCCGGCGGGCGCACCGGACTCACCTCGCTCACGGTCGCCGCCCTGTTCGGAGTCTCGCTGTTCCTGTGGCCGATCTTCGTCATCATCCCGCCGCAGGCGACCGCGCCGGCGCTGGTGCTGGTCGGCATCCTGATGATGCAGGGCCTCGCCCGGATCGACCTCTCCGAGTTCGAAAACGCCGTGCCGATCGTGCTGACGCTGCTGGTCACGGTGCTGACCAACAACCTCATCAACGGCATGGCGCTGGGCACGCTGAGCTTCATCCTGCTGAATCTGGCACTCGGCCGACGGCGCGAGATCACCGGCGTGGTCTGGGGCCTCGGCGTGGTCTTTCTGGCATATTTCGCGGTAACCTCGACGGTACTGTAAGCCAAAGGCGGAAGCTCGGATGATGACCGGTGAACCAGACGATCTCGACACCCCCGCGCTGCGCGACCGCGCCGTGCGCGCCGCCCGATTCCAGGCGCCATTCGATGTGCTGATCACCGGCGGCACGGTGGCGGATATGGCGACCGGCGAGTTGCGGCCGGCCGATATCGGGCTGGTCGGCCCGCTGATCGCCAGCGTGCACGCGCCCGGCACGCCGGCGCAGGCGGCGACGCGGTTCGATGCCACGGGGCTGATCGTGGCGCCCGGGCTGATCGATACGCACCTGCACATCGAAAGCAGCATGGTCACGCCGCGCTCCTACGCGGCGACGGTGGTGCCGCAGGGCACGACGACGATCTGCTGGGACCCTCATGAAATCGGCAACGTGCTCGGCCTGAAGGGCGTACGCTGGGCGATCGACGCGTCGCGCGACCTGCCGCTGCGCATCCTCGTGCTGGCGCCGTCCTGCGTGCCCTCCGCCCCCGGGCTGGAACGCGCCGGCGCGGTGTTCGAGGGCGACGAGATGCGGACCATGCTGTCCTGGCCCGAGATCGCCGGGGTCGCCGAGGTGATGGACATGCGCGGCGTGCTCGATCGCCGGCCCCATATGCAGGGCATCGTCGGCGCCGGGCTGGCGAGCGGCAAGCTGGTCTGCGGCCATGCCCGTGGACTCGCCGGCACCGACCTGCAGGGCTTCGCGGCCGCCGGTATCGAATCCGACCACGAAATCACCTCCGGCGAGGACCTGCTCGCCAAGCTGCGCGCCGGCTTCACCGTGGAACTGCGCGGCTCGCACGACTCCGTGCTGCCCGGAGCCGTCGCGGCCCTCGCCAGCCTGCCACGGTTTCCCCAGACGCTGACCATCTGCACCGATGACGTGTTCCCCGACGACCTCGTGCGGGTGGGTGGCATGATCGACGTGCTGCGCCGCCTGGTCGGTTACGGGCTGCCGCCGATGCAGGCGCTGCTGGGGGCCACGCTGAACGCGGCGATGCGCATCCGCCGGCCCGATCTCGGGCTGGTGGCGCCGGGGCGGCGGGCGGATCTGTGCCTGCTCTCCGACCTCGCGGCGATGCGGGTCGCGCATGTCTTCGCCTCCGGCCGCCACGTCGCCGCCGAGGGCGTGCTGCTGGCGGCGCCGCGGCCCGATCCCGCGCCGTTGCCGCGCGGCACGGTGAAGGTGCCGCCGTTGACCGAGGATGATTTCCGCATCCGCGCGGCCACATCCGCGACCGGCGAGGTCCGGCTGCGGACGGTGATGCGGCCGCGCTTCACCGAATGGGGCGAGGCCGCGGTGGCGCTGCGTGATGGCATCGCCGACCTGCCGGACGATGCCATCCTGATGGCCGTCATCCATCGCCACGGCCATGCCCCGGCGAAGCCGGTGCTCGGCGTGCTGCAGGGATGGGGAACCTGGCACGGCGCGCTGGCGACGACAGTGGCGCATGACTGCCACAATCTGACGGTGTTCGGCCGCGATCCTCGCGACCTCTGCGCCGCCGCCAACGCGGTGATCGCAGCCGAGGGCGGCATGGCGGTGGCGCGCGACGGCGTGGTGCGCGCGGTGCTGAAGCTACCCGCCTGCGGTCTGGTGTCGGGCGAGCCGACGGAACAGGTGGCCGAACAGTTCACCGCCCTGAAGGCCGCGGCGGATACCATCGCCGATTGGGACCAGGCGGTACCGCTGGTGAAGGCCGTGGTCGGCGCTAGCCTGGCCTGCAATCCTGGCCCGCATGTCACCGATCTCGGCATCACCGATGGCTCGACCGGGCAGGTTTTCGCCGATTCCGTGGTCTAGCCGATCCCGCGCTCAGGTGTCCGTCGCCGCGAAGAACCGGCGCAGATGGTCCCGCATGGCCGTCTCGGCCGCGTCGGGGTCGCGGCGTTCGATCGCGGCCGCGATGCTGTGATGGTCGGCTAGAAGCTGCTTCGTCTCGCTGCTGGTCGCATGCTCCAGCCGCTCCTCCGTCGCAAAGAGCGAGCGGTAGTCGTTCACCATCCGCTCGACGCGCGGGGCATGGGCCGCGACGGCGATCGCCAGATGGAAGCGCTCATTGAGACGCACCCGCTCGGCCAGATCCGCCGGCGCCGCCTTGCTGGTCGCGGCGGCCAGGGCGGTGATTTCGGCGATCTCCTCCGGCGTGGCCCGGCTGGCCGCCAATCGGGCCGCGCAGCCTTCCGCCATTTCACGTAGCAAATGGATATCCGCCAGCTCGCCGCGCGGATCCACCACCTCCACTCCGAAGCCTTCGCCGGAACGGAGCAGCCCGTCCATCGTCAGGCGGGTAAAGGCCTCGCGCACCGGCGTCCGGCTGACGCCGAGCAGGGCTGCGACGCCGGTCTCGGTGATACGCTGCCCAGGCTGGAACTGGCCGGACAGGATGGCCTCGCGCAGTCTTGAATAAGCCAGTGCCGAGTTGCTTGCCGGCACATCGAGCCGCCAGGCAAATTTCGCATCGCTCATGACTTTCGTGTTCCTTCCCTCGCAACGCCCATGGCGATCGCAGGATACAGTATGCGGTAGGATCCGTCGTGTTTATGCGGCCGGCTCAGCGCCGCAGATCCAGGAACCGGTCCATTCCGACGAAGCGCTGCAGGATGAAGACCAATATCAGGCTCTGCGCGATCAGAATGGTCGCCAGCGCCGCGATGGTCGGGTCGTCGAAATCGCGAATATAGCCATAGGCCTCGACGGGCAGCGTGGTGGTCCGCAGATCGGTCAGGAACACCGCGATCGAGAAATTGTCGATCGCTTCGACGAAGACGAAGATCCCGCCGGCCAGCAGGCCCGGATAGAGTTGCGGCAAGGTGATGGCGAGGAAGGCCTGCCAAGGACGGGCGCCGAGGTTCCGGCCGGCCTCCTCCAGCGCCCCATCCAGACCGTGCAGGGTCGCGACGAGCGCGCGCACCGCGAAGGGCAAGGTGAAGCACATCATGGCGATGGCGATGCGCCAGAACCCGCTGGTGACACCCGTCCAGGTGAAGAAATTGAGGAAAGCCACGCCGCTGACCACGCCGGGGATGATCAGGGGCGACAGGATGAGGGCATTCAGCGCGCCGCGCCCGGCAAAATCGCGGCGGACCAGGGCGATCGCCGTCGGAACCGCGATACCGAGCGACGCGGGGGTGACCAGAGCGGCGATCAGCAGGCTGTTGATCAGCGCGCCACGGAACCGGCCGCTGGCGAAGAAGTTCACGAACCAATGCAGCGTCAGGGCCTTCGGCGGAAACACCATCAGGCCGCTGGGGCTGAAGGCGTAATAGACGATGACGACCACCGGCAAAGCCAGGAAGGCCGAGATGATCGCGGCCATCGCCGGAACCGCGAGCGCGTAGGGCCGACTGTTTACGGGTCGACCGCGGCGGCTGTTCATCGCCGGGTGCCCCCGAACCGGCGCCCCAGCCCCATCCGGAGCAGCGAGAATGCCGAAAGCGGGACGAGCGATACCAGCAGGAACAGGATCGAAATCGTCGCGGCGACCGGCATGTCGAAGGAGTTCTCCATCTTGTCGTAGATCAGGTTGGCCGCCATCTGGACCCGCCCACCACCGAGCAGCAACGGAAACAGGAACGAGCTCACGGTCACCGTGAAGGTCAGCAACATGGCGCTCACCAGCCCGGGCAGGCTGAGCGGCAAGGTGACGCTGGTGAAGGCCCGCCAGCGACGGCCACCCAGATTGCGCGCCGCCTCCTCCAGGGCCATCGGGATGTTCTTGATCGTCCCGAACAGCGTCAGCACGAAGAACGGGATCACGAAATGGACCAGGCTGATCAGGACGCCGGTTTCGTTGTTCAGCAGCGCTAACGGAGGATACCCGAAGTCGCGCAGCGAGCGGTTGATCGGGCCGTTATTGCCCAGCAGGATCATCCAGGCATAAGCACGGGTGATTCCGCCGGACAGGAACGTCACCACCAGCAGGAAAAGGATCGCCTGGCGCACCCGCGCGGACGCGGTGCGCGCCAAGAGATAGGCGAGCGGGTAGCCCAGCAGGGTCGCCGCCAGGGTGATCTTGCAGGAGATCCAAAGCGTGCCGACGAAAATGCGCTGAACCAGGACCGACCCGAGGATCGTCCGATAATTTTCAAGCGAGACCGGCCCGGCCATCATCGCCGTGCCCGGAATCTGGTGCAGGAAGCTATCCGCCACGAAATAGCCGAACGCCGCGAAGAAGACGGCGAGGACGAGCAGCACCGGCCAAAGCAGCCATAGCACCGGAACCTGCTTCATGCTCAGTCGCGCAGCAGCGTGCAGCTCTGGTGGTCGAGCCGGACGCCGACGGCCTCGCCCACTGCCCGCCGCGCATACCCGGGCGCACGCGGCACATCCACCTTCAGCGTGCCGAGTCCCTCGACCGCGACCTCGTACAGCACACGCCCACCGAGGTTGGTGGCATAGGCGATCTGACCCGGCCAACCATCCGCCGGGTCAGCCAATCCGATGGCTTCGGCGCGAACCGCGATCGTCGCCTTGCGGTCGCCGCGCACCCCGCGCTGGCCCGGCGGCATCGACAGGCGATACGGGCCGAGCCGCACGGCATCGCCGTCCAATTCGCCATCGAGGATGTTGTCGATGCCCATGAACCGGGCGACGAAGCGGGTCGCGGGACGGTCGTAGACGACCGCCGGCGGCGCCAGCTGCTCCACGGTTCCGGCGCGCATGACGGCGACTTGGTCGGCGAGGATCATCGCCTCCTGCTGGTCATGCGTGACGATGACGGTCGCCAGCCCCAGCCGTTGCTGCAATTTGCGCAACTCGATCTGCAAGGCCTCTCGCAGGTTCTGGTCCAATGCGCCGAACGGCTCGTCCAGCAGGAGGAGATCAGGTTGGGTGACGACGGCGCGGGCCAGGGCGGTGCGTTGCTGCTGCCCGCCGGAGAGTTCGCCGGGGTAGCGCCCGGCCAGCGGCCCGAGCTGCACGAGCGCCAAGGCATCCGCCACCCGGCGTGCCCGCTCGGCCCGGCCGATGCGCCGCATCTTGAGGCCGAACGCGACATTGTCGGCCACGGTCATATGCGGAAACAGCGCGTAGTTCTGGAACACCATGGCGGTGCCGCGCTGCTCCGGCGCCAGCTTCGTCACGTCGCGCCCGCCGAGCTTGATCGTCCCCTTGTCCAATTCGACGAAGCCTGCGATCGATCGCAGGATCGTCGTCTTGCCGCAGCCGCTCGGCCCCAGCAGGGCCAGGATGCTGGAGGGCGGAATGGACAGCGACACGCCATCGATCGCCCGCATCGTGCCGAATTGCTTCTCCAGCCCCTCGAGCTCCAGAGCCGGCGCCGGGCGCGTCGATCCCGCGGGCGCGTCGTCGCGTCCGACGTAGCCCACGATGCCGAGCCTACTGCGCCACGACCTGCTTGAAGCGATCGCTCCACGCATCGATACGGGCGTTCACCACGTCCTCGTCGAACGCGACGGTATCTCCGTCCTTGGGGAATTGTCCCTTGAGGCGATCGGGGATCGAGGCGAAGCGATTCACCGGCTCGTTCTCCATATCGGTGGCGATCTGGGCCTGCGACTCCGTGCTGAGAACGAAATCAATGAACCGCGCCCCCAGCTCCTGCCGCTTGGTCTTCACCAAGGTCATCACATCGTACAACACGGGGGCGGGCTTGGGACTGATCATCGTGACCTCCACACCCTGGTTGCGCACCGTCTTGGCACCCGATGGCGGGGCGATCAGGACGGAGATCTCGCCCTGGGCCAGCGCCTTCCGCGCCTGCGCGTCAGAGGTGTACCAGAACGCGACATTCTTGCTCAGTGCCTTCAACTTCTCGAAACCGGGTTCGACATTGTCGATGCCGCCGCCGGCCAGAACCGACGCCAGCAGCAACATGCGCCCCTGGTAGGAGCTTGGCGCCGGCACACCGATCTGGTTGACGAAGCGGCTGCTCCAGAGGTCTTCCCAACTGGTGATCGGCTGCTTCACCAAGTCGGGGCGATAGACGATCCCGAGCGGATAGGCATAGGCGCCGACCCAGCGCGGCTTGATCGCATCCGGGTAGACGTTTTTCAGATTGGGAATCTGCGCGGTCGGCAGATCGGCGAAGAGATCGCCATCCTTCACCGCGCGTTCCGCGACCGAGGAGGTGGTGAACCACACATCCACCGTCGGATCCGCCTTCATCGCCTGCAGCTTGACCAGGGATTCGCCACCGGTGGTCTGCGTCATCAAATTCACCGCGATGCCCGTCGCGGCGGTGAATTTCTCGGCGATCCCCTTCATGACCAACTGCCAGGTGGTCCCCCAGATGAGGATCGTGATCGACTGACCCTGCGCCAGGACCGAGGTCGGACGTAGCAGGGGCAGGGCGGCGGCGGAGACGATCAAGGAGCGGCGGCTTAGCGTCTGCACGATGTTGATCTCTTTGCTAAAAGAAAATCACGAAGATCCGATTTATTCATCTGCATTGTATGCAGTATCCATGCCGCCGCGAGCCTATTCGGCATAGCCGGGATTCACCCGATCCAGCAGACGCAACATCGCCGGCCACCCGCGCATTCCGGTCAGTTTGGGATTGCCGAAGCTCGTATATTGCCGGGCGGTCCGCGCCTGTATCTCGGGCGTCGGCGTGACGATCGTACCGCCGGACGCCATGACATCCATCTGTACCCGCGCCGCCTGCTCCAGATAATACGTGAGGTAGAAGGCACCGGGGATGGTGTCCGCCGCGGTGAGCAGGCCGTGATTGCGCAGGATCATGACGTTGCGGTCGCCCAGATCCCGGATCAGGCGCTCGCGTTCGGCCAGGTCCAGGGCGATGCCCTCGTAGTCGTGGCAAGCGATGCGGCCGGCGAATTCCAGCGCGAACTGATTGATCGGCAGCAGCCCCTCCCGCAAGCAGGAGATCGCGACGCCGGCCCGTGTATGCGTATGCAGCACGCAATCGACATCCGGGCGCGCCGTATGGATGGCACTATGGATCACAAATCCGGCGGCGTTGACCGACTCCGCCGAGGCCTCGAGCGCCTGCCCCTCATGATCGACCACCACGAGCGCCGAAGCGGTCATCTCGCCGAACAACAGGCCATAGGGGTTGATCAGGAAGTGAGTCGGCCGACCGGGGATGCGCGCCGTGATGTGGCCGAAGATGGTGTCGTCCATGCCGAAATGCGCGATCAGGCGATAACACGCGGCGAGTTGTGTCCTGACCTCCCATTCCGTCTCCAGCCTGACCGCCTCGGGCGTCCGATCCTGCAACAGGCCTGCGGTGTGGCGCATGACGCGAACTCCTATCGGACGGGTTGAGGGTCGAGATCGTTCGGGCTGAGGGCGCGGCCGACATATTGCTCGGCCAGCGGCGCATAGAGATCCCACAGGGCGCGCAACTCACGCAGCGGATCGGCGGCGGCATCGACCCGCAGATCCACATAGGGGAATGGTTCGTCCCGCGAAACCAGCAGGGCCGCCGAAACCAGCGCGCGCTCCTCCCCGCCGGCCCCCTGCCCAGCCTCCAATGCCGCCAGCAGACGGGCGGGGAACGGCAAGCCCCCGCTGGCCTCGAACGCATCGACCATCGCGGCGGGAACGGCGTCGTTGCGCAGGATGTTGCCGATCGCGACGCTGTTCGTCCCCGTCGCGGCCGCCAGAGCCGGCTTGGTCCGAGCGCCGCTGAAATGCGCCGATCGCCCCTGCGCGTCCAAGACCGCGACTTGTCGCCAGTCCCGATCCGGCGTGCTGGCGGCGAGGGCTTGCGCCACCACTTCGGCGCCGCAGCCCTCCGCCAGCAAGGCCAAGCCGCGTGGCCCCAGCCGTGGATCGGTCCAGAATTGGGTCAGGACGACACCGATACGAGCGCGCGTAAAGATGCAGCGGCTGCCGACCGCCGGGCTGGAGGTGGTGACCACGGCGCCCAACATGCCGGTGGTGGCGCAGCGCGCGGCGAGAGAAAAGGTCATCGGCTTTCACCCACCGGCACCCGCCCGGCAGTCGAGCGGCGGTTGGGCGGTCGGGCCAATCCCAGATGATCCCGCAGCGTGACGCCCTCAAAGGCGGCACGATACCGGCCGCGGCGCTGCAATTCCGGGACGACCTGATCGACGAATGCGGTGAGGTCCTCGGGAAGCTGGTTGAAGGTCAGCATGAAGCCATCGGCGGCACCGGCGTCGATCCAGGCTTCCATATCGTCCGCCACATCGCGCGCCGTGCCCTTGAGCGTGGTACGGCCTCGCTCGTACCGCAGGTAGAGCTGCCGCAGGGTCGGGTTCTCCTTGCGGATAAGATCGACGATCTGGGCGAAATAGGCCTGATGGAACCGCGCCGATTTGGGGATAAGGTCGGCCGGGATCGGCTCGTCCAGCGGGAGATCCGACAGATCCATTTCCAAATCATTCCCCAGGAAAAAGCGGCCCACGGTCGGATGCATCAACGCCTGGAGCGCGTCGAATTTTTCCTCGGCCTCCTGCCGGGTCGCACCCAGGACGACGCCCCGCCCGCATAGGATCTTCATCTCGTCGGGCCGGCGCCCGTATTTTGTCATCCGACCTTTCAGGTCGTCGTAGAACGCCTTGGCCTCGGCCAGGTCGGTCGCGGTGCCGAACACCACCTCCGCTACCTGGGCCGCGAATTCCTTACCGGTTTCCGAGGCGCCGGCCTGGATGATGACCGGTTGGCCCTGGGGAGAACGGGCCAGGTTGAGCGCGCCGCGCACCGAGAAATACTTGCCGCGATGGTCGAGCGGATGGAACCGTTCAGGGTCGAAATATTGGCCGCCCGCCTGGTCCTCGACGATGGCGTCGTCCTCATAGGTGTCCCACAGCGCTTGGACCACATCGACGAATTCCCGCGCCCGCTCATAGCGTTCGGCATGGGGCGGCAGAGCGTCCTGACCGAAATTCTGCGCGACGTATTCATTGGCGGAGGTGACGACGTTCCAGGCGGCGCGCCCGTGGCTAACATGATCCAGCGTGCCGAATTGGCGGGCGATGGTATAGGGCTCGCCGAAGCTGGTGCTGGCCGTGCCGCCGAGGCCGATCCGACTGGTCGAGGCGGCCAGGCAGGCGAGCAGCGTCAACGGCTCCAATGTATTCATGAAGAGCGGATAGCGGCTCCAAGCCTCGAGGTTGCGGGTGCGCGCGGCGGGGGTATCGGCGACGAAGAACAGGTCGAACAACCCGCGCTCCGCGACCTGCGCCATCCGCGCGTAATAGTCGATGCTGTTGGCGGCACCACGCACGGCGGCGGGATGCCGCCACGAAGCCGGGTGGACGCCGGATGCCGACTGCATCAGCAAAGCCAGCTTGATCGGCTGCCAGGGCGCTGTTCCGGTCATCGGTTATGCCGCGACCGGGTGGGCGGCGGCCTGGGCCGCCTGATCGATCACCGCCTGCGCCCGCTCGGTCGCCGCCTTGCGGTCGAATGTTTCGAATAGGGCGCTCTCCTGCGCCGCCAACGGCGTTTCCGCGAACAATTGATAAGCGCGCATTCGACCGGCATAGCCCGACGCCGTCAGATCCTGCACGAGATGCAGCACCCGCAAGCGCTGCTCCGCGCTGGCACGGCCGGTGGCGAAGTATTTCCGCACATCCGCCCCGGTCTCCGGGCTGTCGAACATCGCCTGATCCGGCAGCATGACCGCCTGGCCGCCGGCGATATTGACGAGGATCTGCACCATGTGGTGATGGTTCTGCGTGCAATAGATCCGTCCGGCATTCTGGATCGCCTGATTGGGCATGACATAGCCGGAAACACTCGTCTCCGGCGCCGCCTCGCTCGCCAACAGGAACGCCTCGATGGTCGATGTGAAGGCCATGAGTTGGCTGATCGCCGAGCGGACCGCCGGAAAGGCGATCGTTCCCGCCTGTTCGCTGGCCAGCAAGGCGGCACCGACCAACAGATCGGCCTTGGCGCGCGACCGGATCAGGAAACCCTGGGCGGACCAGCGGCTGAACTCGCTGCGCATCATCCGCGCCAGTTCGGGCTGGCGGGAGAAGACCACGTCCTGCCAGGGCACCAGCACATCGTCGAACACCACCAGCGAATCGATCTCATCGAAGCGGCGGGTCAGCGGCCGCTCCATGACCGGGGCCCCGTCATGCCCGCCGCCAAGCGGCATGCGGCAGATATGGCGAACGCCGGGCGCGTTCAGTTTCACGATGCAGGAGACCGCGTAATCCCGGTTCGCCTCGCTCCAATTCCCGACGGTGGGCTTGACGAAGGCGACATGCGCGTAGGCGGCCCCGGTTTCGAACTTGGCGCCCCGGATGACGATGCCCGCATCCGTCTCCCGCACCACCCGAAGATAAAGATCCGGGTCGTGCTGCTCCGACGGCTGCCGGGACCGGTCGCCCTTGGGATCGGTGTTGCCGCTGGACATGAAGAGGTTGCTGCGCTGCAGTTTGTCGAGCCAGTATCGCCCGGTTTCGGCATAACGCGGGTCGTAGCCGCGCAGCAATTCGGCGCGGTCTCGGATCACGAACAGCGGCGTCACGGTTTCGTCGCCGAACCGGTCGATCGTCGGCGATACGCGGTCCAGCACGGCGCCGGTCATCAGGCGCCGTTGCCGAAGGTCTTCGACACTCTCGGGGATCTTGTAGAAGCGTGAGCCGCGCGTGCCGTCCGGCAGCGCGAAAGTCATCAGATCCCGCGTCTCCGGGTCGAAATGCATGTCGTATATGCGGGCGACCGCGTCGACCATCGGTTGGAACGCGGGATGGGTCGCCACATTCGCCACCCGCTTGCCGCCCAGCCAGACCTGTCGACCGTCATCGAGGCTGCGTCGATACTCGTCGCTGGTCATCAATCCCATGGACCCACCCTCCGACACCCCGCATCGATCAAATATTGTATACTGTACACAATCACGTCGCAAAGAAAATTGCGACGAGTAAGGTCAATCCAGCGACGCCGGCAATTGCGCCAGCAAGCCGGCGAACAGGGCGCCGCGCTGGGCGATGCTGGAGATCTCGGCGACCTCATCCCGCGAGCAGCTATGGCGGCAGACCGGGCCGAGACCGTCCAGTGTCGGGATCCCCATGCCGGCCGGAAAACTGCCATCCGATCCGCCGCTGGACCAAGCCGCGAAGATGGGGATGGCGAGCGCGTCCGCGACCTTGGCCGCCTTGGTGTAGAGCGGGTCCGCGACGCCGGGCCGCCAGGCCGGACGGGTGAGGCCGCCGCGACGCTCGATCGTCACGCCGTCCGGGGTGGCGTCGGCTATCAGCGTGTCGATCCGGTGGAGCACGGCCTCCAACGCCGCGGTCGAGGCGGCGCGCAGATCCAAGTGGATCTCGGCCTCCGCCGGCACGACCTGGCGCGCCACGCCCCCACGGAAGATGCCGCAATTGAGGATCAATCCGGCGTCGAGATCGGTCATCGCCTCGATCCGCGTCACCAGCCCGGCCAGCGCCCGCACCGCGCTGCGTCCACGGGCGTAGTCCACCCCGGAATGGGCGGTCACGCCCGTGGCCCGCAGCATGACGGCGCCGACCGCGTTGCGGGCGGTCACCAACCCGCCGCCGGGCCGGGCCGGCTCCAGGGTCAAGGCCCAATCATGGCGCCGCGCCTCCGCCTCGATCAGCGCACGGCTGCCGACGCTGCCCAGTTCCTCATCCGACACCACCAGGAAGGTGATGGTGTCGAACCGCTCGGCGGCGACCGGCGCGAAGGCGTCGAGCGCAAAACAGGCCATGACCAGGGCGGCCTTCATGTCGCCGACTCCCGGGGCCGACGCGGTATCGCCATCGATCACGAAGGGCCATTCGGCGACGGTGCCTTTCGGCCATACGGTGTCGGCATGTCCCAGGATCAGCAGCCGGCCCCGCCCGCCTTGGCGAAGAGTGGCGCGGAGCAGCGGAGCCCGGTCCGCGACCGGTAGGCGGTCGATCGCGAAGCCCTGCCGGGCCAGCACATCGGCGATGACCGCCTGCACCTCGGCCACGCCGGCGACGTCATACGAGCCGCTATCGATGCCGGTCAGCGTCTCCAGAAGCGCCAGCATATCGGGCTGCCGCTTCCCCAATATGCCGCGGACATGCAGCGCCAGCTCAGACATGGAAACCTCCCGCACGTGTATACAGCATGCGGGATGCATATTCCAGACCAGGCCGCGCTCCGACCGCCGGCAGGCCCGTACTGGCCGACGCCGGCTAACTCGGCTCGGCCCGCAGCGTCATCAGCGGGTTCGTTTTCTTCGTGTCGGGCGCATCGGCGTAACCACGGCCGTAATGGTGCTCCAGTCGAACCTGCACGAAATTCCAGAGCGTCGTCAGCAGGAGGTAGTAGACGGCGGCGACGCAATAGAGTTCGAGAACCTCGAATTTCTCCTGCATCAGCACTTGGCTGCGACGCATCAGCTCCTCGAGCGAGATCACCGAGGCGAGCGAGGTCGCCTTCAGCAAACCGTTGAGCGAATTGCCGAGCGGCGGGATGATCAGGCGTGCGACCTGCGGCATCAGAACGAAGCGCAGCGTCTTCCAACGCGACAGGCCCAAGGCCATGGCGGCGTCGCTCTGCCCCTTCGGGATGCCGATGAAGCCGCCCCGTATGGTTTCCGAGAGATAGGCGGCCTCGTTCAGGCTGAGAGCCGTCAGAGCGGCGGCGACCACGCCGAGCTTCAGGCCGACCTGCGGCAGGCCGGTATAAATCAGGACGAGTTGGACCAGCAACGGCGTGCCGCGAAAGATCCAGACATAGAAGCGCACGAGGCCGGACAGAGGACGGCTCTTCGACATGCGGGCGAGAGCCAGCAGCGTACCGAGAACCAGGCCGATGGTCATGGTGACGATGGTCAACCCGATCGTCACCAGAACTCCCTCCAACAGATAGGCGTTGGTCAGATAGGAGAGGAAGGCATGAACATCGAACATCGGCCTGGCCTCACCTGATCAGTTCGGGCCGGGGCCGCGAATGGCGAAATGGTCATCGGCGAGCCGGGTCATGCCGAATTTCTCGAACAGCCGATCATACGTTCCGTCGGCCTTGAGGGCGTCCAATGCCTCGGCCGCCGCCATGGCAAGCGCGCGGTCGCGAAAGGCGAAGGTGATGTCGGTCCCGAACAGCCCGTGTAGCCAGATCTTGGCGACGTTCTTCTGGACGAAGTCGTTCGCCGTCTCATCGATGTTGATGGCGGCCTCAAGCTGACCCGCGCGCAGCGCCGCGACGGTCTCGCTGGCGGTCGAGAAGGCACGGAAGTCGATCGGCTTCAGGCCGCGTGCCACCATCTCGGTATTCACCTCGCGCGACTTGCGTTCCTGATAGGTCGCACTCTCGACGCCGACGACATGCCCGGCGAGATCATCGAATTTGGCGATGTTCAGGGTGCCGTTCGTCAGCGTGTAGACACTGATCGCCTGTTGCGCGTGGGGGACGAGGTAGAACAGCTTCGAGCGTTCATCCGTCCAGAACAGACCCGTATTGATGGTATCGAAGCGGGAAGCGCGCAGCCCCGGAATCATGGCGGGGAAATCCATGCGCAGGAACACCGGTTCCAGACACATCTTCGCGGCCATGGCCCGCGCCAGCTCGACGTTCAGACCCTGCAGTTCGCCCTTGCTATCGACGAATTGCTGCGGTGGCAGGGTCGGGTTGATCGACATCTGCCACTTGCCGGCCTCCAGCAGATGATCGGCGGGAACCTTGGGCGCACAGGTCTGAGCCTGAGCCGCACCGCTGAAAAGTATCGCCGCGGCGATGCCGAGAAGAAGCCGTCTGGTCCGCATCGCATGTATCCCCTAGCAAGAGTTGCCCCAACCGATGCGCGGACGCCCATCGTCACCCGGACGACGGACACCGCGCCACAAAAGCCGTACCCATCTCAGCAAGCATCCGTCCTGCTGAGAATCAACGATGCGTGCTCGCCCTCGATCACCACGTCGCCGCGCGCGTTCACGAGTTCCAAAAACTCGGTGACGACGCCGCGATCCGGGCGGCTGCTCGGCCGCTTGCCGATGAAGCGCATGCGAAGATGCAGCTCGTCGCCCGCGAGAACCGGCACGCGAAAGCGCACCTTGTCCCAGCCGAGCGAGGCGATGGAGGTCGTCTCGTAGAGCCGCAGCTCCGTCTTGAGACCTTCCATCAGCGCGAGGCCGAACAAGCCATGGGCGATGACGTCGGGGAAACCGCGCGACCGGCAATAGTCAGGATCCGTGTGCAGCGGATGATGGTCGCGCGTGAGCTTGGCGAAGGCGCCGATGTCCTCCGCCGTCACGCCATGGCTGCCGCTGCGCCATTCCTGTCCAATCTGGATATCCTCCAGGAAGAGGCTGTCCCGTGCCGGTGCGGGTATCATCGCCGCGCCACCCTCGGACGAGGGACCTTCGTCAGGAACTCCTCCCGTAGCGCCATCGGGCCGGGACGGAAGAGACGGGCATCCATGAGGTGGAGCGAGGGGCTGACCAGCGGTGCGAACCCCATCTGGTCCAGCACATCCTCACGCAGCCGGATGCCGGGAGCGATCTCGGTCAGGACCACACCGTCGCTCGTGAGCTGGAACACCGCGCGTTCCGTCACGAACGACACCTCCTGGCCGTTCTCGCTGGCCAGTTGGCCGTTGAAGCTGACCTGCTCGACGGCGGTGACGAATTTCCGCATGCGGCCCTCGCGGCGGATGTTCAACTTGCCCTCCGTCACCTCGATATCCAGGCCGCCCCCGGTCAGCGTGCCGCTGAAGACCAAGCGGCGCGTGTTCTGGGTGATGTCGATGAAGCCGCCGGCGCCGGCGAAGCGGTTGCCGAAACGGGTGACGTTGACGCTCCCCCGCGGGTCGATTTCCGCGAAGGAGAGAAAGGCGCAGCTCAGCCCACCGCCATCATAGAAATCGAACTGGTAGCCTTGATCCAGGATGGCGCGCGGATTCACCGCGGTACCGAATTCGCGGGCATGTCCGGGAATACCGCCGATGACACCCGCCTCGACGGTCAAGGTGATGAGATCCTCGATGCCCTCCTCGGCGGCGACATTGGGGATCATCGCCGAGACGCCGACGCCGAGATTCACGATATCGCCGGGACGCAGCTCCAGCGCCGCGCGGCGCGCCATGACCCGGCGCTCGGTCAGCGGATCGGGGGGGATAGAGGCCACCGGGATGCGGGTTTCGCCGCTGCGGCTCGGATCGTAGCGCGTGCCGAAGGTCTGCATCTGCTCCGGCTCGACCACGAGGTAGTCGATCAGGAAACCAGGGATCTTGACCATGTGGGGGTTGAGGCTGCCACGGCGCGCCAGGCGCTTCACCTGGCAGATGACGGTGCCGCCGGCATTGTACACGGCCTGGGCGATCGACAAATCCTCGCGCGTCGTCGCCTCGTGCTCCATGCTGACATAGCCGTCCTCATCCGCGGTGGTGCCGCGGATCAGCGCCACGCGCGGTACGCCGGGCACGCGGTACAACAGCCAGTCGCGGTCGAGCAGCGTGACGTGGTCCACCAGCGGTTCGGTGGTGCGCGGATTCATGCGGCCGCCGCCCTGGCGCGGGTCCATATAGGTCCCCAGGCCGACATGGGTCAGCACACCGGGTTGGCCGGAGGCCATGGCGCGGCACAGGCCGGTCATCACGCCCTGAGGGAAATTGTAGGCTTCGATGAGATTGCCGTCGATCAACGACATGAACGGCACCTGCAGGCCGTAATGGCCGCCGATCACCCGCTTGACGAGGCCGGGATGCCCGAAATGACACATGCCGTGCTCGGTAACGGCGCCGATGCCGGTGACGTGGAACAGGGTCAGGTCATGCGGCCCGCCTCCCGCCAGAAAGCGACGCTCCACCGCCTCGATCAGCGCCTCGGGCGTGCCGGTACCGCCATTGCCGCCGACAATGACGAAGTCGCCATCTCGCACCAGGGTGGCGGCTTCGTCGGCCGTGACGAGCTTCGGACCGGTCACCCCCATCTCACGCCATCTCCCGTTCGACCTGGCGGGCGATGATCAGGCGCTGGATTTGGTTGGTGCCCTCGTAAATCTGCGCCAGCCGGACGTCGCGGAACAGGCGCTCCACGCGGTATTCGCGGGAATAGCCGTTGCCGCCGTGAATCTGCAGCGCATTGGAGACGTGCTTCATCGCCATGTCCGTGGTGAAGAGCTTGGCCTGCGCCGCTTCCTTGGCGATCGGCAGACCGGCATCGTAGAGGCGCGCGGCGTGGTGGATCAGCAGGCGTGCCGCGGCGATGTCGGTGGACATGTCGGCAAGCATGAACTGCACGGCCTGGAAGGTGATGATCGGCTCGCCGAACTGCCGGCGCGACTTCGCATAGGCCACCGCATCCTCGAAGGCGGCCTGAGCCATGCCGAGCGCCATGGCCGACATCAGCAGGCGGCTGAAGTTGAAGTTACCCATGGCCATCTTGAAGGCGCCGTTCTCCGGACCCACCAGCGCATCGGCCGGGGCATGGACGCCGTCGAGCGCGATCTGGCAGTCCTCGAGCCCGTGCATGCCGAGGAGGGTCTCGTTCTTGCCGCGGATGAGACCAGGAGACTTGCCGTCGAGCAGGAAGCAACTGATGGCGCGATGGCCGCCTTCCACTCCGGTGCGGGCGAAGACCGTCAGAGCGTCCACCACCCCGCCGAGCGTTACCCAGGCCTTGGTGCCGTTGAGCACCCAGCCCTCCCCCTCGCGCCGGGCCGTGGTGCGCAGGCCGGCGACGTCGGACCCGTGATCCGGCTCGGTCACGGCCGTGGCGGGGATGATCTCGCCCGCGAGGATGCCTGGGATCAACGCCTGCTGCCGCGCATTGCCGTGCTGGTCGAAAAACAGCACGGCCTCGACCGGAATGGCGAAGGCATTCGCGACGGCGCCGGAACAGCGCGCGAGTTCCTCCATCGCGATACAGGCGCCGATCGCCCCCAGCTCCGAGCCGCCGGCACCCTCCCGCAGGGCCACACCAAAAAGGCCGAGCGCCGCCATGCCGCGGTAGAGATCGCGGTCGAAACGGTCCTCGCGATCGATGGCGGCGGCGCGCGGCAGGATCTCCCGCTCGGCGAAGTGGCGGGTGGTGTCGCGGAGAGCGGATTGCTCTTCTGTGAGAAAGCGATGCATCGGTCGTTCAGACGGGTTCGGTGTCGCAGGAGAGGAGGCCGCCATGCGCCACCTCGTCCTTAGCGCGGTCGAAGAAGTAGATGGCGAGTGCCGCAGGCGACACGCCGTAAATTTCGGCCAGGGCGGGAGTGAGCACCGCGGCGGCTCGGGCCCGGTCGGCCACGCCGCGCCGGTAGGCATGCACCTTGACGAAAAGGCGGCGCGGCGCGCCCGCCTCACCCGAAATGCCGGCATGGGCGTAGTTCGCCGTGGGGACATCGAGGAAGTAGATCGTCACGGTCTCGGGCTCGACGCCGAAAGCATCGCACAGACCGTCGGTGACCATCCTGGCGACGGCCTGCCGTTCGGCGGGCACGACGGGTGGGGCGAGGATTTCGACGAAGGGCATGGCCTCAGGCTCTCGATGGCGGTTGGCAGGACTGGCGCTGGATCAGCCGGGCGCCGATTCGGTATTCGCTGGAGGGGCGAACCGGCGCGTCGGCGCCGTTCCGCAGACGCCGCAGCAGCCGGTCGGCGGCGAGCTCCGCCATGGCGACGGCATCGCTGTCGACCACGCTGATGGCGGGGCGCTGCCATTCGAAGCCGGGCATGTCCTCGTAGCAGAGCAGCGACATCTGGTCGGGTATCAGGATGTTGCGCTCCGCGAGGCCGCGCAGGACGCCGAGGGCGGATTCGTGGTTGGCCACGAACAGCGCGGTCGGCGGATCCGGCCGGTCGAGCAGCTGGCAAGAGCCGGCCAAGCCGGTTTCCGGTTCATAGCGCCCGGCATGAACGAGCGTCGGATCGAACGGCAGGGACGCCTCCTCCAGGGCGCGGCGATAGCCGGACAGACGCTCCCGGCCGGAGGTGGTCTCCTTTCGACCGACGATCAGGCCGATGCGCCGATGGCCCAGCTCCAGCAAATAGCGCGTGCCGGCATAGGCGCCTTCCGGATCGGCAGCGAGCACGGTTTCCAGCTCCACCGTCTCATCGCGCCGGATCACGCAAGTCACAGGCGTGCCCCCGCGTTCCAGCGCGGCGAGCAGCGCGCCGTTATGGCCGGTCGGACAGATGATCAGCCCATCCACGCGCTGGTCCATCAGCGTGGCCATCGTCTCGGCCTCCTGCTCCGGATCATCGGCGGTGATGCAGAGGATCACCTGATAGCCCTCGGCCCGCAGGCGCTTCTGCACGACCTCCGCCAGCACCCGGAAGGACGCATTGGTCAGGTTGTGCACGACCAGGCCGACGAGACGGGACGAACGGGTCTTCAATCCCCGCGCCATTGTATTCGGCCGGTAACCGAGTTCGGTCGCGATGCGCCGCAGACGCGCCTCGGTGCCGCGGCTGGTAAGGCCGCCGCCGGCAAGGGCGCGGGACGCCGTGCTGACCGCGACATTGGCGGCGCGCGCGACATCGCGAAGTGTGACCGGGTTGATCATGCGCGCAGCTTGGACTGCAATCGTTTGTTGTTGCAACTCAAATTTTGCCGAAACCGCCTTCCTAAAGGTCTCTTGACCTATGGGACGGCATCGGCTTAGCCTTTACTGGAAACGATTGCAGATATGGTTGGGAGGAAGGTCGTATGGATCTTACCGGCATAGGCGGGATCTGGCCCGCCACGCTCACGCCTTTCGACCGGGATGGCGGCATCGATGACGCGGCGCTGCGGGCGCATCTGCATGCCCTCGCCGGCACGCCGGGCGTGCGCGCGCTGGTGGTCAACGGCCATGCCGGCGAGGCGACGTCGCTCGACCGGGATGAGCGCCGGCATGTCGTGCGCGTGGCGCGCGAGACGGCGGACGATCACGTCGGCGTCGTCGCCGGCGTCGTGGCGGACGACACCCGCACGGCCCGCGCCCTGGCCCGCGACGCGGCGGAGGCCGGGGCCGACGCGCTCCTGCTCTTCCCGCCCATGCTCTTCGCGGGGGGCGCCGCGGCGCGGCCGGAGATGGCGCTGGGCTTCGTCGACGCGGTGGCGCAGGCCGCCGCCGGCCTGCCGATCGTGCTGTTTCAGCTGTCACGCGCCTCCGGCCTGGGCTACCCGCCGGATCTGCTAGCGCGGCTCTGCCGCGAGGTGGAGGCGATCATCGCCGTGAAGGAAGGCAGCGACGTCCCGGAAATCTATGAAACCAACCTACGCGCCTTGCGGAATTGCGGGCGCCCCATCACGGTGCTGACGACCAACAACACGTGGCTTTTCGCCTCGCTCGCCTATGGCGCGGATGGGATTCTGTCGGGAATCGGCAGCGTCGCCTCGACGATCCTGGTGGAGATGTTCGAGGCGACCCTGCGCGGCGATCTCGCGGCGGCGCGCAGCGCCAACGACCGGCTGTTGCCGCTGACGCGCGTGTTCTACCGGCATCCGCATCTCGACATGCACAACCGGATGAAGACGGCCCTGCACCTGATGGGGCACCTGCCGAACCCCGCGCCGCGCCCACCTCTGCTACCGCTCACCGCCGGCGAGCGGGCTGAGATCCGCGTGGCGCTGATCGCGGCGGGCCTAATGCACGGCGCCGACCCGGCTGCCTGAAGAGCGAGTGGACCAATGAAAAGCTTCCGCGGCACCTACACCGTCATGATCACCCCCTTCACGGCGGAGGGTACGCTGGACTTGCCGGCGCTGCGCCGCTTCGTGGACTGGCAGATCGAGCAGGGCATCCATGGGCTGGTCGCACTGGGCTCCACCGGCGAGTTCCTCTCCCTCTCCGACGAGGAGAACGCGGCGGTGGCGGAGACGGTCATCGGCCAAGCCGCCGGGCGCGTCCCCGTGCTGATCGGCACGGGCGCCGAGGACACACGGGAGGTGGTGCGTCTCAGCCGCCGGGCGGAGAGCTTGAAGGCCGACGGGGTGATGATCATCCCGCCCTATTATTCGACGCCCACCGAGGACGAGTTGTACCATCACTACAAGACCGTCGCCGCCGCGATCGGCCTGCCGATCATGCTCTACAACAATCCGGCGACGGCGAACGTGGATCTCACTCCGCCGGTCGTGGCGCGTCTCTCGACGATCGACAATTGCCGCTACATCAAGGAATCGACGCTGGAGGTGACGCGGGTGCGCGACATCCTGCGCCTTTGCGGGGACCGGATGACCGTGTTCGGCGGCATTCTCGGCTTCGAGTCCTTCGTGGAAGGGGCCGCCGGCTGGGTGGCCGTGGCCTCCAACGTCGCGCCCGCGCCGCTCGCTCGGCTGTTCGAACTGGTCGCGGATGAAGAGCGGATTTCGGAAGCGCGGGCGCTGTACCTGCGCTACCTGCCGCTGATCGAGTTCGTCGGCGGACACGCCTATGTCGCCGGCACCAAGGCGCTGCTGCGGCATATGGGGCTCGATGTCGGACTACCGCGCCCGCCGCGCCTGCCCTTGCCGACCCCGCGCGACGCGGTGGCGGCGGAGATCGTGCAACGGCTCGCCCTCGCCCTTCGACCAGCCGCCTGAGACCGGCTCACCCACATCCGGCCGATGCGGCGGAGGGCGCGAAATGGGTGTTCGCCGGCACGGCGAGACCCAGATGACCGCGCAGGGTATCCGAGGTGTAGTCGCGTCGAAACAGGCCGCGCCGCTGAAGTTCCGGCACCACGAGGTCGACGAAATCGCGCAACCCACGCGGTGCGACGGGCGCCATTATCGTAAACCCGTCACAGGCTTGGCTGGTGTACCAATCCTCCATCTCGTCGGCGATCTGACTCGGGTTGCCCTTGAACAGGGGGCCGCCGATCGACGGCAGGACGCGTTCGTAGGTTTGGCGGATGGTCAGGTTCTCGCGCCGCGCCATTTCGATGATGTAGTGGCGCAGGCTGCTGCCGCCGACGACTTCGCGGGGCAGCTCCGGCAACATCCCGTCGACCGGATAGCCCGTCAGATCCCGGGTCACCATCTTGGACAGGTAATGGACCCCGAGCGCCGGCGAGATGAGGGATTGGAGCTGCTGATACAACTCGTCCGCCTCTTCGGAGGTGCGGCCGACGAAGACGCTGATTCCCGGTAGAATCCGCAACGCCTCGGTCGGCCGGCCGTATTTGCCCATGCGGCCCTTGATATCGGCATAGGCGGTTTGGCAGTCCTGCTTCGTGCTGCCGGCGCCGAACAGGGCATCGGCATACCGCGCCGCCAATTCCATGCCGGGCTCCGACTGCCCGGCCATGAACACCACCGGGCGGCCTTGCACCGAGCGGGCGACATTCAGCGGTCCCTTGACGATAAAATGCTTACCCTTGTGGTTGATTTCGCGAACCCTGCTCGGGTCGAGAAACTGGCCCGTCGCCTTGTTCTGCGGAAAGGCGTCATCCGCCCAGCTATCCCAGAGATCGACGACGACCTCGTAGAACTCCTGAGCCCGGCCATAGCGCTCCTCGCGCGCCAGATGCTCGCTACGGCCGAAATTCAGCGCGTCCCCCTCGTAGGAACCGGTCACGAGGTTCCACCCCCCACGACCCTTGCTGACATGGTCGAGCGACGCGAATCGGCGTGCCACCGAATAGGGCTCGTCATAGGTCGTGGTCGCCGTGGCGACGACGCCGACATGCCGCGTCATCATTGCGACGGCGGACAAGACCGTCGTCGGCTCGAAGCCGGCCGGGCGGGCGGACGGGAAATTGGCGGCGAACAACGCCGGGCGGTCCATATCGCGAACCGCGTTGCCATCCGCCAGAAACACCGCGTCGAGCTTGCCCCGCTCCGCGATCCGCGCCAGCTCGATGACGCAATCGAGATTCATGACGGTGTCGTCATAGGCATCGGGATGCCGCCACCCGCCAAGATGGCCGCCGACACTGTTGGGAATTGCGACAAGATTCATCATGGGTGGCTTTTCCATCCTCTATCGACGCATCGCCCTCATTCGCCTAATCGATGCCCGCGGGCACAGGCAGCCAAGGGGGCACCGCGGCCAAGGTTGCCAACGGGACATGGCAGCGGATCCGGTGATCCCGATCGACCTGCTGCCAGGGAGGCGGGACGGTATCGCAGATCGGACCAAGCTTTCGCGGACACCGCCCGGCGAACTTGCAGCCCGCATCGGTGCCGTCGGAGGCGGGGCTGGGATCCGCCAGCCGCTCCCCCTCCATGCTACGTGGTTTGCCGATGACCGGCACCGACGACAGGAGCAATTCGGTGTAGGGGTGATAGGGCGGCCGCAGCACGTCCCGCACCTCACCCTCCTCCACCAGCGAGCCGCGATACATGACGGCGACCCGGTCGGCGATGTGGGCGATGACGCCGATATCGTGGCTGATGAAGAGATATGCCACGCCCAACTCGTCTCGCAGATCCCGCAGCAAATTGAGCACCGCCGCCTGCACCGACACATCAAGCGCCGAGACGGCTTCGTCGCAGACCAGGAAATCCGGCTTCGTCGCCAGGGCCCGCGCGATGCCGACACGCTGCTTCTCGCCACCCGACAATTGGTGCGGATATCGGTCGACATAGCGGCGCGGCAGGCGCACCAAGTCGAGCAGCCGCTCAATCTCCCGCGTCGCCTTAGCCCCGCTCGCCAAGCCAAAGCGATGCAGAGGCCGCCGCAGAATGGTGCCGACCGTCTGGCGTGGATTGAGCGACGTGTCCGGGTTTTGAAACACGATTTGCGCCTGGCGGCGAAAAGCGGGACCGGGCCGCTCGCCGATCTCGGCACCGGCGAACCGCAACCCGCCCGATTTGGCGGGAACCAGCCGCAACAGCAGGCGGCCGAGGGTCGACTTGCCGCACCCGGACTCGCCGACCAGCCCGACGATCTCGCCGATCCGGACGGTGAGAGAGACGTCGTCCACGGCGAGTACCCCGTGGCCGGGCCGGCCGAAGAGGCGCTGGAGGAACCCGCCCGTCTCGAAACGGGCGCTCAGCCCCACCGCCTGAACCAGTGCCGGCGCCCCGCGCTCCCGGCCGGAGATTGGCCCCGAGATCGGCCCGCTGGCGGCCGGTGGGGATTCGACGGGCCAGGGCAGTTCAGCGATGTCGGCCATGCGATGACAGCTCGCCCGGTGATCGCCCCCGAGCAGCGTCTGGGGCTGTTCGCATCCGGGGGCCGCGAAGGCGCAGCGCGGCCGGAAATTGCACCCCGGGTCAGGGGACACGAGGTCCGGAAGATTGCCGGGGATCGGGGACAGCCGGCCCGCATGCGCCAGATCCGGCCGGGGCAGTGCCGCGAGCAAGCCTTTCGTGTAGGGGTGGCGCGGCCGGTTCAATACCCGGACCGTCCCCCCTGTTTCCGCCACGCGCCCGGCGTAGAGGACCGCCACCCGATCGCAAAGCCGGTCGACGATGCCGAGATTGTGGCTGACCAGCAGCATGGACAAGCCGCGTTGAACCCGCAGCCGATCCAGCAGGTTCAGGATCTGGGCTTCGACCGTGACATCGAGCGCGGTGGTCGGCTCGTCCAGCAGCAGCAGATCCGGTTCGGTCGCCAAGGCCGTCGCGATGCCGACCCGCTGTTTCATGCCGCCCGATAGCTGGTGGGGATAGCAGCCCATGACCTGCGCCGGCTGCTTGATGCCCATCTCGGCCAGCAACGCCGTTCCGCGCGCCCACGCCTCCGCCCGTTCCAGGTGCATATGCACCACCAAGGGCTCGATCACCTGCCGGCCGATCGTGTGCGCCGGGTTGAGCGCGGCCGAGGTGTCCTGGAAGACGACACCGACGCGCCGCCCCCGCAACAAGGGGGCATTTACCAGCAAATCCTGGCCGTCAAACGCCACCCGTCTTGCCCGCACCCGCGCTGCCGGGCCGAGCAGCCCGAGCAGTGCCAGGACCATGCTCGATTTGCCCGAACCGGATTCGCCCACCAATCCCAGAACGCCCCCGACCGGGATCGACAGCGAGACGTCGTCGAGCGCCGTCAACCAGCCGCTCGCCGTCCGGTACGCGACGGAGAGGCCGGCGACCTCCAGCAGGCCGTCATCGGTGGTTGGTGGGGCGTCATGCCCCGCGGCCATCGCCTCAGCCACGCGATCGCCCGGACAGATGCGGATCCAGGCATTCCCGCAGGCCCTCGCCCACCAGATTGACGGACACGAGCAGCACACAGAGGCAAAGCCCCGGCATGAGACCGACCCATGGCGCCTGCGTCAGGAACTCCCGGCCCTCCGCGATCATAAGACCCCACTCGCTGCTGGGCGGCTGAGGCCCCAGACCCAGAAACGACAACGCGGAACCGAGCAGAATGGCGAAGGTCACCCGCAAGCCGCATTCAACGATGATCGGCGGCCAGGCATTGGGCAGGATCTCGTGCCACAAGATCGCCACGGCACCCTCGCCGCGCGCGACGGCCGCCTGCACGAAATCCTCCTCCAGCAATCCAAGGGCGACCGCGCGGCTCAAGCGCACCAGGATGGGGACGTAGACCAGCCCGACGGCGAGGATTGTCTTGATCAGGTTGGGTGGCGTGACCGCGAGGATGAGCAAGCCCAGCAGGATCGGCGGCAGCGAGATCAGCAGGTCGACCGCGCGCATGATCACCTCCTGCACCACGCCCCGGTGAAACGCGGCGAGCAGGCCCAAAGGCACACCCAGCACCAGGCTGACCAGCATCGCACCGAAGCCGATCGCGAGCGACAGATGACCGCCCGCGAGAACGCGCGATAAGACGTCGCGCCCGAACTCGTCGGTACCGAATAGATGAAGCAGGCTGGGCGACGCGAGGCGCGACCGCACGGCGAAGGCCGTCGGGTCGTAGGGCGTGAACCAAATGCCGACCAGAGCCGAGATCACGACGATCCCCAGCACCGCGAGGCCGATCATCAGAACGCCCGGCAGCGCGCGGCGTGGTGCCGTGGCAAGGGCCGAGGCGGTCATGTCGCCGCTCCCCCGACACGGATGCGTGGATTGAGCGCCGCGTAGCCAAGGTCGGCGGCAAGATTGGCCAGCGCATAGATCGCCGTGACGACCATCATGCCCGCTTGCAGCAACGGCAGGTCGTGATGTTCGATTGCGAACACGAGCAACCGGCCAAGCCCGGGATAGGCGAACACCTTCTCGACGACGACGATGCCGCCGATCAGCAGACCCAAATCGATGGCCAAGATCGTGATCGCCGGCAGCAAGGCGTTGGGCAGGGCATGAAACCAGAGAACACGCCGCTCCGTCAGGCCTTTGGCGCGCGCGGCAAGCACATAGCGGCTCCGCAGCACCTCGATCATGGACGACCGCGTGAGGCGTGAGACATGCGCGACGAGGCCGAAGGACAGCACGAGCACGGGCAAGACCAGATGGGAGAGCCACCGCAGCACGCCGTCCTCGCCGAGCGGCGCGTAGCCGGTCGCCGGCAGCAGATGCAGCCAGGACGCGAAGAGCACGATGCCGAGTATCGCCCAGAAGAACTCCGGTATCGCGATGAACACGAACTGCCCGAGCGTCAGTATCTTGTCCGACAGGCGGCCTTGGTGGGTGGCGGTGTGGATGCCCAGCGCGATGCCGCCGCCCGCCACCAGAACGAAGGCGAGTCCCGCCAGGATGGCGGATCGTCCGAGCGCATCCAGGATGACCGGACCCGCCGGCCGGGACATCACCAACGAGGTTCCCAGGTCACCCCGCAGCATACTATGGAGCCATCGCCAGTATTGCAGCGGCAACGGATCGTTCAACCCGAGTTTTGCCTCGAGCACGGCGATAGCGGCGGGCGTCGCGTACTCGCCCAGCATGGTGTGGGCGACGTTGCCCGGCAAGATATGCACCGTCGCGAAGATCAGGACCGACATGCCGAGCAGCACGCCGAGCATGCCGAGAATCCGACGCAGCAGATATCCCGGCATCACGCGTCGCTCAGCCCATTGTCGCCATGCGCAGGTCGAACCATCGCATCGGATGGGTCTTGATGCCTCCGACAGACTTGCGATAGGCGCAGGCGAAGTTCACGGCATAGGCGAAGAACGACGCCGGGTCGGCGACCAACGCGGCCTGCATCTCGATGTACTTGCTCTTCTGCACGGCTGGATCACCACTCAAGCGGGCCGCATCCAACGCCTTGTCGACGGCCGGATTGCTGTAGTGCCACAGCCGCTCGTTCCAACTGGCGCCGGTACGCAGGAACGGATAGGTGCTGGTGTCGATCGTCGGGCGCGCGAAGAAGCCGTCGACGGACAACGGCGCCTTACCAGACACTTCGGCCGTGTAGCTCGAATAAGGCACGCGCTGCACCTGCAGATCGAAGCCGCCGGGCTTCGCAAGCTGTTGCAGGGTAACACCCAAGCGCTCCCTGACGGCGCGCCCGACCGGAACGATGATCGGGATTTTGATGCCATCGGGATAGCCCGCCTCCGCCAGCAACCGACGAGATGCCGCGGGATCGGTCTTCGGGATGACCACGTCGGCCGCGTAGTACGGGTGCGTCGGCGCGATCGGCCCGATCGTCTCGACACCTTGGCCGAACAGCGTCAACTCGACGACGTCCTTTTTGTCGACCGCGAGGTGAAAGGCCTGACGAACCTTGGGATTGTTGAAGGGAGGGATCTGATTGTTCATGATCGCGGCATCCCACGACGCCGTCGGAACACTGTCGATGCGCAGGCTGCCTTGAGCCGATAGGGGTTGCACCTGCTCCAAGGGCAGATCCCACACGACGTCGATATCCCCCGCCTGCAAAGCCGCGATCTTGACGCTCATCTCCGGGATTATGCGCAATTCGACGCCGTCCAATTTGGGCAACCCGGGTTCGAAATACTCGGTATGCCGGGTCAGGACCAAGCGGTCGCCCGGCGTGTAGCTGACGAATTTGAACGGCCCGGTACCGATCGGATGCGTCGTGAGCTGACCCACGGCATCGCGCGGCGTGATCTTGACTTGGCGATCCGACAGGATATCCGCGAAACCGCCATAGGGGGCGTTCAGCTCGAACACCACCGTCGTCGGGTCGGGCGCGGATACCGCGCTCACCATGTCGTATTGGCTGCGCGACGGCGCGCTGTTGGCGGGATCGAGCAGCCGACGGAAAAACGCCACGACGTCTTCGGCGACCATCTCCCGCCCGTTATGGAACTTCACCCCAGGGCGCAGACGGAACGTCCAGCGCTTCAGATCGTCGGTATAGGACCAGCTTTCGGCGAGATCCGGCTCTACCGTCAGATCCTCGCGCATCCGGGTCAGGCCATTGAAGACGATATTGTCGTAGATGTATTCGTCGCCGATGGTGGTGAGCATCGGATCGAGACTATTGAGCGACGTGCCGATCCCGATGCGCAACACGGAGGAGGTCGCCGCCCTCGCGGGGCGAAACGCCGATAGAGCGATCGACGACCCGATCAATACCCGGCGGGAAATCAACATGGCGTTTCCTTTGAACATCTTGGCGTGACGCCAAGCAGGATCCACGCCACCGAACCGGCTGTTAGCCCACCTGTCCTGGCTGGCGGGCCTTCAGGACGCTTGCAAAAGATGGTCCCATAACATGCGGGTGGGCGCCGGCAGCGTCGCAGCGGGGCGGGACACCAGGCGAAGATGGCGGGTCGCCCAGGATTCATCGATCGGTATGGCCATCAGGCCCAAGGCCGCCGCATAGGGCAGGACCATGCCGTCCGGCATGACATTGATCGCATGGCCGGCGGCGACGAGGCGGCGGGCCGCATCCATCGACGCCATGTGAAACCGGTAATTGGGACGCCGGCCCAATTGCTGCGCCGCCTCAGCCAGGAGCAATGCCAGGGCACCGAACTCGAGCACCTCGACCAGGGGGTAATCCAGAACCTCGTTGAAGCGGACGCGCGCGTGCCGGCTCAGCGGATGCCCTAGCGGGACGATCACCAAAAGACGGTCCACACGCCATGGCCTAGCCTCAAGACCAGCGGGGATTCGAGCATTGGTCGTCACCAGGCCGAGATCTGCTCGCCCATCGAACAGGTCCTGTAGAACCGCGAGGCTGGTGGTTTCATGCAGATCGATGAGAATGCCGGGATGCGCCTCGGTGAATGTCGCCAGGGATTCCGCAAGGTCATGGCCGCCGATCGCCGATGCCGTCACCAACAGCCGCACAGTACCGGAACCGCCGACCGCGAAGGCTTCGATATCCTCCGCGAGACGGGATCCGAGATCGACAAGCGTCCGGGCATGCCGCGCGAATAATTCTCCGGCGGCGGTCGGCGTCACGCCGCGAGCGCCCCGTTCGAGCAGCGGAATGCCGCTATCGGCCTCCAGAAGCTGCATCCGCTTGGCGGCCGCGGAATTGGCGATGCCGCACCGCTCGGCGGCTTTCGCGATGCTGCCGAGTTCGAGAGCGGTCAGGAAGATCTTGAGGGTCGTCCAATCGGGTGGAGTCGACATGCGGCCATCATGATTCATATCGAGCATCCGCATTTTACGGACGCTTACCCTGCCAAACAGGGATTCTCATCCTCGTCCGGCGGATCTATCACGTCTATAGGGAGAAATATCCGAGGTCGCCATGAAGAGCGAAACTGGTACGCCGAAGGTCACAATCCGTGAGGTCGGGCCGCGTGATGGATTGCAGATGGCCAAGGCCGTCATGCCGACGGCTGCCAAGCTCGCCTGGATCGATGCCATGATCGCCGCCGGCGTCCACGAGATGGAGACGGGCAGCTTCGTTCCACCCTCCGCCATGCCGCAGATGGCCGATGCGGCCGAAGTGACCCAATCGGTTCGGACGCGGCATCCCGGCGTTTGGGTCGTGGCATTGGCCCCGAACCTGCGCGGCGCGCAAAATGCCGCCGCCGCAGGCGCCCAGTCGATCCTCATCCCCGTCTCTGCTAGTGAAGCCCATAGCCGATCCAACGTGCGCCGCAGCCGGGACGAACAAATCGCCGAAGTCGGTCGCATCGTCGCCTTCGCCCGCACGCTCGGTAGGGACGCGCCCCGGATCGAGAGCGGCATCTCGACCGCCTTCGGATGTTCGCTTCAAGGCAAGGTCCCCGAGAACGACGTCGTCGCCCTCGCCGCCCAACTGATGGAGGCCGGCGCCGATATGGTGGCCCTCGCCGACACGCTGGGCTACGCGACGCCCTCGCATATCCGACGGCTGGTAAAGGCTGTGCGCCGGGAAATCGGCGCCGAGCATCTGGGCAACCTGCATCTCCACGACACGCTCGGAACGGCGCTCTCCAACGTCATGGCGGGGCTCGACGAGGGTGTCCGTGGTTTCGACGGCGCGCTCGGCGGGCTGGGCGGCTGCCCCTTCGCGCCCGGGTCGGTCGGCAATGTTTCGACGGAAGACCTGGTGCATCTGGTCGAATCCGAGGGCTACGACACCGGTATAGACCTGACGGCTTTGATCGCCGCCCGTTCGCTATTGGCGGAGGGCCTGCCGTCCGAACGCCTCCATGGCCGCGTTGCCGCTGCCGGCGTGCCGCGAACCTACAGCCCCGCCGCATCCCGAGGACAAGCCGACTGACGGCTGACAAGACGCGGCCAAGAGACACTGAGGGAGCGCTACGCATGCCGACGAATACCGCCCCGCTGCCGCTGGCCGGCATCAAGGTGATCGAGTTCAGCCATATGGTCATGGGACCGGCCTGCGGCATGGTTCTGGGCGATCTCGGCGCCGATGTGATCAAGATCGAGCCATCGCCGGCCGGCGACAACACGCGCCGCCTGACCGGCCCCGCGACCGGCTTTTTCCCGACCTTCAACCGCAACAAGCGCAGCCTGTGCGTGGACCTCAAGCGCCCGGCCGGCATCGCGCTGGTGAAGACGCTGATCGCCGATGCCGATGTCGTTATCGAGAATTTCCGTCCCGGCGCCATGGGCAAGCTCGGCCTCGGCCATGAGGCGATGATCGAGCTCAATTCCCGTCTGGTGTTCTGTTCGTGCAAGGGTTTTCTGCCCGGCCCCTACGAGCATCGGGCGGCCCTCGACGAAGTTGTGCAGATGATGGGCGGCCTCGCCTATATGACCGGGCCTTCGGGACGCCCGCTGCGTGCCGGATCGTCGGTCAACGACATCATGGGCGGGTTGTTCGGGGCGCTGGCCGTGCTGGCCGCCTTGCGCGAACGCGACATCACCGGACAGGGCGGCCTAGTGCAGTCGGGCCTATTCGAAACCAACATGGTGCTGGTCGCCCAGCATATGGCCCGGGCCGCGATCGACGGCCGCGATCCGCCGCCCTTCGGCGATCCGACGATGAAAAAGCCCTGGCCGCTTTACGACATCTTCGACACCGCCGATCCCGAGCAACAGGTGTTCGTCGGTGTGGTCACCGAAACCCAATGGCGCAGCTTCTGCGAGGCGTTCGATCTGACCGATCTGCTCGCCGATCCGACGCTCGCCCGGATGACCGACCTCGCATCGGCCCGCCCCCGTATCCTGGAACGGGTCGCGGCCTTGTTCAAAACTCTGTCGAAGGCCGAGTTGATGACCCGATGCGAGGCGCTGGGTCTGCCTTTCGCGCCGATCGCGCGGCCAGCCGACCTCTTCGACGACCCGCATCTTCTGGCTTCAGGCGGCCTGCTGCCGACCGATCTGGCCCGAACCTGTGGGGAAGCGGCTCCCGCGGTCGCCAGCGCAGCCCTGCCGGCCCTGCCGATATCCTTGCGCAACGGCCGTCCCGGTCTGGTTCGGCAACCGCCACTCGTGGGCCAGCATGGCGGCGAAATCGCCCAGCAAGCGGGTCTGTCCGACGCTGATATCAAGGCCCTCATCGACCAGGGTATCTTGTCGGTTCCGCCGGAGACGGCGGTTGAACCCGCGACAGCGTGAGGACCGATCGATGCCGATTTATGCCCTGGGAGACAAACAGCCTTCGCTTCCCGAAGCCGGCCAGTATTGGGTCGCACCCGATGCCCATGTGATCGGTGACGTACACCTCGCCGCCGATGTCAGCGTCTGGTTCTGCGCGGTGATCCGCGGCGACAACGAGCCGATCACCATCGGCAAAGGTAGCAACATCCAGGATGGAGCGATGCTGCATTCCGATGTCGGTTCGCCGCTGTCGATCGGCGCCCGTGTCACGGTCGGGCATCACGCAATCCTGCACGGCTGCACGATCGGCGACGGCAGCCTGATCGGCATGGGAGCAACCGTCCTGAACGGCGCCAGGATCGGTCGGAGCTGCCTGGTCGGCGCCAATGCGCTGGTCACGGAAGGCAAGGAATTTCCGGATGGCTCGCTCATCGTCGGCTCGCCCGCCAAGGCGATCCGGCAGTTGGACGAGAAGGCGCTCGCCCAATTGAAGCTCTCGGCACCGGGATACGTCGCCAACGGGCGGCGCTTCGCAGCCGGGCTGAAGCGGCTGGAATGAGCAAAGCGTATTGGTGGCAACGGACGGGGAAACGGTCCGGCGCACAAAATCAGGGAGGAACGGATGAGTACGATGACGACTTTCGAGGCCGGAGCGATCGCCGGAGCGCCGGCTCTCGCCCGAACAGCCTGCAACGCCGGAACCATCTCGGCGCGTCTCGATCGATTGCCGGCCACCTGGTCCACTTGGCACCCGGTGCTGCTGATCAGCTTCGGCCTGTTCTTCGAGCTCTATGATGTCATCCTATCCGGCGCAGTAACACCCGGCCTGGTCAAGAGCGGCATCCTCAGCGCCAATTCCGTTTTCTGTTCACTTCCGCAGGCATGGCAGTAGCCATATTGGCCATCGGACTTCTCGGCCCATGGACCCGCAACGTG
Organism: Allostellaceae bacterium; assembly: GCA_035555315.1. Classification (GTDB taxonomy): domain Bacteria; phylum Pseudomonadota; class Alphaproteobacteria; order ATCC43930; family CGMCC-115725; genus DATMGU01. Next base: position 174,101 of record DATMGU010000126.1, read on the forward strand.
GCCCTCGAAAAACTCTCGCATTGAACGGATGATGATCAGGCCGAAATCTTCGATGCCTCGCGCAAATGGCCCAGCGACAATCGGCCGGTCTGCTTCAGCCGGTCGAGCACGATCGACGAGCGCACATGGGCGACCGAGGGATGCGGCAGGAAGACGTCGGCGACCAGACGCGACAGAACCTTCAGGGTCGGCACCGACAATTTCACCAGATAGTCGGACTCGCCGGTGAGCGAATACGCCTCCTGAACCTCATCGAGGCCTTCGACCAGGGCCAGGAAGCGGCGGGCGTTGTCCGGCGAGTGCGTGGATAGCGTCACATGCACGAAGACCAGGACGTCAAGCCCGAGAGCGTCCGACGACAGCGTCGCATGGTAACTCACGATGATGCCGGCTTCCTCGAGGGCGATGCGCCGGCGGGAACATTGGGACGGCGAGAGGCCTACCCTGTCGGCGAGGTCGTTATTGGTCAGGCGGCCGTCTTCCTGCAACGCCTGAAGAATATTGATGTCAAAGCTATCCATGCACGAAATCCGCGTAAATAAGCATTCAACGCTTATATCACGCGCGCGCCCTCCCCGGAGGGGGGCTTTTGCACGGACATTCCGGGCGTATCGCCCTAAACTCGTGCATAGATTCACCGGAGGAAAGCCAATGGGTCCGTATCCGCATGACGCGCCGCCTGCGACCATCACGGCGGCGAACCCCGCCGGAACGGACGGGTTCGAGTTCGTGGAATTCGCCCATCCCGATCCGTCACAACTCTCCAAGCTGTTCGAGAGCATGGGCTATGTCGAAGTCGCCCGGCACAAGACCAAGGATATCTCGGTCTACCGTCAGGGGAACATCAACTACGTCCTCAATCGCGAACCGAACAGCCACGCCTCGCGCTTCATCGAGTCACACGGCCCCTGCGCGCCGGGGATGGCTTGGCGCGTCGTCGACGCCGCCCATGCTTTGAAGCGGGCGGTCGATTTGGGCGCCACGGAATATAGGGGCTCCGATAAGGCGTTGGACGTGCCGGCCGTGATCGGGATCGGCGGCTCTCTGCTGTATTTCGTCGAAACCTATGGCGCTAAAGGCTCGCCCTATAGTGCCGATTATACCTGGCTCGGGGAGGTCGATCCCTATCCGGAAGGCGTCGGTTTCTACTATCTCGACCACCTGACCCATAACGTCCAGCGCGGCAACATGGACACTTGGTATAAGTTCTATGCTGACACCTTCAACTTCCGCGAAATCCGCTATTTCGATATCGTCGGCAAGCTGACTGGACTGACCAGCCGGGCACTTACCTCGCCTTGCGGCAAGATCCGTATCCCGATCAACGAAAGCGCCGACAGCAAGAGCCAGATCGAGGAATATCTTCAGCAATACAAGGGCGAAGGCATCCAGCACATCGCCGTCGGCTCGAACGATATCTACACCTCGACCGATGCGATCTCCGTCAAGGGGCTGGAATTCATGCCGGGCCCGCCCGAGGCCTATTACACTCGGTCGTTCAAGCGGGTCGCCGGACACACCGAGCCGATGGATCGGATGAAGAAGCACGGCATCCTGATCGATGGCGAAGGCGTCGTCGATGGCGGCTCTACCCGCATCCTGCTGCAGATCTTCTCCAAGACGGTCGTCGGGCCGATCTTCTTCGAGTTTATCCAGCGCAAGGGCGATGACGGCTTCGGCGAAGGCAATTTCAAGGCCCTCTTTGAATCCATCGAAGAAGACCAGATCCAACGCGGCGTGCTGACCGCATAACGCGCGAGCCGGGCGGCCGCTTAGTCAGCTTGCGGTCGGACAATCGAAGTAGCCCTCGGTTCCTCTCGTATACCAGGTCGCCCTATCATCGGTCGTGAGCAGGATATTTTATGCTAAACACTTAGCCTGGGTTCCTGAGATTCTCGCGGAGGGTGCGGCCGGCATACTCGGTGCGGAACAGACCGCGCCGCTGCAGTTCCGGCACCACCATCCGGCCGAATTCCTCGTAGGTGCCGGGGAAGACCGTCGGCGGCAGGACGAAGCCGTCACAGGCGCCGCCCTTGAACCAATCCTCCATATAGTCGGCGATCATCGCCGGCGTGCCGGCCAGCAAGCCACGCGGCTTGCGGACGGCTTGGGCGAAACTGATGCCCTGGGCCTTCGCCACCTGGCTCATCCGGTCGCGCGAGCCCTGGATGCCCTGGTTCCCCGCGGCGTCCTCGGCCGCTTCCGCCGAGGCGAGGGCGCTGAGATCCACGCCCAGCAATCCGGAACTGGAAGCCAACACCAATTCGGGATCGATCAGCGAATCGAGGAACGCCGCCTTCTCCCGGGCGATGGACTCCGTCTCGCCGATGACGACGGAGAGCGAAGGCAGCACCGCGCACTCCTCCGGGGCGCGACCGCAGGCCTGCACGCGCTGCAGGATGTCGTCGCGATAGCTCACCGCGTCGGCCTTGGTGGCATGCGAGCAAAAGACCATCTCGGCCCAGCGGGCCGCGAAAGCGCGCCCGCGGGGAGAGGAACCGGCCTGCAGGATGACCGGCCTGTCCTGGGGGCTGCGCGGGATCGACATGGGGCCGCGGGTGCTGACGTAGCGGCCCGCATAATTGGCGTAACGGACCTTGGACGTGTCGACGAAGACACCGCTCTCCCGGTCGAGGACCAGGGCGTCCTTGTCCCAGCAATCCCACAAGGCGAAACAGGCTTCCAACACCTCGTCGGCCCGGTCGTAGCGATCCTCCTTCGGCGGCAAGCCCTCCATGCCGCAATTGCGGGCCTCGTAGTCGGTCGCCGAGGTGACGACATTCCAGGCCGCCCGCCCCTTGCTCAGCAAATCGAGGGAACCGAGACTGCGCGCGAGCTGGTACGGCCCGTTGAACGTCGTCGAGAGCGTCGAGCCCAACCCCAGACGCGTCGTCACCCGCGCCATGAGCGGCAGCACCGTCATCGGGTCCAGCAAGCTCATCTGCCCGCCGCGCCCGAGGTAATCGGCGAAGCTGTTCTTGTAGATGTCCGTCACACCCAGGCTATCAGCGAAAAAGCCGGCGTCGAACCGGGCCTCTTCCAGGACACGCGCCAGATGCTCGTATCGTTCAGGCTCCCAGATGTCATGGAGCGGGGCACCGGGGTAACGCCACGCGCTGGCGTAGCTCGCGGTGGGTCCCGTCTTCAGATAGGCAACAAGGTGCATCTTGCGTGGTGCGGCCACGAGCTTCTCCCTGAACGGCGGTAGCGGCGCGGTCAGAGCCGTTCGTCGGGAACAGGCAAAGCCTGTGCCATCCCGACGGCGCCCCTCACCTCGGTGCCTGGATCTATTGCAGCGCCTGCCACACCTTCGCCGGCGTCAGCGGCATCTGGAGCTGGCTCGCACCGCCGCCGTGGCCGGCGCGGATCAGGGCGTCGACCACGGCGTTGACCACGGCCGGGGTGGCGCCGATCGTGCCGAGTTCGCCGACGCCCTTGACGCCGAGCGGGTTGTTGCGGCATGGCGTCGATTGGTCGAGTTCGTGCACGAACTCGCCGATGATGTCGGCGCGCGGCATCATGTAGTCCATGAAGCTGGCGGACATCGCCTGGCCCGAGTCAGGATCGTAGAGCATCTGCTCGCCAAGCGCCTGACCGATGCCCTGGACGGCACCGCCGTCGAGCTGGCCGCGCACGATCATCGGGTTGACGACGCGACCGACGTCGTTCGCCGAGGCGTAGGAGACGATCTCGACCGTACCGGTGTCCGGGTCGATCTCGACCTCGCAGATATGGCAGCCGTTCGGCCAGCTCGGCCCGGCCACCTTGCTGGTCGAATCGATATAGATGCGGCGGTCGGGCTGGCGGTCGGCGAGTTCGAACAACCCGATGCGCCGATCCGTGCCGGCAACCTGGAAGACGCCCTCGACATATTCGATGTCGCCGGCCGCCGCCTCCAACGCCTCACCGGCGAGGTCGCGGCCGGTCGTCACCGCCGTCTGGGAGGCGTGCTGGATCGCCGAGCCCGCGGTGAACAGCGATCGCGAGCCTGCGCTGCCGAAGCCCGAGCCGCGATCCGAATCACCCATGACGATGCGGACCTTGTCGATCGGCACGCCGAAGACGTCGACGACGAGCTGCGCGTAGGAGGTCGCGATGCCCTGGCCCATCCCCATCGTGGTCGCATAGACCTCGATCTCGCCGGCGCCGGACACGGCAACGGTGACGCGTTCCTCGAAGACGTTGCCGCCGGTCCATTCCAGGAACGAGGCGAGGCCGCGCCCGCGCAGCTTGCCGCGCGCCTGGGATTCCGCTTCGCGGCCGGCAAAATCCTGCCATTTGGCGAGCTTCAACGCCTGGTCAAGGATGGAGCCGAATTTACCGCTGTCATAGACCTGGCCCATGGCGTTCGTGTAGGGCATCTGCTCCGGCTGGATGAGGTTGCGGCGGCGAATCTCGGCCGGATCGAGGCCGAGCTGGCGTGCCGCGGCATCGAACAGGCGCTCGATGAGATAGATCGCCTCGGGCCGCCCGGCGCCGCGATAGGCGGCGGTCGGCGCGGTATGGGTCAGCACCGCGTTGAATTCGAAATCGATCGCGCGGATGTCGTAGATGCTGGTCGACACCCAGGGGCCGATCAACAGCTGGATGATGATCCCGGACGTGCCGGCATAGGCGCCCATGTTGCAGAGCGAGCGGACGCGGTATCCCAGAACCTTGCCATTCGCATCGAGGGCCAGTTCGGCATGGCTTTCGGTATCGCGGCCATGGGTCGCCGCCAGGAATTCCTCGATCCGCTCGGCGGTCCACTTCACCGGGCGCTTCAGATGGCGGGCGGCATAGGCCACGACGATGTCCTCGGGATAAAGGCCGGTCTTCATGCCGAAGCCGCCGCCGACATCGTCGACCACGACGCGCACCTTCTCCGGCGGAATGCCCAGCACCGCGCTGCACAGCGTGTCGCGGGCGCCGGAGGGCATCTGGGTCGACAGACGCAGCGTCAGCCGGTCGGTCGCCGCGTCGTAGCTGGCCTGCGCACTGCGCGGCTCCAGCGGCGTCGGCGCCAGGCGCTGATTGACCAGGTCCAGCGATACGATATGGGCGGCGGCCTCGAAGCCGGCATCGGTCGCGGCGGCATCGCCATGCCGCATCTGCGCCGCGATATTACCGGTCGCCGCCGGCCAGACGAGCGGCGCGCCCTCGGCGGTCGCCCGACCCATCTCGGTCACGATGGGCAGTTCCTCATAGTCGACTTCGATCGCTTCCAGCGCGTCCTTCGCCTGGTCGCGCGTTTCGGCGATCAGCGCCGCCACGGCCTCACCGACGAAGCGGACGGTCTCGTCGGCAAGCGCCGGACGCAGGGGCGTCGCTCCCGGCGAGCCGTCCGGGCGCTTGAAGATCGGTGCCAGCGGCAGCGGCTTCACCCCGGCCGCGACGAGGTCGGCGCCGGTCAGCACGGCGATCACCCCGGGCATCGCCAACGCCCCGGTGACGTCGATCGAAACGATGCGGGCATGCGGGTGGGGTGAGCGCAGAAAGCAGATATAGGTCTGCGAGGGCAGCGAGATGTCATCGGTGAAGCGGCCGACACCGGCCAGCAATGCCGCATCCTCGATCCGCCGCACTTCGCGGCCACTGCCGAAACGTCCGATCGTCGATTCACCTGTCATCGCGTCCCTCTCTGTTCAACAAACATTTCCCAGGTGTGCGCCCCGTGGCAGGCGCCCATCGCCAATCGGCACAACCCGCCCAGTCCCCTTCAGCCCGACCACGCCGGGTTTCGCAAAAGCAGACGACCTTAGCAGGTCGTTCGGAGAGAGGGAGGCCATCCCTTCAGCATATGCCAGGCTCCAATCAAGCACGGCTGATGGCGCATCCCTTGCACTCCTTACCAGAAACCGGGCTAGAAACCATGAAGGGTGTACCAAGACGAAGTCCGGACGAAATAGCTGATTGTTTCCGGCGGCCGCGCGCCGAGCATGGAAGACATCAATCACACGGGCGGAGCGATCGCCGTCCCGCCGCCAGCTTCCCCGCCGGCCAAGGAGGCCATATCCCGTGATCCAGCCCGAACTCGCCAGCCGTATCGCCGCCGCCGTGGATCAACGCTTCGAGGAGCAGATCGAGACCACGTTGCGGTTCTCGGCGATCCCCAGCACGCGTGGCGCCGAAGCGCCCGCCCAGGACATGATGGCCGGCCTGCTGCGTGCCCGCGGCTACGCCGTGGACGACTGGACGATCAAGATCGAGGACATCAGCTCGTTGCCCGATTTTGGACCCATCGAGCATGATTTTTCCCGGGCGCGCACGGTCGTCGGCACATTGCGGCCGGATCAGGAGACAGGTCGGTCGCTGATCCTGCAGGGCCATTGCGATGTGGTGCCGACAGGTCCGCTCGACATGTGGCAAACCCCACCCTTCGCACCGACCATCAAGGATGGCTGGATCTACGGCCGCGGTGCCGGCGACATGAAGTCCGGCACCCTTGCCGCGCTCTATGCCGTGGACGCGCTGCGAGAGGCTGGGCTGAAGCTGAAGGGCCGCATCCATTTTCAGTCGGTGATCGAGGAGGAGAGCACCGGCGCCGGCGCCCTTTCCACGCTGCAGCGCGGCTATCGCGCCGATTGCGCCTTGCTGCCTGAACCGACGGGACAACAACTCACAGATGTCTGCGTCGGCGTGATCTGGTTCCGGCTGCAGGTGCGGGGGGAGCCGGTCCATGTCTCCCACGCGACCGAAGGGTCCAATGCGATCAAAGCCGCCTACCGCCTCATCAAGGCGCTCGAGGGGCTGGAGGCCGACTGGAACAAGCGAGCGGAGGCCGATCCGCATTTCGGTGCCATCCAGCATCCTTTGAACTTCAACCCGGGCATCATCCGAGGCGGAGATTGGGCGTCCAGCGTGCCGGCATGGTGCGACGTCGACTGCCGCATCGCCATCCTACCGGGCTGGGACGTGGATGCCTGCCGGGCCGAGATCACCGCCTGCGTCGCGCAAGCAGCCAGGGCGGACAGCTTCATGGCGAACCGCCCCCCGGAGGTCGTCTGGTCCGGCTATTTGTCGCATGGCTACGTGCTGAAGGGCGCGGACGAACCTGTCGGCATGCTGGAGTCCATTCACACGACGCTCACGGACACTCCGCTTGCTCGGCGCCCCGGGACCGGGCTGAACGATGCGCGGTTCTATAGCCTGTATTACGGGATTCCCGCCTTTTGTTACGGCCCGAAGGCGGAAAAGATCCATGGCTTCAATGAACGGGTGAACATCCAGTCGATCCGCGACACGACGGTCGCGATCGCGTGTTTCGTCGCCGAATGGTGCGGCTTCGACTAAGCCCGCCGCCGCGCATCACGACGATGCGCTGTGGTGGATACTTTGCCCCCAGGAGGACGATGGGGCTTGGGTCCCCCGCTTGCCAATCACTGAACGGATTGACACACTCCCGCGCAATAAAGCGGACGCACGGCCCCTAATGCCGGTGTAGTCGGCACCCAAGACGACGCGGGAGGGAAGACAGTGCATAGAATTGCCCCTGGGATAGTGCTGCTTCTAGCCATTTGCTGCCACGTTGCGCCCGTGAACTCCCAACCGCTGGCCTGCGATGACGGGATAAAAAGCACCTTCCACCCCGACGAGAATACAACCGTTGTGGCCGTTCGGTCGGTGAAGAAGGGGGAAGACCTGGTCGCGTCGGACGCGCCTCGACCGATCACAGCGGCTGCCGATCTGTGCCTTGTGAAGCTGCTGGTCGGTCCAGGCGTCACGGCGGAAAGTGACAAGACCGCGCACTCGTACTCGGAGGGGATTGGCATCGAGGTCTGGTTGCCTACCCCCGCCAACTGGAACGAGCGGATCCGCAATTATGGTGGCGGTGGATGGGTGGGTGGCGGTCACCGCTATGCCGACAAGATCGGCAGCAAGGTCCCGGCCATCGTCAACGCAAACATGGGCTATGCGTCGGGCACCACCGACGCTGGTCAGCCTTGGTACCAAGACGGCTCGTTCGCCTTTCTCTCAAACGGTAAAGTCAACATCGAAGCGTTTCGCGATTTCTCTGCGCGCGCGATGGTGGAGCAGGCCCTCAAGACCAAAGCTCTCGTGAACCTCTATTACGGCAAGGCGCCCAGATATACTTACTATGACGGTCATTCGCAGGGTGGTCGGCAGGGACTGAAGATCGCTCAGGACTATCCTGACTTGTACGATGGCTACATGATCGCCGCGCCGGCCTTGAGCATCCCGATGTTTGGAACGACCGCTCTGTATCCGCAGATCGTGATGAAGACCGATCTCGGCTACACAGCTCTGAACAAGGCTGAAGCAGCCGCATTCGCGGTAAAGGTCGAGGCTGCCAACAAGCGTGCCGTCGCCGCTTGCGATAAGGTGGGGCTCGGTTTCCTGCTCGATCCTTTCGCATGCGACTACGATCCCGCCCGTGATGCCGGCGCGTTATGCGTCGGCGAAGCCGGCAACGGTGTGACTGGCAGCAACGTGGATCGTGCAAGCTGCATGAGCTTGAAGGAGGCGATCGCCCTCGACAAGATATGGTTCGGGCCGACCCCGGATGGCAGTTTCGACGCCGCGCAGAGCCCACAAAGTCGAAGCGGCAAGTCCCTCGGCGCGAAGCAGGAGTGGTGGACGTTCACCCGGGGAACTGCGATCGGAGGTCAGCTCACGGGTGCCGCCGCCGACAACGTGGCTTTGGCGCTCCAGGACGTACGCTACGCCGCCGACGCGACCGCGACCACGCCTTCGGCCATTCCGATCACGAACGGTTCGACGAACGAGCGTAACAAATGGCTGGAACTCAGCTACGCCGGCCTTGCCGACGCTGTGAACAAATACGTCGCCTCGCAGCCTACTCTTTTCAGCGACCTCGTCACCGACAAGGCGGACCTTGGGAAGCTGCGCGACCTCGGCCGCAAGGTGATCGTCTACAACGGCTTGGTCGACGATGCGATTCCGCCGGCTGGCAACATCAACTATCACGAGCGCGTAGTGGCCGCGATGGGTGGACAGGCCGAGGTGCAAAAGTTCATGCGGATGTATCTCTTGCCGGGCGCGGCGCACAGCTCGCAAGGCCGGGCTTACACAGTGAGCGGCCAAAATGACGCCGTGCCCTTGCCGAAACTTCCCGGCAATGCCAACCAGACGCCAACACGCGAGCAGGATCAGTTCTTCACGGCGCTCGTGGATTGGGTCGAGAAAGACCAGCCCCCCGGCGAGATCACGCTGACCTCGCGCGACAACCACGTAAGCTACCCCGTTTGCGTCTATCCGCTGCGGACGACTTGGAATGGCAGCGGACCTGCGACGCAGGCGACGAGCTACAGCTGTCGATAGCCGTTCGCGCAACGGTACTAGCCGATCATCCGGGCGCCGCCTCGCGCCGTGGCCGCGCCAGGATGGTTACGGGTCAAGACGCTGTTTCGGAGGCGGAGAAACGGCCGTTCGACGAGCAACCACAGCGCGCCGGCGGCGACCAAGCTGGTGCCAAAATAGATGAGGAAGCCGGTCCCGCCTTCAAGACGGTCGGGGCCGATCAGCAGGCCGTCCAGATGCATGACCAGCTTGTGCGTGAGATAGAGGCTGTAGGAAAGAACCGCGACTAAGGCGACGCCGGGCAGGCGCCAGCGGCTCAGCACGGCCTCGGCTTCGATCAGCGCCGCCAAGATCAGCGTGCAGCCAAAGGCGAAGAGGGGATAGGCCGCGACGGCGCCCGGCAACGACAGCGTCGGCAAATGCGCCCGCGTCGGCGCAAGCGCGCCGCGATACGCAATCAGCGCGAGCGATGCCGCCAGGAACACCACGCCTGCTGCGAACAGGACCCGGGCGTCGGCATGGCGCCGCCAGAATTCCGGCCAGAACAGCTTGGCGGCCGTGAGCGAAACCCCGAACACCAGGCCGTCCAATCGGCAATAGGTCGGATAATAGATATCCTCCAGATAGAAAGATCCGAGCCCTTTGTGATTTCCGGCACCGAGCCCCGCTCCGATGACGTCGTTCCAGATCGCATATCGGAGGACCATGCCGATCAAGACAATCGAGATCGCCACGCCCAGTACCGGAATGGCCGACCGAATGCGTCCGAACAGGAGCACAAGGAGGGGCAGAATGAGGTAGAAATGCGCCTCGACGCAGAGCGACCACGCCTGGGAAAACGTTCCGGCCAGTTGGTAGGTCAGGTCGAAGTTCATCGTGAAGGTCAGAAACCGCCAGAGCGGCCGCATGTCGGGCGCTTCCCACAGGATGGGGAAGAGTGCGTAGAGAGCAAGGACGACCAGGAATGCCGGCAAAATCCGAAAGGCTCTACGGAGGAAAAACGCGCGAAAATCCGGGCGTTCGCCGCGCGCGACAGGCGTCAGAAGCTGCGTTCCGATAAGATAGCCACTGAGCACGAAGAAGAGATCCACCCCGATCCAGCCATAGGGCTTCACGCCCGCGAGCAGCGCCGGCGTCGCCGGCGTGGGAAGATGCCAGAGCATCACGAGAAGGATCGCCAGGGCACGCATCAGGTCTGGCCCCGCCGCTCGAACAGCGGGCACGGCCAGCCCGGCCGGCTCCGATCTCGGAGCAATCAGAGCATTAACAACGGAAGCCATGGAATACCCGCATCCAGGTCATGCATCGTTCCTTCGGCGAAATTCGGCCGGTCGGAAAGTCAGGCAGGTGAACGTGCCAGGCTGGAGCGGGTTTAGGCTGGATCGACTAATGCGGCAAATGCGTCGATCTAACCATGACATGCTCCAGATGAATGCTGGCGGAGTCCTACCCTAAGCCTGCCCCTTCGCCTCACGCCGGCGGGCGTGGAGGATGAACTCGGTGTAGCCGTTCGGTTGGGTGCGGCCCTTGAACACGAGGTCCTCCGCCGCCTTGAAGGCCGGGCCGTCGAAGCGGGGCGCCATGGGCGTATAGAGCGGGTCGCCCGCGTTCTGCCGGTCGACGACCGTAGCCATGCGGCGCAGCGCCGCGGCGACCTGGGCCTCGCCGACAACGTCGTGACGCAGCCAGTTGGCGATGTGTTGGCTAGAGATGCGCAGGGTCGCGCGGTCCTCCATCAGGCCGACATCGTGGATATCCGGCACCTTGGAGCAGCCGACGCCTTGGTCCACCCAGCGCACGACATAGCCGAGGATACCCTGGCAATTATTCTCCAGCTCCTCCTCGACGGCTTTCGGATCGAAGTTGGAGTTCGCCGTCGGGATCCGCAGGATGTCGTCACGCGGCGCCGGCGGACGGCTTCTCAACTCGGCCTGCCGGGCATGGACGTCGACGGCGTGGTAGTGCAGCGCATGCAGGGTCGCCGCCGTCGGCGAGGGCACCCAGGCGGTGTTGGCGCCCGCTTTCGGATGGCCGATCTTCTGGTCCAGCATATCGGCCATCTTGTCCGGCGCCGCCCACATGCCCTTGCCGATCTGGGCATGGCCGGGCAGGCCGCAGGCTAGGCCCACATCGACATTGTTGTCTTCATAGGCCTTGATCCAGGCCGTGCCTTTGATCTCGTTCTTGCGCACGATGGGGCCTGCCTCCATCGAGGTGTGGATCTCGTCGCCCGTACGGTCGAGGAAGCCCGTATTAATGAACACCAGGCGCTCCGGCACCATCCCGATCGCCGCCTTGAGGTTCAGCGTGGTACGCCGCTCCTCGTCCATGATGCCGATCTTGAGCGTGTTCCGAGGCAGACCCAAAAGCTCCTCGACCCGGCCGAACAGCTCCGCCGCGAAACCGACCTCGTCCGGCCCGTGCATCTTCGGCTTCACGATATAGAGCGAGCCGGCGCGGCTGTTCCTCAACCGGCCCGTGCCGTTGAGATCGTGATGGGCGATCAGCGCCGTCACCGCGGCGTCGAGAAACCCCTCCGGGATCTCCGCACCGTCCAGGGTCACCGCATCCGTCATCATGTGATAGCCGACATTGCGCACCAGCATCAAAGCGCGACCGTGCAGCGTGAGCGTGCCGCCATCCGGTGCCGTGTAGACCCGGTCGGGGTTCAGATGGCGTTCGATGGTGCCGGCGCCCTTCGGCACGGTGGCGACGAGATCGCCCTTTATCAGGCCGAGCCAGTTGCGGTAGACGACGATTTTGTCGTCAGCATCGACGGCGGCCACCGAATCCTCAAGATCCATGATCGTCGTCAGGGCCGATTCCAGGATCACATCGGCGATGCCGGCGGGATCGCCCCGGCCGATCGAATGGGCCTTGTCGATGACGATCTCGGCATGCAGGCCGTTATGGCGCAGCAGCACGGCGGACGGCGCCGCCTCGCCGCCGCCATAGCCGGCAAAGGCGGCGGGATCGCGCGGCGCCGTCACCCGGCCGCCGATCAGCGAGACGGCGAGACGGCCATCCGCGACGGTGATGCCGTCGACCACCCCCCACCGCCCCTCGGCGAGGGGCGCTATCTCGTCGAGGACCGCCTTCGCCCGGGTCACGACTTTTTCCCCCCGGACCGGGTTGAATCCCCTGCCGCGCTCGGCACCCTCCGTCTCCGGAATGGCGTCGGTGCCGTAGAGGGCATCGTACAGGCTGCCCCAACGGGCATTGGCGGCGTTCAGCGCATAGCGGGCGTTCGACAGCGGCACGACCAGCTGGGGTCCCGCCACCTGCGCGATTTCCCCGTCGACATTCGCCGTCGTCACGGCGACGGGGCCAGGATCGGGGAGGAGATAGCCGATCTCCGTCAAGAAAGCCTCATAGGCTACCGGATCGTGCGGCCGTCCGGCGCGGTCGCGGTGCCAGCCATCGATCTTCGCCTGGAGGGTATCGCGGATCTCCAGCAGCGCGCGATTGCGCGGCGACAGATCGCGGACGATGGCGGCGAAGCCCGACCAGAACGCGTCCGGCGCGATGCCGGTCCCGGGTGCGGCCTCCGTCTCGATGAAATCCCGCAAGCTCGGTTGAACGATCAGGTTCGGCATGGTCACGCCCCTCAATTCTTGTGGCTGGTCTCATGGCCCGCGAGCCGCCGTGAAGATAGCTGGTCGCGCCCCCTTGCAACAGGGGCGGCCCCATGGTCGTGGTATGGCTCTGAACGACGACAGGAGACGGGTCGCATCATGAGTAAGATAGCTATCCAACGCGCGACGGACATCCTCGGATTGATCGATATCCAGCCGACCTTCATGCCGGGCGGGGAGCTGCCGGTGCCCGACGGCGCGGCGGTCGTACCGATCGCCAACCGATTGATGGAGCGCTGTTTCGATCACGCCTTCGCGACCCAGGATTGGCATCCCCCGGGCCACAGTTCCTTTGCGAGCAGCCATCCCGGCAAACAGCCCTTCGAGACGATCGCCCTCTCCTATGGCGAACAGACGCTCTGGCCGGACCATGGCCTGCAGGGCAGTGCCGGTGCCGCCCTGCATCCGGATCTGCGGCCGGCGAAGATCGAACTCGTCGTCCGGAAGGGTTTCCGTCCCGGGATCGACAGCTATTCGGCGTTTTTCGAGAATGATCGAAAGACCTCGACCGGTCTGGCCGGCTATCTGCGGGAGCGGGGCTTCCAACGGATTTTCCTGGCCGGGCTCGCGACGGATTTCTGCGTCGCCTTCTCCGCCGAGGACGCGGCCGATCTGGGGTTCGAGGCCCTGGTGATCGAGGATGCCTGCCGCGGCATCGGCATGCCGGCGGGCGCCGGCGCCACCACGATCGACGCGGCCCGGATCAGGCTCCTGGCGAAGGGCGTCCGATTCGTCTCCAGCGGCGACCTCGCCTGACGGGCCTCGGGCTCTAGAACCGGGAACTCTGACGATAGAACGGCTCGTGCCGGGCGGGGTCGATGTAATCGCGATAGAAGGCCCGTACATGCGGCAGCAATGCCCGGGAAAGGTGTCGCCGCTCGACCTCGTCGCTCGATAGGGCATGCTGCAACTGCCGGTGCAGTTCCTGTAGCGCGCCGTCCCGGTCGACGCGGGTGAACCGCCGCTCCGCATAGATCGCCTCGCCGTCGCAGAGCACGGTCGTGACGGCACCGGCCTTGGCGCGCTGCACGACCGCATCGAGCACCGTCGTTTCCTCGTCGAGATAGGGAAAGCTGATCTGATCCCAATCGAGCAGGACGAGATCCGCCGCCTTGCCGACGGCGATCTCGCCGATCTGCCCGGCGAAACCGGTCGTCGCGGCACCGCCAACCGTCGCCATGCGAAAGACCTGCGGCACCGTCGGCACCGAATCATCCATGCCCGGCACGCGATGGGCACGCAGGACCATGCGCATTTCCTGCAGCATATCCCGATCGTCGTTGATCCCGGCCTCGTCGATACCGATGGCGCAGGTGATGCCGGCCGCTTCGAACCGGTTCAGCGGGGCGATGCCGGAGCGCAGCCGGAAATTCGACGAGCAGTTGTGACAGATGCAGGTCCCGGTCCGGGCGACCGTCTCGATTTCCGACTCGCTCAGCCAGACGCCGTGGCCAAGGGTCATCCGCGGGCCGAGCAGGTCGAAGCGCTCCAGATGCTCGATCGCGGACCCGCCGGTCCGACGGCGCGCATATTCCTTCTGATAGGCCGTCTCCAGCAGATGCATATGCAGCTTGACGTCGTGAGCGCGCGCGGCATCCGACAGCCGGGTAAGAGCCTCGTCCGAACACCAATGCAGATTGGCGGGCGCCAGCTGGATGCGCGCGCGACGGCTGCCCGCGTGGTCGGCGTGCAGCCGCTCGAACAGCCCGATCATGTCGTCGAGCGACATCCGGAAACGATCGAACCAGGCCTGCATCGGCCCACGCAGCTCGGCCGGAAGGCTCGCCACGAGCGCTTGGTCATCCTGGTAGACCAGACGATTCTGCTCGCGCACCGCGTGGCAATAGGAAGCGCGCATACCGACATCGTGATAGGCGCGCAATACCGCGCGCGAGATTGCCTCGACCTCGCCCGCGTTGCCCGGCGCCCAGCCATGGATGTGCTGCACCGTGGTGATGCCCGAGGCGATCATCTCGAAGGCCGAATAGAGCGTGTCGAGATAGGGATCGATACTACGACACACCAAGCGGGTGATGAACCACAGCTCCAGCGGCATATCGGGCGAACCCAATTGCAGCGGCGTCAACCCGACATGGTGGTGGGCATTGACGAAGCCGGGAACCAGGATTTCGCGCCCGCTACCGACGACCGCGACGTCGCGATAGCGGGCCTGCAACGTTTCGAACCTATCGACCGCGACGATGACGCCGTCTTCCTGCAGTACGGCCCCCTCCGCGATTTCCCGGCAGCCATGCCGTCCTTCGGCATGGGCGATGAGCGTGCGGCTGCGGATCAGCGAAACTGCCATCGGAATGTTCCCTGACTAGGAGTGAGCCTCAACCCAGAGCGGTCGAGCACGCGGCGATTGTCACCCCGCCGTGACGAGTTGCGGGATGGAGGCGACCAGTTCGGCGGTATAGGGCGTCTGGGGTGCCCGGAACAACGCCTGGCTGTCACCCTGCTCGACGATGCGGCCGGTTTGCAGCACGATCAGCCGCGCGCACAACATGCGCACGACATTGAGGTCGTGGCTGACGAACAGATAGGCGAGGCCCTCCTCGGCGCGCAGCCGGTCGAGCAGTTCCAGGATCACCGCCTGCACGGATACGTCGAGGGCCGCCGTCGGCTCGTCCAGCACCAGGAGTTTCGGGCGGACCACGAGCGCGCGGGCGATGCCGACGCGCGCCTTCTGGCCGCCGGAGAGCTGGTGCGGGTAGCGGGACAGGAGATCGGCCCCGAGGCCGGCGCGGGCGGCACAGGCCTCAACCTCTTCGGCGAGCCGAGTGCCTCTGGCGCCGCCCAGACGGCGCAGCGGATCGGCGATCGCATCGAAGGCGGTGAAGCGCGGGTTGAGGCTATCGCCCGCGTCCTGAAACACGATTTGCACCAGGCGGCGCTGTGGCGCGCGGTGGAATTCCCGCGCCGGGATGGCACCGATCGCCGCGCCGTCCAGCCGGATATCGCCGGCATCGGCATCCATCAGCCGGCAGACCAGACGGGAGATGGTGGTCTTGCCGGAACCGGATTCGCCGACCAGCCCCAGGCTCTCCCCCGCGGCGATCGAGAACGAGACATCGTCGACCGCCAGTGTGCCATCGGCGAAGCGCTTGCTGAGCTTGGAGACCTCCAGCAAGGGGGGGCCTAAGATCGTGGCGCGGCTGCCGGGGAGGGTGGAGGTCGCGGTCGGCGAGGCCGCGACCAGGCGCCGCGTATAGGGATGGCCGGGGGCCGAAAACAATTTGGCGGGCGGCGCGGTCTCGACCACCTTGCCCTGCTCCATCACCATCACGCGTTGGCAGTATTGCGCGGCCAAGGCGAGATCATGGGTGATCAGGATCTGCGCCATGCCATGGGCGCGGGTAAGCTGCGCCAGCAGGTCCATCACCGCCTTCTGGGTGGTGACGTCGAGCCCCGTCGTCGGCTCGTCGGCGATCAGCAAAGCGGGTTCGCAGGCCATCGCCATGGCGATCATCACCCGCTGGCACATGCCGCCCGACAACTCGTGCGGGTAGGAAAGCAGCCGCCGCTCCGGCTCGCGGATGCGCACCTGCCGCAACGCCTCCAGCGCCGCGGCGCGGGCCTCGGCAGGCGAGAGTTTTCGATGCGACCGCAAGGCGTCGGCGATCTGCAGACCGACGGGGCGGATCGGGTTGAGCGCCGCGCGCGGGTTCTGGAAGATCATGGCGATCTCCGCCCCGCGCAGGCCGCGCAACCGGCGCTGGGAGGCGCCCGCGATGTCCTCGCCGCGCCACAGGATGCGACCGCCGGTGATCCGCCCGGCCCGGTCCAGCAGGCGCAAGGCGGCCAGTGCCGTGACCGATTTGCCGGAGCCGCTTTCGCCGACGATGCCCAGCGTCTCGCCGGGGGCTATCGTGAGGTCGACACCGCGCAGCGCCCGCACCAGGCCATGCCGCGTGGCGAAAGACACGTGCAGATCCTCGACCCGCAACAGCTCGTTCGCGGACGGCCCGCTCATGTGCGCATGCGCGGGTCCAGCATGTCGCGCAGCCCGTCCCCCAACAGATTGAAGCACAGCACCGACAGCATCAGCGCCAGGCCCGGAAACGCCACCAGCCACCAATGGCCGACGGTGATGAAGCGGGCGCCCTCGGCCACCATGATTCCCCATTCCGGCGTGGGCGGACGCACGCCGAGGCCGATGAAGCTGAGGCCGGCGGCGTTGAGGATCGCCCAGCCGAGATTGAGCGAGATCTGCACCGCCATGGCCGGCAGGACATTGGGCAACAGGAAGCGCAGCACGATGCGCCCCGGTCCGTTGCCGGAGGCCGACGCCGCCTCGACCCACCCCGCCTGGCGCCGCACCGCGACCTCCGCCCGGGCGAAGCGGATATAGAAGGGCAGATTGATGATGGCGGTGGCGTAGACGATGTTCTCCACCCGGTTGCCCAGCGCCGCCACCATCGCCATGGCCAGCACGAACAGCGGGAAGGCCATCAGCACATCGACGACGCGGCCGACCCAGCGATCCACCGCCCCGCCGCGAAAGCCGCAGGCGCCGCCGATCACAGCGCCGACGATGAAGGAAAGGAACACGGCGGCGGCGGCGATGGCATAGTCGAGCCGCCCGGCGGCGACCACCCGTGCCAGGACGTCCCGCCCCAGCTGGTCGGTGCCGGCCCAATGGGCGGCACTGGGCGGCTGCAACGCGTGAGCGACATCCGAGGTGACGGGATCATACCGCGTCAGCAGCGGACCGATCACCGCCGCGAGCACCAGCACCAGCCCGAGGATGGCTGCCAGCGCGCTGACCCGGTTGCCGCGCAGCACATGGAGAGCGTGGCCGGCGGCGGCAGCGGCGCTCATGGTGGGGCGCTCATGGTGCGGCACTCATGATGGGATGCTCATGCGGCCGCCACGCGGGGATCGGCGAGGCCGTACAACACATCGACCAGCAGGTTCACCAGCACGAAGATCGAGGCCATCAGCAGCACGAAGCCTTGTACGGGCGCATAATCCGACGCGAGCAGGGCATCGAGCGCATAGGCGGCGACACCGGGCCAGGAGAACACCTTCTCGACCAGCACATTGGCGCCGAGCATGGTGGAGAAGACGATGCCGGCGATGGTCAGCACCGGAAGGGCCGCGTTGCGCAGGGCATAGACCACGATGATCCGGCTGCGCGACAGACCCATGGCGCGGCCGGTCCGGATGAAATCGCTGCCTAGCACGGCCAGCATCGAGGCGCGAGTCATGCGCGCCAAGGGGGCGAGCACGAACAGCGCCATCGTCGCGGCCGGCAGCACCAGCTGGCGCAACGCCGCGGCGGCGGCCTCGGCGTCACCCGCCAGCAGGGAGTCGATCACCAAAAATCCCGTCAGGCTGGGCGGCGGCGCGGTGAAAACGTCGATCCGGCCGGTCGGATCGGGGGCGATGCCGGCGAGGTAGTAGAACACATAGATCAGCAGCAGCCCGGAGACGAAAGTCGGCACGCAGACCCCCAGAGTGCAGAGGAAGCGCACCGCATGGTCGATCGCCGTACCGGGGTTAAGCGCGGCCGCCACGCCCATGGGGATGGCGAGGCCGAGCGCGATGAACAGGGCCGTGAAAGTCAGCTCCAGCGAGGCCGGCAGGCGCTCGCGCAGATCCTTCAGCACCGGCTGGCCGGTGGTCATGGAGCGGCCGAACGAGCCGGTGCCGATATCGCGCAGGTAGAAGGCGAGCTGCACCGGGATCGACCGGTCCAGCCCCATCTGGTGGCGCAGATCCTGGATCTCCTGCTGCCCGGCGCTGGGGCCTGAGGCGAAGAACACCGCCGGATCGCCCGGCAGCACGCGCATCAGCACGAAGGTGAACACCACCACGCCCAGCAAGGCCGGCAGCGAGGACAACAGACGCTGCCCCGCCAACCTCGCGATCCCGGCGAGCTTGCGCACCACCTCCTGGGACTACTGACGCTTGAGGTCGCGGTAATCCACCTGGCGGTGAAACCAGTAGGTATAACCGTCGACGGTCGGACCCATCACCGCGTCTTGGCTCGGCTGCCACAGGAAGGCCTCCGGCACCTGGTCGGCGGTGATGGCGACGAGCTTTTTCGCCAGCGCTTCGTACTTCACCGGATCCGGTTCGAACCGCGCGGTCTGGGCGGTCGCCACCACGTCCTGGTTGTCCCACGAGCTATAGTTCCAGCGCTGGTCGCCGGTGAAGAAGTTGCGGAAAAAATAGTCGGTCGAGGTCATCCAGGAGATCGGCGTGTCGGTAAACATCGCCACCTTCTTCTCGGTCACCAGCGTGCTCATCTGCGCGTCCGGCAGCTTCTGGATCTCCACCCGAATACCGATCTTGCCGAGTGACTCCTTAAGCAAGGCCGCCAGCGGATCGTTGATTTGAGCGGTGCTGACGCTATAGCTGAAGGTGGTGTCGAAACCCTCGGCGAACCCTGCCTCGGTCAGCAGCTTCTTGGCGGCGACGAGATCGGTGTGCTCGGGCATCGGCTGAGGAAACTTACCGTCCGGCGGCGTCGTGGTCCAATCGGCGCCGTATAATTTAGCGCCGCGACCGAAGATCGCCGCCTTGAACATGTCCTCATACGGCAAGGCGGCTGCGATCGCCCGACGCACCTTCACATTGTCGTAGGGCGGAATGCGGGTATTGAACGCCACCACGGTGAAGGCATTGAACTGCGGCGTCGAGACGACCTTGAGCTTACCGGACTTTTCGATCTCCGGAACGTCGCTCGATTGCAGGTCGATCGCGATATCGGCATCGCCACGGGCGAGCAGATTGGCCCGGGTAGCCGCCTCCGGCACGGTTTGCGCGATGATCCGCTTGAAGAACGGCAAGGTGCCGTCCTTGCCGCCCTTCCAGGCCTCGTTGCGATGCAGGACGATCTGCTCGCCGGGCTTGAACACGTCCACGACATAGGCACCGCTACCGGCCTCGTGCTCCTTCAGCCATTGCAGCGCCCAGGGGTCGTCTTCGGTGACATGGGCCTTGGCGACCTTGGAATTGACCATGATGGCGTAGACGGTGGCGAGGTTGGGCAGCGCCAGACGGTCCGGCTTGTCCAGCTTCACCTGGACGGTCATCGGATCGATGATGGTGAACTGGCTGGCGCTGGTCAGCGAGCCGGTCAGCATCTGCGGCGGGCCCAGAGACTTCGCCGTGACGGCGCGATCGAGCGACCATTTCACGTCCTCGGCGGTCACCGGCGTGCCGTCATGCCAGGTGGCGTCGGGACGCAGGTGGAAGGTGATGGTCAGGCCATCCGGGCTGATGTCGAAGCTCTTGGCCAGTTCCGGGCGCATATGGTCGAAATCGAAGATGAAGCCCTTGCCATTGGCCTTGCGTTCGAAGGTCACCAGCCGGTCATAGACGTTCATGCTCATGCCGAACGCCTCGCGCGTCGAGCCCGGCACGGTCGGGTCCAGCGTGTTGACGGTGTTGCCGGTGACCTGGCGCAGCGTCTCGGCGCGGGTCTGAGCGGCGGCGTGCGGTGCCGCCGAGAGCAGGATCGCGAGGCTCAGCGACACCGCCGCGCCCCCACCCAAAATTCGTGCAACGCCACTCATGCTGTCCACCGCCCTTGTTGTCCCGAGATGTGGTTATGCAAGTCCGAAACCATCCGGACGCAGCACGGCCTGAGGCACGTCATAAGCCTCGAGATCGGACCAATGCCGCGCCAGATCCGCCGTAAACAGCCCACGTGTCAGCCCGTGCACCAACCGCGGCACGGCGATGGTCATGGCGTTGATCGACGAGCCGGACGGGCCGTGGCTCATGGTCGAGGCGATGGCGAAGAGATGGATGTTGCCGATCCAAGGCGTCTCGCCCGGCCGCTTTTCCTGGAAGGCGAAATCGGCGCCGAGATAGGGAAAGCGCGCCAACCGGTCATCCCGTTCCGCCTCCGGTGGCTGGAAGCGATCCGCCCAGGTCGCGATGTTGCCCGCGAAGGCGGCAAGTTCCGGCTTGCCCGCGAAATCCATCTCGATGCCGGTGCCGCAAATGATGAAATCCGCCTGGAACGGGCCGGACGGCGTGTCGATGGCCACGCCGTCGCCGCTTTCGCGGGCACCCAGCCAGGGCGATCCGCCGCGCAGGTGGAAGTCCGGCCAGGCGACGCAGCGGTCATATGTGGGTTGCGGGAAACCCTCGCGCATGCCCAGCACCTTGGCCATGAAGCGCCAGCGCCACGCATCGTCCAGCTCGACGAAATGGCGCAGGAAACCCGCGAAGGTCAGCCAGCGATAGGGCTGTATCACTTGCGGTGTGGCACGGCGGCAGAACAGGTGCACGCGCGCGCCATGCTCCAGCGCGGTCGCTGCGTTGTCGAAGGCGGAGGCACCGGCGCCGAGCACCGCCACGGTCTTGCCGCGGAGGGCGCCGAAGTCGATCGGGTCGGCGGCATGGGCGCGCAGACGGTTGGGCAGGGCCGCGACGAAATCGGGCATCCACCAGACGCCGGCGCCATCCTGCCCGGTCGCGAGCACGATCTTTCGGGCGTAGCGTATCTCGGTGCCGCCATCCTCAAAGCGGAGCGTGGCGGCCAGCAGCCGAGGCTCGCTACCCGGTACCGGCGCGA
The DNA here is from genome assembly GCA_035555315.1 of Allostellaceae bacterium. Lineage (GTDB taxonomy): Bacteria > Pseudomonadota > Alphaproteobacteria > ATCC43930 > CGMCC-115725 > DATMGU01. The sequence continues at coordinate 195,536 of DATMGU010000126.1, forward strand.
TGCCGATCAGCGTGCAACCGTTGCGCACCGGCACGCCGGTCACACGGCGCACCCACAGCAGATAGTCCGCCCAATGCTCGCGCGCGATCAGTTCCAGCACGTCCCAACTCGCCTGGCCGAACCTCGCCTCGTGCCAGGATTGATAGGTGAGGCTCGGCACGTCCAGGTCCGGACCGGTGAAGTCCTTCGGGCTGCGCAGCGTGTGCATGCGCGCGTAGCTGAGCCACGGCCCCTCCTGTCCCTCCGCCGCGCGGTCCAGCACCAGGATATTGTCGACCCGAGCGCGCAGCAGGCCGAAACCGGTGGCGAGGCCGGACTGCCCCGCACCGACGATCAGCACATCCAGCACCGGCTGCCCGTCCGGCCCTGGGATCGGTTCCAGCCATTTGGCGCGGGGATGGGCGATCCGCTCCAAATCGCGGCGAACCTGCGCCTCAAGTGCCACGAGACCGCTGGAGTGGGGGGCGGTCATCCTACCAGCCACCCACCATCGACCGGCAGGGATACGCCGGTCGTGAAGCCGGCGGCGTCGCTCGCCAGATATAACGCCGCCTCCGCGACCTCCCCGGCGGCGCCGAAGCGGCCCAACGGATGGCGGGCGCGGGACGCCTCGCGCGCGGCATCGGGGTCGTCGCGACGGGCGAAGCTACGCGCCAGCAAGGGCGTGTCGATCGCCCCCGGCAGCACGGCGTTCACCCGGACGCCGTCGTCGGCGAAATCCAGCGCCATGGTGCGGGTCAGGCTGAGGATGGCGCCCTTGGAGGCGATATAGGCGCTGTTGCCGCGCCCGCCGGCCAGGGCCAGCTGGGACGCGACGGTGACGATCGACCCGCCGCCCCGCGCGCGCATCCCGGGCAGCACCGCCCGCGCCCAGAGCCAAGTGCCGCCGACGTTGATCCGAAACACGTCATCCCAGGCCGCCGGATCGGTGGTGAGCACGGTGCCGCCCGTCGATACGCCGGCGGCGGTCAACAGCACATCGATCGAACCCCACAGCGCCGCCACGCGGCGCGCGTCGGCGGTGGCGGCCCCCTCCTGCCCGACATCGGACACGCAGCCGATGGCCACGCCGCCCGCTTCGTGGATCAGCGCGACCGTCGAGCCCACCCCCGACGCATCCCGATCGACCACCGCCACTTTCGCGCCCTCCCGGGCGAACAGCACGGCACTCGCCTGGCCGATACCGGAGCCGCCACCGGTCACCACCGCGACCTTGCCCGCCAAACGTTCCGCCATCACGCCCCCAATCAACGATGCTGAAAGTCGACGCAAAAGTGATGCCGCTGGGCAGCCGAGCGGCGGTTCTCCGGATTGGTCAGACCAACTCGACCTTGAGCTTACGACCCATGGCGGCGGCGTTGATCAACGAGGAAAGCTGAACTTGGTTGTTCGCCGGATCGAGCAGCCGATGTATCTGGGTCCGGGATGTGTGCAGCTTTTCGGCCAAAGCCACCTTCGAGATTTTCTTTGCCTTCATTTCTTGCTCAAGCTGCCAAGCGATTACCGCCTTGAAGAAGGCCATACTTCGGGTATTTCAGCCCTCGTTGGGAGCTGTTCCTCCGCTGATCATCTGCTGGAACCCTCGGCCGACATAGGCTCCAGATCGTCGATATCGACGGCCAGGCCGGCCTCCAGTTGGGACAGATACGGCCGTGAGATTTTCACCGCCCCAGCCAACGCCGCCGCCGTCAGGCCGCGATAGCTACGCCAGACCCTGATCGGGTGCTCGCCGGCGATCGGCGATCGCGGCCGGTACGAACTCCTGCGGCGGCCCCGCCTTGGCACGGTCATAGACCCGGATATCGTCGAGATCGTCGAGATAATCGTCGATGCCGCTCTCGAACGACGACAGCAGCTCCGCAGCACTCGCCCCCTCGAAATGGATTACGTCCTTGAGCCCGAGCACGACGCCGGAGAAGGTCTCCTCCTCTGGATCGAAATCGATCGGACCCGCCGTATATCCCTTGTATTCCATGGTCGTGGCTTGACCTCCGCATTCATCCAAAACAACCGCGCCACATCGACGGTACCCTTCATTCTTGATCGGCTCCGGGTATCGCTTCCAGCGTCTTTCAGGCGTCGAAGCCACGACACTGGAAGCTCACCGAGGCGGGATGCTCAGCTATGCTGCTCGCCTCCGAGCTTCAACGCACCGGTCAGATCGCCGAGCGGGGCGCTGCCGTGGGCGGCGAGTGCTTCGTCGCGCGTCTTGATGCCGGGCAGGACCGGCAAGTCGAAACGACGCGTGATGAAGCGCAGGATGGAGGTCGTATCGTATTGCTCATGGTCGACGAAGCCGCGCTTGGCGAAGGGCGAGACGATGATCGTCGGGATACGCGTGCCGGGGCCGAACCTGTCCGCCTTGGGTGGTGCCACATGGTCCCAGAAGCCGCCATTCTCGTCATAGGTGATGACGACCAGCATGTGCTTCCACTGGGGGCTCTTTTCGAGATGATGGATGATGTCGGCGATATGCTCGTCGCCCGACCGCACATCCGTGTAGCCCGCATGCTCGTTCAGATTGCCCTGGGGCTTATAGAAGGTGACATGCGGCAAGCTGCCGGCATCGATCGCCTTGATGAGCTCGACCCCGCCCAGGCCGCCATCCCGCAGATGCTCGGCGCGGGCCGGCGTGCCCGGCGCGTAAGCGGCGAAATAGTTGAAGGGCTGATGATGGAATTGGAAGGCCGGCACCGGATCGCCGCTCTTGCCGTCGAGTGCCGCCTGCCAGGCGCCGGCATACCAGGCCCAGCTGACGCCCTTGGCGGTCAACAGGTCACCGATCGTCTGGTCGGCCAGCGGCGGCAGGGTGGTCGGCACGCTCGGATCGGCGAGCGCCGGATCACCGCCCGGCGCCGGCTTGTTGGCGCTCGGTTGATAAGGCGGCTGCATGGTGTTGACGGCGTAGAAATCGGGCGTGAGATTGCTGTCCTTGACGAATTTCGGCGCGCCGCCGAGGGCCGATTTCGGCGAATTCTCGGCGATCTTCAGGGTGACGCCATCCGCCTCGACCGCGGAGATCAAGTCCTTGGCCGGGCTCTGATCGGCATTCGGGTATTTCGGCGCGCAGGCGCAGATCAGCTCGAAATGGTTGAAGAAGGAGCCGCCGAACCCGCCCATGAAGAAATTATCGGCGAGCGTATATTTGTGCGCCACTTTCCAGAGCGGCAGCTTACGGCCGTCGTAATAGCCCATGACCAAACCGCCGGCATCGGCATAGGCGACGAACTTGTCGTTCCTGCCGCCGTCGATCTGCATCTGGTTCTGGTAGAAGCGGTGCCAGAGATCGCGGGTGACGACGCTGAGCGGGGTCTTGAGACCTTTGGGATCGTCGATCGCGAAGGGGCGGTTCGGCAGATGCGCGCTTTCCGCCTCGGTAACGGGCGGCGTCACGCCCTTGCCTGTGATCCCGCCCCAGGCCGGCGGCAATTCCGTGAGCGGCGTGCCGTCGCGGTCGAGCTGCGGCCGGCTCTCGGCACTCGCCCGTGTCAGGCCGTTGGCGCCAGGAAACCCGCCATAAAGATTGTCGAAGCTGCGATTCTCGGCATAGATCACGACCACCGACTCGATCTGGTCGAGTCCCGCCGGCCGTCGGACATCCTTTGTCGCGGCATCGGCGGAAGCGCCAAGCGCCAGCAATCCGGTAATAGATGCGGCCAATATTCTGCGTACTGTCACGTCCTCAACCCCTTCAAGCCTGTGTCATCGGCGGGCAGATGATCACGAGAATATGAAATCTGATCGTACGAGCCGCCCAAAATCTCGCTTGCTCGCCTTTCTGTTCCCCGCGGCACTGATGGTGGCAGGTGCGGCCGCGCCTGACCAGGGCGGCCCGATGACGCGCGCCGAGATCCGCCGGCAAGCGGCGGATCTCACGGCGCTCGGGCGGCGCCTGTTCATGGATCCCACCCTCTCCGCCTCGGGCGAGCTCGCCTGCGCCGCCTGCCACAGTCCGGCGCATGGGTTCGGCCCCCCCAACGCGCTGCCCGTGCAGCTGGGCGGCGGCACCATGGGCGAGCCGGGCACGCGGGCGGTGCCGTCATTGACCTATCTGCAGGCGTCGCCGTCCTTCACCGAACATTTCTTCGACTCCGACGATGACGGCGATGAAAGCGTCGATAACGGCCCAACCGGTGGCCTCACCTGGGACGGGCGGGTCGATCGCGGGCGTGATCAGGCGCGCATCCCGCTGTTCTCCGCCTACGAAATGGCCAACAAGGATCCGGCCGAGGCCGCGGGCCGGATCGAGAAGGCCGGCTATGGCGCCGCCCTCCGACGGATACTCAAGGCACCGCTCGCCGAGCCGGATGCCCTTGTCGACGCCGCGGCCCAGGCGATCGAGGCCTATGAGCAGGATTACCGCAGCTTCTATCCGTATTCGAGCAAGTACGACGCCTATCTCGCGAGCAAGGTGGCCCTGTCGGCGGCCGAGGCGCGCGGGCTCAAGCTGTTCGAGGACCCACAAAAGGGCAATTGCGCGAGCTGCCATCTGAGCCAGCGCAGCAACAATGGCGCCCCGCCGCAATTCACCGATTACGGGCTGATCGCGCTGGGCGTGCCGCGCAATCGGGCGATCCCGGCCAACCGGGATCCGGCACATGTCGATCTCGGCCTATGCGGACCGGAGCGTACGGATTTCACCGATCGCGCGGACTATTGCGGGCGGTTCAAGACGCCGTCGCTCCGCAACGTGGCCCTCCGGCAGAGCTTCATGCACAACGGTGTCTTCCACTCCCTGCGGGAGGTCATGGAATTCTACGTGCAGCGCGATACCGATCCGGGGAAGTGGTACGCCCGGAAGGTGGATGGCACGGTCGACAAGTTCGACGACCTGCCGCCCGCCTATCGCGAAAACGTCAATACCGACCCGCCCTTCGACCGGCATCCCGGCGACGAGCCGGCGCTCAACGCCCAGGAGATCGACGACGTGATCGCCTTCCTCGGCACGCTGACCGATGCGCCGAAGAAGTAGCGTCCGATCGAGCCCCGACGGGGCACCGCCGTGAAGCGGCCGTTGCAGGGGGTCGTCATGACCGCCATAACACCGGCACCCGTCCGATCGTTCTATAGGGAGACGCCATATGCGCCGGCATATCACCGGGATCGATCACTGCTTCGCCCTGGTGCGCGACCTGGACAGCGCCAAAGCCGTCTATGAGCGGCTGGGCTTCACCCTGTCGCCGCGCGGCGTGCACAGCGCGCATAAGGGGACGGCCAACCACACCATCATGTTCGAGCGCGACTATTTCGAACTGCTGGGCGTGGTGACGGCGACGCCGGGCAACGCACATCAGAGGCAGATCCTGGCTGCCCGCGAAGGGCTGGCCGCGGTGGCCTTGCGGACCGGCGACGCGGATGGGGCCGCGGCCGAGATGCGCGCCGCCGGGGTGGCCCTGAGCGATCCGGTCGGCTTTGCCCGGCCGGTCGACTTGCCGGATGGCGGTCGCGCCGAGGCCGCGTTCCGGACCACGCAATTCCCCGAGGGCATCGTCCCCGGCTTTCACGTGTTCTGCTGCCAGCATCTGACGCCGCAGAACACCTGGATCCCCGATTTGATGCGGCATGCCAATACGGCGATCGGGCTCGCATCGCTCGTGACCGTATCGCAAGACCCCGCTGGGGATGCCGCCACGACGGCGCGCCTGCTGGCGACCGAGGTGATCACGGAGGGTCCCGGCGCCGTCCGAGTCGAGACCGGGACCGTGCCGATCCGCTTCCTGGCGCCCGGCCGCTTCGAAGCGCAGTATGCCGAGGGCAATTTCGCCGGACTGCATCCGAACGGCCTGGTGGCGCTGGTCGTCGCGGTGCGTTCACGCGACGCGGCGGAAGCGGCTCTGACCCGGCAGGGTGTGCCGTTCACCCGCACCACGGTGGCCGTGATTGTCGCACCACGCGACGCCTGCGGCGTTTCGATCGTGTTTCGGGAGGCCTGAGCGCGACGCTTGGGCATGGATCTTGCGGTCAGCGGTGCCAAGTCGACCGCGATGCCAGGCGGCCCTATGGACGGAGTAGACGATGCCGATCAAGTTGCAACGACGCGAGTTCTTGAAAGCAGCGGCCTCGGTTGCCGTCGCGGCGCCGATGATCGGCGCGCCGTATATCTCGCGGGCCGCCGATCAGCGCGTCATGAAGTTCGTTCCACAAGCCGATCTGGCGGTGCTCGACCCGATCTGGACGACCGCGACGGTCACCCGCAACCATGCCTTTCTGGTGTTCGACACGCTGTATGGGCAGAACAACCTGTACCAGGCCGTGCCGCAGATGGCGGAAGGGGCGACCACCGAGAATGAGGGCAAACTATGGCGGATCACGCTGCGCTCGGGCCTCAAATTCCATGACGGCGAGCCGGTTCTGGCGCGCGACTGCATCGCCAGCATCCAGCGCTGGGGCAAGCGCGATGCGTTCGGCCAAGCGCTGCTCGCGGCGACCGACGAACTCTCCGCGACGGACGACAAGACCATCCAGTTCCGCCTGAAAAAGCCGTTCTCGCTGCTGCCCGACGCGCTGGCCAAATGCACCGCCTTCGCCCCCGTCATCATGCCCGAGCGCTTGGCCAAGACCGATGCGTTCACCCAGGTGACGGAGATGGTTGGCAGCGGGCCGTATAAATTCATCGCCAGCGAGCGGATGGCCGGCGCCCATGTCGCCTATGAGCGCTTCGCCGACTACAAACCGCGCGAGAGCGGCAAGCCGGAATGGACCTCGGGGCCGAAGATCGTCAATTTCGACCGTATCGAGTGGAAAGTGATTCCCGATGCGGCGACGGCGGGTGCCGCGTTGCAGGCCGGCGAAGTCGACTGGTGGGAATATCCGACGGCGGATCTGCAGCCGCTGCTGCGCAAGGACAAGTCGATCACCGTCCTGAACAACGACCCGACCGGCTCGATCGCCATCCTGCGGATGAACCACCTCCATCCGCCCTTCGACAACCCGGCGATCCGTCGCGCCATCCTGGGGGCGGTCAATCAGGAGGACTACATGACGGCCGTCGCCGGCACCGATTCTTCCATGTGGAAGACCGGCATCGGCGTCTTTCCACCCGGCACGCCGCTCGATTCGAATGCTGGTATGGAGGTGCTGAACAGCCCGCGCGACTACGAAAAGGTCAAGCGCGACCTCAAGGCGGCCGGCTATAATGGCGAGAAGGTCGTGTTGCTGGGCGTCAGCGATCTTTCCGTCCTGAAGGCGGAATGCGAGGTCGGCGCCGATATGTTCAAACAGGCGGGCATGAACGTCGATTACCAGATGATGGATTGGGGCACGGTCGTCGGCCGCCGCGCCAAGAAGGAGCCCCCGGACCAAGGCGGCTGGAACGTGTTCTTCACGGGCTGGAACGGCATCGACATGTTCAACCCGGCCGGCCACCTGTCGCTGCGCGGCAATGGCGCGGATTCGTGGTTCGGCTGGCCGACCGCCCCCAAGCTCGAGGAATTGCGCGGCGCCTGGCTCGACGCACCGGATGCCGAGACCCAGAAAAAGATCGCCGTGGACATTCAGAAACAGGTGCTCATCGACGTGCCCTACATTCCGCTCGGCCAGTATTTCCAGCCGATCGCCTTCAAGAAGACGTTGACCGACATCCTGACCGGCTTCCCGGTCTTCTGGAACGTGAAGCGGGCCTAGGTTCTCCCTTATGCGTCTCTTGATCGCCCGGCTGTCGCACGAAACCAACACGTTTTCGCCCGTGCCGACGCGCGTCGAACGGTTTTGCCCGGATCGTCGAACCCTGCTGACCGGCCAGGCGGCGATCGACCATTTCCGGGGCACGTCGAGCCCGATCGGCGGATTTTTGGCGGTCGCCGAGGAGGCCGGCGCCGAGATCGTCGTCCCGGTCGCAGCCGGGGCGCCACCCAGCGGGCCGGTCGAGAACGACACCTATGAAACGCTGTGCGGGCTGATCACCGACGCGCTGAAAGCCGAGCGGTTCGACGGCATCCTGCTCGACCTGCACGGCGCCATGGTCACCGAGGCATTCGAGGATGGCGAAGGCGAATTGCTGCGCCGCGTCGCCGCGATCGCACCGAAGACGCCGCTGGCGGTGGCGCTCGACATGCACGCCAACCTGTTCGATCCGATCGTGCGCGCCGCCACGGTGATCGCCGGGTACCAAACCTATCCGCATATCGATCAGGCGGAGACCGCGTTGCGCGCCGGGCGGATGCTGTTGCGCGCCATCGCCGGCGAGGTCACGCCGACATCCGCCTGGGGCAACGCGCCGATGCTGCCGCATGTCATGGCGCAAGGCACCCACCAATCACCTAACCGCGAGCTGCAGGCCATGGCGGCGGAGATGGAGCGCAGCGGCGAGGCGTTGCTGGCCAGCGTGTTCGTGGGCTTTCCCCATGCCGATGTGTCGCAGGCGGGCCTCAGCGCAGTGGTCGTCACCGATGGCGACGCAGCCAAGGCCCGGGCGCTGGTCGACCGGCTGCTGGAGGCGGCCTGGGCCGCGCGCGAGGCCTTCGTGTTCCGCACCGAGCCGCTGGACCGATCGGTCGCGCGCGCCAAGGAGCTGGGTACCGAGGGCGGTCCGGTCGTGCTGCTCGACCATTGCGACAACACCGCCTCGGGCGGGACCATGGATACGACCACGGTGCTGGCCGAAATTCTCGCCCAAGAGCTGGAGGATGTCGTGTTCTTCGGCATCTGCGATCCGGCGGCCGTGCAAGCCGCGATCGCGGCCGGTATCGGCAATCCGATCGAGCTCGATATCGGCGGCAAGCTGCCGATGCCGGCGATCCCGCGATCGAGCGCGCCGCTGCGCGTGCGCGGCACGGTGCGCACCCTGTCCGCCGGGTATTTCCGCAGCCGCGCGCCGATGAGCCGTGGGCTGCAGATCATGCTGGGCCCGACGGCCGTGATTGATACCGGCCGGGTGGAGATCGTCTTGCTGTCGCGGCATTGCGAGCCGACCGATCTCGGCCTGTTCCAGCTTGTCGGCATCGATCCGCGCCAGAAGCGTTTCGTCGCGATCAAGAGCCGGGTGCATTGGCGGGCCGATCTCGGCAGCCTGGCGAAGCACGTCGTCGAATGCGCCGGCATCGGTGTCTGCACCTCCGATTACGGCATCCTGAAGTTCGAGCGGGTGCGCCGGCCGATCTTCCCGCTCGACCCGGTCGAGACGCGTTTGCCGATGGCCGCGCAATGATCGGGGTCGCCCAATGATAGGGGTCGCGCAATGATCGGCTATATCAGCCGACGGGTGCTGGCGACCATCCCGGTCATGCTGATCGTGGCGGCGCTGGTGTTCAGCCTGTTGTATTTCACGCCCGGCGACCCAGCGGCGATCATCGCCGGCGATCAGGCATCGGCGGAGGATCTGGCGCGGATCCGTACGGCGCTGGGTCTCGATCGGCCGTTCCTGACACGCTTCGGCGAATGGCTGTGGAACGTGCTGCATGGCGATCTCGGCACCTCGATCTTCACCAATTTGCCAGTATCGCGCCTGATCGGCGAGCGGCTGGAACCGACCATCTCGCTGATGATCCTGACCTTGGTGCTGTCGCTGATGGTGGCGGTGCCGATGGGTGTGATCGCCGCCTGGAAACAGGGGTCGCTGCTCGATCGGGCGATCATGGGCTTCGCCGTCATGGGCTTCTCGGTCCCCGTCTTCGTCGTGGGATATCTGCTGGCCTATATCTTCGCCCTGCAGCTGGAATGGCTGCCGGTCCAGGGCTATACGCCGCTGGCCCAGGGTTTCTGGCCGTTCCTGCAGCATCTGATCCTGTCCTCGATCGCGCTTGGCACCGCCTATGTGGCGCTGATCGCGCGGGTCACCCGCGCCACCATGCTGGAGGTGCTGAGCCAGGATTATGTCCGCACCGCCAAGGCCAAGGGGCTGGGCCAGCGCGCCGTGCTGTTCGTGCACGCGTTGAAAAACGCCGCGGTGCCGATCGTCACGGTGGTCGGCATCGGCGTCGCCGTGCTGATGGGCGGTGCCGTCGTCACCGAAAGCGTGTTCGCCATCCCCGGCCTCGGCCGGTTGATCGTCGACGCGATCCTGCGACGGGACTATCCGGTCATCCAGGGCGTCGTGCTGTTGTTCAGCCTGACCTATGTGGTGGTCAACCTGGTCGTCGATCTGCTGTATACCGTGCTCGACCCGAGGATCCGCTATTGAGTGTCGTGACCCAGACGGACCCCCTTTCGCAAACGACAGCGGCGCCGCCGCTGCCTGACATCCTGCCCCCGCCCAAGCAGCGCGGCCGCATCATGCGTTTCTACGTTGGGCATCCGGCGATCGCGATCGGCGGATTGCTGATCGGGATCATGGTGCTGATCGCGGTTTGCGCGCCGCTCCTCGGGACCGTCGATCCGACGGCGCTGGCCCCGGCGAAACGCACGCGGCCGCCGTCGGCGCTCTATTGGTTCGGCACCGACATGCTGGGCCGCGACGTCTATTCCCGGGTGATCTACGGCACGCGGGTCTCGATCGTCGTCGGCGGCGCCGTCGCCTTGCTGGCCTCCGCCATCGGCATGCTGATCGGGCTGATCTCCGGCTTCACCCGATGGCTCGACCCGATCATCATGCGGATCATGGACGGCATGATGTCGATCCCGTCGGTCCTGCTGGCGATCGCCCTGGTGGCGTTCACGCGCGGCTCGATCCAGAACGTCATCATCGCTATCACCCTGGCCGAGGTGCCGCGCGTCGCCCGCCTGGTGCGCGGCGTGGTGCTGTCGCTGCGCGATCAACCCTATGTCGAGGCGGCGGTGACCGCCGGATCACGCACCCCGATGATCATCTGGCGACACATCATGCCCAATACCTTGGCGCCGATGACGGTGCAGGCGACCTATATCTGCGCCTCGGCCATGATCACCGAGGCGATCCTGTCGTTCATCGGCGCCGGCACGCCGACCACCACCCCCAGTTGGGGCAACATCATGGCCGAGGGCCGCGCCCTTTGGCAGGTAAAGCCATATATCGTGTTCTTCCCCGCCGTGTTCCTGTCGATCACCGTGCTGGCCGTCAACCTGCTGGGCGATGGACTACGCGACGCGCTGGATCCGCGCTTGGCGAAGCGTCTCTGATGGCGCTGCTCGAAGTCGATCAGTTGCAGACGCATTTCGCGTCGCCGGACGGGGTGGTCCGCGCGGTCGAGGGTCTGTCGTTCCATGTCGAGGCGGGCGAAACCGTCGCCATCGTCGGCGAATCCGGCTGCGGCAAGTCGGTCACCTCGATGTCGATCCTGCGATTGATCGCGGAGCCGCCGGGCAAGATCGCCGGATCGATCCGGTTCGACGGCCGCAATCTGCTGGAACTGCCGGAAGCGGAGATGCGGCGCATCCGCGGCAACGACATCAGTATGATCTTCCAGGAACCGATGACCAGCCTCAACCCGGTGCTGAGTGTCGGGCGGCAGATCGGCGAGACGCTGCGCCTGCATCAGGGCCTGTCGGCGAAGGCGGCGGAGCAGCGCGCCATCGAGATGCTGACCCTGGTCGGGATCTCGGCCCCCCAACGCCGGGTACGCGAATACCCCCACCAGCTCTCCGGCGGCATGCGCCAGCGGGTCATGATCGCGATGGCGCTCGCCTGCAACCCCAAGCTCCTGGTCGCCGACGAGCCGACCACGGCGCTGGACGTCACCATCCAGGCGCAGATCCTGGACCTGATGCGCGACCTGCAGGCACGGCTGGGTTCCGCCATCATGCTGATCACCCATGACCTGGGCGTGGTCGCGGAAATGGCCGAGCGGGTGATCGTCATGTATGCCGGCCGCAAGGTCGAGGAGGCAACCGTGAGGGAGATCTTCGCCAATCCGCAGCATCCCTATACGCGTGGGTTGCTGGCCGCCGTGCCGAAGCTGGGATCGTCCTTGGACGAGGCGGCGGATCGTCAGCGGCTGGCCGAAATCCCCGGGCAAGTGCCGTCGCTGCGCAAGCCGATCATCGGCTGCCCCTTCGCCGGCCGCTGCCCCCTCGTCACCGAGCTGTGCCGCGCCGTCGCCCCGGCGATCGAAGCCAAAGCGCCGGGCCATCTGGTGGCCTGCCACTATGCCGAACGACGGATCGCCGCATGAGCAAACCACCGCCCCTGCTGGAAGTGAACGCCCTGAAAAAGCATTTCCCGATCCGCGGCGGATTCCTGGGCGGGATAACCGCCAAGGTCTACGCGGTGGACGGCGTCAGCTTTGCCATCGAGCGGGGCGAGACGCTGTCGCTGGTCGGCGAATCCGGTTGCGGCAAATCCACGGTCGGCCGCACCATCCTGCGGCTGACCCCGCCGACCGATGGCGAGGTCTATCTGGATGGCCAGCGGGTCGACAACCTGCCGGCCGTCAAGCTGCGGCCGATGCGCCGGCGCATGCAGGTGGTCTTCCAGGATCCGTTCAGCAGCCTGAACCCACGCATGACCGTGCGCGATATCCTGGCCGAGCCGATGACCAATTTCGGCCTGGCGCAGAACCGGAGCGAGCTGGACGACCGGATCGCCGAGCTGATGGACAAGGTGCGGCTGCCGCGCGACGCCGGGCGCCGCCACCCGCATGAGTTTTCCGGGGGCCAACGCCAGCGGATCGGCATCGCCCGGGCGCTGGCGCCCGGCCCCGACATCATCATCTGCGACGAGGCTGTCTCCGCCCTCGACGTCTCGGTCAAGGCGCAGATCGTCAACCTGCTGGCGGATCTGCAGCACGATCTCGGCCTCACCATGCTGTTCATCAGCCATGATCTTGCGATCGTCGAGCATCTCACCCACCGGGTCGCGGTGATGTATCTGGGCAAGATCGTCGAGATCGCCGATCGGCGGAGCCTGTTCGCCGCATCGCGGCATCCTTATACCCGCGCCCTGCTCTCGGCGGTGCCGGTGCCGGATCCGACCGCCAAGCGGCAGCGGATCATCCTGAAAGGCGACGTGCCGAGCCCGATCAACCCGCCCAGCGGCTGCCGGTTCCACACCAGATGCCCGTTCGCCTTCGACCGCTGCCGAACCGAGGAGCCGGTGCTGCGCCAGGCCGCCACGGACGGTACCCGGACGCATCTGGCGGCCTGCCATCTGGACAGCCTACCGGAGATCAATCCGGTGCCTCAGGCGGCGTAAAGCTCGCGGCGCAGGCCGGGGGCATGCTTACCCGATAGGAGAAGACTTCATGGCGCGGATCGCGATCGGCGGGTTTCAGCACGAAACCAACACCTTCGCCCCGGTAAAGGCCCATTACGAGGATTTCACGCGCGGCAGCGGCTGGCCCGGCCTCACCAGGGGCGACGCCGTGCTGTCGACCTTCGCCGGCATGAATATCGGTATCGCCGGTGCCATGGCGACCTTGCGCGGCGCGGGCCATGAGCTGGTGCCGCTGTGCTGGGCGGCGGCGACACCCTCCGCCGAGGTGACGAGCGACGCGTTCGAACGGATCGTCGGCATGCTGCTGGAGGACCTGGCGGCCGCCCTGCCCGTCGACGGCATCTATCTCGACCTGCATGGTGCCATGGTCGCCGAACCCGCCGATGACGGCGAGGGCGAGGTGCTGCGCCGGGTGCGGGCGCTGGTCGGCCCGGACGTGCCGATCACCGCCAGTCTGGATCTGCATGCCAATGTGACGCCGGAGATGGTCGAGTTCGCCGATGTGCTGGTCGCGTACCGCACCTATCCGCATGTCGACATGGCCGAGACCGGCAGCCGCGCCGCCCTGGCGCTCGATCGGCTGATCGCGGAGGGACGCAAGCCGGCCAAGGCGTGGCGCCAGATCCCGTTCCTGATTGCGCTGTCCTGGCAATGCAGCCTGACCGAGCCGGCGGGTGCGATTTTCCGGGAGATGAGCGAGCTGGAGATCGACGGCGTCAGCAGCGTCTCCTGGGCGCCGGGCTTTCCCGCCGCGGATTTTCCGGGCTGCGCACCGACGGTGTTCGCCTATGGCGCCACCCAGGGGGCGGCAGACCGGGCAGCCGACGCGTTGGCCCAGCGGATCATCGCGGCCGAACCGGCATTCGCCGGCAAGATCTACGATCCGGACGAGGCCGTGCGACACGCGCTGCAGGTCACCGCGAGAGCGACGAAGCCAATCATCATCGCCGATACCCAGGACAATCCCGGTGCCGGCGGGACCTCGGACACGACCGGCATGCTGGCGGCGCTGGTCCGCAACAAGGCGGTCGGCGCCGTGCTGGGCCTGATGGTCGACGAGGTCGCGGCGCGCGCGGCGCATGAGGCGGGGATCGGGGCCGAGATCACGCTGGATTTGGGCGGCAAGTCGGGCGCTCCCGGCCAGGTGCCGTATCACGCCCGCTTCAAGGTGCTGGCGATCGGCGATGGCAAGATGATCGGCAATGGTCCGATGTATCTCAACGCGAAGATGACCCTGGGTCCGATGGCGCTGCTGGAGACCGAGGGCGTCCGCGTGGTCGTGGCGTCGCGCAAGATGCAGGCGGCCGATCAGGCGCCGTTCCAGCATGTCGGCATCGAACCCGCCCGGCAAAACCTGCTGGTGCTGAAAAGCTCGGTGCATTTCCGCGCGGCGTTCCAGCCGATCGCCGCCGAGATCCTGGTCGCCGCGGCCCCCGGACCGATGGCCGCCGATCCGGCTGCCCTGCCCTGGCGCCGGCTGCGTCCGGGCATGCGCCTGCGCCCCTTGGGTCCGGCCTTCGTCGGCTGAAGCGAACCCGAGAACCGGCATGACGAGGGAGATGGACGCCACCCAGCCGGTGATAACGCTGACCGATGCCCCGGATGCGCAGGCGATCGCGGCGATCGGTGAAGGCTTGTCGGCGTATAACTTGACGAAAGCCGGCTATCAGGATCATCGGCCGCTCGCCGTGCTGATCGCCGATCCGGTAACCAAGGCGACGGTCGGCGGTCTGCTCGGCCGCACCAGCCTCGGGCTGTTTTTCGTCGACATATTCTTTTTGCCCGAGCAGTCCCGCATCCGTGGCCTGGGCAGCCGCATCCTTCGGCAGGCCGAGGACGAGGCGCGACGACGCGGCTGCGGCGCGGTGTTGCTCTATACCATCACCTTTCAGGCCGAGGGCTTTTACGCCCGCAACGGCTATGAGGTGCTTGGCCGGGTCGAATGCGACCCGCCAGGCCACACCCGGATCGTCATGACCAAGCGTCTGACGACCCCCGCCGCGTAGATCAAAGATACGGCAGCAGCAGCCGGGCGGCGGCGTCGCGCAGCCGACCGGCCAGCGGTCGGCGATCCAGATCGGCGATCGTGACGCGGCGGCCGAACTTGCCTTGGATCACCTCGCCCAGCTGAGCCGCGAAAGCGGTGTGGTAGATCTCCAAGTTCATCTCGAAATTCAGCCGCAGGCTGCGCAGATCCCAATTGGCGCTGCCGACCAGCGACCAGGCGGCATCGACCGTCATCAGCTTGGAATGATCGAAGGGCGGCGGTGCGTGCCACAATCGGCAGCCGGCGACCAACAGCGGGCGGATATGGGCACGTGTTGCCCAGTCGACCACCCGATGATTGCCGATCTCGGGGATCGCGATGTCGACCTCGATACCGCGCAGGGCGGCAAGCGCCAGAGCGCTGGAGAGACGCTCGTCGGGCAGGAAATACGGCGTCACGATCTTGATCGATGACCGAGCCGTATTGATCGCCGTCATCAGCACGAATTCCAGCTTCTCGATATCCTGGTCCGGACCCGAGGTGATCGCCCGCACGGTCACCGCGCCGGCATCCTCCAGGCTTGGAAACCATGCCGGGCCGGCGAGAGTTTCGCCCATCGTGAACTGCCAATCCTCGGCGAACGCCTCGACGATCTGCGCCACGACCGGGCCCACGACCTGAAAATGCGTGTCGCGCACCGGATGGCGCGGTGCCGTGGCCAGCACGTTCTCGGCACCGATGTTCAAGCCGCCGGTGAACGCCCTGCGGCCATCGATCACCAGGATCTTCTTATGCGACCGCATGTTCAGAAACGGCATCCGCCAGGGCAGTTCGGAGTGCAGAAACTGCGCCGCCGGAATACCCTGGCGTCGCAGCAGGCGATAGGCCGGCGAATAGAAATAGCCGGCGCCGATACCATCGACCAGCACACGGACCTGGACACCGCGCCGATGCGCCTCGGCCAAGGCGGCGATGAAGGCCCGACCGACCGCGTCGCCGCGAAAGATGTAGGTGGATAGGGCGATGCTGGAACGGGCGGCGGCGATCGCCGACAGCATCTCGGGATAGGCTTCGTCGCCCTGGACCAGCACAGCAACGCTGTTGCCGTCCTCGGTGGCGCGACCGGTGATGCGACGCCCCGCGAGTTCCAACACCTCCAGCGAACCGAAGCCCGCCCTGGGGGCGAGGCCCAGCGCCGTCGCCGTGCCGCCGGCCTGATGCGCCTGACGGCGCCGGCCGGGGTGCCGCTGCAGCCGTCGGGCGCGGCGCCTGACACGGTTGATGCCGAGCAGGAAATAGAAGCCGGCGCCGAACACCGGCGACAGCCAGGCCAGGCCGATCCAACCAACCGCGGCGGCGACATCGCGCTTGTTCAGCAGCACGTGGCAGGTAACCGCCACCGCCGCCACACCATGCAGCAAGGCGAAAAATATCTCTATCGCCTGCTCGGCACTCATCAAGTCAGCTCCCCCCGGAACAGCGGCCCACATCCCCGAAAAGCGTCCCGGGGTTCCAGCATGTTCGGGCGAACCTATACGGCAATCGGGCGGCGGCAAACCGCCGGATAAAATCACCCTTGAATTCGATAGGATTTCGATATATCTAATAATTCGTTATATCGAAATCCTATCGGAGAATATCTTGTTTCATCATCACGATCACCATCCACACAGGCACGGCGACCATGCCCATCAGAATCACGGACGCCGCCATGGCCGCCGCTTCGCGCGGGACGAAGCGATGCCGAACAGCGACGCCGATCGCGGACACCGGGGGCCGCATGGCCACGGACGGGGCGGCCGTGGACGGGGTGGACGGCACCGCCCGTTCGATCACGGCGAATTGCGCTTCATCATCCTGCGGCTGATCGGCGAACAGCCGCGCCATGGCTACGAGATCATCAAGGCGATCGAGGATGCGTTCGGCGGCACCTATAGCCCCAGCCCAGGCGTGGTCTATCCGACATTGACCCTGCTGGAGGAGCTGGGTCATGCGACCGTCACCGCCGAGGCCGGCAAGAAGCGCTACGCCATCACCGAAGCGGGCAGCGAGTTCCTCGCGGCCAATCAGGCCACCGCGGACGCGGCGGCAGGCCGCATGGATGACGCCAGGCGCCGGATCGGCGGCGGACCGCCACCGCAGCTGGTGCGCGCCATGGAAAATTTGAAATTGGCGCTCTCGCTGCGGCTGTCGCGCGGCGCGATCACCGACGACGAAATCCGCCGGCTGGCGGCGGCACTCGATGCCGCCGTCGCGGAGATCGAACGCGGCTGACTTTCCGCGACTGGGCACTATATCCATGATGACGCGCGGAGATCCCCCTCGATGATCACGGATGACGGACTGCCCATACCCAGGCGGCATTGGGCGACGCTGACCATGGCGCTGGCGATCACGCTGGCGGTCTTGGACGGCGCCATCGCCAATATCGCCCTGCCGACGATCGCGGAGGAGTTGCAGGTCAGCGCCGCCGCGTCGATCTGGGTGGTGAACGCCTATCAGATCGCCGTCACCATCGCGCTGCTACCGCTGGCCTCGCTCGGCGATATCTACGGCTATCGCCGCGTTTTCAAGATTGGGCTCGCGGTGTTCACCGCGGCGTCGCTCGCCTGCGCGCTATCGGACTCGCTGGTGATGCTGTCGATCGCCCGGATCATCCAGGGTTTCGGCGCCGCCGGCATCATGAGCGTCAACGCGGCTCTAGTCCGGTACATCTATCCGCGGGATAGGCTGGGCCGGGGCATCGCGATGGTCGCCCTGACGGTCGCGGTCTCGTCCGCGATCAGCCCCAGCATCGCCGCGGCGGTGCTCTCCGTCGCGAGCTGGCATTGGCTGTTCGCGATCAATGTTCCGATCGGCATTTTGGGGCTGCTCACCTCCGGCACCCTGCCACGGACCGATCGGGCGGCACATCGCTTCGATGTCGGCAGCGCGTTCCTCAATGCGCTTACCTTCGGACTGGTGATCGCCGGCATCGACGGGTTGGGGCATGGCGAGAACCCTATCCGTGTCGGCGCCGAATTGGCTGTGGCGGCGCTGGCCGGCATCGTGCTGGTTCGCCGCCAATTGTCGCGGCCGGCGCCGCTCCTGCCGATCGACCTGCTGCGATTGCCGGTCTTCGCCTTGTCGATCGCGACCTCGATCTGCTCGTTCATCGCGGCGGCGCTCGCCCTCGTATCGCTGCCCTTCTATCTGCAGACCATCCTGGGCCGAAGCCAGGTCGAGACCGGCCTGCTGATGACGCCGTGGCCGGTGACCGTGGCCATCGTCGCACCGATCGCCGGACGATTGGCCGACCGGTATTCCGCCGGCGTGCTGGGCGGCATCGGCCTGGTCATCTTCGCGGTCGGCCTGGCGCTCACGGCAGGTTTGCCGATACATCCGACATCCGCCGACATCGTTTGGCGGATGATCATCTGCGGCTTTGGCTTCGCCCTGTTCCAGTCGCCCAACAACCGGGCGATGATCGGTGCCGCCCCTCGGCACAGAAGCGGCGCCGCCGGCGGCATGCTGTCGACCGCGCGGCTGCTCGGCCAAACGACCGGCGCGTTGCTGGTCGGCATGATCTTCGGCCTGCTGCCCGGCATGGGCGCCGGCACCACCGTGGCGCTGATCGTCGCCGCATGTTTCGCCGGTGCGGCCGCGCTCGTCAGCTGCGCACGGATGGTCGATTTTCCGGCGCCGTCGCGTGCGGCGCCGGACATACCGATCGAGTAGCGGGAAAGCCCCGCGCTATTCGGCCTGCACCACGTCCTTGGCGGCGGCGAGACCGACGCCCCGCCACTCCTTGACCGCGATGAACAAGCCGCTGGCGATGATCAGGGCGGCGCCGACGAACACCGCCGGCGCCGGGATATCGCCCCAGATCACGAAGCCGAGACCGAACGCCCAGACCAGGGCGGTGAATTCCATCGGAGCGGTGACCGAGGCGGGTGCCCGGCGGATGCCGGCCAGCAGCAGGCTCTGCCCGCCCGCCCCAACCAGACCAACCACAGCCATCAGCCCGAATTTGGACAGGCTGGGGGTCTGCCAATGCCACGGCATCATCGCCCCGCAGGCGATCAGCAGCACGAAATTCGAGGTCACCATCTGGACGCGGATATTGGCGGACCCGCTGATGCTGCGCAGCAGGACCATCGCCAAGGCCCATAACGCCGCCGCCGCCAGCGCCATCAGGACCGGCGGCAGGTGGCTGAGATCATGGGGCTGGCAAGCGATGACGACGCCGGTGAACCCGACGCCGACGGCACAGGAGCGGACCCAATCGAGCCGCTCGCCCAGAAGCAGCACCGCCAGCAGGGTGACCAGCAGCGGGGCGGTGAAATAGGCGGTCATCAGCTCGGCGAGTTGCAGATATTGGCTGGCGCTGTAGTACAGCAACCAGGCGACCAACACCAAAGCCCCCCGTCCGATCAGCGGATAGAGGACGGGCGATGTCAGCGTCTCGCGCACCACCGACGTCCCGCCGGTGACCAGGCAGAGCGTCAGGATGAAGACGCTGCGCATGAACAGGATTTCCCAGACGGAAGTATCCGCCACCAGCCATTTGATCGCCGCGTCATGCCACGAGAACAAGAAATAGGACAGGAAGGTGAAAGCCATCCCAAGCACCAGGGGATCGCCGAACCGCAGCCGCTGCGCAAGCCGGGGGCGGTCCGGAACGGGAATTGGCAACACCATGTCGGAAGATACTCGTTAAGGAGGAAAGGGCCACGGCGGCCCCGCCTTCCGCCCCGGCTGACGAGGATTTTGGAGGCTGGTCAGGTTTAGGTAACGCCGCCATGCCGGGTGTTCATCGCGCGCAGGCGCCGCATGACGACCTTTAGAACGTTGAGGCTGAACAACGGCATCTGCTGCACCATCGACAGAAACCGGCGCTCATCGACCATCGCCAGCTCACACTCGGTAACCGCTATGGCTCCTATGCTGCGCCCGCCGTGATCGACCAGCGCCATCTCGCCAAAGATGCCGCCCGCCTCGACGTCCTCGAAGACGACATTGCCGTCACCGAGCCGTATCGTACCGGATTTCACCACATACATGTGAAGGGCCGGATCGCCGCGCTTGAACAGAACTTCACCCGCCCTCAGCGTCACCGAAGTCGGCTCATTGCGGAACAACGGCAGGAAATTCGGCTCGGTCATGGCGTCCCCCAGGATCCCAACGGCACGGGTGATACCCTGCCGAACCGCCGATCACAAGATCTGGTATCGGTTCAGTGAGCGTTCAAAATGCCGTCCAGCAGACGCTTCAATTCGGTCGGCCGCCAAGGCTTTGAAATGAAAGGGATGTCGGCGAGTGGCTGCTCCCCATGGAAACCGGAGGTTAGGATGATCTTCAGAGCCGGGTAGCGGCGCAACGCCTCCGCCGCGAGCTCCTGCCCCGACATGCCCGGCATCCGAACATCGCTGAACATGATGGAAACGGCTGGGTTGTGGTCCAGCAAGTCGAGGGCCGCCGCGCCATTCTCGGCGATAAAGACCTCGTGACCAAAATCCTCGAAAACCATCGCCGTGAAGGATCGGACGTCGTCGTCGTCATCCACGACCAAGACCGAGCGGGGGTTGCCCATGGCGGCTCCCAAGCCACTGTCGCAGTATCTCTATGTTACAATAACATAGATCGTCGCCTAGTCGGACTCCGACGCGCCGCCGTTTAATTTTTGGCGACACGTCGACCTAAGCTAAACGCCGAGATAATTCTGAATGACCGCTGGTTCGGCGTCGAGTGCCATCGCGTCGCCACGCCAGACGGTCCGGCCTTTTTCGATGACCACGAAACGGTCGGCCAAGTGCTTGAGCACCATAATATTCTTGTCGACGACCAGGATCGCCTGGCCCGTGCTCTTGAGCTGCCTCAGGCAACGCCAGATCTCGCGTCGGATCAGCGGCGCCAGGCCCTCGGTCGCCTCGTCCAGGATCAGCAGCCGGGGATTGGTCATCAAGGCGCGGCCGATCGCCAGCATCTGCTGCTCGCCCCCGGAGAGCGTGCCGGCCGATTGGGCATGACGCTCGGCAAGCCGCGGGAACAGGTCGTAGACCTTGTCGAGCGTCCACGGCTCGACATGGCCGGCGCGGTTAGCCGCCGTCGCGACCAGGTTTTCGCGCACGGTCAGCATGGTGAAGACCCGGCGCCCCTCCGGTACCAGGCCGATGCCCAGGCGGGCGATCGTCTCGGGCGCCGCCCCGGCGATCGGCCGCCCGTCGAAGCGCACCTCGCCGCTAAGCGGCGGTGTCAGGCCAAGGATCGAGCGGATCGTCGTCGTCTTGCCCATGCCGTTGCGGCCGAGCAGCGCCACGACCTCGCCGGCAGCCACATCGAGGCCGATATCGAACAGCACCTGGCTTCGTCCATAAGCGGTCTGGAGTTCCCTCACCTCAAGCATGACGCCACCCGGCCATCAGAGATCCACCTCGGCTTGGCCCAGATAGGCGTCGGCAACCATTGGATCGTCCCGAATCGCCTGGGGCGTGCCGGTGACGATCGCCCGTCCATAAACCAGCACGGTGATCTGATCGGCCAGCGCGAACACCGCATCCATGTCGTGTTCGACCAGCAATAGCGTGACGCTACCACGCAGCTTTCGCAGCACCTCGACCATGCGCCGGGATTCCTCGGGGCCCATGCCGGCCATCGGCTCGTCGAGCAGCAGCATGCGTGGCTTTGTCGCCAGCGCCATCGCCAGCTCCAGCTGGCGTTGCTCGCCGTAAGCGAGGTCGCCGGCCCGCACAGCCCCCCGGCGGCCGAGGCCGATCTCGTCGAGCATCGCCCGCGCCGGCTCGCGCAGGGCGGGATCCCGGCCTGCATCGCGCCAGAACCGAAAGCCATGGCCGAGGCGGGCCTGAACCGCCAGCGCCACATTATCCTCGGCCGTGAAATTCGGCAGCACCGAGGTGATCTGGAACGACCGCGCCAACCCCCGCCGCACACGGCGCGGCATGGAAAGCGCCGTGACCTCCACGCCGTCGAAGCGGATCGAGCCGGCGGTTTGGCGCACCTCGCCGGCCAGCTGGGCGATCAGCGTGCTTTTGCCCGCCCCGTTCGGCCCGATCAGCGCGCGGCATTCACCGGCCTCGATGGCGAGATCGAGATGATCGGTCGCGAGGAGGCCGCCATAACGCTTGACCAGCCCACGGACCTCCAGCAGCGGCTCAGTCATGCCCACCCCCATCATCGGCGCCCCGCGCGGCGATACCGGATCGCTTCTCGGTGAGCAGACCGTAAAGCCCGCGCCGGGTGAACAGCACGACCACCACCAGGATCGGGCCGAGTATGACCATCCAATGCTCGGTCCAGGCGCCCAGCACCGTCTCCAGCAGGATCAACGCCACGGCCCCGAGGATCGGACCGTACAAGGTGCCGATACCACCCAGGATGACCATCACCAGCAATTCACCGGATTTGGTCCAATGCAGCAGTTCCGGACTGACGAACCGCGTCTGATTGGCTAGGAGGGCACCGGCCAGGCCGGCGCCGGCGCCGGCCAGCACGAAAGCCGCGAGCTTGTAGCCATAAGGTTCGATACCCAGAGCGGAGACGCGGCGCTGATTCTCCTTGATGCCACGCAGCACCGTGCCGAACCGCGCCGCCAGGATGCGCCGGGCCAGCGCCACGAACACCACCAGGCAGGCAAGGCAAACATAGTAGAAGGTCGCTTCGTCCCGTGGATCGAGGCCGGGCAGCAGATTGCGCCGGCGCAGCGACAGCCCGTCATCGCCGCCATAGACCTTGAGTGAGACGGTGAGGAAATACAGCATCTGGGCGAAGGCGAGCGTGATCATGATGAAATGCACGCCGTCGGTGCGCAGCGACAGGGCGCCGATCACCAGGGCCGCCAGCGCCGTGACCAACACCGCCGCGGGCCAGGCGATCCAGGCCTGGTTGGTACCGTCGATGAGGCCGAACAACGGCGCATCGGCGCCCAGCTGGAACGCCAGGACCCCCACCACATAGCCGCCCAGCCCGAGAAACGCCGCATGGCCGAAGCTGACCAAGCCACCGAAGCCGACCAGCAGGTCGAGGCTGACCGCCGCCAGAGCATAGATCACCATGCGCGTGCCGAGGCCGACCAGGAACGGCTTTCCCAACAGCGGCATGACCAGCGGATAGGCCAGCAGCACGGCCAAGCCGATAATCAGCACGGCGCGCTGACGACCAGAAACAGGAATGGCTTCACCCATGGGCGGGCAACAGGCCCCGAGGCCGCCAGAGGAGGATGCCCGCCATCAGCACATAGACCGCGATCGACGAGACGCCGCCGCCCAGCGCATCCGCCTCGGAGAGCGGCATCATGCTGCGCAGCAAACCAGGCAGAAAGGCGCGGGTCATCGTGTCGACCAGACCGACCAGCAAGGCGCCGGCCATGGCGCCGCGGATCGATCCGACACCGCCGATGATGATGACGACGAAGGTCTGGATCAACACCGGCTCCCCCATGCCGACCTGCACCGAGAAGATCGGCCCGGCCATGGCACCGGCCAAACCCGCGAGCAGAGCGCCGAGGGTGAACACGGCGGTGTAGAGCAACCGGACATCGACCCCCAAGGCGCGCAGCATCTCGCGATCGGTCGTGCCGGCACGCACCAGCATGCCGATACGGGTCCGCGCGATCAGCCCGTAGAGCAAGGCGGCCACCAGGCCCCCGACCAGCAGGATAGCCAGGCGATAGACCGGATAAGGGATGCCGGGAATGAACTCGATCGAGCCGCCGAGTGCCGCCGGCACATCCGCGAAGAGCGGCTGGCGCCCGAACAGCATCGTGGTCGCTTCATTGAAGAACAGGATCAAGCCATAGGTCGCCAGCACCTGATCCAGATGGTCACGCTGGTAGAGGCGGCGCAGCACCAGCCATTCGATCGCCAAACCGGCCAGGGCCGCGGCGGTGACACCGCCCAGCAAGGCCAGGATGAATGAGCCGGTCAGCCGCCCGACCGCGGCGGCCGCGAAGGCACCGATCATGTACAGCGAGCCATGGGCCAGGTTGATCAAGCCCATGATGCCGAACACCAAGGTCAAGCCGGCGGCCAGCAGAAACAGCATGACGCCGAATTGCAGCCCGTTCAGCAGCTGTTCAACGATCAGCAGCACGGCGGCGGCCGGCGACCAGTCGCTCTTTCCCCGATCCCGCTGCTACATCTTGCACTCGGCGGCATAGGCGTCGCCATGCTGCTCGAAGATCTTGCTGACGGTCTTCAGAGTGGGCTTGCCGTCGGCCCCTTTATCGACCGAGAGCGCGAACCAATCCTGGATCGGATGCTGGTTGTTGGCGAATTTGAAGGGGCCGCGCACCGAGGCGAAATCCGCCTTGCGCAGGGCCGCGCGGAACGCATCGGCCTTATCGACATCGCCGCCGACCGCCTTCAAGGCACTACCGATCAGGCGTGCCGTGTCATAGCCCTGGCTCGCGTAATAGGTCGGCATACGGCCGTATTTCGCCTTGAACGCGGCGACGAATTGCTGGCTGGCCGGATTGTCGAAATCGACATTCCAATGCGACGCGACCTGCACGCCGATGGCGGCATCGCCGACCGCCTCCATGATATGCCAATCCATCGACGGTGCCGATACGAACATCGGCGTCGTATCCTTCAGCCCGGCCTGGACATATTGCTTCAGGAAGGTGATGCCGAGGCCACCGGGCTGGAACTGGAACACCGCGTCGGGCTTCGCGGCGCGGATCTGCGCCAGCTCGGCGGAGAAATCCGTCTGGTCCAGCTTGGTGTAGATCTCGCCGACGATCTCACCCTTGTAGAACCGCTTGAAGCCGGTCAGCGCGTCCTTACCGGCCTGGTAGTTCGGCGCCAGGATGAACATGCGCTTATAGCCGTGGTTCTGAACGTTCTGCCCCGCCGCCTCGTGCAGGGCGTCATTCTGCCAGGCGACCGCGAAATAGTTCGGGTTGCATTCCTTGCCGGCGAGGTTCGACGGGGCGGCATTGGGCGAGATGTAGAAGGCGCCGGACTCGACGACATCGGGCACCACCGCCCCCGCGACGTTCGAGAAGATGATGCCGGTCAGGATCTTGGCGTGCTCGCCCTGCAGATAGGTCTCGACGATCTGCTTGGCCGTAGCGGGCTTCAGCGCGTCATCCTGCACCAGCAGGCTGACCGGCACGCCGCCGAGCTTGCCGCCTTCCTGGTCGATCGCCAGCTGAAACGAGTCGCGAACATCCTCGCCGAGATAGCCGCCCGGGCCGGACAGGGTCGTGATCATGCCGATCTTGACCGGATCGGCCGCCGAAGCGCCGCTGGATAGACATGTGGCAACCAGACCGGCGACGACGGCGAAGGCACTCAGCGACGGCAACATTCTGCGCATGACAAATCCCCGCGTTAGCTTTTTCCCCGCCGCGCGCCTAGCCCCCGCTTGCCCCCGCGGTTGAACCAAAACGCCTGACGATCAATCCAGCGATACGGTACGTCAGCGATAGACGTTTGACACCTAAAATATCTGGTCGGGAGTCCGAAAGCCGGCAAGCCTTATGCCGTCGGCACGGCCGTAGCCGGCGACCACCTGGACGTTCCGCCCCGCATCACCCGATCCTCGGGGAAGCTGATGGTCACCGTGCTGCCGATATTGACGACGCTGGCGATGTCGATCCGGCCGCCATGACCTTCGATCAACGCCCGCGAAATGTAGAGGCCGAGGCCGCTGCCCGGATGACGTCGATTATAGACGCCGTCGATCTGCTTGAACGGCTGGCACAGATCGGCGATGCGGTCCGACGGGATACCGACCCCGGTATCTTCGATGCGAATCTTGAGACCGGGTGCCCCGGCATCGACCCGCACCGTGATGCGTCCACCATCCGGCGTGAACTTCACCGCGTTGCCGACGATGTTGAACAGGACCTGATCGAACGCCCGGCGATCGACATGCAGCATCGGGCAGTCCGGCGGGACGACGACCTCAATCATAGGACTCCGCCCGGGAAAGGCGTGCTCGACCAGGCGGATCTTCTCGCCGATCGCCGCTTCGACGGTCACCTCGTCATAGTCGAGCTGGGTTTTGCCCGCCTCGATACGGGCGACGTCCAGCACCGAATTGATGACGCCCAGCAGATGCATGCCCGAAAGGCGGATATCGCGAACGTAGTCGAGGTAGATCGGTTCGCCGATCGGGCCGCGGAACTGGCTCTCGATCAGCTCGCTGAAGCCGATTACCGCATTCAGCGGCGTCCGCAGCTCGTGGCTCATATTCGCCAGGAATTCCGACTTGGCATGGCTGGCCGCCTCGGCCCGCTTCTTGGCGGCGACCAATTCGTCGTGGACGCTCTTGCGCTGGATGGCGATCGCGCAGGAGGCGCTCAGCCGGTCGATCACCTGAAGTTCATGAGCGCTCGGCAGGCTGGGCACGCGTCGATATTGCGCGAAGGTGCCGAGCACGACGCCCTCCGGCGAGATGATCGGCGTCGACCAGCACGACCGCAGGCCGTGGGCGAGCGCCAAGCTTCTGTAGTCGACCCAGAGCGGATCGATGGCGATATCCTCAACGATCACGATCGCGCGGCGAAACGCGGCGGTGCCGCATGAGCCGGCGCCCTCACCGATCTCGGCGCCATCGATCGCGACGCTGTAGTCGGGTGGCAGGTTGGGTGCGGCCCCCTTCAACAGCCGTCGGCCATCCGCCGACATGAGCAGGACCGAGCATAGCGCCCCCTCCACCAGGTCTTCGACGCTCCGACAGACCAGATCGAGCGTGTTGGCCAGCGGCAGGTTCTCGACGACCGCGGTCAGCAATCGCTGCTGGGCGTCCGCCAGCGACTCCTGCCGCTTGCGGTCGGTAACGTCGCGGCCGACGGCGTAGAACAGGCCGCCTTGCGCCCGGCAACTCCACTCGATCCAGCGCCACTGACCATGAGCATCCCGCAGGCGCAGTTCGGTGCCGACGAAGATATGACGGTCCCGCATGCCGTCGGTCACCCGCGCCAGGGCACGGCGGTCCTTGGGATGCAGCAGATCCTTCAGCGTGAGCGCCGATACCGATGTCTCGTCGAAGCCAAGCAACCGGCGAAACGCCGAATTGACCCGCAGCAGCTTGCCGCCGACGGCGGCGACACAGAGAAGATCGACCGACAGATCAAAAAATGGGTCGGGGGCGACGATCTGGTGCCGTGGCTTGCTCCACTGCCGGGCCGGTTGCTCCTGCCTTTCCATCGGTCCCTGCCTTTCGCCCAATGTTCGCGCAGTCCCTAACTTAGCAATGTTTAAGGTGACGGCGGTGCTGTTTTTACGTGTGAAACTCGGGAAACAACTCTCTTTTTTCGTAAAATTGCAGGCACCGGCGGCAGGAAGCGCGCCGATTAGTTTATTTTATAGAGCCGTTCGACCCCTGGATTTTTTATGCAGGAGTGCCGTTCTATCTAGCATGCCATCGAGGCCAATTCACAGGCGCCCCGTCGTGACCAAGTCAACCAGACATCTCCCAGAACCGCCAAACCGATCTTGGCAGAGATCGGCCGGTCACGTCTGGCCAAGGTATCGGCGCTCCCTCGCTATCGAGATCGGCCGTTGACGTGACCCAAATCGTCGAGGCTGAGCGACGATCACGCGGTGTGCCACCCTATGGCACCGCGGAGCCACCGATCCTGCGGCCGGCGCGGGAAGACGACCTCGCATCCCTCATAAGCCTTGAGATCACCTGTTTTTCGGGCGACCGGATCACCAGACGTGGCTGGCGGACATTTCTGCGTCACGACAGCGCCGCGGTACTCGTCGCCGAACGACACGGAACGATCCTAGGCGCGGCGGTCCTGCGCTTCAACCGGGCGACCGCGATCGCCCGCATCTATTCGATCGCCGTCACCCCGGAAGCCCGCGGCTTGGGCCTCGGGCGGGCGCTTCTGACCGCCGCTCTCGCCGTTGCCTCCGACCGGGATCGAGCCATCGTCCGGCTGGAAACCCGCGTCGACAACCGCGCGGCCCAGCACCTCTTCGCCGAAGCCGGCTTCACCGTGATCGGGCGCGCCAGCCGCTATTACGAGGATGGCGCCGACGCGCTGCGGCTGGAGCGCTCGCTCTGGAACGATGGTGCCGCCGAGGCCGCGCCTCCGACATTTCCCTATTATCCGCAGAGCCTGGATTTCACCTGCGGCCCGGCGGCCCTGATGATGGCGATGGCCTCCCTTTGCCCCGATCTGACACTTGACCGCCGACTGGAAATCCGGCTCTGGCGGGAGGCGACGACGATCTTCATGGCCTCGGGCCATGGCGGCTGCGGGCCCTATGGCCTGGCGCTGGCGGCATTCCGCCAGGGTTTCGGGGTCACGGTCTATGCCCCCTCCTATGGCCCGATGTTCGTCGACAGCGTCCGCGACCCGATCAAGAAAGATGTCATCGCCCTGGTCGAAGAGGATATGTGCGACGAGCTGCGGCGCACGCCCGTGGTGATCCGGCGCGGGCCTCTCAATATCGACCTGTTGCTGCAGCATATGCGGCGCGGCGAGGTGCCGGTCGTGCTGATCAGCCTTTATCGACTGCACGGTGAAAAGGGGCCGCACTGGGTGACCCTCGCTGGGTTCGACGGCCACGTCTTCCGCGTCTTCGATCCCATGGAGAGCGGCGCCGACGCGGCGCACGGCATATCGATCGCGCGCAGCGAGTTCGAACGCATCTATCGCTACGGCCGCCGGCGACAGGCCGCAGCCGTCATCATCGCCAGGAGACCGACTTCCTAATGCCGCCTCATCTGATCATTGTCGAGAAACGCAAAGATTTCCGCTGGCCCGATCCGGATGGCCAGGTGGTCACCATGGACGACTACGTCAATGGCGATGTCGCTCGGTTCAACTGGCGCCGCAAGATCGTCAATCTGTGCCGGAGCTACGACTATCTGGGTACCGGGTATTATTGCTCGCTGCTGGCCGAGGCGCGCGCCCAAACGGTCACACCGGATATCGAGACCATTCTCGATCTGCGCGCACGCCACGGCATCACCGATCGCGCCGCTTCGCTCAACCACCTGCTGACACCGCTCGATCCGCTGTCGCGCTCGATCGAGAGCCTGACGCTGCACCTGTTCTTTGGTCAGGTGGAGGATGCGGCGCTCAAGGATTTCGCCCGCCGCGCCTTCGAGACGTTCCGTTATCCGCTGCTGGAGATCGAGCTCGGCCGCGACGAGGCCGGTGCCTGGCGGGTGTCCGGGGTGCGGCCGTTCGATCTGCGCGAGATCCCCGCGGATCGCGACGCCCTGTTCATCGCGGCCCTCGAAGCCTTCACCTCGCGCCCCTTCCGGCCGCTCCACCGCCCGCGGCCGCCGCGTTTCGATCTCGCCATCCTGCATGACCCCAAGGACCCGCTGCCGCCCTCCAGCTCAGCCACCCTGCAGCGGATCGCCGACATCGCCAATGACATGGAGATCGGCGTCGAGTTGATCGAAAAGCGCGATCTGGCACGGTTGACCCAGTTCGACGCGCTGTTCATCCGCGAGACGACGGCGGTACCGCATCACACCTTTCGGTTCGCCAAACGTGCCGAACAGGCGGGCATGCCGGTGATCGACGATCCGACATCCATCATGCGCTGCACCAACAAGGTCTTCCTGGCCGAGCTGTTGAGCGGTCACGGCATCTCGGCACCCGCGACCAAGCTGGTGACGCGGCGCACCGTCGCCGCGGTCGCCGAACAGCTCTCGGCACCGGTGGTCGTGAAAATCCCGGATGGCTCGTTCAGCCGCGGCGTGGAACGGGCGGAGACCCGGGCGGAGTTCGAGCGGGTGACGGCCGAACTGCTGAAACACTCGGAAATCATCCTGCTGCAGGAGTTCATCTACACGCCGTTCGATTGGCGCATCGGTGTGCTGGCCGGCGAGCCGCTATTCGCCGCGCGCTATTTCATGTGCGACGCCCATTGGCAGATTCTGAAACACGGCCCCGACGGCTCGCATACCGAAGGCCGGACCGAGGCGGTAGCAATCGAGGCCGTTCCCCCGGCCGTGCTGGAACTGGCGCTCGCCGCCACGCGGCTGATCGGCAACGGCCTCTATGGCGTCGACCTGAAGGAGACCAAGGATGGTGTCTTCGTCATCGAGGTGAACGACAACCCGAACCTCGATGTCGGGCTCGAGGATCGCGTGCTGGGCGAGGCGCTTTATCGCCGCATTCTCAACACCTTCGCCGACCGGGTCGAACAACGGTCGATTGAGCGGCATGCCCGTCCGCTGGCCCCGGCACCCGTCCCGACGCCCCATCTGACCCTGGCGCATAGCGCCGGGGCCTGAGTTTCAGGTCGGCATCCGCGGCCGGTCGCGGGTTAAGCCGGCTTTTTCTTGGGCGGCGGGGTGGTGAAGGCCGAAACGATGGTCGCCGGCTTTTTCTTGTCGGCCTTCGGCTTTTTGATTTCGCGCGTGCTGCGCTTTTGACCTTTCGCCATGATCGCTCTCAAATTTGGGTTAGGGGTATTCGACCGCCCCGAGCAGCGTCAGAATGCTCAGGATTTTCGATCGTCGGCAATCAATGTCTCGCGACCCGTTGAATGCGGAGAAAAACTCGGCCATGGATCAAACTTGGCGCTGGTTCGCCCCGAAGGACCCGGTACCGCTAGCGCATCTCCGCCAAGCCGGCACTAGCGGAATGGTGACCGTCCCGCATCAGCGGCCCGATGGCGTGGTCTATGGTGTGGTCCGGCCGGTCGAGAGGCTGAGCTGACGCCATGGCCTCGCTCACGATCGACGCGCATCATCATTTCTGGGATCCATCACGCGCCGACTATCCTTGGATGACCGAGGATCTGGCCATCCTGCGGCGCGTCTTCGCGCCGGCGGATCTGCGGCCCGAGCTCGCGGCCAACCGCGTCGACAAGACCGTGCTGGTACAAACCCTGTCGAGCCTGGACGAGACCCGCGAGTTCCTGGCAATCGCGGGACGGACGGATTTCGTGGCCGGGGTGATCGGCTGGGTCGATCTTACCGATCCGGCGATCGACCGGATGCTGTCCGACTTGCGGTCCGGTCCGAACGGGTGGCGTCTCGTCGGCATCCGCCACCAGGTCCATGACGAGCCCGACGCCGATTGGCTGCGCCGAGCCGATGTGCGGCGTGGACTGGCGGCGGTCGCCCGGCATGGCCTCGCCTATGACCTGCTGATCCGGCCGCGGGAGCTGCCGGCGGCGCTGGACACGGTGAGCGCCCTGCCGGAATTGCGTTTCGTCGTCGATCACCTCGCCAAGCCGGCCATCCGCGATGAGGGGTTCGACGCGTGGCAGTCCGGCATCGCCGGTTTCGCCACCGAACGTGCCCATGTCTGGTGCAAGCTGTCCGGCATGGTGACGGAGGCCGATTGGGCGGACTGGCGGCGGGACGATTTGCGGCCCTATGTGCGGGAGGCGCTGCGCGTTTTCGGTCCGGCACGCTGCCTGTTCGGGTCGGATTGGCCGGTCTGCCTGCTCGCCGCCTCCTATGGCGAGGTCAAGGCGGCCCTGCTGGACTGCCTGGACGGTCTCACGCCCGCCGAGCGGGACCAGGTGCTGGGCGGCGCGGCGATCGAGGTCTATCGCCTGGCGGAGATCGGCCGATGACCCGACCGATGCTTGTGGCGTTGGATTGGGGGACGACCTCGTTCCGTGCCTTCCTGGTCGGCGAGGACCGGCAGGTGATCGATCGCAACGCCGGACCGCATGGCATTCTGCAAACCGCCGATGGCGATTTCGACCGGGCGTTCGAGGCGCTGGTCGGTCCGTGGCTGGCGCAGCACGGCCCATTGCTGACCCTCGCCTCCGGCATGATCGGCAGCCGGCAGGGCTGGGTCGAGGCACCCTACGCGGCCTGCCCGGCGGGCGCCGGCGATCTGGCGAGCCAACTGGTATCGACCACGACCCGGTCGGGCCGGACCGTCTGGTTCGTGCCCGGGGTGAACCGGCGCGAGGCCGGAAGAGCGCCCGATGTGATGCGCGGCGAGGAGGTGCAAATCATCGGGGCCGGCGCCCTCGATCGGGCCACCGACGGGATCCATCTGCTGCCGGGCACGCACAGCAAATGGGCGATCCTGCGGGAAGGCCGGATCGCCTGGTTCACCACCTTCATGACCGGCGAGCTGTTCACCCTGTTGCGCCGCCACAGCATTCTCGGCCGCTTGATGGTCGACGCTCCTGCGATCGACCCCGCTGCATTGAATCCCACCGCATTGGACCCCGCGGCGCTGGATGGGGCGAGCTTCGCCCGGGGCGTGGCGTTCGGCTTGTCGACCGACGATGCCGATGGCGGCTTGCTGCGACGGCTCTTTTCAGTCCGCACCCTCGGCTTGTTCGATGAGGTGCCGGCCACCGGGCTCGCCGATTATCTGTCCGGCCTGCTGATCGGCTGCGAGCTGCGCGAGGCGCGGCGAAGCCTCGAAGCGATCGGTGCCGCCTGGCCCGACCGGCTGACCGTCACCGGCGGCGCCGGGCTGACATCGGCCTATACCAGCGCCCTGGGTCAGGCCGGGATCGAGACCATCAGGCATGGCGACGAAGCGACGCTGAGCGGACTTATCGAGATCGCGACAGTCGCGGGACTGCTTTCCACCGCCAGAGATATCACCCCCGGCCGATAAACGGCATCTTGGTCGCCATCACCGTCAGGAACTGCACATTCGCGTCGAGCGGCAGGCTTGCCATATAGGTGACCGCGCTGCCGACATGGGCCACATCCATCGTCGGCTCGATCTCCATCGATCCGTTGGCCTGCGGCACGCCCTGCTTCATCCGCTCGGTCATGTTGGTCGCGGCATTGCCGATATCCACCTGGCCGCAGGCGATGTCGTATTTCCGGCCGTCCAGCGAGGTGGATTTGGTGAGCCCGGTGATCGCGTGCTTGGTTGCCGTATAAGGCGCCGAAAACGGCCGTGGCGCATGCGCCGAGATCGAGCCGTTGTTGATGATTCGGCCGCCGCGCGGGTCCTGGCTCTTCATCAGCCGGAACGCTTCCTGCGTGCACAGGAAGGCACCGGTCAGGTTGATGTCGACCACGGTCTTCCATTGCTCGACCGTGAGGTCTTCGAGCGGGATGGCGGGAGCGCCGGTACCCGCGTTGTTGAACAACAGATCGAGCCGGCCGAACGCGTGTTTGGTCGCGGCGAAGAGGGCGGCGACCGAGGCGGGATCGGTCACGTCGGTTGGTACGATCAGGGTCCGGCCGTCGGATGCGGCGCCGGCCGTTTCTTCCAGCGCGTCGCGCCGGCGTCCAGCCAGGACGACCGTGTATCCGTCGCGCACCAGCGCCAGCGACACGGCCCTACCGACGCCGCTGCCCGCCCCGGTGACGATGGCGATCTTGTCTCGCGCACTCATCTCTGGCTGTCCTCCCCGTTGATTTGATGTCGATCGTATCCGGCAGAGGATGCTCGAAGCGAAGCCCGAGCGCCAGAGTGAGCGGCTGTTGGTGAGTGGCTATTACCCGCGATCGGGCAGCACCGGCTTGGGCCGGCGCTCCGATCCCTGCCGGGCCAGCATCCAGGCCGGGTATTCCGGCGCAAGCGCGCTCGCCTGATCGAGGGTCGCGATCTCGTCCGGGGTGAGCGACAGGGTCACGGCCGCGATGTTGTCGTCCAACTGCTCAACCGTCTTGGCACCGATGATCACCGTGGTGACGTGGGATTTCGCCAGCAGCCAGGCGAGCGCCACGCGCGCGACCGAGACCTCGTGCCGGTTGGCGATGCCGCGCATCGTATCGATGATCGGCCAGGCGCGCTGCCGATCGACCGGCGGGAAATCGAAGCTGGCGCGGCGGGCGTCCTCCGGGCCGTTCGAACCGGGACCGAACTTGCCGCTGAGCAACCCGCCGGCGAGCGGGCTCCAGACCATCAGTCCCAGTTTCTGGTCGTTCAACAGCGGCACGATCTCGCGTTCGAGATCGCGGCCGGCGATCGAATAATACGCCTGGAGGGTTTCGAACCGCGCCCAGCCCTGCCGGTCGGACACGCCCAGCGCCTTCATGATCTGCCAGGCCATCCAGTTCGAACAGCCGACATAGCGGACCAACCCGCGTGAGACCAGATCGTCGAGCGCCCGCAGGGTCTCGTCGACCGGCGTCACCGAATCATGGGCATGGATCTGATAGAGATCGATGTGGTCGGTGCCGAGACGCTTCAGGCTGGCCTCGACCGCGTCCATGATATGCCCACGCGAGGCACCGCGATCGTTCGGCCCCTTGCCGACCGTGCCGTAGAACTTGGTGGCGATCACCACGTCCGAGCGCTTCACGTCGAGATTCTTCAGCGCTTGGCCGAGCAGCGTTTCCGACCGCCCTTCGGAATAGACATCGGCGGTATCGATGAAATTGATCCCCGCCTCCAGCGCGCGCCCGACCAGCCGGTCGGTCGCCGCTTGATCGAGCCCGCCGATCGTCTGCCATATGCCGCTGTCGCCGCCGAACGTCATGGTGCCGAGGCAGAGTTCGGACACGAATAGGCCGGTATTGCCGAGTTGATTATAGCGCATGAGCTGAGTTCCTTCGAAAGGAGACGGCCGCTATTGGTCAAGGCGCCGGGCTACCAAGCGGACGACCTCCGCCAGGCCCTGATGCCGCTCGCCCTCGTCGAGCCGCACGGTGCCCTCCAACAGTTCAAGGATGTCGAGACCGGCGAAGTCGTCCGCAAGTCCCGCTGCGTCATATAAAAGATCCGCATCCCGCGGGCCGGTTCGCCCAAGACCTCGTTTGTGAAACGCCTCGAGGATCACGATACCGCCCGGCTTCAATGCCCGACGGATCCGGCTATGGACCGTCCGCCGCTCGGCGCTGGGGATCTGCAGGAAGATCTCGGCGACGACATCGACCGCATCGACCGGCCAGTCCCAGGTCAGCACATCCGCGCAATGGGCGGTCAACGCGACATCCCGCTCGCGCGCCAGCCGCCGCGCTTTTTCGACGCCGACCGCCGAGAGATCGATCGAGGTCACCGCGAGCCCTTGCGATGCGAGCCAGACCCCATTGCGGCCCTCGCCATCGGCGACGGCCAGCGCCGTCATGCCCCGCCGCAGCAGCGGCGCCTGGGCACGCAGATAGGCGTTCGGCGCGGTACCGAACAAATAGTCATCGCCGGCGAACCAAGCGTCCCAGCGCGCCCTGATGGCCAGATCGGCCGGGGGCGCCATGGTCACGCCGCGCGCGCGGCCGCCAACATGTGTCCGACGACCATCTTTTGGAATTGATGGGTGGTATCCTCCATCACCGGCGAGAACACGCAGCCCGCCATCGCCGGCGAGGCACAGCCCTCATGCAGGCGCTGGACGATGTCGATATCCTCGCCATTCACCAGATCGACCAGATCGACCATCTGCTTGCGCGCGGGCGCGAGTTCCGGGGTCATCGCCTCGTCGCCGATGAAGAAGAACTCGAACCGCTCGATCGTCCGGTCGACGCCGACCGGCTGCAGAATGAACGCGTAGAAATGGTTGTAGTGGCAGCCGAGCATGACGTTCGGGAACAGCTCGACATACTCGGCTTTCTTCAGTTGCTCCGCCGTGAGGCCGGGAAATGTCGGCAATTGATGGTCGGGCGTCACCGGCGGCGGATCGAAATTGCGGCTGCCGACGCCGACGAACCGGTCGGAATCGACGATGTGCAGGGTGTGCTTGACCGAGGAGACGCTGTTCAGCAGCGGATGCACGAAGGGCAGGTGATAGCGCTCGACGAAATTCTCGATCACCAGCTTCCAATTGGCCTTGAGCTCGAAGCGCAACGAGCCGCCATGGCGCAGGCGCGAGAAATCATAGGCGCTCCAGCGGCGGAGCAGCGGCGTCAGATCCTCCATGAGAGAGGGCGCCGCCGCGTCCAGGTTGATGAAGATCAGCCGATGCCACAGCTCGCAACGGATCGGCAGCAGGCCCCGGTCGGCCGCGTCGAAGCCGTCATGGGTATGCGCATCCGGGCCGCAGTAATTCGGCGTCTTCAACAGCTTGCCGTCGAGCGTGTAGCTCCAGGCATGATACGGGCAGACCACAAGGTTGCGCCGCGTCGGCTCGCTGACCAGTTTCACGCCGCGATGCCGGCAGATGTTGTGGAAAGCGCGAATCGTGCCATCCGCCGCGCGCGCCAGCAGGATCGGTATGCCGGCGATGTCGATCGGGACGAGATCGCCGGGATTGGGCAGATCGTCGACGATACCGGCGCAGACCCAACTGCGTCCAAAGGTAAGCTCCCGCTCGACCCCGAAAAAAGCCGGATCGGTGTAGAGCGACCCCGGCAGTCCTACCGCCTCGCCGGTCGGCCGGAACAGCCGCGCCTCGACATCCTCGGTCACATAACGCCGCACGGTCTCAATCGCGGTCATGATTTTGCCCTCTGCTTGCCCGTCCCGATTGGGCGAATTTTTCAGATCTTGATGCGCTGTCCGGCCGGATCGAACAACGGATCGGCCCCGACCGTCGCCGGATGGCGCACGCCGAAATACTCGATCTCGACAGTCTGCCCGGCCTCGGCCGCGTCGATCGGCAGATAGGCATACGCGATCTGCCGGCCGACCGAATAACCGAAATTGGTGCTGGTGACATAGCTCACCGGCAGGCCGCCGATCAGCACGGGCTCCTTGCCCAGCACCACGGCACCGGGCTCGTCCAGCGTCAGGCAGCATAGCCGGCGGCGGATACCCGCCTCGCGCTGTCGCAGCAAGGCGGCGCGGCCGAGGAAATCCGGCTTGGCGAAGCGCACCGCCCAAGCGAGCCCCGCCTCCAGCGGCGTGTAATCGGTGTGGATATCGGCCCCCCACAAGCGATAGCCCTTTTCGATGCGCAGGCTGTCGAGGGCGCCGCCGCCGCAGACGGTCAGGTCATGGGATGCCCCGGCCTCCCGCAACCTGTCCCAGGCAGCCGCCCCGAACTCCGCCGGCACATAGATTTCCCAACCGAGTTCGCCGGCATAGGAGATGCGCAGCGCCAGGGCGGGGATGGCGCCGAGGGTGATCGGCTTCGCCGTGTAATAGGGCATCGCCGCGTGCGAGACGTCGTCCTCGGTGACCTGCTGCAGGATCGCGCGGGCCTGGGGGCCCCAGAGGCCCAAGCCGCAATATTGGCGCGTGACATCCGATATGCGCAGGACCGCGTCGTCATGGCCGGCGAGCCGTGCCCGCAGCCGCAACCAGGCGATATCGCTCATCCCGGTCGAGGCCCCGGTCAGCACCAGGAACCGGTCGGGGGCCACGCGGGTCAGGGTGAGGTCGCATTTGATGCCGCCGCGTTCGGTCAGCATCGCGCTGTAGACGACCTTGCCGACCGGCTTGTCCACGTCGTTCGCGCAGAGATGCTGCAGGAAGCCCAGCGCCGCCGGGCCGGCGACCTCGATCTTGGTAAAGGCGCTGAGGTCGAACAGGCCGGCGGCCGCACGAGTCGCCAGATGCTCCGCCCCGATGATCGGCGACCATTCGACGGCCGCCCAGCCGGTGCGCGCCGTTACCGGAAAGCGGTCGAGCAGGGCCGCGTTGGCGCCATACCATTGCGGCCGCTCCCATCCCGCACTTTCATGAAAATGCGCATCCAGCGACCGCTGTCTGGGGTTGACCGGCGTCACGCGCAGGTCGCGCGGATCGGTGATCTGATAGGCCGGATGGATGATGTCGTAGATTTCCCGATACTGCTGAGCACCGCGCCGGAGAACGAAATCCCGGGTCGTCTGATGCGGGTGGAAGCGGTTGATATCCGCTTCGCGCAGATCAGCACCCGGATCGCCTTCCGCCATCCAATGGGCGACCGCGCGGCCGACACCGCCGGCATGGGTAATCCACACGCCCTCGGCCACCCAGAAGCCCGGCAGGTCCTGATATTCGCCGATCAGCGGCATGCCGTCCGGCGGGAACGAGAAAATGCCGTTGAAGGAATCCGCGAGACCCTTGCCCTCGATGCAGGGAAACAGGTTGATCGACGCGCGGTGGCATTCCTCGAAATGCTCGGGCGTGAACGCCATCAGCGACGGCATGCGCGAGGCGCGGCCCGGTGCCAGCAACGCCTCGGCATCGACCGGCAGCGGGGCGTGCCGGTAATTGCCGATGCCCCAGCTATCGCCGTGCTGGCGGAAATACAAGGAGTGATCCTGCGCGCGCAGCAACGGGATCGAGACCTCGACCTCCGCGCCATGGGCCAGTTCGACCAACTCGGCGACCGGCTCGGTCTTGACGTATTGATGCTGCAGCGGTTGCAGCGAGATCGGCACGCCGGCCAGGCGGCCGATCTTGGGACCCCAGATGCCGGCGCAGCACAGCACCGTTTCGACCGCGATGCGGCCCTCGCCCGTCAGCACGGCCGAGACCCGGCCGCCGGTCTTCTCGAAGCCCAGGATTTCGACATCGCCTTGGAAGCGGACGCCCTTTTCGATCGCCCGGCGCGCCATCGCCTCGGCCGCGAGGACCGGTCGCGCCACGCCATCGGTCGGCACGAACAAGCCGCCCAGCACTTTTCGCTGGTCGAGGATCGGAATCCGGTCGCGGCATTCGGCCGGGCTGAGGATCACCCCGTCGATGCCCCAGCTCTGCTGCAAGCCGCGGCGACGCTTCAACTCCTCGAGCCGCGCCGCGGTTTCGGCGAGTTCGATGCCGCCGACCTGGGTGATCCCGGCCAAGCCATCGATCCGCAAACCGGCGTAAAGCTCCACCGTGTAGCGCGCGAAATCGCTCAGCATCCGCGATGGGCTGGTCTGGAACACGCCGCCCGGCGCATGGCTGGTCGATCCGCCGGTGCGATAGAGCGGCCCCTGATCGATCACCAGGATGTCGGTCCAGCCCAATTCGGCCAGATGATAGGCAGCGCTGCATCCAGCGATCCCGGATCCGATGATGACGAGGCGAACGGCTTCCTGCATGCCTATCTCCGGCGCGTGACGATGGTGAATTCCCGACGGAACTAATGGACCAGTCGCGGTGGAAAAAGCCAGGAAAACTACCCTGCGGCGCCGTTGGATTTGAACGCGACCAGATCCACCTCGACCAGAGCGTCCCGGGCGAGGCCGGTGACCCCGACGCAGGTCCGCGCCGGCCGGCGATCGACCGGAAAATAACTCTGGTAGATTTGATTCATCGCCGCGAAATCGCGCTTGAACTCGATCAGGTAAACGCGCGCCTGAACGACATCGGCCAGAGCGTAACCGGCGCCGGCCAGCACCAGGGCGAGATTGTCCATCACCCGCCGGGTCTGCGCCTCGATGCCGGTCGGTAGCGGCGCCGAATCGTCATGCGGATCGGTCGGCATCTGACCGGTGACGAACAGCCAGTCGCCGACCTGCACCGCGTGGCTGAAGGGTGCCACCGGTGTCGGCGCACCGGGGATCATGTGAAACATCGGCTGCATCGATTACCCCTGCTGCGTCGACGGCGGGTCGTTATACACGATCGCCAGGACTTCGATCCGCTCCGGTCCGGCGGGCGTGCGCAATTCGACCGTGTCGCCTTCCCGCGCCTTCAGCAGCGAGCGGGCGATCGGCGATACCCAGCTGACTTGGCCATGGTCGAAATCCGCCTCATCGGCACCGACGATGGTGATCGTATTCTCCACCCCGCGCGACGTGGCATAGGTGACCGTGGCACCGAAGAACACCTGCTCGCGGTTCTTCTGCTGTGCCGGGTCGACCACCTCGGCGATCTCCAGCCGCTTGGTCAGGAAGCGGATCCGCCGGTCGATCTCGCGCAGCCGCCGCTTGCCGTAGATATAATCGCCATTCTCCGACCGGTCGCCATTGCCGGCGGCCCATGAGACGATCTCGACCACCTTCGGTCGCTCGACCCGGCTCAACTGCCGCAATTCGTCCTGTAGCCGTTGGAATCCCCGCGGCGTCATATAGTTCTTGAGGCCGGCCGGCAGAGTCTTCGGCTCCTCCGGCAACGTGTCATCGTCGTCGGTATCGGATTCTTTGGTAAACGCTTTGCTCATGCTCCCGCCCATCGGGGAATGCTAAACCTTGAGCATGCCACGACCCGGAACCGCGCACCCAGCGAAATACCGCCGATCGGACGCCGTGACGCAACAGGACAGGAAACAGCCATGCCGGATGCCCCGATAGAGGATGTCGACAGCGCCGCCGCCAGCAGGATAATCGATGACATCCTGCTGGCGGCGATCTCCGGCGGCGATCTCGGCGCCATTGTAGGGACCGTCTGTCGAGCCCTGGTCGCCGCCGGCATACCGCTGCGACGGGCCACCCTCGGCATGCCGGCGATCGATCCGACAGTGCGCGGATTGAATTGGATCTGGTGGCGCCAGGGCGACGAGACCAGCGAAACCGCCGCTACGATCGCCGACGCCATCCTGGATCAGCTTCCACACGGCGCGGCGACTGAGGCCACCCTACGGGCGGGCCCGATTCCGTTCATGCTGAACGCAGGTCACACCATCCAGCGCTGGCGTCTGGATACCCCCGACGAGATCCCGTTTCCGTTGTTCGAACGCTTACAGAGGCGCGGCATCACAGAAGTCGCCATACGCCTGGTTCCCTTCAAAAGTGGTGCAAGCGCCCTGATCGGCGTCGCCTTCTCGATCGCGACCGACCGTCCGGGGGGTTTTTCGGAGCCTGCCATGGCTCTCGTCGACCGGGTGGTCGCCGCCCTCGCCTTGGCAGCCTATCGAATCGCCCTCGATCGGATCACCGTCAGTGCGTTTGGGGCCTATCTAGGCGACGCCACCGGCCGCCGGGTGCTGGCCGGTGAGATCCGTCGGGGCGAAGGCCATACCATCCGCGCGGCGGTGTTGCTGGCGGATCTCAGCGGTTTCACCGCACTGACCGAACACGCGGCCCCCATGGACGTGGTTGCCTTGCTGAACGAGCATTTCGAGGCGATGGGCGAACCGATCCTGGAGCGCGGCGGCGAAATCCTGAAATATCTAGGCGATGGTCTGCTTGCCGTGTTTCCCGTGGCCGATGAAGCGAGTTTCGACGCGGAGATCGCCGCCTGTCTCAAGACGCTGGCCGCGGCGAGCGACGCACGGGCGCGAACCGCTCTTCTGAACGACCAGCGCGCCGAGGCCGGCCTGCCGACCCTGGAGCTCGACCTGGCGCTGCATTTCGGCGAAGTCGTCTATGGCAATATCGGCACGACGCGGCGGCTGGACTTCACGGTGATCGGCCGGGCCGTCAACGAAGCCAGCCGGATGGAGAAGCTCTGCGACGATCTTGGCCGGCATCTCGTGCTCTCGGCGGAGTTCGCCCGGCGGTGCGCCGGGCGGAATTTGGTCGGGCTGGGCCGCCACATGCTGCGCGGGGTCGGCGAGCGCGATCTGTTCGCGCCGGAGTGACCCCGCCCTAGGCCCGTTCCGCAACGCCATAAGATCGCACCAAACCCTTGTTAACCATTGCGGCATAGACTATGGGGTCGGGAGGAGCGTTGTACGGTGACGACACTTTTCGCGAACGAACCTATGATGGCTGAACTCTTCGCCTACTGGGATGCCAAGCGCGGCGACCGGGTGATGCCGGATCGGCGCGACATCGACCCGGTCGAGATCAATCCGGCCATCCTGCCCCATCTCCTCCTGTGCGAGTTTCACGATGAGGGACAGAGGGTCCGTTTCCGCCTGATCGGCACGAAGGTGGTCGAGCGGACCGGCACCGATTACACCGGCAAATTTCTCGAAGAAATGATGAGCGGCGGCCATCTCGCCTATGTGAGCTCGATTTACCGGGACGTCTGGCTGCACAAGGCACCGGTATATTCGGAAAGCACCGGCATCGTCGGGGTCGGCAACCACGTGATCACCCGACGGATCTTCCTGCCGATCGCCAAGGGTCCCATCGCCCCCGCGATGTCACTGGCCGTTCAGACCTTCAGCATGCCGGAGGGCGCCGATACCTTCTCCCGCACCAAGGTGGTCCTGAACGACGGCGCCATCGAGGAGTTGCGCCGGGCACGCCTCGTCGCCGGCGAAGTCCAAACCTACAGTACCGGGCGGGACTGGAAATAGGCGGCGGACCATAACCCGCGGACGGCCCGGCAGGCTGAAAGGCCTTTTCGCGCCGAGTGGAGTATGCTTGTCTATACAGCATGAGTGCGACACCGCGTTACCGCCAGATCAAGGACACCATCCTCGACCGTATCGGTCGCGGGAAATTGGCGCCGGGCGATCGGATCTCGTCGGAAAACGAGATCGTCACGGAATTCAGCGTCAGCCGCATGACGGCGAATCGGGCCTTGCGCGAATTGATGTTCGCCGGTGTGCTGACCCGCGTGCCCGGCGTCGGCACCTTCGTCGCCGCCCCCCGCATCCAGGCGGATTTGCTGCACATCCGCAACATCGCCGACGAGGTCCGCGATCGTCAGCAGGCCTATAGCGCCAAGATCGTCACGGTGGCGGCGATCGAGGCGACCGGCATGGTCACCCAGGCGCTGGGCCTGCCATCCGGCAGCACCGTCCTGCATACCGTCATCGTGCATCACGAGAACGGCCAGCCCATCCAGCTCGAGGACCGCTATGTCAACCCGGCGGTCGCCCCGGATTACCTGTCCGTCGATTTCGAGACGATCACCCCCAATGCCTATCTGACCGAGCTGGCGCCGATCACCGATTTCGAGCATGTCGTCGAAGCGATCCTGCCGGATGCGCGGACCCGCGATCTGCTCGGGGTCGGCAAGGGAGTGCCCTGCCTGCGGCTGTTCCGGCGCACTTGGTCGTCGGGGGTGGCTGTGACCTGCGCGTGGCTCACCCATCCCGGTCACCGCTATCGGCTGGAAGCACGTTCCGGCCATCCGGCCCCGCCCCATCCCGTCGTCACGGGCGAGTCGTCGTGACCGAGACGCCCGGCACCGTCGCGTTAGGCGACACGCCCCTGACGATCGAAGACGTGGTGGCGGTGGCACGCCATCGAGCCAGCCTCGTCCTTCAACCGGCAGCCGAGGCGCGCATCGCGGCGGCGCGGGCGGTGGTCGACCGCTATGCGGCGTCGGAGATACCGGTCTATGGCCTGACCACGGCTTTGGGGGCCGGTGTCGACACAAGGCTGGCGCATGACGATCTGGTCGCGTTTCAGCGCCGGGTGGTGCCGGCCCGGGCGGTCGCGGTCGGCCAGCCGGTGGCAACGGAGATCGTCCGGGCGATGATGACCGTGCGTGCCGCCGGGATGGCGGCCGGCGGCGCCGGCGTGTCGCCGCCGGTGTTCAAGGGATTGGTGGCTGCCCTCAATGCCGGGGTTCATCCCCTGATCCCCGGCCTGGGCTCGATCGGCGCCGCCGACCTCGCCCCCTTGGCACATCTGGCCTATGGGCTGATGGGGGCGGGCGAAGCCGAATTCGACGGCACGATCATGCCGGCCGAGGCGGCGCTGCGGGCGGCCGGGCTGGTGCCGCTCGATCTCGCTCCGAAGGACGGTCATGCCCTGCTGGTCGCGAATGCGTTCTCGGTCGGGCACGCCTGTCTGGTGCTGCATGACATCACGCGGCTGGTCGGCTGGCTGGAGGCCGGGGCGGCGCTGAATTTCGAGGCGTTTCGGGCCAATCTCAGCGTGCTGGACGACCGGGCGCTGGCGGCGCGGCCAGCCTTCGGTCAACGCCGCGCCGCCGAGCGGCTGCGCCAGCTACTGGCCGATAGCGGGCTATGGGCCGAGGGAGCGGCCCGCCGGGTGCAGGATCCGCTGAGCTATCGCTGCGTGCCGCAGGTGTTCGGCGCCCTACTGCACGCGCTGGACGAGGTGCGGGAGGCGACCGCCATCGAGCTGGCGAGTTCCGGCGACAATCCGGTCGTCCTGGCCGAAGCCGGCCTGATCCTGTCCCATGGCAATTTCGACCTGACCGCCTTCGTTCTGGCCTGGGAGCGGTTGGGTCAGGCGATGGTGCATGTCGCGACCGGCGCCGCCTATCGCATCCTGAAGATCACCTCGTCCGGGTTTTCCGATCTGCCCCGGTTCCTGACCCCCTATGGGCAGAGCCGCACCGGTTTCGCCACCGTGCAGAAGACCGTGTCGGCGATGGAGGCGGAGATCCGTCATTTGGCGCTGCCCATTTCGTTCGCCCCGCTGCCGGCCGCGGATGGGGTCGAGGATCAGGCCAGCATGGCGCCGAGCGTCCTCACGAAGACGGCCGGGATCGTCGAGCGGCTACGGTATCTGGTCGCGATCGAGCTGATCGCCGCCGCCCAGGCTGTCGAGCTACGCGGGGCCGGCGATCTCGGCCGAGGGACCGCCGCCGCCCACGGCTTCGTGCGCCGCCATGTGCAGCCCCTCGAGGAGGATCGTGCCCAGGGTTTCGATATCGCCCGGTTGGCCGAGGCGCTCGTCGGCACCGATTTCGACCCGCGCTGATCCCGCCAGCGCGCGGGGCGATACCCGGCCGAGCGGGTGCACGACCCGGTCATGCGGGCGGATCAGAAAGCGCCAAAAGATCTCGCCATATCCCCGATAGACCAGCCCGCCATTGGCCTCCAGCAGGGCTGACCGCCGGGCCCGGTAATAGCCGGGCAGCGCGTACCAAGGGAGCGCCGGGCGCCGATGATGCGCCGCATGCAAATTGTTGAAGAGATAGAGCACGCCGAACAGCCAGCTTCGCTCGACGATCGCGGTGCGCCGATCGATCACGCCGTCCGCCCGATGTTCGGCGAAGGAACGCAGCAGCATCAAGGAGGTGCCCGGGAGGACGAAGCCCAGCAGATAGGCCTCCGCCGACATGCCGCAGACGCCCACGACCCAGGCGAGCACACCCGCGACACCGACCAGATGCAGCGCCCAGATACGCCGGATA
The DNA here is from genome assembly GCA_035555315.1 of Allostellaceae bacterium. GTDB lineage: Bacteria > Pseudomonadota > Alphaproteobacteria > ATCC43930 > CGMCC-115725 > DATMGU01. The sequence goes on from DATMGU010000126.1 coordinate 240,197, forward strand.
GGACGATCCCGCAGGGCGCGGCGGCCCTCGTCCCGCAGGAAGCCGCCGATCGCCCAGAACGGGCCGAGGATCAATCGCCCCAGCAGGGTCGCTTGACAGCGCACCAGAAACCGCCGGACCGGACCAACCCCCTGCCAGGCCGGCGCGGTCCAGTAGCGGCTTTCCGGATCGTCGAGCGGATCGGTCAGACGCGCATCGATGTGATGGACGAGGTGTACTCGGCGATAGCGCTCATAAGGGAGCCACAGGCTGAGCGGCGCGAAACCGAGCGCCCAGTTGACCCGGCGCCAACGAGTCGGATGGCCATGAACGAATTCGTGCTGCAGCGAACTGTGCCAGGCGATCAGCAAGGCGCCGAGAGGGTAAAGCAGCCAGGCAGGCAGCGCGTCATGAAACCAGGTCAGGCCGAACCAGCCGCCGAAGATGACCCCAGTCAGGCCGAGCGTCGGCCATTCGATCATCCGATGGGCCGCCCGCGCCGCAATCCTCCGGCCATGCCGCCCCGAAATACTCGCCATCGGTCTGCCTCCTGCCAGACAGGATGTCAAAGCGGCCGCCGCGATGATACGATGGTATTGTGCGCTTAATCTCTAAACTAAGCGTTAAGCTTTGGGTTTGATGGAATTCCATCGATACAGGATAATATCACCAAATGCGCTCATCCGCCGACCGACGCACAACCGCCGCGCTCTTTCGCCAGCGCCTCGAAGATGTGATCGCGCGGGAGCATCCGACGCCGTCCGCCTTCGCCCGCGCCGCCGAGATCGACCGCTCGACCCTGGCGCAATTGCTGGAGGAGACCAACGACCGGCTGCCTCGGGTCGAGACGCTGATGCAGATCGCCCAGACCGCGCATGTCTCGATCGATTGGCTGGTCGGGATCAGCCAGCGCGAGAAGATGGGCGCCGATATCATCGAGGAGGTGTTCCAGATCGAGCGCCATGCCCAGTCGCCGGTCGATGACCGTTTCATGCAGTGGTATCAAGAAGCGGCGGGCTATCGCATCCGCACCATCCCGCGCAGCTTCCCCGACATGCTGAAGCTGGAAGACGTCATCCAATTCGAATACGCCGAGACGCGCGGCGCTCTGGCGACCCAGACATTGGAGACGGCGCAGGCCCGCCTCGCCTATCTGCGCCGGCCGGAAACCGAGGTCGAGGCCTGCTGTACGACCCAGGTGCTGTACGGCTTCGCGCGCGGCGAAGGTGTCTGGGAGGGCTTGCCGGCCGAGATCCGGCGACGCCAGATCGAGCATCTGGCCTCGCTCTGCGACGAACTATACCCGCGCTTCCGGCTGTTTCTCTACGATGCGCGCCAGACCTATTCGGTGCCTCTGACGATCTTCGGGCCGCTGCGCGCGATCCTCTATCTCGGGCAGATGTATCTGGTGTTCAACGCGCGCGAACATATCCAGGTGCTGTCGCGCCGCTTCGACGACGTGCTCCGCGCCGCCGTGGTCCAACCGCCCGACGTGCCGAGCTTCGCCGCCGAATTGTTACCGCTGGTGCGGTGATCGGGAGGGCCTCTTAGTGGCCTTGGAGAGAGGTCGCAGTGTGATATAGTGCCACAAGGTAACACCTTGGTGCATCTCCATGGCGACGGCATCGACGACGAGCCTCAAGCTTGATGACGCTATAAAAAGCCGAGTGCAGCGGTTGGCGGCCACACGTCGCCGATCGGCACACTGGCTCATGCGCGAGGCGATCGAGCAATACGTTGAGCGCGAGGAAAAACGTGAGCAGCTTCGGCAATCGGCGCTCACGGCCTGGGCCGACTATCAAGCGACGGGTTTGCACGTAACCGCCGAGGAAGCCGACGCTTGGCTCGCCAGGCTGGAAGCAGGCGAGGATGTGACAGAGCCTGAATGCCACGGCTGATCTGGTCGCCGCCAGCGCTGCGAGACGTGGCCCGGCTTCATGCCTTCCTGAAACCCAAAAACCGCGACGCGGCTGCTCGCGCGGTCAGGGCGATGCGCCATGGCATTCGCCTCCTGGCGGCACATCCCGAGGCTGGTCGGCCGGCCGAAGACATGCCCTCGGAATTTCGCGAATGGCCGATCGATTTCGGTGGTGGCGGCTACATCACCCTATACCGCTATGACGGTAGCGATGTCGTGATCCTGGCTATCCGGCACGCAAAGGAGGCCGGATACTGACATCGAGCCCAAGCGCGGAGATTATGGATCGTCATGCCTACCGTCGCCGCCGCTCGGTCGCGAAACAGAGCAATCCGGTCGTCGGCAGCGCGAACCCCACCCATGACGCGAGCGTCCAGCCGCCCTGCGCATAGGCCCAGCCGCCGAGTGCCGAGCCAAGCGCGCCGCCGGCGAAGAAGGTCGCCATATAGAGGCCGTTGAGACGGCTGCGATACTCCGCCCCGAGCGCGAAGATGGCGCGCTGTCCGAGCACCATATTGGTGGTGACGCCGAAATCCAGGAGGATCGCCGCCGCGACCAGCAGGCCGAGGGCGACCCCCGAGCCGGCGGCACCGAGATGCGTCATGAGGAAAGCCGCGGCGACGGAGAGCATGGCGAGCGCCGTCGCCGGCTTGGTCCATCCCCGGTCCGCCGCCCGGCCGGCGATCGGCGAGGCGATGGCGCCTGCGACGCCCGCGAGCGCGAACAGAGCGATGCCGCTTTGCGACAGGTGGAACGCAGGTCCCGCCAGCAACAGCGGCGTCGTGGTCCAGAACAGGCTGAACGCGCCGAACAGGCAGGCCTGATAGAGCGCGCGGCGCTGGAGGATCGGCGTCGTCAAGGCCAGACGGCCCATCGATGCCAGCAACGCGCCATAGCGGAGCGTCGAGGGAGGGACGCGCTTGGGCAAGGCCAGGCCGAGCACCAGGGCCTGCAGGATCATGGCGCCGGCCGAGAGGAAGAACACCGCGTGCCATGAGGAGAGTTCGGCGATGAAGCTGGAGACCGGGCGCGCCAGCATGATGCCGAGCATCAAGCCGCTCATGACATTGCCGACGACCCGTCCGCGCACGGCCGCGGGGGCCATATGCGCGGCATAGGGCACGAGCACCTGCACCGCGACGGAGCCGAGGCCGATGAACAGAGCGGCGGCGAGGAAGGGGAGTGGGTGGGTCGACAATCCCGCGCCGAGCAACGCCAGGGTGGCGCCGCCGATGAGGATCAAGACGAGACGACGGTTTTCCACCAGATCGCCGAGCGGCACGATCAGCAGCAGGCCCGCGCCATAGCCGATCTGCGTCAGCGTGACGATCAGCCCCGTCGCCATCGGCGAGAGGCCAAGGGCCGTACCGATCGGCCCGGCAAGCGGCTGGGCATAGTAGATATTGGCGGCGATCAGCCCGCAGGCCGCCGCCAGCAGAAGGGTCATCCAAGCGGAAACCGCCGGCTGGTCGAGTGGGTTGTCGGCGGCTGTGGTCGCGGTCATCGCGCACTCCAAAAGGAAACAATTATTTCCTAATTCGGCAAATCAATCCGGGCAAACTCGTCAGTCGAGTATTTTCATCGCGATATCAACCACCGCCGCCATCTCCGCCCGGGCGCGACCGGTCTTGCCGACGACGCGCATGCCCTGCACGAGGCAGAGCATCAGCCGGGCGGTCGCTTCGCCATCGACATGGTCCGGGATCGAGCCATCCGACTGACCCTGCCGGATCTGCTCAGCCATCAGCGCCTCGTTCCGGCCGAGGGCAGCCGTGATCCGCCGTGCCACGTCCTCGTCGAAAATCGCCAGCTCGGCGGCGCCGCCGACGACCAGGCATCCGCGCCGCCCCGCGCCGCCATGCGACGCCTCGGCATAGAAGGTCAGGAACGCGCGGATCCGATCGCGCCCCGTCCCACCCGTGCCGATCGCCTGCCGAAGCTTTTCGTCCCGCACGAGTTTGTAGCGGTCGAGTGCCGCCAGAAAGACGGCCTTTTTATCTTTGAACGCCTTGTAGACGCTGCCCGAGGCAAGCTCCATGGCACCCGTCAGGTCACCGATCGAGGTGGCGTGATAGCCCCGCTCGGAAAAGACGCGGACTGCCTTGTCGAGCGCCTCATCCATATCGAACTCGCGGGGCCGGCCTCGACCGCGAGGGATGGGAGCGGATGATGATGCGAGGTTCGCCATGCCACAGTATAGGGATCGATTGTTTCCTAAATCAAGGGTCGCATAACCCTGAACATTCCCGCACCACCCGCCACCGAACGGCTACCCAGTAGCCGCCCGTCACGGTGTCACGCTCACCCTTCATCGATCCGATGGCGGGAGGGCGAATCAGTGAGCAAGCCCGCTTACGAAAACCGCAGCCGCTGGCCGATGCCGAGGCGGGCGGCTTTTTCCAGCATGGCGTGACCGAGGGCTATGTCGGAGAGCGACAGGCCGCGATGCCAGAGGAGGTTGGTCTCGGCGTCGCTCTCGCGGCCGGGCTTCAAGCCGGCGACGATCTGGCCGAGTTCGGCATGGAGGGTCGTCTCGGATAGTTTGCCGGCGTCGACATGGGCGCGCAGCGCGCCGAATTTGCCCTGCTTGCACTGGCCCCAATCATCGACCACCAGCTTGTCCATGATGTCGGTCAGCGAGAGTTCAAGCGCGCTGATGGTGCCATAGGGGATGACGCAGGCGCCCTTGGCGATCCACTCGGTCTTCAGTAGCGGCGCCGGCTCGATCAGGCGGGAGGCCTCGACGACGATATCGGCACCCTCGATGGCACCTTGCCAGCTATCGACCGAGCGGACCGGCTTGCCGAGATCGGCACTGAGCCGTTCGGCCAGGCCGTCGCGGCTTTCCGGACGGCGGGAATGGATGCGGATCTCGTCGAAATCGAACAAATGATCGAGCAGCCGAACGTTCCAATAGGCGGTGCCGCGCGCGCCGATATGGCCCAGCACCTTGGAATTCTTGCGCGCGAGATACTTGGCGCCGACCGCCGTGACCGCACCGGTGCGCATGTCGGTGATGCCCGAGGCGTCGAGGATCGCCTTGGGCATGCCGTTGCTCGGGTTGAACAGGTTCAGGATGGCCATCTCGGAGGGCAGGCCCTGGGTGTAGTTGTCGACGAAATCGCCGACCACCTTCACGCCGGCGGTGTCGATCGGCGCGCCGATATAGCCGCGCAGCACATTGAAATGGCCGCGGGCGACACCCGGCTCCAGATGCATGCGCGGCTCGATGACCGTCTCGCCGCGGCCTTGAGCAGCGAGGCTGCTCTCGATCGCGGCGAGGATCTCCGCATCGGTGAGGTTGAGCGCCTCGATATCGAGACCATTGAGATAGGTGATGTAGACCGGCGGGTAGCGCGTCATCAGATTAAACTCTCTTACGCTCAGATGAGGCTGGGCAGGTTCAGGTCATGCTCTTTGGCGCAGGCGATGGCGCTCTCGTAGCCGGCATCGGCGTGGCGCATGACGCCGGTCGCCGGATCGTTCCATAAGACACGCTCGATCCGCTTCGCCGCCTCCGGCGTGCCATCGGCGACGATGACCATGCCGGCATGCTGGCTGAAGCCCATGCCGACGCCGCCGCCATGATGCAGCGACACCCAGGTCGCCCCGCTGGCGCAATTCAACAGCGCGTTCAGCAGCGGCCAATCGGAAACCGCGTCCGAGCCGTCCTTCATCGCCTCGGTCTCGCGGTTGGGCGAGGCGACCGAGCCGGAATCCAGATGATCGCGGCCGATGACGATCGGCGCCTTCAACTCGCCGCTGGCGACCATCTCGTTGAAGGCCAACCCCAGCCGGTGCCGGTCGCCGAGACCGACCCAGCAGATCCGCGCCGGCAGCCCCTGGAATTTGATCCGCTTGGCCGCCATGTCGAGCCAGTTGTGCAAGGCGGCGTTGTCCGGCAGCACCTCCTTGACCTTGGCATCGGTGCGGTAGATGTCCTCCGGATCGCCAGACAAGGCGGCCCAGCGAAACGGCCCGATGCCCCGGCAGAACAGCGGCCGGATATAGGCCGGCACGAAGCCCGGGAAATCGAACGCGTTGGCGACCCCCTCCTCGAGCGCCATCTGCCGGATGTTGTTGCCGTAATCGACGGTGGGGATGCCCATTTTCAAGAAATCGAGCATGGCCCGGACATGTTCCGCCATCGAGCGTTTGGCAGCGGCCGACACGGCTTTCGGGTCGCTGGCGCGCTTGGCTTCCCATTCGTCCAGGGTCCAGCCCTTGGGCAGATAGCCGTTGACCGGGTCGTGGGCGGAGGTCTGGTCGGTCACGCAATCCGGCCGGACACCCCGGCGGACCAGTTCAGGCAACAGCTCGGCCGCGTTGCCGAGCAGCCCGACCGAGAGCGGCCGCTTGTCCCGGCAGGCGCGATCGATCATCGCCAGGGCGTCGTCCAGATCCTTGGCCTGAACATCGAGATAACCGGTCTTCAGCCGCATCTCGATCCGGCTCGGCACGCATTCGATGGCGAGGCAGGAGGCCCCCGCCATGGTCGCGGCCAGCGGCTGCGCCCCGCCCATGCCACCGAGGCCGGCGGTCAGGATCCAGCGGCCGGCGAGGCTTCCGCCGTAATGCTGCCGGCCCATCTCGACGAAGGTCTCGTAGGTGCCCTGCACGATTCCCTGGCTGCCGATATAGATCCAGGAGCCGGCGGTCATCTGGCCATACATCATCAAGCCCTTGCGATCGAGCTCGTTGAAATGCTCCCAAGTCGCCCAATGGGGCACCAGATTGGAGTTGGCGATCAGCACGCGCGGCGCGTCGGCATGGGTGCGGAACACGCCGACCGGCTTGCCCGACTGCACCAGCAGCGTCTCGTCGGCTTCGAGCTTGCGCAGCGCGTCGACGATCCGGTCGAAGCTGGGCCAATCCCGCGCGGCCCGGCCAATGCCGCCATAGACGACCAACTCGCCCGGCCGCTCCGCGACCTCGGGATCGAGGTTGTTCATCAGCATGCGCAGCGGCGCCTCGGTCAGCCAGCCCTTGGCGCTGAGTTCGGTCCCGCGCGCCGCCCTGACAATGCGCGCGTTGTGTCGGTGCTCGTCCACTTGACATCTCCCCAGGACCCGATCCGGATCTGCAGTATATACAAGTAAGGGCGGGATATACAAGTTAGGGCGGACGGCAACCGGACCTAGTCGGCCATAACCTTAGTCGGCCATGAAATTGGCGAAGGCGGCTTTGTAGTCCGGGTGCCAGCGGGACAGCGCCGGACGATTCTTGATGATGTCCTCGGCGGCCCAGAGGATGCGCTTGTTGTCCATGTCGCGCGTCACGTCGTTATCCGGGCAGAGAATATAGAAATCGCCTTTCGCCATACCGTCCAGCAGACAGTCGACGACCTGTTCGGGTGTCCAGGCGGCCGCCGGCTTTTCGGCGACGCTTGCGCGTGAAGCCGGTGAAGGTGAAGCCCGGTATCAGCAGATGGGCGGTCACGAGACAGCCCGGCTGACTGCGCAGCTCGTGGGCGAGCGCCTCGGTCACCACCTTGATGCCGGCTTTCGAGACGTTGTAGGCGGTATCGCCCGGTGGGCAGGTGATGCCCTGTTTGGACCCGGTATTGACGATGGCGCAGGCGGTGCCCTGGGCCACCATCGCCGGACCGAACACCTGCGCGCCATGGACGACGCCCCACAGATTGGCGTCGATGATCTGGTGCCAGCGTTCGGTCTCGCCGAACAAGCCGCCACCGCCCTCCCGGCCCGCGTTGTTCATGAGCAGCCCGACCTCGCCGAACGCGTCATAGGCACGCTCCTTCAAGCGCCGCACATCCTCCAGCCGGCTGACATCGGTCGGCAGCGAGACGACATCGGCGGGGCGCCGCGCATGGCCGGCGACCTTGGCCGCCGCCGCCTCCAAGGCCCCGGCATCGATATCGGCGAGGCATAGCTTCATGCCCCGCGCGGCGAAGCGTTCGGCCGCGGCGAGCCCGATGCCGCAGGCGGCGCCGGTGACGACGGCGACGCGGCCGGATTCCAAGACGGGATGATCGGTCATGCCGCTACTCTCCTGTTGCTGGCCTGATGCTGGCTTCCACTGAAGGAGGTAGGCGCGATCCGTCGAATTGACCATCCGAGAGGGGCATGAAAATGATCGAGCGCATCATCCTGGCGAGTCGCTGGGCGCTGATCGGCCGCGGGCGAGCCACGGGCATGGCAGCCCCGCGCGCGGGGATCGTCGGATCACCCTTCAAAACCGCATTCGGCAGGTTAAGTTTTCCAAGCGCGTAGTTCTTGGAGCCCTCGCCGCCCATGTCAGCCAACCCCTTGAAGCCCGCCGAGCCGCCGAAGAACCGGCCGATCGTGCTGGCCGCCTGCCTGGTCGCCATCTTCATGACGGCGGTCGAGGCGACCATCGTCGCGACCGCGATGCCCTCGATCATCGCCGATCTGGGCGGGTTCGAGCTGTTCGGCTGGGTCTTCGCGGTCTATGTGCTGGCCCAGGCCATCACCATCCCGCTGTATGGCCGTTTGGCGGATCTCCATGGCCGCAAGCCGGTCTTCTATTTCGGGGCCGCGCTGTTCCTCGGCGGTTCCGCCCTGTGCGGCGTCGCCCATGGGATGATCGCGCTGATCGTCTATCGAACGATCCAAGGCCTTGGCGCCGGCGCCGTGCAAAGCATCGCGCTCACCGTGGTCGGCGATCTCTACAGCCCCGTCGAGCGGGTCAAGATCCAGGGTTACCTGGCCAGCGTCTGGGGCATGTCGGCGGTGATCGGCCCGCTGCTCGGCGCCTTCATCGTCGATCATCTGGGCTGGCCCGTGGTGTTCTGGGTAAACCTGCCGATCGGCCTGGTCGCGATCGTCATGCTGACGCTGTTCCATCGCGAGCTGGTGCGCCCCCGCCGCCATGCGATCGACTGGATCGGCGCCGTGCTGTTGGCCATCAGCATCGGCACGCTGATGCTGGTCATGCTGCAAGGCGACCAGCTCGGCCGCTGGATCCCGGCGCTGTTGGGCGCGGCCGCCATCAGCACGGCGGCCTTGGTGGTCCAGCAGCGCCGGGCGCCCGAGCCGATCCTGCCCATGGTGCTGTGGCGCAACCGGGTGGTCGTGGTCGGCAATCTGGGCAGCCTGATCACCGGCGCGCTGATGATGGGGGTGAGCGCGTTTCTGCCGCCCTATACCCAAGGCGTGCGTGGCGAGGACACGCTGACCGCGGGCATCCTGCTCGCCCTCATGATGGTCGGCTGGCCGATCGCGACCATCCTCGGCGCCCGGCTGACCATGCGGACGTCGTACCGTGCCAGCGCGCTGGTCGGCGTGGGGTTCCTGCTGCTCGGCGCCAGCTGCCTCTTGATACTCGATCCGACCAGCAGCCTCGCCTGGGCCGGCGCCGGCTCGTTCCTGCTGGGCGCCGGCCTGGGATTTTGCACCAACACCTTCATGGTATCGACCCAGGGGGCGGTCGATCTCGGCAGCCGCGGCGTCGCGACATCATCCATCCTGTTCACCCGGCTGGTCGGCCAGGCCGCCGGCATGGCGGTCTTCGGCGGCATCCTCAACCGCGGCATCGCCGCCCGCCTGCCGGAAGGCGGCGACCCGATCCAGCACCTGATCGAGCCGGCGTTGCGCCAGGCACTGAGCCCGACCGTCTTGGGTCACCTGACCACGGCGATCTCGGCATCGCTGCACGATGTGTTTCTGGCGGGCGCGATCATGGCGGCGCTCACCCTGCCGGTCGTGCTGGCCATGCCGGCCCGGCTCAGACCCGGCCACACCGACCCTCGCCCGGTCGAAGGATCCCGCACCGACGGGCCCGCCGGCGAACCCGCCGAGTAAAAACCGGGGCCGCGCCCTCCGGTGCCAGCCGGGCTTGGAACTCCGACTTCACGGCTTATGTTGACGGAGAGACGGGCTGAGAGCGTAGGAGCCGACATGCCGAAAACCGACGCAGGAAGTGAGATCTCGCGACGCCTCTTCATCCAGCGTTCGGCAATCGCGACGGGCGGTCTCGCCGCCACCGGCGCGGTCGGTACAGCCGCCGCTCAACCGGCGCCGTCCCCCGCGCCCGAAGCGCCCTCGGCGCCGATGCGCACCGCCGACATGATCGACGTCACCCTTCAGATCAACGGGCAAGCCCGGCGGCTCAGCATCGAGCCGAGGGTCACCCTGCTCGATGCCCTGCGCGAGCAGCTTGGCCTGACCGGATCGAAAAAAGGCTGCGATCGGGGTGCTTGCGGCGCCTGCACGGTTCTGGTGGATGGCCGCCGGATCAACAGCTGCCTGGCGCTGGCGGCACGCCAGCAGGGCAAGGCGATCACCACGATCGAGGGGCTCGCCAAGGGCGACACGCTGCACCCGATGCAGGCCGCGTTCATCGAACATGACGCCTTCCAATGCGGCTACTGCACCTCGGGGCAGATCATGTCGTCGATCGGCCTGCTCAATGAGGGCCGCGGCCGGTCGGACGCGTCGATCCGCGAATTCATGAGCGGCAATATCTGTCGATGCGGCGCCTATCCCAACATCGTGGCCGCGATCAAAGCGGCGGCGGAGCAAGCCTGATGCACAGTTTTTCCCTGGCCCAACCCCAGACGATCACCGAGGCGATCGCCGCCACCGCCCAACCCGATGCCAAGACCCCGGATGCCAAAATCATCGCGGGCGGCACCGATCTCATGCAGTTGATGAAAGACAATGTCGAACGGCCCGACCGGCTGATCGATATCGCCGGGTTGCCGCTCGGCGGCGTCGAGGTCACCGCGCAAGGCCTGCGCATGGGGGCGCTGGCCCATATGGCGGAGGTCGCGGATCACCCGGACGTGCGGCGCGACTACCCGGCGATCGCCCAGGCGCTGGCCGCGAGCGCCTCGGGCCAGGTCCGCAACATGGCAACCATCGGCGGCAATATCCTGCAGCGCACCCGATGCGGCTATTTCCGGGATACCGCCTTCGCCTGCAACAAGCGCGTGCGCGGCTCCGGCTGTCCGGCGCAGGATGGCGAGAACCGGTTTCTGGCCATCCTCGGCACCAGCGATCATTGCGTCGCGACCCATGCCTCGGATTTCGCGGTGGCGCTGGCCGCCCTTGATGCCGAGGTCGAGCTGCAAGGCCCGGCGGGACCGCGCCGCGTGGCCTTGACCGAGTTCCACCGCGTGCCGGGCGATACCCCCGAGGTCGAGACGATCATGCTGCCGGGCGAGCTCATCACCGCCATCACCGTCCCCGCGAGCCGGCTCGCCCGCAATTCGCATTATCTCAAGGTGCGCGACCGGGCGTCGTTCGAATGGGCGCTGATCTCGGCGGCCGTGGCCCTCGATATCGGCGGCGGCCGGATCCGCGCGGCGCGGGTCGCCATGGGTGGGGTCGGCACCAAGCCGTGGCGGCTGCCCCAGGTCGAGGCGGCGCTGATCGGCGCCGCCGCCGACGAGACCGGGTTCCGCGCCGCCGCCGCGCATGCCGCCGATGGCGCGCGGCCGCTCAATCAGAACGGCTTCAAGCTCACCCTCATGCGGAACACGCTGGTCCGGGCGCTCCAAGCGACGGCAGCTACCATCTGAACGGGAGAGATATCATGCTGCCGAGGATTGGACAGCCGCTCGACCGGGTCGACGGTCGCCTCAAGGTCACCGGCGGGGCGCGCTATGCCGCTGAATTCCCACCCAGCACGGTCGGTGCCGGGCTGGTTCACGCGGTGCTGGTGCAAAGCACCATCGCGCGCGGCACGATCACCGGCTTCGATCTCGGTGCCGCGAAGGCGCTGCCCGGCGTGCTGGCGATCCTGACGCCGGACAGCACCATGCCGTTGCCGGACGTGAAGCCCAGTTCCGCGGTGGCCAGCATCCCGATGCTGCGCGACCGCAAGGTGCGGTATCAGGGTCAACACATCGCCGTCGTCGTGGCCGATACCCTGGAACGCGCGCAGGACGCCGCCAGCCGGGTGGTCGTCCACTACGCCACCGAACCGGCGGTGACGACCATGGAGGACGGGCTGAAGGGCGCCTACAAGCCGCATTCCTTTGCCAATGGCCGGCAGCCGCCGGATACCAGCCGGGGCGATTTCGACGGTGCCTTCACCGGTGCCGCGATCAAGATCGACGAGACTTATGTGACGCCGATCGAGCATCACAACGCGATGGAGCCGCATGCCACCATCGCCGCCTGGAACGGCGATCGAGTAACCGTCTACAACGCCACGCAGTCCGTCTCCGGCACGCAGCAAACCGTCGCGACATGCCTCGGAATCGCGCCGCGACAGGTGCAGGTCGTCGCCGACTTCATCGGCGGCGGGTTCGGCAGCAAGGGCGTCACCTGGCCCCATGTCGTCCTGGCGGCGATCGCCGCCCGCGAGGTTGGCCGGCCGGTCAAGCTCGTGCTGACCCGCGCCCAGATGTACAGCTCGAACGGCTACCGCCCGAAGACCATCCAACACGTGCGGCTGGGCGCCGACGCGACCGGGCAGTTGGTCGCCATCGGCCATGACGGGCTGGCCCAAATGTCCGATCCGGAGCTCGGCGAGTTCACCGAAACGGTCGGGATCGCGAGTCAGATGCTGTATGCCTGCCCGAACGTGTCGGTCACCCACCGGGTGGTGCCGATCGCGGCGCCCTTGCCGACCTTCATGCGGGCGCCGGGCGAGGCGTCCGGCGTCTATGCGCTCGAATCCGCGATGGACGAGCTGGCCGTCGCCTTGAAGATCGATCCGCTCGACCTCAGGCTGCGCAACTACGCCGAGACCGATGGGCATGAGGGCAAGCCTTTTTCCAGCAAATCGCTGCGCGACTGCTACACAAAGGGGGCCGCGCTGTTCGGTTGGGATAAGCGGCCGCTGACGCCCGGCACCCTGCGGTCGGGCGACAAGCTGCTCGGCTGGGGCATGGCGACGGCCACCTATCCGATGAACCGCGGCCAGGCCGAGGCGACCGTCCATGTCTTCGCCAACGGCTCCGCGGTGCTGCGCATCGGCAGCCAGGATATCGGTACCGGCACCTATACGGTGCTGACCCAGGTCGTGGCCGATGCGCTGAGCCTGCCGCCGGCGGCGGTGCGCACCGAACTCGGCGACAGCCGGTTCCCCAAAGCGCCGGGATCGGGCGGCTCCCAGACGGTCGCGAGTTGCGCCCCGGCGGCGCAGGCGGCGGCGCAGGCCTGCCGCCAAAAGCTGATCGACATGACGCTCGCCGATGGGCAATCGCCGTTCCAAGGCCGTGGCGCCGAGGCGATCGATTTCATCGACGGCAATCTGGTGCTGAAAGACCAGCCCACCACGCGCATCGCCATCGGCGATGTCTTGAAGCGCGCCGGGACGGAGCGTATCGAGGCCACCGCCGGGTCGAGGCCCGGCGACGAAAAGCAGCATTACTCGATGCATTCCTTCGGCGCGCAATTCGTGGAGGTCAGCGTCGACCCGGAGCTGGGCGAGGTCCGGGTGCTACGCTATGTCGGCGCCTTCGCCGCGGGCCGTATCCTGAATGCCAAGACCGGTCGCAGCCAGTTGATCGGCGGCATCACCTATGGCATCGGCATGGCCTTGCTGGAGGAGACGCTGGTCGACCGCAAGACCGGGCGGGTCACCAACCCGACCCTCGCCGAATACCTGATGCCGGTGCATGCCGACATCCCCGATATACAGACGATCTTCATCGAGGAAGACGACGCCCTCGTGAACGCGCTGGGCGTCAAGGGGATCGGCGAATTGCCGATGGTCGGCGTGGCGGCGGCGATCGCCAACGCGGTCTATCACGCGACCGGCCGCCGCGTCCGCGATCTGCCCCTGCGGCCGGAAAAGGTGCTGGGCCTGACGATATAATAATCGCGATTACTTATAGGGATGCCGATTTAAACGCCTCGAGGATCGCCACCTGCACGTCGGGCGGCTGGGCCTTCACGGCCTGCTTCATGGTGTTGACCGTCCGGCGCAGATCATAGACTTGATCGAGCAACGACAGCACCAGCGATACGGTCTCCTCCGGCGTATCCAATTCGCGACGCAGATCATAGATCAGGTGAACGCGCGCCAGGTCGACGGCCTGAAAGATCCAGGTCTCCCCCTCGATCGGTTCCGGCTGCACCCAGCGCTGCTCGATCCAATAGCGGAGTTCGACCACCTCCAAATCCGGAAACAGGCCGACGACCGCGTCGATGCGCATCATGATGGCTCCCCTCCCTGGCTAGGGTGGTGGAGTCGGGGATCGAAGGGGTGACGGGGCGTCCACGTCTCCAGGAAAGCGCTCAACTCGGGCTCCTCGCCCGTCGGCAGAGCGACTTTGAGATCGACGAATTGATGCCCCCCGGCGATGCCGCGATTTTTCAAGCGCAGCCTCGTGCCCGTGGTGGAATGCGGCGGGATGGTGAGGGTGACCGGCCCTTTCAAGGTCGCCACCTGGACCTTCGCTCCCAGGACCGCCTCCTTGAGCGTCACCGGCAGGTCCAGCACGATGTCGTCGCCGTCGCGGCGGAACAGCGGGTGAGGCGTCACGCGCACCTCGATCAGCGCATCGCCCGCCGGGCCGCCGCCGAAGCCGGGCATTCCCTGGCCCTTCAGCCGCAGCACCTGGCCATCCTGCAACCCTTCGGGGATCGTCACGTCGAGCGTGCGGCCATCCGGCAGGGTCAGGCGCCGAACAGCGCCATTCGCGGCGTCGAGGAAATCGACGGTCAAGCTGTATTGCGCATCGGGACCTTTGGCGGCGAAACCGCGACCCGCGCGGCCCTGACCACCGAATCCCTGACCACCGAATCCCTGACCACCAAACCCCTGGCCGCCGAACGCCTGGGCGAAGATGCCCTCCAGATCTTCCGAGTCGAAAGGCGAACCGGCCCGGTACTTGGCGCCGCCGGCGGTCTCGCCGAAATCACGGTAGAACTGCCGTTCCTGGGGCCGCTCCGCCCCCGTGGCATCGATCTCGCCGCGATCGAACCGGGCGCGTTTATCCGCGTCGGACAGCAGCGCGTTGGCGGCGGAGATCGTCTTGAACCGCTCGGCCGCCTCCGGCTTGCCCGGATTGAGGTCGGGATGATGAGTTTTCGCCAGCTTGCGGTACGCCGAGCGGATTTCCTTTTCCGTCGCGGTTCGCTTGACGCCAAGGATCTCGTAGGGGTCTTCCATGTCTTCCCTAAGCTATGAAGTCAGCCAAATTCGACATCAGCTAAACTGGGAGGAGCGCCGTCGCGGCATCATCAGGGGTGCCAGGATACCGACGCCGATCCCCCAGAAACCGTTGATCACGATCGGGATGAGCAGCGACCCGTCGGCGGGCGGCTCGCCCTTCAGCGGGGCAACGACGAACCAGCCGACCAGACAGGCGAGGATGCCGAGGCCGAAGCCCCAAATCGGCAACGCGCCGCGCAGCCGTGGCAGGGCAAGGCCGAACAGGACGCCATAGAGCCCGCCCCAAAAGACGAGGCTGGCGATCACCGGTACACCGAAGGGCGGGGTCGGCTCCATCGGATAGGGCGGCGGCATTAGACCAGCCTGATACAGCAGCCACCACATCGCCGCATGAAAGGTCAGGACCGACAGGGCCGCGGCGAGAAAGCCGAGGCCGGCCCGGGTGGCGGGACGGGGCTTGCCTGCCGAGCTACTCATCCAGCGTCACCGTCGCGCGCCGCCTGAGCTTCGGGTATACAATCCCCCCAATGACTTCCGCGGCCGTGACTTCTTCCATGATTGCCCCTGACGCTGATGGCGGGACGGTTCGACCGAGCAAGCGCCGGATCGCCCGCGCCTTAAATGGGGGTTTTTCGAGAAATTGCGATGCCCGTCGCGCCAGCTTCCGGCGCCGCCGGGACCTTTCCCCCCACCCACAAGCGAGGCGACGATGATCACCCTCTATACCTGGACCACCCCGAACGGCCGCAAGGTGTCGATCCTGCTCGAGGAATTGGGCCTGTCCTATGCGGTGAAGCCGGTCAATATCGGCAAAAATGAGCAATTCTCGCCGGAGTTCCTGGCGATCGCACCGAACAACAAGATCCCGGCGATCATGGATGATGAAGCCGAAGGCGGTCCGCTGACGATTTTCGAAAGCGGCGCCATCCTGACCTACCTCGCCGAGAAGAGCGGGCGCTTCCTGGCGCCCTCGGGCGCCGCCCGGTTTAAGGCGCTGGAATGGCTGCATTGGCAGATCGGCGGGCTGGGGCCGATGCTGGGCCAGCTCGGCTTTTTCGCCGTTCGATCCGACGAGAAGGCGCCGCTCGCGATCAAGCGCTTCACCGAGGAGGCCGATCGCCTGCTGGGCGTCATGGAACGGCGCCTGGCCGAGGTGCCCTATCTGGCGGGAGCGGAGTATTCGATCGCCGATATGGCGGCCTATCCTTGGGTGGCCGCCGCGACGACCTTCATGAAAGACGTGCTTGCCGAAAGCTTGACGACCAAACCGTCGATCCAGGCTTGGCTGGACCGTGTCGGCGCCCGTCCGGCGGTACAGCGCGGTATGGCGGTGCCAAAGGTTTGAGGGGCGTTTCCGGGGGAGACCGCTATGGTTTCCCCCGGAACCAGGCACCGGAGCCGATCGCCACGGCGAGCGTCACCCCGTAAGCGACCAGACCCAATGCCAGAGCGGCGAACAGCCAGGCGAGCGAGCCGGTCAGGCGCAAGGCGATCCAGCCGCCGCCGATCGCGACCAGGATGCGCAGGAATCCACCCGCCAGGGGCCAGAACAGCCGACCGGCGCCTTGCGAGGCGAAATACAGCGCCATGCCCAGACCGAACAAACCATAGGCCGGGCCGACGATGCGCAGATAGGTGCCGCCGGTCTCCAGCATCCGCGGCTCGCTGCTGAACAGCGCCAGCCAGGCATGCGGCCAGATCGCCGCCGCGAGGCCGATCGCCTCGGTGATCGCGAAGGCCAGAACGGCACCGGCGACGGCGATGCGCAGCGCGCGCCGCTCCTGACCGGCACCGATATTGGTGCCGACCATCGCGACCAGGGGCGCACCCAACCCAAAGACCAGCGGCACCAGCAGATATTCCAGCCGCGCCCCGGTGCCATAGCCGGCGACCGCGTCGACCGTGGCGCTACCGGCGACCAACGCGGTCGTCATCACCACGGTGAGGTTGGTCTGCACCGAAGTAATCGCGGCGACGGCCCCCACGCCGAGGATGCTGCGGAACAGCGGCCAGCGCAGGCCGCCCAGGCGAAACCGCGTGAGATTGCGTCCGGACAGGATGTACCAGGCGAGGGCCGCCGTACCCGCCGCGTAATACACAACCAGGGCGGCCCCGCCACCGGCGACACCGAGGGCCGGAAACGGCCCGATGCCGAAGATCAGGCAAGGCGACAGCGGCACCAGCAGGATGACACCGCCGCAGATCACCAGGGCCGGCGCCAGCATATTACCGGTGCCACGGATGACGCTGGCCAGCGCGTTCATCAGCCAGAACAGCACATTGCCGGCGAACACGACGTTCGAATAGCTGAGGGCCGCGTCGAGCTCGGCCCCCTTGCCGCCGAGCAACCGATAGACCGGCGCCCCGAAGACCAGCATGACAAGGGCGCAGACCGCACCCAGGCAAACATTGATGACGATGGCGTGCAGCAACAGCGCGTCGGCATCGTCGCGGCGGCCGGCCCCCAAGGCGCGGGCGACGGCGGAAGAGATGCCGCCGCCCATGGCGCCGCCCGAGATCATCTGCACCAGCATGACCAGCGGAAAGACCAGCGCCATCCCGGCCAGCGCATCGGTGCCGAGACGGGAGACCCACCAGGTCTCGATCAATCCGGTCGAGGCCTGCGCCAGCATGATGAGAACATTGGGCCAAGCCAAACGCAGCAGCGTCCTGCCGATCGGCGCCTGCAACAATTGCAGCGTGCGCGGGTTCATCGGCGCGGGCTTGGCGGCATCGGCGCCCGCCGCGCCCCTGCCCGCCGCGCCCCCGATAGTCCGCGCTGCGCCGGACGGGGCGGCGATCATGACACGCCCGATGGTACTGCCCGGTCGCAGCCCAAGGATCCCAGGCGCCGGCGGGTCCGCTCATCGGCGGCCGGCCCCGGCGCAAGCTTGAACACGGCATCGGTGATCGGCCGGCCGGTCGCCCGGTCGATCAGCACGGGATCGGCCTCCACCCCGGTTTCGGTATTGACCAGCACGACGCTGGTCCCCTCCGGCGCGAAGTGTTTGTTGCCCCAGGCGAGCAGCGCCAGACTGACCGAACGGAAATCGCGGCCGAGATCGGTCAGCACGTATTCATCGCGCGGCGGCCGTTCGGTGTAGCGCCGCCGCTCCAGCAACCCTGCTTCGACCAACGCGGTGAGCCGCTTGGTCAGAATATTCGGGGCGATATCCAGGCTCTTCTGGAACTGGTCGAAGCGCGTCATGCCATAGAAGGCATCGCGCAGGATGAGGATGCTCCACCACTCGCCAACCCGCTCCAGGCTGCGGGCGACCGGGCATTGCATGGTGCCGAAGCTCTTGCGCTGCATGGATTTGGAACCTCCCTCTCTCAAATGTATCGCGGATACGGTGAGCCTTGCCCGTGCGCCCGATCAATGCGCATCGGCCGACGGGGCCCGGGGTGGTCCGACCCGGCGCATCAGCGGCACCATGGCGGTCGCCACGACAAAACACCCCATGATGGCGAAGAACGCATCGGCATAGGTCAAGGTTTGCGCCTCCCGCCAGGTCAGCGACCAGAGCGTCTCGATCGCCGAGGCATGGCCGTGAAGGACATCGCCACCGAACGCCGCCGTCCTGGTGGTGGTCAAGCGTCGCAACAGGTCGACCATCGCCGGGTTGGTGGTGTTGAGATGGTCGGCCAGCCGCAGGAAATGCAGATTGGTCCGGTCGTTCAGAATCGTGCCGCAAGCGGCGATGCCGATGGCACCACCCAAATTGCGCATCAGGTTGAACAGGCCCGAAGCCAGCTTCAACCGATCCGGGGCCAGGCCGCCCAGCGTCAAGGTCACCGTCGGTGCCACCGCGAATTGCTGCGCGAAGCCGCGCAGTGCCTGGGGCAGGAGCAATTCCCGCCATCCCCAGTCATGGGTGATCGGTGTGAAGTACGCCATGCTGAGCGTGAACAGCGCCAGGCCGAACATCATCAGCCAGCGCAGATCGATCCGCCTGGCAAAGAAGGTATAGACCGGGATGGCGCAGACCTGGAACACGCCGGTCGTGAACACCGCCTCGCCGATCTGCAACGCGCTGAAGCCGCGTACCCGGCCGAGAAACAGCGGCGTCAGGTAGATCGTCGCGAAGATGCCGATGCCGGTGACGAAGGAGAAGAAGCAGCCGAGCGAGAAGTTGCGGCTCTTCAGGGCCCTGAGATCGACAATCGGCTGTGGGTGGGTGAGGCTGCGCCAGATGAAGGCCAGCCCCGCTATGCCGGCGATCCAGGCGGTCGTGGTGATCGTTTCGTCATCGAACCAGCCCCAGCGCGGGCCTTCCTCCAAGGTATATTCGAGACAGCCGAGAAACACCGCCATCAGCGCCATGCCGGGGTAATCGGCGCCGCGCAGCAGCGACAGGTTGGGCTTGTCGACGCGGACCAACATCGGCACGACCACGGCGACGAAGATGCCGGGCACCAGATTGATGAAGAACAGCCAGTGCCAGGAATAATTATCGGTGATCCAGCCGCCGACCGTCGGCCCCAAAGTGGGCGCCAGAGAGGACAGGGCGCCGACCGTGGCCGCCGCGACGACGATCTTCGGTCCGCGAAAGAACGCGAAGGCGGTCGTGAACACGGTCGGGATCATCGAGCCGCCGAGAAAGCCCTGCAGCGCCCGGAAGACGATCATGCTCTGGATGTCCCAGGCCCAGCCGCACAGCAGGCTGGTCGCGGTGAAGCCGGCGGCGGAGACGCAGAACAGCCAACGCGTCGACATCACCCGCGACAGCCAGCCCGACAACGGGATGACGATGATCTCGGCGATCAGATAGCTGGTCTGCACCCAGGCGGTCTCATCCGCCCCGGCCGACAAGCCGCCGCCGATGTCGCGCAGCGACGCGGAGACGATCTGGATGTCCAGCAGAGCGATGAAAAAGCCGACGCACATGACGGAGAAGGCGAAAACCTTCGCGAGATCCGACAACTCCGCCGGTTGGGCGGCGGATGCGGCGATAGGGGGTGCGGCGCTCACGGCGCGGCCTGTTTGGCGGGACGCTCATCCACGGCGGCGGTGACCGACAGGCCGGGGCGCAGCCGGCCCAGTTGCGAGGCGTCGCCATCGAGCAGGACACGCACGGGAACGCGCTGCACGATCTTGGTGAAGTTGCCCGTGGCGTTCTCCGCCGGCAGCACGCTGAATTGGGCGCCGGTCGCGGGCGAGAGGCTCGCGACATGGCCGTGAAACACCTCGCCCGGCAATACATCCGCGGCGATCGTCACCGGCAAGCCGGGACTCAGGTGGGCGAGCTGACTTTCCTTGAAATTAGCGTCGACCCAGAGGCCCCGCGCCGGCACAAGGGCCACCAGTTGGGCGCCGGCCGTGGCAAAAGCACCGAGACGAGCGCTGCGATTGCCGACCACCCCATCGACCGGGGCCCGCAATTCGGTATAGCCGAGATTGAGCTGAGCGGTATCGCGATCGGCGATGGCGCCGGCGAGCAAGGCGTTCGTCTGCTGCTTCTGCGTGTCGATCACGTCGAGCTGACGCTGCGCCGCCTCTAACGCCGCCCGGCTGCGCTGGCCCTGGGCGAGCGCCTGCTTGTAGTCGGAATCCGCCTTCTGGAACGACTGGACCGAGGCCGCGGCGGTGGCCGAGAGCTCCTTGTACCGGACCTGGTCGTAGCGGGAGCGGGCAATCTCGGCATCCGTGGCGACGATGCCCGCTTCGGCCTGGGCGATTACCGCTTGCTGCAGCCGGCGGGTCGCATCGAGATTGGCCAACGTGGCCTGCTGCAGATCCACCGCCGCCGCCGCCTTGGCCAAGGCCGCCCGGTAATCGCGATCGTCGAGCCGTACCAGCAGGTCGCCGGCGCGTACCGCCTGATTATCCGTCACCGCCACCTCGGCGATGAAGCCCGCGACCTTGGGTGCGATGACCGTCACATCACCGCCGACATAAGCATCGTCGGTGCTTTCGATGAACCGACCGATAGTCCACCAGTCATGGCCATACCAGGCGGCCCCGAGACCGATGATCAAGGCGGCGCCGACGAGCCCCAGCCGCTTGACCGGCAACCCGGCCTTGCCGATCGCCGGCGGCGCCACCGAAACCCGATCGATCACTTGACTGCTCATGAAGCACCCCGCCGGACATCCTCGCAGGACCGCCCGATCGCGATCCAACCTATGTAGCTATCATATAGATAGTCACTTTCTATGTCACTATCATTTTGCAAGTCTTATGTGACTGCGAGAGCCTTCAGATGTGCGATAACGTCATTGACACACGGGCAACTCGCCGCAACCGTGTCCCCTCCAATAGAAGCCTGCTTAGGAAAGGAGCCGCGTCTTGGGGCCACCCGTCGATCTTGTGATCCCATCGCCCACGCTTCCGGCCGACACCGACGTGGTGGTGATCGGCGGCGGCATCGCCGGCGTCAGCACCGCGCTGTTCCTGGCGGAAAAGGGCATCCGCGTCGCCCTGTGCGAGAAGGGCGAGATCGGCGCCGAACAGAGCAGCCGCAACTGGGGCTGGTGCCGCACGCAAAGCCGCGACCCGCGCGAGATTCCGCTGAGCAATGAGAGCCTGCGCTTGTGGCGCGGGATGAACCAGCGCATCGGCGGCGACACCGGCTGGGACCAATGCGGCATCCTGGCGCTCTGCGCCACGGGCGGCGAGATGGCGGCGGCCGAACGCTGGGAGGAGGAAGCGCGGCTCTACCAGCTCGATTCCCGCCTGATCTCGGCGGACGAGATCGAGCGCCTGGTGCCGGGCGTCCAGGGAAACTGGAAAGGCGCGCTGTACTCGCCGACGGACGGACGGGCGGAGCCGCAGATGGCGGCCCCGGCGATCGCGCGCGGCGCGCAGGCGGCGGGCGCTTTGGTGTTCACCAATTGCGCCGTGCGCGGGGTCGAGACCGCCGGCGGCAAGGTCGCCGCCGTGATGACCGAGAAGGGACGCATCCGCTGCGGCTCCGTCGTGCTGGCGGGCGGCGCCTGGTCCAGCCTGATGTGCGACACGCTCGGCATCCGCCTGCCCCAGCTCAAGATCCTGGGCAACGTCATGCGGACCGCCCCGCTGGAAGGCGGACCGGAGATCTCCACCAAGGGAAACGGGTTCGGCCTGCGCAAGCGGCGGGACGGCGGGTACAACATCGCCTATGGCCAGTCGAACGAGGTCCAGATCGTTCCCGACAGCTTCCGCTACTTCTTCGACTTCCTGCCGCAGGTGGTTCTGGAGTGGCAGACGATGCGCCTGCGCCTCGGCCACCGCTTCGCCGAGGAGATCCGGCTCTCGCGCCCCTGGACGATGGACGAGGTCTCGCCCTTCGAACGGGTCCGCATCCTTGACCCGAAGCCCCTGGTCGCGGACATGAACAAGGCCCGCCGCAATCTGGAAGCGGTGTTCCCGGTGTTCCGACAGGCGAAGATCGAGCAGATGTGGGCCGGGCTGATCGATGTGACGCCGGACGCCGTGCCGGTGATCTCGCCGGTGGAGACGACGCCCGGGCTATTCCTCATCACCGGCTTCTCCGGCCATGGCTTCGGCGTCGGGCCCGCGGCCGGGC
The DNA here is from genome assembly GCA_035555315.1 of Allostellaceae bacterium. Classification (GTDB taxonomy): domain Bacteria; phylum Pseudomonadota; class Alphaproteobacteria; order ATCC43930; family CGMCC-115725; genus DATMGU01. The sequence continues at coordinate 262,658 of DATMGU010000126.1, forward strand.
GCCTGGCCGCCGAGCTTGTGACCGGCGACGCCCCCATCGTGGACCCGACACCCTTCGCCTTCTCGCGGTTCGAGAAGGGTCGGAAGCCGGTGCTGAAAAGCGATCTGCTGGCGAAGAAGGCGGCCGATATCACGCAGCAGGTCTGATCCATCGGCCGCATCCGTGGGGGGTTCATGGATGCCGCCGATGGCCGCCTCCCCGCACGCTTCACCACGCCAATGCGTCGTCCCCGTCATTGCCGAACCCGCCAAGCACCAAGCCGTCATCGTCACCCTCGGCGATCCGCCGGGCATCGTCCGCCCAGCCCGATCGCGGGTGAGATTTCAGAGCCTCGAAGCGAAGCCCTCCAGCGCGCTCCTGGTCTGGCGACATCCTGGTTTTTACGATCCCGGCCGTCATGGCAACCGCCTGTTCGAGGTGAGAAAGTCACGCACCGTGACGATTCTGGTACCCTCATAGAGCCTGAGCCCCAGAGGGTCACGCTTGTCGCCGGTCACGAGAAAAACGCGCTGCAGGCCTCGTTGGGCCAAGAAGCTTCGCACCGCGATGTCGGTATCCTTGGACACCGAGACGGTCCAGCGGGTGGTATCTTCAGGCATAGGGCCTCCCGATAAGCCGTACTTCAAAATGCGTGTCGACCTCTGCCTCGGATCAGCGAGGGATGGGGGTCCGCATCGCCGCGAGCTCACCCTTCGTAATGGAGGACATGCAGCCCGGCGTTCCAGTCGCTGAGATACATGGTCCCGTCGGCTTGCACGTTGATGTCGCAGGATTGCGGCGCCAGCGCGTAGCCGGGGCGCGGGTCCAGGATACGGGTGGGTGGCGGGGCGACGTAGCTTGCGATCTCCTTGGGCGCGAAGGCGTCGCGGATGTCGAAGATGCGCAGGCCGGCATTGTGATAGGTCGCGAACAGGATCTCCTCGCTCTGAAAGGTCTCCGGGCGGTTCTCGTGCAGGTTATGCGGTCCGAAATTCTCGCCGGGGCGGCACCAGGCCTGGTCCTTCGGCGTGGGTAGCGTCGCGATCGAGACCGGGTTCTCCGGGCTGCGTACGTCGTAGAGCCACGTGTAGCTGAGCCCCTTGGCGCAGGCGAGGCCGGTGGACTCGTCCAGGATCACGGCCAGCTTGCGTCCCGGCAGCGGCAGTGGCGTATGCGTGCCGCCGGGAAACGGCGGCGTGGTGGTCACATGGGAGAGCAGCTTGATCTTCGCGGGATCGGCGATGTCCAGGATCGTGAAGCCGCCATCCCGCCACGCGGCGTAGCCCAGATTGCCCGCGACGATCATGTGGTGCAGGGCGACGCGCTGGTTGGACCAGCTTGGCGTCTCGCCACCCTCCCGCCACATGCCGGGGAGCCACCAGCGGCCGGCGATCTCGGGCTTGCTGGGCTCCGTCATGTCCACCACGACCAGGATATGATCGGTGAACCCATCCATATGGGCGGAAAGGTAGGCGTAGCGGCCGCCGACATACCACAAGCGGTTCAGCCCGATCCCCGGGATGTTCAGGAACGCGATCTCCCGCGGCTCCGCCGGCTTGGAGATATCGAAGATCTTCAGCCCGGCCGCGAACTCCAATTCACCGGACATGGTGCCGGCGAAGGACTGTTGGTAATACGACTGCAGCGGGTTGTACTTGCCGATGGTGGGGATGTCCGCCCCGCATACCACCAGCATCAGGTCGCCACTCGTCTGCAGGTGGTGTGTCCGCGTGTTCGGCGGTGCTGCGATGAAGCGCAGCGGCTTGGGCCGCGACGGGTTCGCCACATCGATGACGGTCACGCCATTGCTGAACATATGGCCCACATAGAGATGCTTGCGGCTGACCATGACCTGCACGCCGTCCGGGCGACCGCCCTGGTCGCTATAAGCGAGATGGCGAATCCGCCTGGTGATGGAAGGTCTGGCGGGTGTTTGGGCCAGGGCCGGCAAGGCCAGGCTGGCCGATAGACCGGCCAGCGACGCCAAAGCCGAACGACGGGTCAGAGACATGGCCGCTTCTCCAGAAGATTACCGGAGATTAGATGCCCGACTTACGGTTTAATGTCCAAGGGCTTACTCGCCCAATTTTCGCAAAATCCCTTGATGATTTATCCCGCTGCGATCATCGCGGCGGCCCGTTCGGCCACCATGATCGTCGGCGCGTTCGTATTGCCCGAGACCATGCAGGGAAACACCGAGGCATCCGCCACCCAAAGACCGTCGACGCCCCGCACCTTGAGCGTCGGATCGACCACCGCCAGCGGGTCGCTGCCCATGCGGCAGGTGCTGGTCGGATGGTAGAGCGTCGTGCAATGGCCACGGATGAACTCGGCGATCTGGTCGTCGGACCGCGCCTCGGCACTGGGCGTGATCTCGCCGGCGATCAGCTCCCGCAGGGGCGATTGCGCCGCGATCCGCCGGTTGAGCTTGACCCCCGCCACCAGGGTCGCGAGATCGGAGCCATCCGGATCGCTCGAGAAATAGCGCGGATCCAGCGCCGGATGATCGAGCGGATCGGCCGAGCGAAGCGTGAGTTCGCCGCGGCTGTCGGGACGCTGCAGCGTCGCATGCAGGGTGATGCCGGCGACCGCGCTCAGGTAGCGGGCATGATCGCGATGGCCGGAGATCACCCCATAGAGCTGGAGATCGGGTTCCGCCACCGAGGGCGCGCTGCGGGCGAAGCCACCCGCCGCCACCCAGGACGAGGTCAGCGCACCGGTGCGGCTCTCGTGCCATTCGGCCAGGGCCGCGTCCAATTCCGCCTCGCCCATGCCGCCGATGCCGACACGGCCCCTCGCCGCGAAGGTGATCGGCACGTTGATGTGGTCTTGCAGCGACTTGCCGACGCCGGGCAGATCATGGACCGGGTCCACCCCCACCGCGCGAAGCTCCGCCGCCGGCCCGATGCCCGACAGCAGCAGGAGCTGCGCCGAGCCGATCGAGCCGGATGACAGCACCACCTGTGCCGCATGGGCGATCCGCAAGCGCCCTTTCTCCAGATACTCGACCCCCGTGGCACGGCCTTTATCCATGACCACCCGGATCGTGCGGACACCGGTCGATACCGTGAGGTTGGGTCGGCTCAACACCGGCCGCAGGAATGCTTTGCCGGTGCCGAAGCGCTCGCCATCCTTGACCGTCAACTGGAAGAACCCGACCCCTTCCTGCGTCGCGCCGTTGAAGTCGTCATTGGACGGAATCCCCGTCGCCGTCGCGGCCTCCAGCCACAGACGTTCGGTCGGATCGACATAGGGAACGTCGGATACGGTAAGGGTGCCACCCACCCCGTGATAAGGCGAGCCGCCGTGGCGACGGTTGTCCTCCGACCCGATGAACACGGGCAGCACGTCGTCCCAGCCCCAGCCGGGACAGCCGAGCGCCGCCCAGCGGTCGTAATCCGACGGCAGCCCACGGATATAGACCATCGCGTTGATCGAGCCCGAGCCGCCGATCATCTTGCCGCGCGGCCAGTAGATCCGCCGCATCCTGCAGCCAACCTGAGGCTCCGTATGGTAGCCCCAATCGACATGGGTGTTGAACATCGCCACCCAATTCGCCGGGATATCGGAGTTCAACGGGGCGGCGCCGCCCGCCTCCAGCACCAGGACCCGGCGCGCCGGATCGGCCGAAAGCCGGTTGGCGAGGACGCAGCCGGCCGATCCGGCGCCGACGATGACGGTATCGTACATGTCGCTCATCCCGCTTCCCCCCTTCAGGCTTGGCGCAGCCAGCTTTCCCATCGCGTGTCGTGCATGACCGATCGGGCACGCATGAATTTCCAGGCGCCGTATTTCGAGAAATCGAAATCGAGCGCCGACAGCTTTTCCTGGATGCTCGACCACAATCCCCATTTGATGTCGGCGAGCGCCTTGTGGATCTGGCACCGCGCGACGATCGAGGGCTCGACCCTGCCGAAATAGCGCTCGATCAGCTCGTGCTCGACCGCTTCGGTGAAGAACATCTCGCCGAACCAAATCCCCAGCTCGTAGCAGCGATCGTTGTTCGACGCGTATTCGAAATCGATCAGCAACATCCGCGCGCCACTGCCGTCGATCATGAAATTCATCGGCATCGGGTCGTTGAAGCACGGCACGAGATCCAGCCCCGAGGCCTCGATCGCGGCGCGCGCCCGGCGGTATTGCCGATCGAGCCACACGAAATCTTCCGGGAAATGACCGTCGAGCCCCCGCACCTGATCCGCATGCTCGTCGATCATGTCGAATACCGTCTTGGTGAGCGCCAGCAGCGGGCCGCCATTGAAGCGCCGATAGCAATCGATCGCCATCATGCGGATCGGAGCCTGCTGAAAATCCGCGTTGTTGCAGGAGCGCAGCCCCTCGACGAAGGCCGAGATCTCGATGCCGGTATCGTCGAAGAAATGATGGACTTCCGGCCCCAGGCCGAGCGCATGGGCATGGCGGGCGGCATCATTGGCGGCGCGTCGATCGATGAACATCTCCGTGCCGATGCCGGGGATCTTGACGAAATAGGTCTCGTCGCCATCCACCGGCGCGATACGGTAATTCGCGTTGGTGATGCCGCCGCCGACCGGCTGGTAGGTGAAGCCGCGACCGGCCCAACCGGGCACCCGGCCGACCGCCGCCGCGAGCAGCCGATCGGCCGCGTCGACGCCGTCGCCGAGAGCGTGGGCCAGCGTCACCATCTCGTCGATCCCCGGTATCTCATAGGCCTCGGTCCCTCATAGGCTGCGCAATCTCTCCTCGAACCGCGGATCGCGCAGCGCCAGTCTGGCGCGCAGGAGACGCCACTGGGCGTATTTGAAGAACTCGACATCGACCCGCCGGGTCGTCGCCGACAGCAGCAATCCGCGCAGGCCCCACAGGATGTCGTCGGCGATGCCGTAGAGGCGGCAGCGCGCCAGGATCGCCTCCCGCTCCGGCGCCTGGACGCCCTCCGACAGGATCTGCCGCGCGGCCCGATCGAACGGCACGCCCTCCGCCAGCAAGATGCCAAGGTCCCAGCAGGGATCCGCGTTGGCCGCTTGATCCCAATCGACCAGCATGACCTGGCCGTCGGGACCCAGCATGATGTTGGAGGCGATCGGGT